>JBBKXN010000128.1:0-21452 GCA_037969475.1 Pyrinomonadaceae bacterium | reverse complement strand
TAAACATAATTTCCTGGGGTGAGCAAATACTGAACCCCGGGTCAATTGTGTAACATATTCTGACACTAAGGGGTCAAACAGTTAAACCATGGATCGCGGATTATTTTTCGTTTGAAAATGGTTCGGCTAACATTTTCCTTAGCGTAACATTCTCTATCTCACCAAATTCACGTACACCAATTGTAATTTCATTCTGCGAAACATCATCCCGATAAGTGCCGTGCAGTAAATCCCATATTGTCAGTCCACTCGACCAATTCGAGTCCATTTCATCCTCGACGATCGAATGATGAATACCGTGAAGCCTTGGAGTTACGATAAAGTTTTGCAGCATTTTTTCAATGTCTTTTGGCAGTCTGATATTTGAATGGTGAAAAAATATGTTGCCAAACAAAAGGGTTTGCCAAATCTGCAAAGCCTGTGGTGAAACCCCGATCAGCAGAATTTGTCCGGCCCGCCAGGGCACCGACATCAGCATTTCAACAAAATGAAAACGAATCGCCGTAGATGCCGTCAAATCCAAATCAGCATGATGGATTTTATGAAAGCGCCAAAGAACCGGGGTTTTATGAGTTAGAACATGCCAGATATACAACGTGTAATCCAATAAAATTACTGCCAGCAAAGTTTCGAGCGTCTTGGGTAATCCAAGCGATTTGACCAAGCCGATATCATTTTTCTCTACATAGCCCGTGAGTCTTTTTGTTATGGGCTTTTCAACGATGCTCAATGCGGCCGCGGTGAGCGAAGCTATCGCAAGATTTCGGATCGTGCTGATCTCTTTATTCTCTACCTGCTTTCGAAGCGGGCGTTTTTTTTCCAAAACATAAAACACAGCAAAAGCTCCAATCGAGACTATCCCTGTTAACCATTTCATGAATCCATTGTATCTCAAATTAGGTTGAACTTTGGCAACACAAGGACGCGGCCGACGTACTTGCGTGAACCCGATTTCCTTATCGCAAATGAAAAAGCCCGACTCACATGAATCGGACTCTTATTAAAATTGGCTCCACAGGTAAGACTCGAACTTACAACCCTTCGGTTAACAGCCGAATGCTCTGCCATTGAGCTACTGTGGAATAATTTGTCATCGCCTTTCTTTCAAAAGACGAACTGATTTTATAACATTCCGGCTTTGATTTTGCAACCGAAAATGAAAATCGGCGGACGAAAATGGACGATTTTCGTTGGACTAAAACCGGAATAATAATTCGCGGGAAATATCTGCTTTTATTGAGAACCGCAATGTTTTTCCTCAATAGTATTTTGTCAAAATTCGCCCGGATAGTGTTAATCTCTAATCGTTTGAGTTTATGGAAATCTCGGTTGTAATTCCTACGTTAAACGAAGAAGCGTTAATCAAAACGACGCTTGATGCTTTGTCGCGTCTGGTTAATGTCAGCGAAATCGTTGTGGTCGATGGCGGGAGCACGGATGGAACCGTTGGGATCGTGGAAAGCTACGACGGGGTAAAGAAACTTTCGCTCGTAAAGCTTAAAAATGCGAATCGCGGCGAGCAGCTAAACTCGGGTGCGAAAGAGGCCTCGGGTGATGTTTTGTGGTTTATACACGCCGATTCGCGCCCCGTTCAGGGGAGCGCGAGTCAGATCAAGAAATTTTTGAATTATTCTGAAGTTATCGGCGGAAACTTTGAAGTGATCTTTTCGGGAAGCAGGAGTTGGGCCCGGTTTCTAACGTGGCTTTATCCTCAACTTCGGTCGATCGGTCTTGCTTATGGGGATTCGGCGTTTTTTGTGCGTCGGGAGATATTTGAAAAGCTGGGCGGATTTCGCAATTATCCGCTTTTTGAAGATGTCGATTTTTATAAACGGGTGAAAAAACTCGGACGGTTTGTGAATATCAGAATGCCCGTAACGACATCATCGCGACGTTTTGAAGATCGTTGGTTCATCTGGGTTTTTATGAAATGGTCGATCAGGCAGGGGCTTTATTGGATCGGAGTTTCGCCGGGGTTTCTTGCGAAGAGTTACAAGCAAAGTCGGTAGAAATTTTATGACAGACTGTTAGTCTGTCAAAAGAGAACAGTCTAACAGCCTGTTGTACGTAAGCGCCTGTTTTACTTAAGCTTTTTGAGCCATGATTTCGCGTCTTTTCTCATATGCTGCGTAATCTCATGTTTTGCTTGATATTTTCTTGATTCGACATTTGGCAGAAATTCTTTAAGGCTCTTTTCAAAACCCAGAAATTTCTCCTGCGAATAAAACATATCGTCATCGCCGTACTGGTATAAAACTTCTGCGGGCGTTGGCTTGTAAATATGGTTTGAATCGAGATCTGACGGAATCCCGCCGCAAACTCCGATCACGCCTTTGAGACTTTCAGGGTGCGTAAAGGCAAAGCGAAAATTGAGGGCGCAGGCTTGTGAAAATCCGTGGAGGAATACTTTCCCGGGATCGATGGTTTCGTCGGCCGCCAGCTTGTCGATCACATCGAGGACAAATGTGTGATGCAGTGCAACGGATTCTTCTGCTTTGAAATCGTTTAGCCAGCCAAAAGCCAGCTTGTATTCTCCGTCTGAGGCTTCGCGCCAGAATTTGTTGGAAGCCTGAAGCGATGCAATTACAAAATTGTCGGGTGCGATGAGTTTTGCCTCGCGCATCATATAGCCTTTGTGCGCAGCGTAGCCATGAACCGAGATCAGAAGCGGAGCACCCTTTGCGGCCGTTTCAGGAAGGAATAGATCGTAGTAGAGCTTTATTTCGGCGGTTACAGATTCGTTAGTTTTAATCATGATCTTGAAACGCTATCTTCTTCAGCCAGGCTTTTGGAGCCATCGCCTTGCGGGGAACTCTCGAGCGCAAAAGTTTATATTTCTTTTTCTCGAATCCTTTTAATTCTTTTTTGAAAACAATATAGGGAATTAGCTTGCTCAGGCGTTTATAAAGCTTGAGTTTTTGTTGACGGTGCTGCCAGCCGATTTGAGCGTCGTTGTGAAACTGAGCCCAACCGATCGACCCGACAAAACCGCAAGCGCCAAAATTCGGTGACAGCAAAATATCTTCCATGAAAACACGAATGCCGCCCTCGAATTCATGCAGCACATCATGAAGCGCGACAATTGCTCCGTCCGTCAGATGGGCTTCAAACCCTTTTAAATCAAGGCTCGTACCTTTGTAAGTGTGATCGCCATCAATCCATAAAAGGCGAATCGGTTTGTCCCAGGTTTTTGCAAGTTCGGATGAAAAAGTCTGATGAAGCTCAACAATATCTGCGACGCCTTGGGTTTCTAGATTCTTTTGAAATGCCGGATATGAAGAAGATTCACCCCTTAAATCGGGATCGGTTTCAGAGGGAGCGACCATCGGATCGACGGCGTGGACAAAAGGTTTTTCGGTTAAACGAGAAGCCTTTGCCAAAATAATTGTCGATTTTCCTTTGAAACTTCCGATTTCGAGAATTTCGCCGTTCGCAGTCGGGCATGCAGCCAGAAGCGTTAGAAAACGAATTTCGTTTGGTGAAAGATAGCCTTCAACGTTAGCGATTTCATCAAGAAGTTTTTCTGTAAACGCTCGAAAATTATCGGGCAGCTTTTTCATCCGGTTTTGTTAAGAGAATAAGGCTAATTTACGAGGCACGCTTTATACCGTATCTATCAATTTTCATATAGAGACCGCGGCGTGTTAAACCGAGCTCTTTTGAAACGCGTGTGATATTTCCGTCATTTCGGCGCATCGCGTCCATTATCATCTGAGTCTCGAGTTCGGAGACGGCTTCTTCGATCGTCGTTCCTTCCATACCGACGGTAAACATCCCCGGCGTATTGCCTCCGGAAATGAGCGGTTTTACGTTACCGCTTTCATCGAAAGTTTTTTGAACAGGCGTCTTTCTAAGTTCAGGCGAAATATGATCGGGCGTAATTACCTCGCCATCGTGTGCTCGAGCGACTATTCGTTGGACCTCATTGCAAAGCTGGCGTACGTTCCCCTCCCAATCCGAGACCATCAGAAGATCGATCGTTTGCGGCTTGATCGTAATGTCCTTTTTATTAAAACGGGCTGAATAATGGTTGATGTAATACATAACCATTTGTTTGATCTCCGAACGGCGCTCGCGAAGCGGAGGCACGCGCAGGCGAACTACGTTTATACGATAAAACAAATCCTCGCGAAATAATCCCTGCTTTACCTTTTCTTCGAGATCCATATTTGTCGCGGCAATTATTCGAACATCGACATTAAACGGGCGTTTTTCGCCAAGCGGTTGAATCTCTCCTTCTTGCAAAAACCGCAGGAGCTTTGGTTGAACATCGATTGGGAGATCGCCGATCTCATCAAGCAGGAGTGTGCCTCCATCGGCAGTTTTGATCATTCCGGGAGAATCGTTGGCCGCGCCTGTAAATGCTCCGCGTTTGTATCCAAAAAGATGGCCTTCGGTTAGCTCTTTTGGAACCGCTGTACAATTAAATGGAACAAACACCTTCTCCTTACGATCTGAAACTGAATGAATCGCACGTGAAACGAGTTCTTTACCTGTGCCCGATTCACCCGTCACAAGCACAGTCACATCTGAAGAGCGAATTTTATAAACTTCCTCGACGAGTTTTGTCATCGCGGGTGAAGAATGGATAAAACCCGGCATTATGCTTTGAGATATAAAAGGATTTTTCTCCGCCGCGACCCGATCGTCACCTTCCTTCTCGCGTAAAGCGCAAACGTCCATTCCGAGCTCGACGATTCCCAAAAGCGGCTCTATCTTCCCGCCGTTTTCAAGTTTAGCCGTATATTTTGGAAAGATCAGCAATGCGGCAGGTGGCGCATTCGGTGGTTTTAAATGAAAAATGCTTGCATTTTTTTCCTTGGCAAAAAGTCGAAGGTTATCGCCGAGGATAGCCGCATCGAGTTCTTTTGCAAGCTGATTGCTTTCGACCGGTGTGTACCCGTGAACAAGCGTTGGCTGGAATTTTCCGGTTTCACCCGGTTCAGCAATAAGCATTCTTCCGGCTTTGCTTTCCTGTTGAAGAATAGCGACAAGTTCGCGGAAAAGGAGTTCGCGAGAAGCGGTTGCTTCGGCCAGCCTTTGCATTAAAAGCTGTGTGTTCACATAGTGGGTCTCTTCGCCTTCTTCATCTGCTCCGCCTTTTTTTGCGGGCTTTTCGAGCTCGCGAATTTTCTTCTCTATTCCATTATAGATTTTCTTGACGCCTAGCTTTCTGAAGATCTCGCTTGAATTGACGTAATGTTCCGCAGCCGTTTTCGCGTTCTTTCCGGCATATAGATCGCCAAGCGCAAAATGTAAAAGCGCCTTGTGATAAACGTCGCCGCGGGTCTCAAAAATCGTTAAACTACGGCGTAGGAAATTGAGCGCCGTTTTCTCATCCTCGTTTTTAAATGCGATTAGACCGCGCAGCCTCTGTAAATTCCCAAAAATAAAGAAATCTGATTCCGGATCCTCTTCATCTATATTTTTTAGCTCCGTTTCTGCTTTAGCCGTTTCTCCGAGAGCTAGAAAAGATTCGGCCAAAACGAGTCGTATCAGATTTTCAAGGGCCTTTTCTCCGAGCTCGTTTGCAGTTTTTAGCGCCTTTTCGGCAATACTGATCGCTTCATCAAAATTCTCTTCGGCAAGTTTCACCCTAGCCAAAGTTTTCAAATTCTGCACTAGATAAGAGGCGTTTCCCTGCTCTTTTGATAATTTTACTCCTGCGTCGAGGAGATCGGCGGCTTCGGCATACTCGCATTTTAAAAGTTTTAGTTCACCCAAAGAATCATAAATACCCGGCAGATGCGGATGCTCAAGTTTCTCCGCGATCTCGAGCGATCTGCTTATCGATTTTTCCGCACGGAGCCAGTCGCCCAAAAGCATAAGACTTACGCCAAGGTCGTTATATGCAAAGAGCTGCTGGAGTTCGTTTTCGGTTTGTCTGAAAAAGTCCAGGGCTTTCTCCAAACATTCCACCGCAATTTTTGCATCATTTTGTACCCAATGTGCGCCCGCCATATCGGCGAAAACTCTACCTAAAACGACCGGTTCGGAGTTTTCTCCAATCATCTGTACGGCGAGATTAAAATAATCGAGAGATTTTTTCGCCAAGCCTTGTGCTAAGGAAAGTGTGCCCAGTTGGTAATATGCCCAGGCCATTCCGCGCCAATCGGCAACATCGCGAAAATGATCCAAAGCGTCGTCCGAATCTTCGATGGCCAATTCGATTTCGCCGCGATTTTTATTGATTTCGGCTTTTGTGAGAAAAACCGCGCCAAGGAAATTTTCGTTTCTTTCTGATTCAACCTTCGAAATAGTTTTCTCGATCAAAACCAAAGCCTTTTCGATCTCGTCTACATGGCATAGCGAAACAGCAGCTTGATTTGAAACTAAGATATCGGTATTGACACTGAGACCCTGCCGATTTCTTGATTCGATATAGGATTCTACAAGGTCGTACGCTTCCTTGTGGCGGCCGCGAATTTCTAGTGATTGGGAATGAAAGGCATCAACCTGCGCCGTTTGCTCACGCGTCAACTCGTGATATTCCTTAACGTGAAGCGCGGTTTCTTCCGCCGATTTCCCGAGCCCTTCTGCGATTTCCTCCTGAATTTCGATTATTCGCTCTTTAAATTTCTGTTCGTCGAGCGCTGTCAGTTTTGTCACACGCTTTGGCGCTGCCTTCTTCGCAGACGCAGTTTTCGCCTTCCCGTTTTTACTCGAAACCCAATCGTTATTCATTGTTATGATAGTTTTTAGAAATCACCAATAGTCGAGCTTTTTCAATAATTTAGGGGAAATCGACCGACCCGAATTATTTCCGAAAAAAATGTTCTATTGATTTACTTCTGTTGAGAATTTACCAAAAAAACGGGAGTACGTCTAGAAAAAAGTGGTAACTAAGTACACACTTAAATAACTGCTAGACGAGACAGACGAATATATGACATCCTAAATCACATAATAAGTATGAATGGAGAAATTCGATTTGAATGCTGAAGCAAAGCGTCTGGACGCTGCCAATAAACGCGAAAAAGATTGGAAACTTTGGGGCTGCTACGTTAGCGAACGCGCCTGGGGAACCGTTAGGGAAGACTATTCCGCGGATGGCTCGGCGTGGGATTATTTCCCTTTTGAGCATTCTCATTTGAGGGCATATCGTTGGAACGAGGACGGAATTGCCGGGATCTGTGACCGGAAACAAAAGATTTGCTTTGCGGTTTCCTTTTGGAATGGCAAGGATAAAATCCTAAAAGACAGATTATACGGGCTCTCCGGACCGCAAGGAAATCACGCCGAAGACGTCAAGGAATACTATTATTACCTCGATTCGACGCCCACCCATTCTTATATGAAATACCTCTACAAGTACCCGCAGGAGGAATTTCCATATGAAAACTTACGCGAGGAAAACGCTCAGCGGGACAAAACTCAATCGGAATATGAGCTGATCGACACCGGTATCTTTGATCAGGATAAGTATTTCGATGTTTTTGTTGAGTATGCGAAGGCTGATTCTGAAGATATTTGTATAAAGATCACGGCTCACAACCGGGGTGCACAATCGGCACCGCTTCACATCTTGCCGACCGCCTGGTTTCGAAACACCTGGTCGTGGTTTGATAACGCCGCGAAACCAAAAATGCGGGAAATTCCCGTTGATGCAGAGAATCTTTCGGCAATCGAAATTGACGACAAAAAAGGCGGAAAATACAGGCTTTTGTGTGAAGGTTCTTCGCAGCTTTTATTTACCGAGAATGAGACAAATTTCGAAACGCTTTACGGTTCGAAAAATGGTTTGCCATATACAAAAGACGGTATTGGAGAAGCGGTAGTTCGAAATAAGCACGGAGCGGTAAACCCAAATCAAGCTGGCACAAAAGCTTCCGTTCATTATTCGCTAAACATCCCCGGAGGAGAAAAGGAAACGGTCTATCTGCGTTTGAGCGCAAAGGGAGCAGGAGAAAATAAATCGTTTCCAACACACGATGCGTTTATTGACAGTTGCGAAGATGTTTTTAAGTCCAGGATAAAAGAGGCGGATGAATTTTACGCGTCCGTTGTGCCGGATAATCTGAGCCAAGACGCAAAAAACTTAATGAGGCAGGGTTTTGCCGGAATGCTTTGGTCAAAGCAATTTTACCACTATGTCGTAAAAGAATGGCTCGAGGGAGACGAAGAATTTTCCCCTCCGCCCGCGGAGCGTAAAAACGGAAGAAATTCCGAATGGAAACATCTTTATAATGACGACATCGTGTCTATGCCCGATAAATGGGAGTATCCTTGGTATGCAGCCTGGGATCTTGCGTTCCACTGCGTCCCGCTCGCTGTCCTCGACCCGGGGTTTGCAAAACGCCAACTCGTGCTGCTTCTTCGCGAATGGTACATGCATCCAAACGGGCAAATCCCCGCTTATGAATGGGCTTTTGGTGATGTCAACCCTCCCGTTCACGCCTGGGCCGCGCTGCGCGTTTACCGAATAGAAAAAAAGGAAAGTGGAAATGGCGACCGTGCGTTTTTAGAAAAGATCTTCCATAAACTGCTGCTCAATTTTACGTGGTGGGTAAACCGCAAAGACGAGGAAGGCAACAATGTTTTTGAAGGAGGATTTTTAGGACTCGACAATATCGGCGTGTTTGACCGGAGCGCTGCGTTGCCCACCGGCGGACACATCGAGCAATCGGACGGAACATCCTGGATGGCGATGTTTTGCCTGAATATGCTGGCGATCGCGCTCGAACTCGCAAACGAAGACAAAGTCTATGAAGACGTCGCAAGTAAGTTTTTCGAACACTTCGTCTATATTTCGGATGCGATGAACAATCTAGGAAACGAGGACACCGAGCTTTGGAATGAGCGGGATGGTTTTTATTATGACGTTCTACACTTGCCAAACCAACGCAATATTCCAATTCGCCTTCGCTCGATGGTTGGGTTGATCCCGCTATTTGCGGTCGAAACCTTGGAGGAGAGCTGGCTTGATAAGCTTCCGGATTTCAAACGCCGTACCGATTGGTTTATCAAAAACCGACCCGAGATGATCGATGACATTGCATGTCTCCAGGCGGAAGGCGAAGATCAGCGCCGGTTGCTCGCACTCGTAAATACGGATCGTCTAAAACGCATCCTTCGGGTGATGCTTTCAGAAAACGAATTTTTATCCGATTACGGGATTCGTGCGCTTTCGCGCTATCACAAATCGCATCCGTATAAAATTGATATCGGCGGCGAAAGTCATTCAGTAGAATACGAACCCGGCGAATCAAGGAGCGGGATGTTTGGCGGAAACTCAAATTGGCGCGGTCCGATCTGGTTTCCAATGAACTACCTGATAATCGAATCGCTTCAGAAATTTGACTATTATTACGGCGACGAATTTAAGATCGAATTTCCAACCGGTTCCGAAAGAATGTTGACGCTTTGGGAGGTGTCGCAAGAACTGGAAAAACGTTTAACAAATATTTTCCTGACAGATGAAGATGGGCGGCGCGCCGTTTTTGGCAACAGCGAAAAATTTCAGTCGGACGAGCATTTTAAAGATTACCCGCTCTTTTATGAATACTTTCACGGAGACAATGGAAAAGGATTAGGCGCGAGCCACCAAACGGGCTGGACAGGCCTGATCGGGAAGATCCTCAAGCAGATCGGTGAATATGATGAAACGCCCGAGTAACAATTTATGATTCGATTCGTCGCTAAATTTTCATTTCTTTCTGTAATTTTATTGGCGTCCTGGCCAAGCAACGCGATTGCTCAGAATGCTTGCTTAACTGAAAATGAAGCCGCTCAAATAATCCGCACAATTAGAAATCCTTACAAAGTAAAGAAGGACAAACGGCTGAAACGAGAACTGTTGTCAATGCAGGAGAAGCGCGAATCGTTAAACCGCGAAGCGTTTGAGGACACTAAAAATGCCGAGTTGATCGCGGCAAGATCAAACCGCGAAAACAAAAACAATCTCATTCGCGTATGCGGGATTCTTAAAGAAACCGGATGGTTGAGAAAAGAAATTGTCGGCGATGACGGCGTCGAAGCGATGCTCTTTATCATAAGAAATAGCGACGAGCTTGAAATTCAGGATCAGCTTTTTCCGGTGCTCGCCGAAGCCGCAAAAGCGGGCCTTATTTCGAAAGCCAATCTTGCAGCCCTTCTCGACAAGAAACGAATCGCTGAGCGGGGCAAGCAGATCTTCGGGACACAGATCAAGATCCGCGACGAGATCGGCTATCTATACGCTTTGGAAAACAAAGCGAATGTTGACCGCTGGCGAAAATCTTATGATCTGCCGCCGCTTGCCGAGTTTATTAAGCTGATCGAGATGGATTATCGGACGATCGTTGTTTCGATGCCGCTTCCGCCGCAGCTTACAAGTAAGAAATCCGTGCTGCCAATCTCAAAAACAAATGACGCCGATCTGGGTCTGACCGAAAATGACGATGAGATCCTGAATATAGAAAGCGGCCTCGTAAATCTAAACCTGCGTGTCCTTAACAAAGATCTGCTCGGTACACGCGGACTTGATCTCAAAAAGGAAGATTTTTTCGTCTACGAAAATGGTGAACTGCAGGACATCGCCTTTTTTTCCACTACGGATACTCCGTTTGACCTTGTACTCCTCTTAGATCTCTCCGGTTCGACTCGGGAAAAACAATATCTCATTGCCGAATCTGCCGCGCGTTTTATTCAGCTCGCAAGACCCGGAGACCGGATAGCGATCGTCGCCTTTACGGATCGAATAAGTATCGTCTCAGAATTTTCTTCGGATAAACAAAAGCTTTACGAAAAGGTTCGAAAAATAGACGATTACGGCACATCGCGGGTTTGGGATGCCCTTGAATTTACATATGAGAAACTTTTATCAAAACAAGATCCCGACCGGCGCAGCGCAGTAGTATTTATGACGGATGGTGTGGATAATTCGCTGATGCAAAACCGCGCCAGACAGCGCGCCGGAAGTTATTTTTATTCTTCGAGGCCATCAGAGATCACATTTACTGATCTGCTCGAAACTGTTCGTAAAAATGAGACAACTCTTTTTTCAATCTATCTCGACACGGAAAATGGATATTCCGGAACTTACGCGAGCCCAAAATCTTATCGGCAGGCAAGGCGCGGTCTGGAATTTCTGGCCGAAGAATCCGGAGGGCAGTTTTATCGGGCAGCTCAGCTGGAGGACCTAAACGGTATTTACGAGCGAATTATCAATGACCTGAGCGAAGTCTACAGCGTCGGGTATGAATCAAGAAACGAAGATCGCGACGGCTCGTGGAGAGCTGTAAATGTGAAAATAAAAGGACGCGCTGATCTCACCGTCAAAAGCAAAAGCGGGTATTACGCGAAATAGAAAGGTTTTTACAGGGATGAAGTATCAGTAGCCCACCCGTTAGGAAGGGCTACTGACACCGGGGCTACAGACATGCGGGCGGAAACTTAACCCATGAGCTTTTTGGACCACCGTCAATCTTTAGAGATGATGACGGGAGCCCTTCCTAACGGGCGGGCTACTGACACCTGAGCTACTGACACTCGGGCTACGGGGCTACAGAGATTCGTGCCGAAAACTTAAAAGATTTTACAAATGAATTGATTTATCCTCTTCATCCCGTTGATCCCTGTTAAAATAATCCCATGAAAGCTGTTGCAATTACACCAAAAGAAAAAAACTCGGCAAAACTTGTCGAGATGGACAAACCGAAGATCTCAGATATTAAGGACGGCAATGGAGTGTTGGTTGAAGTTTTGAGAGTCGGCGCATGCGGAACGGATCGCGAGATAAACGCAGGTGAATACGGGGTTGCACCGGAGGGATCGGATTTTCTTGTGCTTGGACACGAAAATTTCGGACGTGTTACGGAAGTCGGCAAAAACGTAAAGGATTTGGAGAAGGGCGATTTTGTGGTCGCGACGGTTCGCAGACCTTTCGGACACAGTATTTATGACACTATCGGGCAGCAGGATTTTACGACCGACAGCGAATATTACGAACGCGGAATTTCACGAATTCATGGTTATTGGGCTGAGTTTTACGCCGAAGACGCGGAGTTTCTGATAAAGGTTCCGCCAACACTCGCCGAGGTCGCCGTTTTGCTCGAGCCTATTTCTATTATCGAAAAAGGGTTAAAACAAGCCGAAGATATTCAGCAAAGACTCGATATCTGGAAACCGAAAACCGCAGCCGTTTTGGGGACCGGGAATGTCGGGCTCTTAACTATACTGGCATTGCGTCTGAGGGGTTTTGAAGTTCACGGATTTGGTTTGCAGGATTCGAAAGGATATTTGAATGCGGATCTCTCGAAGGAAATCGGCGCGACCTATGATTCGACGAAAAAGCTCTCAGTAAGAGATTCCGTTAAAAAATATGGTGAATACGATTTGATATTCGAATGCACCGGATATTCACCGATCATTTTTGAAGCTATGGAATCTCTTAACGAAAACGGTGTTTTGATTCTCGCCTCTGTAACCGGCGGCACACGAAAAACCGACGGCGTGGAATCCGATAAGATCAATCAGGAGTTTGTACTCGGAAACCGTGTAATGGTCGGGACCGTAAATGCCAACCGCGAACATTTTGAAATGGGAATTCGCGATTTTGCACTCGCCGAAGCGATGTACCCCGGTTGGCTTTCAAAAATGATGACCCATAAGATCGAAGGCCTGGAAAACTACGAGAAAGTTTTCGACATCCTGGAGAATGGCGATAAATACGACGCTATCAAGACCTTTTTTGAAGTTAAGAAGATTTAGCAAGGCTTTCAAATAGGACGGGCAGGAATTTCAAGATGGGAATTGTCCGATTTTGCTTATCCTGACGATCTTGTTTGAATTGCCCTTTTAACCTCAAGTATCTCTGTGGCAAAATATCTATATGCCGGAATTTCCCGAACATGAAGGTGACGAGCAGGTTCTGACCGAAAGCGAAACGCGTCTCGAAGAGCCGAAAATGTATAAGGTCTTGCTCCATAACGACGATTTTACAACGATGGAGTTTGTCGTTTTTGTCTTAAATAAAGTTTTTAAACGCTCGGATGGCGAATCATTTGCGATAATGATGAAAGTGCACAATGAGGGTTTGGGAATCGCGGGTGTTTATCCATATGAGATCGCCAATATGAAGGCCGAGAAAGCGATGAACCTGGCGAAGAAGCATGAGTTTCCGTTTTTATGTACGATTGAAGAAGAGTGACGGCAGGATTCATGAAATCGTATGTCTATAAAGCCCGCCGATTTGATCATGCCGAGATGTAGACGAGCTGCTCAAACCTGCCGGTGGCTTGGTAGTTAGGACCGACGCCGAGCTCCCGCAATTCCCCGCCCCAGGGATCCAGATAAACGATTTTACCGGCGCGCGTTTTACGGGAAGCGACTATAAAGTGACCGCCAGTTCTTTGAGTACCCTTATACCAGCCGAGCAAGATGATAGCCGGCGTTGTATCTGAAAGCTTGGCAGCGTTAACCATTGTACCCGGAGAGAAACTTGTTGTCGAAACCGTCAGTCCTTCGTTTCTAAGCGCCTGGGCGACCTGCGGCATATATGTGCCGGCTGCGGCAAACATATTTTGAAATGTGTTCTGATTTGCCTGGTGGGCACTCTGACGAAGCGACATCGGAGCGGGAGCCTCCGGGTATAAAACCATGCCCTGAACAACCTGATTGTAGATTCTCCACGCCAGAGACCACTCTTCTTCATTTACCGTCATCTGCATGGCTTGATTACGCGCCATCCAGATGCTGGCGATGGCGCAGGAGTTGGCTTGCCGCTGTGCCCAAACCTGGTGCGTCATATTATCACTATCGTTTCTGTAGACTATTGACATTGCAATTTCTCCTGATTGTAATTTTCCCCAATTCTATCACCGCCGAGTGACGCGATCCGATCAACTTTTTGCGCATCGATGGATCCAAAAGCATAAAAGAAATGTTCAAATTCGCTACGGAACTTATCGACAAAAATCTGTTAATATATTTTATTAGAGCTATTATGTTGACGAAAGAATTAGAAGAAACGTTGAGTTTTGCGGTTGATGAAGCGGTTCGCCGTGCGAATGAGTATGTGACGCTTGAGCATTTGTTGTATGCACTTATTGACGACAAGTCGGCTCGCGATATTCTTTATAATTGCGGCGGAAAGATCGAAGAGATTGGGAAAGACCTGGAAGAATACTTCGATTCTCTCGAAAAGCTCCCCGAAGAATATAAGCAGATGCCGGAGCTTACCTCTTCATTTCAATCAACGATCCAATATGCACTACTCCAGGCCGAAGGAAGCGGACAGATGCGGGTTGACGGCGGAAATATCCTTGCGGCAATTTACCAGGCTGAAAATTCGCAGGCAGTTTACATACTAAAAAAACACGGGATCTCACGTCTCGATGTGCTCAATTTCATTGCGCATGGAATTTCAAAGATCGATGATTTTGACGATGATTTGCTCGAGGGATTGGAAATTGACGGTGAATTTGCCGAAGAGCGCGCAGGACAGCAAACGAAAAAGAAAAAGCCTTTGGAATCATTTACCGTTGAGCTCGTCGCCGCGGCAAAAAATGGTGAGATAGATCCGCTGATCGGTCGCGAAGCCGAGATCGAACGGACAATTCAGGTGCTCTGCCGCCGCAAGAAAAATAATCCGCTTTATGTCGGAGAACCCGGCGTAGGAAAAACGGCGCTCGCGGAAGGATTAGCACTTCGTATTGCAAATAAAGAAGTTCCGGATGTGATCGCTGACGCAAAGGTTTTTGCGCTTGATATGGGAGCCGTTTTAGCGGGCACGCGTTATCGCGGCGATTTTGAGCAACGGTTTAAGGCGATCATCAAAGACCTTCAAAAACATGAAAATTCTATTTTGTTTATCGACGAAATTCATACGATCGTCGGAGCCGGAGCGGTTTCGGGCGGTGCGATGGACGCTTCGAATATTCTAAAACCGGCGCTCGCAAGCGGCACAATAAGATGTATTGGCTCGACGACATATGCAGAGTATAAGGCCGCATTCGAACGCGATCGAGCACTTGCACGGCGTTTTCAAAAAATAGAGATATCGGAGCCGACGATTGAAGAAACCTTCGAAATCCTTAAAGGATTGCAAAAATACTACGAGGAGCATCACGGCGTAAAATACACTGAAGAAGCTTTACGGAGCGCCGCCGAGCTTGCCGGAAAATATATCAACGATCGCTTTTTGCCCGATAAGGCGATTGACGTGATCGATGAGGTCGGCGCGAGCATCAAGCTTCTGCCCGCGGACAAACGACCAAAGAAAATTTCCGTTCAGATGGTTGAAAATACAGTTGCGCGAATGGCGAAGATCCCGCCAAAAACGGTTGTTGCCGATGAGAAAGATCAGCTCAAATCGCTCGAGCCGGAGCTCAAAAAAGTTATATTTGGTCAGGACGACGCGATCGAAAAGGTCGTCAGTGCAATTCAGATTTCTCGCGCGGGTTTGGGACACGAGGAAAAACCGGTCGGGGCATTTCTCTTCTCAGGTCCGACAGGTGTCGGCAAAACCGAGCTTTCGAAACAGCTTGCGGAAACTCTAGGAATAGAATTCCTGCGTTACGATATGAGCGAATATGCCGAATCGCATACCGTTTCGCGTCTGATCGGTGCGCCTCCAGGGTATGTCGGGTTTGATCAGGGCGGTTTGCTTACCGAAGCGATAATGAAGCATCCCCATTCCGTTTTGGTTCTGGACGAAATCGAAAAAGCTCATCCAAATCTTTTTAATCTTCTGCTTCAGGTGATGGATTCAGCAACGCTTACCGACAACAACGGCAAGAAAGCAGATTTTCGCAACGTTATCCTGATAATGACAACAAACGCCGGTGCGCGCGAGCTTTCATCGGGCGGAATCGGTTTTCAAAATGAAGCAAACACAAAGGGCTCGGCAAAGGGCGCGATCGAACGCACATTTATGCCTGAATTCTTAAACCGTCTCGATGCACAGGTTGCATTCAAACCGCTTGATCTAAGTATCATTAAGCTCATAGTCGATAAATTCATCAAGGAACTAAATGCTCAGATGATGGAAAAACGCGTGATTGTTCAGCTCGACGAGGCAGCACGCGATTGGCTTGCGAAAAACGGTTTTGATTCCAAATATGGTGCACGCCCAATGCAGCGCCTTATCCACGAAAAGATCAAAAAACCTCTCGCCAAAGAAATTCTCTTTGGAAAACTGAAAGATGGCGGAAGCGTTTCGGTTTCGGAAAAAGATGGTGAGCTCGAATTGAAATTTTAGGAACCCGATACTCGGGTCTTAAAATGAACCTTCTCAAAGGTTTCGACATAGTTGACCAAAACCTTGTCTACCGAAAAATATGAAATCAAGATACCTCGTTAAACTCATGTGTGTAACCGTGCTTTTCCTAAACTCGGTTATATTTGTCTCAGCACAAAATCCGATCAAGGAAACAAATGTGCGTGCTCATATGGAGTTCCTCGCAAGCGATGCGATGCAGGGGCGGGGCAGCGGCACGATGTTTGAGCTTCTCGCGGGAGAATATCTTGCTTCGCAAATGAAGCAGTTTGGTATTGAGCCGGCGGGAGATAAGGATTCTGAGGGAAATCCTACTTATATTCAAACTATAAATATCTCGCGGAATTCGTTTATTGAAACACCAAAACTTAGCTATTCCGATGTCAGCCTTGAACACGGAAATGAGATGCTTGTGCTGCGAATGGCGACCGAAAAGATATCCGGAAAGCTGCAAATAATTAGCCCCGGGGAAACTCCCCAAAAAGGTGCTGTCGTTTTCGTTCAAGCAAAAAGTGATGATGAAGCAAAAGCGCTCAGCGAATCATTTGGAAGCCTCGCGGGGAGCGGTGCGGCGGCAATAATTATAGAAGAAACGTCGCGCTGGCGTTCTGGATGGGAACGGACGGGTTCGCGCCCCGTGAGTTTCACGTCTATCTCGGGAGGAAAGGATAATCCATCGACAGGAATTTTTATCTTGAGCAAAGCGGCCGCAGCCAAGCTTGCCGAATCGGGCGAGGGCACAAATATTGAAATTAGCGGGAAACTCGACAAACCTGAGACGCGAAAAACGTGGAATGCGGTCGGAATGATAAAAGGCACCGACGCGAAACTATCCGCGGAAGTGATTTTGTTAAGCGCCCATATGGATCATCTTGGCATAAGAGAAAATGCGCCGGGTGACGACAAGCTATTTAACGGGGCAGATGACGATGCTTCCGGGTGTGTCGCCGTGATCGAACTTGGACGAGTTATTGCCGCCTCGAAACGGCCAAAGCGCTCCGTGTTTTTTGCTTTTTACGGCAGCGAGGAAGCGGGCGGATTTGGATCGAGCTATTTTGTTCAAAATTTAGCATTTCCAAAGGAGAAACTGATAGCCAATCTGCAATTTGAAATGCTTGGTCGCGCCGACGAAAAGGTGAAGCCAAATGAACTTTGGTTGACCGGGTATGACCGCTCAAACCTGGGCTCAGAGCTCGCAAAGCAGGGTGCAATGCTCGTTGCCGATCCGCATCCCGATCAGAATTTCTTTCAGCGTTCGGATAATTACACCCTTGCAAGGGAAGGAATAATCGCACATACAGTTTCGAGCTATGGTTTACATACGGATTATCATCAAGCATCCGATGAGATAAAAACGATAGATTTTGTGCATATGACCCGCTCAATAAATTCTATGATAGCGCCAATAAACTGGCTGCTGAATTCAGACTTCAAACCGGCGTGGTACGAAGGAAAACGCCCGTAACATTGAGGCTGGGTTCAACCACTCGTTTCAAATAAAGTTTGATAAATAATTTAGAAAAGCGAATCTTGGCAAAATAGTCGGGAAACGAACCTGGGGCGGACTCGTCGGGATCTATCCGTATCCGACCTTGATGGACGGAGGAGCCGTGACCGCGCCGAGAGTTGCGTTTTGAAACGAAAAAGGCGAATTGGATGTCGAAAATAAAGGCGTCGCACCGTACATCGATGTCGATCTTGATCCAAAGTTTTGGAGGCAAGGACGTGATCTGCAGCTCGAAAAAAGAGCCGTTCAGGTGACCTTGGAAGAAATTCGAAAAAATCCGGCGACCAAGCCGAAAAATGGAGCTTTTCCGAAGTATCCAAAACAATAGATTTAGATTCGTGATGAAGTTTGAAATCTAGATCTTCATTCCTCTTCTAAAAGGCTTATGTTGGAAATTTTGCCGGTTGGATCCAGCGAGAAACTCCAGAGCATGAGTCTTTTCTCAGTTTCGACGCGATACTGATAAATTTTTGTAACATCGGAAAACTTCAGATCGATCAGCTCGATTTTTGTGATCTTTCCGAAAGACAAAATACGCTCATTCTCGGCCATCGCGCGCTCGGTCGAAAGTTTTACGATCAAATCATCGGTAAGCACACTCGCATTTGGCTTGTTTCGCAGCACATCATTTAGAAATACGGTTATCGCGCGCGTGGCCGTGGGCTCGGAAGAAGCGCTTGGTTTTAATGATTTTAGAGATAACGTAGGAATATAAAGTTTTGCGATCCCCAAAGCGATGTCGCTACCGAGTCCCTGCGTTCCAAGATTCGTCAGCACGACGATCGAAAGATCCGAATCGACGTACCTGGAAACGTTTGCGGCAAATCCCGCAGTCTGACCGCCATGGCGAACAACATTCTGTCCGCGCAGATCGACAATATTCCAGCCTAAACCATACTGGCTGTCTTTCCCGTCATTTAACTTAAATGGTTTCCAGCTCTCCTCTTTGCTGGAATTTTTCAGTAGCGATTGCCCTCTAAGTGCGATAACCCATTTCGCCATATTATCAATGGTCGAAACAATTGCTCCTGCGCTGAAAAGATCGGTCAATTCGTAGTCGCGACCGACAAGTCGATTTTTCTCCCACTCATAACCGGTCGCACGGTTGGGAATAATAAACTGCGGATCGCGGTCTGCAGAGTGATCCATTCTCAGCGGCGAGAAAATCCTTTCGCGCAGAAATTCCCAGTAGGTTTCACCCGAAACTGATTCTATTATATATCCTAAAAGGCTGTAGCCGCTGTTGCTGTACCGATATGCTGAGCCCGGTTCGAAATCAAGCGGGTATTTGCTAAGTTCGTCGATAAAATCATCTACGGTATACCTTTTGGAGAGTTCGAAACCGCCGGTGGTCGTGTAGCTTTTAACACCGGAGGTGTGGGTTAAGAGATTTCGGACCGTGACATTTTCCCAAGCTTCGGGCGTGTCGCTTAAGTAGATCGAGATTTTTTCATCTAGATCAATTTTGCCATCTTGGACAAGGATCATAATGGCCGCCGCCGTAATTTGTTTTGAAACGGAGCCGATCTCAAAAACCGTATTGGTTGTGACTGGTGCATTGAATTCAACGCTCGCTACACCATAACCTTTAGTCTTAATAATATTCCCGTCTTTTACTATGGCGACCGCGGCACCCGGAATGTGGTTTTCAGCCATCATTGACTGCACATATTCATCTACCGGATCCGCATAGACGAGAGCCGTAAAGAAGAAAGAACAAAGAAAAATACTCGCAAAAAATTTATGTTTTCTAAATCTCATATAATCATTATCAAGGCTGTACTAAAATTAATTCGAACCGATCGGATCACCTGGTGGTTCAGGTAATATATCATTTGGTTTTCGCGGCGCGGAAGGTCGCGCGAGGAATTTCTCAATATTCTCAAGCAGCATGCGGTCGAATGCGTTCTCAGTATTTTGTTTACTACGAGTTCTGACTATTGATGCGATTTGCTGTAAACCATATGTTGCAACTGCCGCTACCTGCATTTGTGCGTTTTCATTCGAGGCAAGTTGCATAAGATCGTAAACGATCACATTTTGAACTGTTCGCTGAATTTCAGCTTGATACGCATTTACCGAAGATGCCGGCTTCCACCCCGTTTTGATCAACGAATCTACGACCTCGCTAAAATGCGGATTCGATCGTTCCTGTGCATGAAACCGGATCAAGCGCGCAGCGCGATTTGGTTCGAGTAAGGCGGTTATGGTCATGTCAGCCGCAACTTCGGCGGCACCGATCGGGTCAAATATCGGCCGCGTACGTTTTGGAAAAAGCTCGGATCTGCTTGAATTAGTGCCTGTAGCCATCGGCGGAATTATCTCCAAAATACGCTCGGAAATAGCAAGTTCTGAGGGTTTTAGAGTTTCGAGTGCTGCATTTAAAGCTTCCCGCTGACGTGCCGCCGGAACAATTTCAAATACCCGTGATGGATTTGCATCGTTGCCAGACCTTACCGAATAGCTGTAATATACGCCGCCGATGGATTTTATCACTGCCGTGGTTTGATATCGGTGATGCAGATAAAGCGGAAGCAATCTATTTTCGAGCTCGGAGAGAGGTTCGCCTTCTTTGATGTTTTTCAAGCCGAAATTCTTGAGTCCGATCCGTCGGATCTCCATTACGTGCTTTAATTCGGCAACCGGGTCATTGCCGTTATCCCAAAGATTCGCCAATGGATGCGCCGCGCTCGCCGGTCTCGTATCGCCATCGGAAATATACAGATAGCCGTTTCGGATACCAGTTTGAAGAATATTTTCAAGCATTTGTTTTTCGTCTTTTCCGGCCGGAAACTCCGAATAAGCAAACTGCGTTACCCACTTATCATACACACCAATTCCTGACGCGTAGGCGTTTGAAAAATCCAATTGCCCGTTTTTGATCTCGATGACCGGTGCCGGATAATCCATCACTGATCCGCGGCCATATGTGCTCGCCGCAAAGTTGTGCGCAAAACCAAGAGTGTGTCCAACCTCATGTGCGGAAAGCTGTCGAATTCTCGCGACGCTCATCGCGTCCGCATCCGTTTTGGAATCTGCGTTCGTCAAATAATCTACATCCGGCATCGCCGCAAAATCGCACATAGCGCTCGAAGCATATTGCGGAGCAAAACCCGAAGCAATTAGGAAATCCTGCCTTGCGCGCTGGGAATCGAGTGTTACGACGCCCTTGATTATTTCCCCTGTTCGCGGATCCACAACGCTTGAACCGTAAGCCCATCCACGGGTCGATCGGTGAACCCAGTTTATTACGTTATAGCGGGCATCCATCGGATCTGCGTCAGCCGGCAAAGTTCTTACCTGAAACGCATTCGTAAAACCCGCAGCTTCAAAAGCCTGATTCCACCAGCTCGCCCCTTCGATCAAAGCGTCACGAATCTTTTTTGGAGTTCCATTATCTACGTAATAGACGATCGGTTTGACAGCTTCGCTTGCCGCGGCCGCCGGATCCTGTTTCGCTAACCGATGACGTACGATCCAACGTTTTTCGAGATTCTCGCCGATGTCAGTAGCATAATCGTAAAAACTGATCGCAAAGGCACCTATTCGCGGGTCGAATTCGCGGGGTCTGTAGTTGTCATCAGGAAGCTCGACAAAAGAATGCCGCTGGCGCACCGTAACGGCGTCGCCGCTTGGCGAAGTTTCGTTTACTAAACGCCCGGTATCACCTTTTGCCGTCAGGGTTATTGTTGCCTCGACCTCTGTGTTTTTGAGAAAACCCTTCGTGCGGGGAAGATAAAACGCACT
>JBBKXN010000127.1:0-16147 GCA_037969475.1 Pyrinomonadaceae bacterium | reverse complement strand
ATACTAGATCTTATTATGTCAATCTAAATAAAGTGTCAAAAAACTCTGTCAAAAATCCTCAACCGTTTTGAAAGCCTGTTTGAAACGAATTGAAAGTCAAAGTGTCAGAAAACCCAGGTTTTTTGACACATGATTGCGCGTGAGAAAATCTATCGTATAATAATCTCCGCATATAGAGTGCTTATGCGGAATCATTCCGTATAACACAGCAAATCAGGGTATTATGCCGAATCGTTATGCATGATACTCGAAAAGAGGCGATTGGGCGGAACGATTCCGATCAATCATAAGTTATGCGTCATGTAATTCGGAGGAACAAGGTATGGATGCCGAACAAGAAAAGATAGCTTTCGATAAAGCAATCCGCTGCCACGTCTATGATTATGTCATGTGCGAAGGGCTGCCCCCGACAATGGCGGAGACATCGTCTGCTCTCTCGCGCTCACCGGATGATGTCAGTGCCTCTTTCCAGCGTCTCGCCGATGGACACATCCTTGTCTTGCAAAAAGGCAGCGGTGAGATTCTGATGGCGAACCCGTTCTCAGCCGTGCCCACCCCTTTCCTCGTCAAAGTGGGAGACCGCTCCTACTATGGTAATTGCATCTGGGATGCGATGGGCATCCCTGCGATGCTGAAGCAGGATGCCTTTATCGAGGCTTCATGTGGCTGTTGTAGCACGGCGATAAGTTTGAAACTTAGGAACGGCTCGCTTGAGGAGGCGCGTGGTATTACACATTTCGCCATTCCTGCGGCGCATTGGTGGGACGACATCGTTTTTAATTGAAAGACGATGCTGCTCTTCTGGTCAGAAGAGCATATTGAGAAGTGGTGTAAGGACTGGAATCTGCCGCGCGGTGAGATGATCCCTCTCGACAAGTGCAATCGTTTGTCGCAGGCTTGGTATAGTCCAGACCGCCGTGACCCTGAGTGGAGGAGGCGAACGATTGATGAAGCGGAGACTCTGTTCGCAGAGCTTGGCTTTACATCCGAGTTCTGGCGCTTGCCGCGTTGATAACCTATAACAACTCATTCAACCCGACGCGCAATCAGCAAGTCTCTTAAATTCGGTCGCTAGTGCGCGCCGGTTAATTTGGCCGTTGGGCTGTTTCATTTATGCTGAGTAAAGAATTCGTTAATGGCTAAAACACTTTCAACCTTTGTTCTAGTTAGTTGCCTGATGCTCGTCGCGCCGAATTTAGCTGTTGGTCAACAAGCCGATCCAAAAGATGTTGCAATAATTTTTGGCGGCGAGGCGACCCCGCGAGTCGCCCTAACTTGTTGATTCTAATGGTGGAGCCGAGGGGGATCGAACCCCTGACCTCATGACTGTCAGATATCTAAACCGGCTGATCACTGAAGTACAAGGAAGTACATAATCGAACAAAATCAAGGGTTTATTACCAATCTCTTTTCTATTGGCATTCAACTTGACAAGGACCCATCGGACTGCCCACTGTTATTGAAAAACCAGAGCAACACGCAACATTATTAACGGGCGGGCCACCAACACCGACACAAGCCCCAGGCGGTAGTGTTGCAAGAAAAGCTCCCGGTGGCAAACAACTCTGTGCATTTGCACCCGTCGGAACAATGATTGATGAAACGATTGGAAGCGCAACCACTGATACAAATCCTATCTTTTTGACGATCTCTCGTCTCGATACTCCGGCAAAGTGACTGACGACCATTTCACCATCTTCAAGCAAACCGTCTTTATTAAACTGATCGAGTGCCAGCCAAACCAGGTCTTCACTGGCAAGTGTACGAAGCTGCGCACTTATCTTGTCGCTTATTTCTGAAACGGTATTCTTCCCGTCACACAGTTGCCAGACTAGTGCCGATGTCTCATTAAGGCAATATGCCTTGTTGATCTTTAGGTCGTAGATTAGAAGTTCGTTTCCGGATTCCTGTACGACGATGTCTTCAGTACGGGCTAGTGCTTTGCCGAGCATAGTTGTATCTCCTTTCGCGATTTAAATTTTATTGAACGCGTCCAATGAATATCAGGAAGTATCAGTAGACAAACGAACTGAAGACGAATTGAGGTTCGTAATAGATACGCGGAAAAAGAAATTCTTAGAAATTACAATTTCTGAAAGGGAAGAGTATACCCGTACTTAATCGCTGCCTGACCAACTACTCCTTGTCGATCCCAAACACCTTTTTCCAAACGATATCAAATGTCTTGGAATCTTCACGGCCAGCGTTCCAATCTGCCCGGTTTATTAGGATTTGAAAAATTTCGCAACCTTTCGTTTCACATTGGATGTTAATGTTATTGGTTTCGGGCGGAGTGTTCCTACAGATAGGACTAAGTCTTCATAGTCAAAATCACTCGAAGATTCGGATTTGGAGTCGGCGTATGCATTGGGTATGCAATTGAAGAAAATGGAAGAATCGGAAGTCGTTGTAAATCCTTGATTCTATTGGTGGAGCCGAGGGGGATCGAACCCCTGACCTCATGACTGCCAGTCATGCGCTCTCCCAGCTGAGCTACGGCCCCATCTTATGTGATTCGGTGTTTCGTAATTCGTAATTTGCCGAGGATTAATCGTAATGGGATTTACTCGATACTTCGAATTGCGGATTCCGTATCACGTAAACCGAATTACGAAAAAGCGACCTGATGAGAATACCACCTGGATTATTTCGTTTCAACTAATGCGAAAGGAGCGGTTAGGTAGCTTCTTTAGCCAAAGTGTCGGTAGCCCGACTATTAGGAAGGGCTTCCGCAGTCATCTCTATAGATGAAGGATCTTTGCTGGCGATGGGAGCCCGCGCTCACGCTTGGGCTACGGACAGGAAGAGCCATGTCGCTACCCCTAGCTGTACTGATGGGTCGATTTGGCTTCCGCAGTTATCTCTAAAGATCAAGGATCTTTGCTGACGATGGGAGCCCGCGCTCACGCTTGGGCTACTGACACGAAGATCTAGTCGTTACGGCTAGCTAAACAAGAAGTTTTTAAAGTATGTGATTGGCGAGCGGGGCGAAGGTCCGATCGAGGCCTCAAAACTCGGGAAGTAATGTTTCTACACTTTTCCAAGCGCTACAATTTTCTCGCGTTTTGATACTACGACACCGCCGGGTTTTTCGACTGTTATCGCAAACATTTTTGGATTCTTAACCTTTAGTTTTGCATCGATCGGGATAATCGCTTCTCCGTCTTTTCCGATGTTGAAGACACCGCCATCGACCGGCGTTTTTTCATCCTGTGTTTCGTCGAATATCCAGAGTTGGTAAACTTCTTTTTGTGCATCGTTGGCTTGCAAACCCTTGAAAACCATGTAGCCTTGCTGTTTTTCGTCGCTCCAAACTACTTCACCAAGATTCTGACTTTCATCCTTTGGATCGGTCCAGGCAGTTTTAACCAAATCCTTCGAAGAGGCGAGGAATTTCTGGAGTTTCTCTGCGTTTGACGGTTCGGCAATCGGAGTTACGGTAGGGGTCGGTGTAACGCTTACAATTTCATTGGGCCCGATTCGGGCTACCCAGAAGTTTGCAATCAGGGCGACGCACGCAGCACCTGCAAGTGCCCAACCGAGCCACGGCGGCATTGACCAATGTGTCTTTTCGACCGCCGGTTTAATATTTTGAGAAAACCGGGAAGTCTTGTCGAAAGTCAGTTGTTCGTCTGATTCTTCCTCGGCGAAAAATTTCGACGCGTCCGCGATCACTTTGGATTTCAAAGCCAAAGGCATTTCCTCAACCTCGGTGACCGCAGATAGAGCTATTGCTGCAGCGGTCTCATCAAAATTGGATTCCTCAACCAGCTTGGGGAAAGTTCTTTGCAGCGCGTCCAGCTCTACGCTCTCGTCGTCGTCTAGGCCAAAAACCGACTTGTAAGTAAGGAGTTCGAGCAATCTATCTTTCATTTCTACTTCATTCATGCTGAAACCTCCTTTCCGGATCTGCTGCTATCTGCTTCGAGTGCATTTCGGACTTCCATCAAGCCGCGTCGGGCATGAGTTTTCACAGTGCCGAGAGGGATGCCCATCACCTCCGAGATCTCGCTATGTGAATAACCTTCTACGATTGACAACTGAAGTACATTTCTTTGTTCAGGGCGTAAATCGTTCATAGCTTTAGCCGCACGTTTAGCCTCAATCGAAGTATGCACTTCGCGACCGTCTGCTCCGGTCGGCTCGTAAAGCATTTCATCCAACGAATCCTGACCCGGCTGTCTTGTTGTTTTTCTCAAACGGTCGATCAACCGCCTTCTTGCGATCATTGCGATAAATGTTGTTTCCGAAGACTTTGTTTCGTCGAAACGATCTGCGTTTTTCCAAACTTCAATAAATATTTCCTGCACGGCGTCTTCCGCGTCATTCTTGTCGGGCAGCATTCGTTTGGCCAACGACCAAACAAGACCGCCGTATTGATCTAAACAATCATTAACTGCGGTTTGGTCACCTGATGAAATTCTTTCTAGGATTTTTTCAGCCACAAAGTCGTAAGTTTCTATTCCAAAATTCTTTTCCCGAACGCTTGTTTCTATATTAAACCAGCGGGCAGGATGTTGGAAAGTTGATTGTTCGAATAACATGATACTCCCTATTGATCACTGATATAAAATTTTGGAGTTCTTTATCTCAATGATCCATTTATGCAGCCTCTAGTGTTAGTTGGCCGTCGTAAATGAAATTCGCTTAGGGATGTGAATTGGATTCAAAAGGCCGAAAAGCTTTTATTTGGAGCGGAAATAAAATGAGGCGATATATATGGCAAGAAGCGTCAGCGTTGTGGCAGCGGATATCAAGCAAAACTGACAAAAAGCCCCGATTACAAACGCCTGTAGATAGATCAGCCAAAGCGTAAACCCGCTCATCAAAAAGACCAGGACGCCAAACACTTTCCACAGCGAGCGATTACCAAAGGCCGTAAACAAAGCGAGACTAAAGGCAATCAAATAGGCGAGGACACCGAAGGCCGCGGTTGGGATCCCGGCGATTTCGGCGTAAGAACTCGTCAAAACGGATTCACAACCCGAAATGATACTGCACGGCACCTGAGTACCTGAAAAATGTTTTGCCGTAAGATACGCTGAATCAGCAATTCCGATAAGCGCGACGATCGCAGCCAAAATAGCGGGCCTCGAGACGCCGGATCGGTCAATGCTCTTTGGTTCAGAACCGCTCATTATTTATTGCTGTTATCTTTTTCTTCAGATGTTTTGTTCGATTCCGGGGCATTTGCGTTAGATTCTTCGGCGCTCGGTGCTTCTTCTTTCGGCGAGACACGCGCAAGCTCAGCGTCGATGGCAGCTTTAATTCCTTCTACGTTCATTTGCTCAAAGGCCAAAGATTTGCCGTTTATATATAGTGACGGAGTTGATCGGAGAGCTAGGGCATTTCCACGTCTCATGTCCGTATCGACACGGTTTTTTGCGTTTAAGCCAAGGGAATCGGTCGTAAATTTGTCAACGTCGAGGCCGAGTGTTTTGGCATACTCTTCAAAGGTCTTTCGGTGATCCGTTTCCGTTGACCATTTTGCCTGATTGGAGAAAAGCATATTCTGCATCTCCCAGAATTTGTCTTGAAAACCCGCTGCTTCGGCCGCGACTGCCGCGTCATAGGCTTTCGGATGCGCTTGTATCAATGGATAGTTTCGAAATACAAACTTAATTTTGCTGCCATAGATCGAATTTATCTCGTTAAATATCGGATGTGTCGTTCCGCAGGCAGGACACTGATAGTCGGCAAATTCTTCGACAACAACCAATGCACTTTCTGAACCTTTGAAATGCTCGGGTGATGCGCCGGCGGGAGCATTTGCATAATTATTTGCCGGTTCCTGATTCGAGTTTGCGCCGGAGTTTGCAGCCGTGTTATTGGCATTATCCGCTTTTTCACCGGATTGCGAGATCCAATAGATTCCCCCAATAGTAGCGAGAATGATCAATCCGATAATTATAAATGGGACCGTCGTCTTATTTGTTTCCGCTGCCGCTGTTTGTTTTTCGTTTGCCATAATTTCGTCTTTTCATTTAGAAAGTAAAATCGATTTTATCCTAAGACTTTTCTAAGTTTCTTACCAACCCGTTGCGCTTCTGAGGCCTCGATCGTTTGCTTTACCTTTGTGTATATTCCATTTGCATCCAGCCCATATTCCGCCAGGAGCAATTTCGGATCGCCGTGAGTAATAATTTTGTCGGGAACGCCCATTCTTATTACCTTCACACCCTCGAGCAGTTCGTTTTGTTCAAGGAGTTCCATAATGGCGGAGCCAAAGCCGCCGGCTAAATACGCTTCTTCTACAGTAACTATAAGACGGCAGCTATTTGCGAGCGCAATTATCAATTCGGAATCGAGGGGTTTCACAAAACGCGCGTTTATTACAGTCGCGTCAATTCCATCCTTCGCAAGATTTTCCGCTGCTTCAAGCGCGGGGTTTACCATAGAGCCGTAGCCCAATATTGCTACTTCGCTGCCCTCGCGAAGAATCTCAGCTTTTCCGATTTCCAGCTGGGTAGGCTCTTTCGATATATCGACGCCGATTCCGGCACCTCTGGGATAACGAAGCGCCGCCGGCCCCGGATGCTCGATCGCTGTCAGCATCATATCGCGCATTTCCGCTTCATCTTTGGGCGACATCAAAATGATGTTTGGATAGCCGCGAAGGTAGGCGATATCAAGCAATCCGTGGTGTGTCGGGCCATCCGCGCCTACTATTCCGGCACGATCCATCGCGAATGTCACATTTAATTCCTGTAAACAAACATCGTGAATTATCTGATCAAATCCCCGCTGTAAAAATGTCGAATAAATCGCGGCAACTGGCTTCAATCCTTCGCAAGCCATTCCCGCACAGAAAGTTACCGCGTGCTGCTCGGCGATTCCAACATCAAACGCACGTTCGGGAAATTTTTCCAAAACTATATCGACACCCGTTCCGTCAGGCATTGCAGCTGTCAGCGCGACAAGCTGCGCGTCCTTTTCCATCAATTCGCACATCGTGTCGCCAAAGACCTTTGTATAGGTCGGAGGCGCGGGCTTCGAGGATTTGATCGCCTCTCCGGTCTTGATATCAAATGGACCGGTCGCGTGCCAGGCATAATAATTTTCTTCGCGCGAAGGATAGCCTTTTCCTTTTTTGGTAAGTGCATGAACGATTACCGGGCCATCATCGACCTTTTTCGCTTCCTCAAGTGCACGCACCATCATCGGCACATTGTGTCCGTCAACGTATCCTATGTATCTAAATCCGAGCTCGTTAACCAATGCACCCGGTAATACGGCCGCTGCAATTGCATCTTTAAAAGACTTTGCTGCCCTTCTCAAAGTGTGCCCAACTCCGGGAACCGAGTCCAGAGTGTCGCCGATTTCTTCCTTGAGGTGATGATAGCTTTGCGCTTCTTTGATTCGATTTAGGTATCGCGTCAAGGCGCCGACTGCCGGAGCGATCGACATATCGTTATCGTTTAAGATCACTATCAAACGTGATTTCAAATGTCCCGCCTGATTTATTGCTTCCATTGCCATACCGCCGGCAAGCGAAGAATCACCGATAAGCGCGCATACGTGAAAATCCTGATCTTGTTTATCGCGCGCCACCGCCATTCCAAGAGCGGCAGAAAGCGATGTTGAGGCATGGCCTGCTCCAAACGTGTCGTATTCGGATTCATCGCGTCTAAGGAAAGGACTCAGGCCGCCATATTGTTTGATGGTCTTCATCTCATCGCGGCGTCCTGTGAGGATCTTGTGTGCGTAAGCCTGATGCCCGACATCCCAAACGAGCTTGTCTGTCGGAGTGTCAAATGCATAATGCATCGCAACCGCAAGCTCGACTGCACCGAGCGACGCACCAGTATGTCCTCCGATCTGTGAACAGGTTTCCAGGATGAATTGCCTGACTTCGTCAGCAACCTCCTGTAGATCCTCAATTTTTAATTGCCTTAGATCGGCGGGTGAATTTATTTCCGATAAAAATCTCATGTATTTCTTTTTCTATATACCAAACTGGCATTTTATATTGCCGTTTCCTAAATGTTAAATGTTTATAACCGTTTTTTCTTGAGAATTTTATAAACTAAAGGCGATCGAGATGCGTCTTAGAAAGAGTTATTGAACAATCTTTACAATCAAGCGAGGAAATTATTAATGAATATTGGACGTAAACTATTTACTACTTTTGTGTTGGCATTTGCCTTTGTAGCTCTGAATACGGTCGTTTCGGCTCAGGAAACACCAAAACCTGAAAGATCAGATTTGATGAAACGCGAAGGACGGGGCGGCAAAGAAATGCGTCGTGGCATGCGCGGCGGTGGTCGGGATCACGGCAGAAAACGCGGTGGGCGCGGAATGCGCGGCGGACGCGGCGGTGGAATGCAAGGTCTTAGGGGAATAACCTTAAATGATAGCCAGAAACAAAAGATGCAAACGCTTTTCCAATCGAAAAGAAGCGAAAAGCAGCCGCCATCGGATGAGATTCGAAATTTGATGATGGCAAAACGCAGCGGTCTTCTTACAACAGCTCAGGAACAGCGTTTAAAATCCATACATACCGAGCGAATGGCTGAGCGAAAGGCGGAAATGGATAAAATGAACGCCTCGGTTCGATCGATCCTTACGGCGGATCAGCAAACCCAGTATGATAAAAATCAGGCTGAATCAAAACAGCGGATGGAAGAGCGAAAGACGAGAATGGAAGAACACAAAAAGAAGAGAATGGAAAACAGAAAGGATGAGCCCAAGCCATAAAGATAAAGGCTGAAACGGCAATTGATCAGTTTTTCTTAAATTAATAAAAGAGGTGCGTAAATATTGCGCATCTCTTTTTCGTGTTTTAGACCTTACTAAGATTCAATTTCGATTAGAAATTCGGGTAGATATTTTGCAATTTCATCTCTAACCTCGCGGAATGCTTTGAGTCGGGCGGCTTCAGTACCCCTAACCTCGGCAGGGTCTTCAAAAGCATGGTGAATTAATTTTGTTTTTGCGGGGAATATCGGGCAAGTCTCTCGCGCATTGTCGCAGACGGTGAGAACAAAATCGATTTCATTATCGGCGAATTCATCGATCGATTTTGAGCGATTGCCGGAGATATCAAGTCCGATTTCTTTTAAGGCTTCTATCGCCTCCAGGCGTACAATACTGGGTTTTGTGCCTGCGCTATGTACATTATACCGGTCGCCGCATCTATCTCTTAACAGGCCTTCCGCCATTTGGCTTCGTGCAGAATTTCCCGTGCACAAAACCAAAATCATTTGCTTATCATTCATCAGGATCTTTTTCCTCTTTTAACAGCCACGTAAAAATTATCAGCGCGGCAAAAGCCCCAAGCAATTGTGCGAAAATAAAAAGCGGGACATTTCTTGGCGCAATTCCCGCAAATGTATTTGATGCCGAACGCCCCAAAGTAACTGCCGGATTGGCGAAAGATGTCGAGCTTGTAAACCAATATGCCGCAGCTATATAGGTCGCTACCATGAGGGCGATCTTTTCGGGTCGAAATTTAATGCCTGCTTGAATTACGGCGATCAAACCAAAAGTTGCGACAACCTCGGCTAGAAACTGCGAACCTCCGGTGCGAATCTTGACCGATGCAGAATAAACAGGAAGCTCAAACATCAAATTCGCCAATCCCACTCCGACAAATGCACCCGCGATTTGAGCTGCCACATAAAAAACACATTCTTTTAGACCGATCTTGCCACGAGCAGCCTCGGTGAGTGTCACAGCGGGATTAAAGTGGGCACCGGAAATATCTATAAAAGTCCAAATCAGAAATGCCAAGCCCGCTCCCGTGGCAAGCGTATTTGCAAGAAGCGCGATCGCGGCGTTTCCACCCGCGAGGTTTTCTCCCATTATTCCTGAACCGACAACTACCGCGAGTAAACCAGCAGTTCCGAGGAATTCAGCAGTCAATTTTCGGGAAAGATTCATTATAGTTTGGAAAGCGAATTTTCGAGGTCCCGAATCAGATCATCTTTATCTTCGATTCCGACAGACATTCTTATTAGCCCATCGGAGATTCCGGCATTTTCTCGTTCTGCTTTTGAAAAGGTAGCGTGGGTCATCGACGCAGAATGCTGTACGATCGTTTCTACTCCGCCTAGAGAGGTCGCGTTAGAGCATATTTTAAGCCCATTTATAAATCGCTTCGCATCCTTTTCCTCTCCCACATCAAAAGAAACCATGCCGCCAAATCCTCTCATTTGTGTTTTCGCAACGTCGTGATTTTTATGACCTTCAAGACCGGGATAAAATACTGCTTTTACCCTCGCGTGGGATTGTAACATATATGCCAGCGCATATGCATTGTTATTTTGCTGCTGCATTCGCAGCGCGAGCGTTTTGATTCCGCGCAGGACAAGCCATGCAACTTGCGGCGAAATTACGCCCCCCGTAAGTTTGACGCCCTTATTGTAGACCTTGCGTATTAATTCTTCGTTTCCAATCAAAACCCCCGCACTCAAATCGCTGTGACCGCCCAGGTATTTTGTTGCGCTGTGTACGACAAGATCAACCCCCAGATCGAGCGGGTTTTGATTAAACGGTGACGCAAAGGTGTTATCGGCGATAGTGATTATGCCGTGCGGTTTTGCTATATTCGTTATCGCAGATATGTCGGTGATATTCAAAAGAGGATTTGACGGCGTTTCGATCCAAATTACGCGGGTATTTTTACGTACTGCGCTTTTGTAGTTCGTCGGGTCGGTTGCATCGATGAAAGTAACTTCAAGCCCAAAAGATTCGGCGAGGTGTTTCAATAAATTTGAAACCGTAGAATACATTGAATCGAGAGCGATAATATGATCACCGGATGCGGTAAGGCTTATAATCGCCGCCGAAACTGCCGCCATGCCGGAAGCAAAAGCGAGGGATGAATCTCCGTTCTCAAGCCTTGTGACAGCCTTTTCGAGGGCTGCAGTCGTAGGGTTTCCGAGCCTTCCATAGAAATAGCCCGGCTTTTTATAGTTATGGATATCCGCACCTTCATCTGCGTCGGCGAAAGCAAAAACCGATGCATTGTAGACGGGTACGGATAGTGCGCCGTGATTTTGAGAAATATCGCGGTCGGCATGTACTACTTCGGTGAATATGGATTTGCGCTCTTTCATATCGGTAAGATGACACGAAAAAGAAGTGTTTTTCAAATCAATCGGTGGTTTTAGTCATTTTGACGGGAATCAAGCTCGGAAAATGATAAGTCGTAAATTTCGTAATCCTGCCAATCTTTGTGGTCAAAATGCCACCATTCTTTTGGATTGACAGTGAAGCCTTCAGATTCCATTGCGCCTTTGAGCAATTCGCGATTTGCAGTTTCCAAAGCGGTCCCGCCCGAATAATCAGGCGCCGCCTTTTCATTAAACTCATCAAATTCCGAAGGCATTGCGGCGTGATCGCCTGAATCAAGGTGATACATCGTAAGATCGACCGCGCATCCGCGATTGTGTTTCGATCCCGTTTCCGGATCGGCGACAAATTTCTTTTGATCTTCTCTTACAACTTCCCAAAAAAGTTTTGTAACTGACCACGGCCGATAGCCGTCAAAAATCACCAAACCAAATCCATGTGGTTTGAGATTTTGGTGGACGCGAACGACCGCTTCAGCCGCGACATGTTGAAGAAATGCACGTCCATCATCATAGACGGCGCGTCCAACGAAATTGTCATCACGCGCATATCTTATGTCCAGTTTTATTGAGTTGTCTAAGTTTATGAGTTCTATCAAATCAGTTCTGTATCTCCAAAGATGAGATCAAAATACAATAGCTTTGCCGCTAAAACAAATATAGTAAAAACACGTTAATAAGTTTAGCTAAACTAATAGGCGAGCGCTTGCAATGGGAATAAGGAGTTAGTATTTTTATATTAGTGCAGCATATGGAAGAACAAAGAAAAAGATTTTTTGCATCAGCCCTAATAAAACGCTTTGGCGTTGCAGGGTTTTTGTTTTTTTTCCTAAAAGGGATCCTGTGGCTGATCGTGCCGACCGCACTGATCTGGTTTGGCTACAGCTGGTAATTACTACGAGACCGGCTCCTTTTCTACCGCGGATTCTTTCGGCTCGTTTTTCACTTCTTCTTCAGGCACAACCTCATCATCATCCAAAATAATAACCTCTGAACCATATTTCTGATAATCCTTAAAGTTTATTAGGTTTCGTGATTCGTACATATTTTTATCCTGCCTGAAAGTAAGTCGCACATCCGAAACTGAAGGAAGCAAATATAGCAGGTCGCTGATCTTCACCCAATCGTAATTGATGATTCTTTTGGCGGATCGAACCGGGAAATTTGCTGGGATTTCAGTCGCGGTGCTTTCCACCCGGAGAACTCTTGATTTTTCGCGATCGATCCAAATTCGTCCTTCGATTCCCGTAACTGTCGAATCGGAGATGATCCCACGTGATGTGATCGTCTGTCTCGCTTTGTCTCGCTCGGTAGTGAAGTCAAAAACGATTGTCTTTCGACCATTGATCTGATCTGTATCGACAAGCTCAAATTTTGTCTCGCTTTCTGGTTTAAAGATCGTTGCTAAAACCGTCACAAATTCACCCGTCGAGCTTGTTCCTTCAACTTCCGAATAATCGCTTTTCGATTTCGGTTCAGGTTCGCGGATTCCGTTTTTTGACAAGATTTTATATTCTTCCTGTCCACGCGCGAGATAGCTGACGGCGACGATGAGGCGATCGAGACTTCGAAAATTATTCGTACCCGCATATGCGGCAGAGCGTTGGATTTGTTGTTTTACGACAAAATCCGGCATTTCTTCTACTGCAAGAAGAGTATTTTCGCGCGTTTTTTCGATTAGAGCTGCGGCCTCAGCCTTGCCCGGAAGTTGTGCGGCCGAAGGATTTTCGCGTCGACGATTTGCTTCTTCGAGCGTGCGCCTTAGCTCCGCATCATTTCGTCCCTTCGAGATCGTCAGGCTACGCAAACCGCTGGTAAGTGTAAATCCAATCCCTCGCTTTCTTATCGCCTGGATCAACGTGTCCTTATTCGTCGAGCTTGCCTCTATGCTGTAAAGCATCTTTACGTACTCGGCCTGAGTTAACGGTTTTTCGCCCTGCGCCAACAGGGAACCGGAAATTAATAACACCAAAAATAGACTAAAAAGCTTTTTCATCACCCTATAAAGATGCCACCTTAAATCAAATCGTTCGCTTTGTAAATCGAGGTTGGTGTAGAATAGGGGTATGAGACCAAATGCGATAATTATTAGCAGCGGGACGTAAGGTTATAAGCGAGGCAAAGCCGAAGCTTTTGCATGAGTCCCAAGTCAACAAAAATGACTTGGGACTTTTTACTTTGTCCATTGAGCATTTAACGTTAAGCATTTATTATTGTGAATTCGCTGAATGGTTATAAAAAGATATGACTGAACCAGTAAACTTAAAAAAGACGATCAATTTACCAAAGACCGATTTCTCGCAAAAGGCGAATTTGGGACAGGCCGAACCCGCGCGTTTAAAAAAGTGGGATGAAATGGATCTTTACGGAAAGATTCGTGAATCTCGTAAAGATGCGGAGCAATTTATTTTGCACGATGGACCGCCTTATGCGAATGACAACATACACATTGGCACGGCCCTCAATAAAATTTTGAAGGATTTTATTGTCAAAGCGGCGACGATGCAGGGTTTTGATTCGCCATATGTGCCGGGCTATGACTGTCACGGTCTGCCGATCGAAAAATACGTTGAGAAAGATCTGGCAAAAAAAGGTAAGAGCAAAAATGATCTGCCTGTCGGAACTTTTCGCAGGATTTGTCGCGAGCACGCGGCCAAGGCTTTAAAGGCTCAGACTGCGGATTTCCAAAGGCTTGGAGTTTTTGGCGAATGGGATAATCCTTATTTGACGATGTCGCACGAATACGAATCGGAAACGGCTCGCCTTTTCGGGAAATATCTCGAGCGCGGATATGTCTATAAGGGCGCGCGACCTGTCTATTGGTGTGTTCATGATCAGACGGCTCTCGCAGAAGCGGAAGTTGAATATGCACAGCATACTTCGCCTTCGATCTATGTAAAATTTCCGCTTGTTTCAGATGCTTCAAAAATTGATGAGGGACTAAAAGATAAAAACGTTTTCGTATTGATCTGGACGACAACTCCTTGGACGATCCCTGCGAATTTGGGAATAACAGTTCACCCTGAGTACGATTATTCGGCGATCGAAACTAATGGCGAAGTATATATTCTTGCTTCGGACTTGGTCAAAAGTTTGACTGAGACTGTTGGACTTAAAGACGTTAAGGAATTAGCACGTTTTAAAGGTTCGAAATTAGACCGGCTCGAAGCAAAACATCCGTGGATCGATCGTGTTTCGATTCTGATGAACGGCGAACACGTTACTTTGGGCGAATCCGACGCCGAGACAGAGCTCGATGTAAAAGAGGCAAATAAAAAATCGGCGAATGCCGGAACGGGTTGCGTTCACACCGCACCGGGACATGGACACGACGACTTTGTGATAGGTCGTGAATACGGTTTAGAGGTTTATTGCCCCGTTGATAGCGGCGGACATTTTCAAGAAGATGTCGAACATTTTGCAGGACAACAGGTTTTTGACGCAAACAAAAATATCGTCGAGTTCCTGAAAGAATCGGGCATGTTGCTTTACACGGAGGATTACCAGCACCGCTATCCGCATTGCTGGCGTTGTAAAAATCCTGTGATCTTTCGCGCGACTCCACAGTGGTTTGTTTCGATGGATGCGGTTGCGACAAATGGTAAAGAAATCTCTCTGCGTGCAAACGCTTTAGACGAGATCAAAAATGTAAAATGGCATCCAGAATGGGGCGAAGGTCGTATGCACAATATGATCAAAGGTCGCCCCGATTGGTGTGTTTCGCGGCAGCGTTCGTGGGGTGTGCCGATTCCTGTTTTTTATTGCAAAGGTTGCGACGAACCGGTTGCTGATGCCGACACTGTAAATCACGTCGCGGATATTTTTCTGCAGGAAACTTCCGACGCCTGGTATAACAAGGAGGCAAGCGAGCTTCTGCCCGATAGTTACAAATGTAAATCATGCGAAGGTACGGAATTTACGAAAGAAACTGATATTTTGGATGTTTGGTTTGATTCTGGCTCGTCATGCGTAGCAGTTTTGGGGACGAGGGATAATCTTCGATATCCGGCGGAAGTGTATCTTGAAGGTGGCGATCAGTATCGTGGTTGGTTCAATTCTTCGCTAATGTGCGGTTTGGCAAAACACGATAAAGCGCCTTATAAAACTGTTATCACACACGGTTGGGTTGTTGACGGCGAAGGAAAGAAACAATCGAAATCGCTAGGAAATGTTACCGCACCAAAGGAAATAATTGATAAATCGGGTGCGGAAATTCTTAGACTTTGGGCGGCGGCGGTTGATTATACGGAAGATGTCCGTTGTTCGGAAGAGATTTTGCATCGCATCGTTGATGCTTACCGCAAATTCCGCAATACGCTACGTTATGCGCTTGGAAATTTGGATGGATTTGATCCCGAGAGTGATTCGGTTGAATACGCGAGTTTAGAAGAGATCGACCGTTGGGCATTGGCGAGCCTTGATAAAACTATCGAAAAGGTTTTGAAAGGCTATGAAAACTACGATTTTCAAATGGTCTATCGAACGATTTATGATTTTGTAACGGTTACCCTCTCGGCAAGATATTTCGATATCGTGCGGGACAGACTTTACATCGCCGCACCAAGATCCGAAGCAAGACGCTCAGCGCAAACGGCAACCTACAAAATTGCTGATAGTTTGTCGCGTTTGCTTGCTCCGATCTTGGCTTTTACGGCAGACGAAGCTTTTGAAAATCTGCCATTACAGAATCTTGAATCTGTTCATTTAGCTGTGTTTCCTAAGGCCTCGGGTGAAGATGAAGATAAACTTCTGAGCAACTGGGAACGTATTTTTTTGGTTCGCGATGAAGTCTTGAAAAAACTCGAAGATGCAAGAAATCTAAAAGAAATAGGTTCTTCATTGCAGGCAAAAGTAGTTTTAGCGGTTGATGAAGAAACGTACGCTTTTCTTTCGAATTACGAGGATGAATTGCGGTATATCTTCATCGTTTCTCAGGTTGAACTCGAGAGAGCCGATAAGCTTACGGTAGATATAAAAGCTGCCGATGGAAATAAATGCGAACGCTGTTGGAATTTTTCTACAAGAGTTGGTGAATTCGAAGAATATCCGACCGTTTGTGAAAGATGTTTTGA
>JBBKXN010000126.1:0-2587 GCA_037969475.1 Pyrinomonadaceae bacterium | reverse complement strand
ATTTCTAAATATGGTCGCGGAAATATACGTTACGAACATCTCGCCGTCTCAAATGCTCGCGCGGATGCTGCGAATCGAATATCTTTTGGGACGCAAAGAAAAGAGTCAAAAGCTTCCGCGAACGGTCGATCTTGATCTGCTTCTGTATGGCGAGTTTCAAAGTCATACCGAATTTCTCACTTTACCACATCCCAGGATGCACGAGCGGTCTTTTGTATTGACACCGCTTGCAGAACTTAATCCGCAGCTCATTCATCCGTCCTTGAACCAAACCATCAGTGAAATTCTCGAATCGTTAAATGACCATCACAAGGTTTCCCGATGGAATCCTTCCGTCGAAGTTGATTAAGATTTTGAATGATTTTTCCATTCGATGATCGCGGCTTTTCCGAGACTTTCCCGGTCATCATCCAAATAGCCTGATATTACCGCGATCACGTTGAAACCTTGTTTTATTTGAAACGTTAGCGTCGGGTCTTTAATTTTTCCCTTAATAATTTGATCGACATATTCCTTTGCAGAGTATTTTTCGGCATAAAGATGATAATTTCGGAGCCTTGCGCCTGCGCGAATCCGGATCAGGTCGAGATCATGAACAAGCCGGCGCCGCGCTCGATAAAGTTTTTCCCCGATCCCCATTTTTCGGGCTTTGGGCGAAACCATTATTTCAGCTCCGTAAAGCGTTTTACCGTTCTCGGGGTCATGATTTGTAAACATTCCGTCGCATGTAAAATCTACCCAATTCTCCTCGATCTCATAATCGTCCCAAAGAACGATCAGGCTCGCGGACATACCGATTATCCGGTCCGAATCCTTTTCGTGCGCGACAAACTGACCCTGCGGAAACACCTCAAGATGCGAGGCCAGTTCCCTCTCGGTCCACGCCGATTTCTCGCGGTAAACGACCTTTGATAATTCTATGATTTGCCGAAAATCCTGTTTCCTGGTTTGGCGAACGACAACTTCCATTTGAAAAACCTCAGAGGGAAACGATCTCCACATGTGAGATCAGCTCGGCAGTGTGTTTGCTGTCATTGAGGGGTAAAACCGTCCCACCGGAGCGGGCTTCATTGATCGTTTTCAGGTTTAACTCTCCGATCACCATCATTTCCTGATTAAAATTCCCTTCCGCCAAAATTCCATCCCGGGAAAACGCAAAATCCGATGGAGTTAAGATCGAAGCCTGCCCATAATTTAGAGATACGGCCGGAACTTGCGGCAATGATCCGACGGTCGAAGATTGGACAACATATATCTGATTTTCGATCGCCCGAGCATGCGCACAGTATCTGACCCGCAAAAACCCCTGACGATCATCGGTACAGCTCGGGACGATCAGGATATTTGCATCTCGTCGAGCAGCTTCGCGCGTTATTTCCGGAAATTCGACATCATAACAGATCGCTATCGCCAATCTTCCAAAGTCGGTTTCAAAAACCTTTACTGATGAATGGGCGGAAACATTCCATTCTTCACGCTCGAACCGGGTCATGTGAAGCTTTCCCTGCGTTGCATGTTCCCCGTTAGGACTGAAAATAAAGCTCTTGTTAAAAAGCTCGTTCTTACCTGTTTCAATTGAAGGGATCGTCCCGCCGACGATATAAAGTCCATTGTCCTTTGCAAGCTTTTGAAACATCTCCACATATCGGGATTCTTGCTTTGCAAGGTCCCGGATCTGCTCAGCGATCGGTCGTTTTATGTCGCCCAGCGTTAAGAGTTGAACCGTAAAATATTCCGGAAAGACAAGCAAGTGGCATTTGTAATCCGCCGCCGTTTCAACAAGCGCGGCAACCTGTTCGTAAAACTGCTCAAAAGATTGGACCGGTCGAATAAAATACTGAAGCGATGCGACTCTAATTCGTTCTAAATCACTCATAAACTTGTCGTTAGTTTATATACTTTATAAAGCAGAATCAATTTCGCCCGGGAGCGCCGGCTGCCAGCCGGCACGTTTGCGAAAGCAAACGAAAACGTTACTTAATAAACCGGTTCGAAGCGGTAGTTATTTTTCGCGCTCCCGCGCTCATGCAGTTTGGCAAACTGCGCTCCCGGCAAAACGGTAAGTTATGAAACCGGATACTCAAATTTCTTCCGTCGAATAAACCAGACAATTCCGGCGCTTGCCGAGAGAACACCGGAAATCACGGTCAGCATTTGTGGAGATATATAAAACATCAACACGCTCGAAAAATAACTTGAGAGACCAAATATAAGCATTTCGGCACCTCTATCAAGGGTCGTAATTCTACCTCGGATGTGATCCGGCAAACTTCTTTGGAAAAGCGTTTCCTGTACGGCGTATTCGACGCCTACCAATGCGCGGGAGACGAATACAAATACCACAAAAAGCAGCAAACTCGGCATATATCCGCCGATCGAGAACAGAACGCCGTGGGCGACCAATGTCCAGACGATAAACGACGAATGCGATTTACGACGATCAAGAATGGCCTCGACGCGATGGGCAATCAGCATTCCGAAGGTTAGGCCCAAACCGCCCGCTGTCCAGAGCAATGCCACAGCCATGTCAGGCTGCCACTTTTCCAAACCTTCAAAATGAACCCCGCCCAGTCGCTCGAACATCACG
>JBBKXN010000125.1:0-4099 GCA_037969475.1 Pyrinomonadaceae bacterium | reverse complement strand
GAATCAGATCACCTTGAAAATCTCAATCCGGTTATTCGCATACATTTCAGATTCACGAGTGCCTTTTTCACGACATTGCAAACAACCCGAAACCTCATTCGAACTGTTTTCGGTGAAAATATACACCGCTAAGTTTCATTTCTCCTATTTCGTTCGGCGCTTCGTCAATTTCCCAGGTTTCACTGATGCCGAAAAGCGAAATAGTTAACGTTTTTGTTTCTGCGTCAATTACGGCACCGCCACCAGTAACTTTTTTATTGCCTATCCTAAACCCGGCTTTTCCATCAGCGTCCATATAAAGCGTCGCTCCATTTTCGCCGACCCATTTGCCATGATAATTAGCCGAAAGCGGCTTTCCACCGCCGCAAGCGACTACTAAAACCAAACCAATTATCGCTACCAAAAATAGATTTTTCATGTTCCTTTTTGATATTTCTCCCCACTATTTCTTTTCGATTAAAACGCCTGTGTTGGTGAAATCGTAAAATTCCAGATGAAGTTGCTCGGAATCTTTGTTCATATCAAGCATCCAGCGGTCACCGGATTCATCGAATTTGTTCAATGTCCAACCTTGCGATTTAAGTGCCTCGGTATAGTTCTTTGCAACTGTTTTCTTGTCGTCTTTGTGAACTGCCCGAAATTCGTCAGGCTCGCTTTTCCAGACCACGGCGTTTTCCTTGACAGGAAGATTTAGTGCCGTCCACGGAGCGGTTATCGGCACGGCAGTAACTTCAGGTTTCCACCCGCAGGCAACCAAACAAGCCGATAAAATTGATATTCCCAAAATTGTAATTAAAGTTTTCTTCATAGTTCTCCTTCTATTATTCAAATTAACCGATGACGAAAAACCGTATCGATTGCTTCTTCATTTAGCCCAGTTAAAAAAGTTGCTTCGCGTCAAATTCCGGCATTATTGCAAGATGACTGCCAGTGGAGCTGACAATAATAAAGGGCTAATTTGCCTCCCATAACTCCCGCGTTCGTACGGCTCGGCGACGCCAACAGCGGATTACCATAAAACGATTCGGTTATCCTTGCCGCTGCGTTCCTTTTGGAAGCATATTTATTGTTTCGTAGCTTTTTCCGTACCCAACGCGGTTGAGCCCGGAACGCCCCATTTTCCTTCGAGCGTGTCGCCTTTGACTTCGTAAATGACAAATCCACATTGCTTCGCGCCCGAACCGGCAGCGAGATAATCGCCCATTTTTACGCCTGTGCCGACAAATTTCGTGCCGGTGTCCCATGCAAACTGATAGACATCGTTGCCGCCTTTGACAATTGTCAGCTTACCCTTGTAAGACGAACCGTCGGCATTTGTGCCGGAGACGTTAAAAGCTCCGACGCTGCCTTTCAAGTCGCCGATCGGCGCGGCTGTTTCCGTGCCGATTGAGTTCACGCCCCACTCGCCCCACTTTCCTTCGAGTGAATTGTCCTCATTGATCTTGTAGATTACCGCACCGCAGCCTTTGCCGTCGGTCCCTGTCGTGTAGGCTGCCGCCAGCGTAGTTCCGCTTTGCACGGCAACGCCGTCGTAACTGTCCGCGCCGACTTTCCAACTCATCTGATGAACCGCGTCGCGCTTTGTAACGACCATTTCGCCCTGATAATCTTTACCGTCTGCTCCCGTGCCGTTGACCGCATAAGTTCCCGCCAAATCGCCGCTTGTCGTCGTTGAATCGGTCGCAGCCGAATTCGGCGATGAATTATTCCCGCTAGTCTTATTTGTATCGGCCGATTTGGTTTCCGCCTGATTGGTTTCCGTCGGTTTTGTCGTCTTCGAGCAAGCCGTCATTGCTAAGGCAAAAATCATCGCCAAAAATGCAATTGCAAAAACTTGCGCCGTCGAGTTTTTATCTGCGTTTGAATTTGAATTCTGATATTTCATAAACTTTTTTCTCCTTTGTTTAGTCTTTGAGTTTGCTCAAAAGTCGAGCCTTTATATTTTTGCAAATTACAATTCGTGCAATTATTCAATAGCTCAGGAAACCTAATCCAAAACGATTTAACGAAAAACCGTTTTCCGCAATTCGGACAAATCCATTTGTGAAAATGAAACATCACCGCAAAAAACACAATTAACGCGAGTGATGCCAAAAGAAAATAAATTAGAATCACCTTATTTGATTCCATACCGCTTTTCAAAAGCGTAAAAACCATCAAGCCTGGTGTTAACACGCAGACAATGCCGATGATATATTGCCGGTTCCGGCATCGACGATAATCTTCCCACTGTTTCTGATAAGGATATTTTTCATTCATTTATTACCTTTCGATTTACGAGTTAATTTTTCTTGTCTCAAAAAGGGTAGGTTCTGAGGCGGTTTCAAATTACTTCATAAACGAGCTATTTTGAACTGATTCTCATCGGTCTCCCGTCTCTTTTTTGTACGTCTGATGCCAAGACCTTTTCCCGCAGTTCGGGCATTTCCTCAAATTTCTTGATTTGCCCGCCGCTTTCCAGCGAATTCAGCCTAGATCCCAATATGATTCTTCAGAATTACATTCCGGGCATTTCATAAACCATTGGCGCGATTCTGCTTCCAGTGATTCAGCCCAATGTCGCGGCAAGATTGCCGCAATAAATCGTTGAGCAAAGCTCATAAGATTTTTTGATTCTCTCTCCATCTACTTTGTCAAATCCGATTGTCGCGCTGATCAGCGTATTACACTGAACTCAAAAAAAGCCCCAATGCTCTCAGACGTTTCCGTGTTTCCCAGACGAGGATGAGACGCATCAGTGGATGCAAGACCACTCGAAGCCAGCGCGGGTTGGCGATGAACCTGACCTTGTAAATCACTTCCGAATGATTATCGTCAATTCTTAAATGTCGAATGCTAGCGGCGAAAGAATCGAAAAAGGGTGGGTGATTGAGCATCTTGACGGCAGCAACTCTACCTTTTTCAAATGAAATATATTCTGTCCTTAGTACGAAACCACCCAAAAACGCCCGTCCCCGACAAACCGCAATTGCGCCGCGCTTCGCTTAATCCTTCTTCCAGGTAGGCTTCGCTCAGAAGAGTATCCCATTCAAGCCTCCTCCGGTAATCATGTATCAACTCGAAAACCGCTTCTGATGAAGCAGGAATGATCTCTCTTATTTCAGCAGCTGACATAAATTTCAGCTCCACCCCGAGCGCCGTCTAACACAAACTACCACAAAGAAGTTGCCATTGCCGATAAGCGTTTTCTGATTGGTGGACGATGCGTTATTTTCTCTGCTCCGAAAGTGACTTAACGCAAGTTTAGATAAAAAGCAGGGCGTGTTCGGCATATTGGACCCTAGCCGTATTCATTTACTTTTTCAGAGAAACGTTCGGAAAATCTTCGATTGGTTTGCATGTTACACCCCTAATTTAAGGTACAACAAATCCACTGAGCGGATTTCCGTAAAAAGCCTCGGTTTTCCAAGCCGCAACATTCCATTTGTCGATATTTCCCATCACTTTAACGGGAACGACGACTTTGAGATCGCTCAGATAGATTTGCTTGGAAAAATCGTTTCGGGCGATCCAACCTTTGTTGTCAATCGTGAATTTCGCTTCACGTACCTGGGTTCCGCTGTAAAATATTTTCACCGTGTATTCGCCGGGCTTGTCTCGCGTAAAGGTCGCATTTGGTTTGCCTTCTCTGACTGATTTTTCGTTTTCTACAATGAATCTATCCCAGTTAAATTCCCACAAGTGATAGCGGCAGATTTCCGGACTCTGAAAACAATCTTCTCCGCGAGTCCGCTGAAAATTGATAAATCCGCCATCGTCTGTTGTCGCAACTTCCTGATTGTTATGAAAAAGACGGGCTTCAAACAGCTTGCCGTCAAGATTTCCTTTGAACCACATAAAAACGATCGGCTTCGGGTCATAATCCCAATTTGTGTTACCTGTATAATTGAATCCGACAAAGCCGATGGGCAGACTCCAATCGTTGTCGACATAGAACATCATCTCGTTTTTCCGCCGCGCGTCGCCCGGCGAAAGCGCGCTTTTCTCAACCTTGAATTTACCTTGAAATATGACCTCATTCGTTTTCGAATTTAAAAGCCTCACGCCGTAAGTTCCTGTGGCGACCGACGCTTTGGTGTTAAAGTTGTCGACCGAATAC
>JBBKXN010000124.1:0-2733 GCA_037969475.1 Pyrinomonadaceae bacterium | reverse complement strand
TTGTCGAAGTTAAAGGAGAATCGGCAAAGACGTTTGTCGAAAGGGCAACGAAGGCAAGACTTAAGATCACTGTTTTCAAATAATTCATGAACTAATTATATAGGAAAATCCGGGAAATTTTCAAATATTCCCCGGATTTGAATATGCTAAGTTAAGCTAAAAATATTTCCGAAAACGCTGCGATCAGCCGTTCATCGCGTATCTCTGAATTGTAAAAAGCTGATTGATTCCCTTTTCGGCAAGATCGAGCATCGAATTCATCTGCTCGCGGTCAAAGGGTTCCTGTTCTGCCGTTCCCTGAATTTCGATAAATTTCCCTCCGCCGGTATAGACGATGTTCATATCGACGTCTGCTTCGGAATCTTCTTCGTAACACAGGTCAAGCAAAGGATTTTTCGCGAGCATTCCAACGCTGATCGCGGCGACCTCCGTCAAGATCGGAGATTTTTTCAGCGTTCCTTTTTCCATCATTTTTCTGACCGCCAACGCAAGCGCAACGAAGGCTCCGGTGATCGAAGCTGTTCGCGTTCCGCCGTCTGCCTGGATCACGTCGCAATCGATGAAGATCTGGCGTTCGCCCAAAACCTTCATGTCAATGACCGTCCGCAAGCTTCGTCCGATCAGGCGCTGTATTTCCATTGTGCGCCCTGAAGGCCGAATCGTCTCACGGTTTGAACGCGTATGCGTCGCGCGCGGAAGCATCGCATATTCCGCTGTAACCCAACCCTGCCCCTTGTTTCGAAGGAAATACGGGACCTTTTCTTCGACGGTAGCGTTGCACAAAACTTTTGTATTGCCAACCTCAATAAACGCCGAACCTTCGGCATACGGCGAATAATTTGGAGTGATCTTTGTCGGTCTGATCTGATCGTGGTTTCGGTTGTCTATTCTTGTATAACTCATTTCATCAACAAGGATGAATGATGAAGGATAAATTATGAAAACAATCAATTTATCCTTTATCCTTTATCCTCGATCCTTTTATAACTTGTCTTTCCCGAAAACCTCTACGGCTTCGAGTTTTGACGGTTGTGTACCTAAGAATCTCTCTGCGACGCGCGCAAACCGATCGGCGGCGTCGGTTACGTAAAAATGATCTAAATCATCGCAAAGCGTTCGTTTGACCATTCTTTTCGGCGGATCTTCGTTTGCGAGATTTTTAACTTTTAACAATATTTCAACTTCTTCGGCGCACGCTTCGCCGGAATCAATAAGAGTAACATTTTCTCCAACCGTTTGCTGAATCACGTCTCGCAGAATCGGATAATGCGTGCAGCCCAAAACAAGCGCATCAACATCTTTTTCAACGATCTTTTGCAGATACTTTTTGGCAATAGAATATGTTTCAGGTTCACTTGTCCAATTTTCTTCGGCTAACGGAACGAACAGCGGGCAGGAGGTTTCGATAATCTCAACAGTCGCCGAGGCGTTCCTGATCGCTTGTGAATAGGCACGGCTGTGAACAGTGGCTTCCGTGGCGATCACACCGATTTTCGGGTTTTGCTTATGGCTAACGAGTCTTACGGCTTTTCGTGCGCCCGGCCCGATCACACCGGCGACATCTAAACCGACGGCTTTTCGAATTTCCGGAAGCGCCAGCGCCGAAGCGGTATTGCACGCCACGACGAGCAGCTTTATTCCGAGCGAGGCCAGAAACTGTGAGTTTTCTATCGCGTAGCGTTCAACCGTAGCGAGCGATTTTGTGCCGTACGGCACACGGGCGGTATCACCCAAATATACAAAATGTTCGTTTGGCAGCCGATGATGAAGTGCGCGGTAAACGGTCAAGCCCCCAACGCCGCTGTCAAATATACCTATCGGCCGGCGCTTGACAGATTGATTTTTCGAATCATTAACGGGCATCAATTCCTCTTGCGGAAAGCTAAAAGAATAAATGCAGGCACGTCTAAAGTCAACGAATTTAAGAGGAAAATTAATGTGGGAGGCAGTCACCGAGAAGCAATAAAATGAGGGTCATGCCGATGAGAACATCTGAGTGTTTTAAGAGGCGGTTTGCTTTTGGGGCAATAACGCAAACCGCCGTTTTCATAAAGGGGGCCTTTACTTGTTATGCAATTCGGTGTCTGAATACCACAAGACTTTGCGACCTTAATTGGTCAATCGCGCTGGAAACCAGATTCTCGCTAACCTGCACACCAAGTTCGTTTTGCATCTCTGCTGCAATATCGCTCGTTTCGTGTTTTCCATCGCACTTGCGCCAAATATATGCGGACGTTGGATTGAGGCAGATCGCGGTTTCGTTTCTAAGGTCGTGAATAAAAAGTTCACCTGTATCTTCCTTGATCAATAGGTCATTTTTTCGTGCAATCGGTTTCATAAATACATCTCCAATTTGAAAAATTTGCCATGTGGCTCGACAATTAAGTGAGCAACGAGCGTGCCACGCGCTAACTCGTTGCAAAATAACGGTATTTGTTGATGCAGATCGTTATTTTGCGGTTAAAATGCGCAAGTTAACCGGTCAGAATGATTGAATAAAAACAAGTTTGGAAGCGGATACGCTGCTTGAACAGCATTAATTCGCAATCTTTTTTGCAAATTATGATCATTTGAAACTCGCGATGATTCTTATATAGGGCCAGATTTGGTATGATATGTTGAAATGGCTTTCGAGAACGATGCGATTTCTCCGGACTCGTCCGGCATCCTTCAAATTCATAAACCAGAATTGGGTTAGCATGGGAACAATATTAGTTGTCGATGATGATGAGC
>JBBKXN010000123.1:0-22010 GCA_037969475.1 Pyrinomonadaceae bacterium | reverse complement strand
TCGATCTCGATCTGGCGACCGGAGGCAATAATTATTGCCCGTTCGATTGCGTTTTCGAGTTCTCGCACGTTTCCCGGCCAATCATAATTAACCATTGCGCGAAGGGCTTCTTTTGAAATGCCGGAAACAAACCTTCCAGATTTTTCTTTATAGTGTTCGAGAAAATGAAAAACAAGCAGATGGATATCTTCGGGTCTGTCGCGAAGAGGCGGAACTTCAATCGGAAAAACCGACAATCGATAATATAGGTCTTTACGAAAACGATCTTCCTCAACCGCCTTTTCAATATCGATATTGGACGCGGCGATCACACGGACATCGACCTTGATCGTTTTATTCCCGCCTATCCTCATGAATTCCCCTTCCTGTAAAACACGAAGCAGTTTGACCTGGGCCGGCATACTCATTTCGCCGATCTCATCGAGAAATAAGGTGCCTCCATCCGCTTCTTCGAAACGTCCTTTGCGAGCCGTGCGCGCATCGGTAAACGCTCCCTTTTCATGTCCGAATAGTTCTGATTCAAGGAGCGTTTCGGGTATCGCACCGCAGTTGATCTTTACATAAGATTTGTTCTCGCGTCCCGAATTGTAGTGAATCAAATTCGCTATAAGTTCTTTCCCAGTACCCGATTCCCCTTGAATTAAAACGGTCGTGTTTGTATCTGCGACATTTAGCGCCAAATCGATAGCACGCCGGATATTGGGAGCCTGCCCTATAATTCGACTCGTGTTTCGCTCGTGCAACTCGGACTTCAGACGCATCACCTCCGCCGAAAGCTGGTCGCGTTCAAGAGCCGTGCCTATTTGGTCAGATATCCCTTCTACGAGTGCAACATCGTTATCTTGAAAACCGTTTTCAAGCTCCTCACTCCATACAAAGCCCAATAACCCAAAAGCCTGACCGCCAACCCTAACGGGAGTAACTAGTGCCGCTTTGCCATTGAATTGTGAATTGAAAAAAATCCGCACCGTGAACGGGAGTTCTTTATCAACGAGTCGGAGCGTTTTACCCTCTTTAAGAATGTCTTTTAAAGCAGGAAAAGGTTCCAGGTCAAGAGATTGATTATGTTCCTCGATCAATTCCAAAACTTTATTGGGTTTGACTCCTTCACCCATTTTGAAAGACGCTAGCGATATTTTCTTTTCAGATTGGTCAAGCACACCCAACGCACCATAGTCTGCCCCTACAAGACCAACGGCGCGTTCTAAAACCTTTGACGAAACGACCTTAAAATCTGAGTGCGAGTTTAGAACATTTGCTATTTCGAGAAGCGCGTTTGTCCGTTTTGTTTCCTGTTCCTGAGTAACATAAAGGCTGGTATATCGATATCCGATCGCAAGTTGGCTGGCAATCGATTCCAGAAAAACAATCTCTTCTTCGAGCCATATTCTTGGTGATTTGGTGTCATGAAGCCCTAACAAACCAATCACTTTTTTATTCAAAACTATCGGAAGAACGAGCAGCGAACGGGTTTCCAGCGCCTTTGCTAAGAATCTTACTTTCGCATCTTTTGCTTTCGACGTGTCGTTTACGACGATGGGTTTCGTGAGATCGAAGTATTCGGAAAGCTTTTCGGCATCTATTGGAATCCGCGTTCCTTCGCTTATCGGAATATCTTCCGAAGCGCGCCATTCATGGCTAATGCTCAGTTCATTATCTTCGGTAAGCTGGATCAAATCGCAGCGATCAGCCTGCATCATTCGGCCAATTTCAGATACCACAACCCGCAAAAAACGCTCCAAATCAATGTTGCTAGGAAGATCACGTGCGAGACGATCGATTATCGCTTCTCTCGCTTCGTGCATTCTCATTTTGCGTTCAAGCGACAGCGTCTGCGACGTATGGGGACTCTCGATTTCAATTTTCATAATAGACGAGTGAGTTTTACACCGTTTGTACCAACTATGTTTTCGCCTTTAATGACCTTCAATGTCAAGTTGACACATTATGATATGACACTGTGTTATTTCGAGGCACGTCACGCAAAAAGCGTGACGGATACTTGGATCCGCCACGCTAAATACCGCTTGTCCTTAATGTTTATTTTTGTTCCTGCGCTTTCTTGTTAAAGTCCGTCCGTTTTTTACCGGCCCTTGCTTCAACTAAAAGATCTTCCGCCTTGAAATTACCTTCATCGAGATCGGTAGCCTTCTTTAGCTGCCTGATCGCCTCTGGATATTTAGCCAGCTTGATCAAAACCGCTCCATATTCTGTTCGATATAGGCTGTCGTCGCCATTAAGATCAACCGCTTTCCGTAAGGCCTTTTCAGCTTCGACATCGTCATAAAGCTTATTATAGGCACGTCCGAGGTTATAATAGCCTCCATGGTCTTTTGGATTTTTGCGAATAAATTTCTTGTAGGCTGTTACGGCGTTTTCAAAAGATTTTTCCGAATCGGTTTTTTCGCTTTTCTTTCTACTTTTCGAGCCATTTTTCTCAGTGTTTTCGTTTTTTTCATCAGGGGTGCTTGTATTTGCTGCCTGGGCTTCTTTCTCACTTTCTAAGAGATCGTAAGCAATTCCAAGTTTGAAATGTGCCTCGGCCAGGTCGGGATCAAGCTTAGCAGCCTGCCTGAGCGCATCGACCGCATTTTTCGTATTACCTACATCAATGTATTCGCCTCCTTTCTTTAATGCTTCATTCGCGTCCGTGAAATTCGGCACTTCCTCTTCGTCGAGGACCTTATTCGATTCCGTATTCCCGTTAGCATTTTGTGAATTATCGTTTGTCGACTTGTTATAATTTGCAACGATACTGGCGTTCCGATTTTTTGCGGCATCTTTATCACAAGCAGTAAATGTCGATGCAAAAAAAACAAAACACGCTAGAAAACCAAAATTTCTCATACTAAAGCAACTTTTATCCAGGGGGAAAGATAAATTGTCTTCCACCTAACAAATGAACGTGTAAGTGAAAAACTGTCTGTCCTCCATTTTCATTAGTGTTAATAACGACCCTATACCCTTTTTCTGCAAAATCCTTTGTTTGCGCAATACCTGACGCGGTCAATAATAAATGCCCTAAGACCTTTACGTCTTCTTCCTTCGTTTCATTCAATGAAGCAAGATGGATGCGCGGAATTATCAAAATATGAGTCGGAGCTTGCGGATTGATATCATTAAAAGCCACGCAAACTTCGTCTTCATAAACCAATTTTGACGGCACCTCGCCGGCAAGGATCTTACAAAAAATGCAATCGATGGTCATATAAGAGTGTTATTAAACCATAGTGAAGATGATGGCTCAACACTAGCGATTACCCGAAAACGATCAAACTATCTAGGTAAGAGGAATTCGTTGTCATCGTAGCAGTGCAACGATTCGAAAAAAGTTTGAATCAAAGGGGCTTGTAGGCTATCATAATCAAGCTATTTATCTGTTTAAGGAAGAAATACTAATGAAGAAAATATATTTACTCGCTCTTATTGCGTCTGCATTCTTGATGCAGATTGTTAATGCTCAGGACATTGTAAAAACAAGTGAAGTACGTGATAACGGAAAGCGCGGTTACCTAATAGGTCCTGGAGATAAAATCGAAGGTAAAGTACTCGGCGAAGATCAGTTTGGTTTTACCGCCGTGATCGATGAAAACGGGAATTTTTCCGTTCCATTTGATGAGGAGCAAATAAACGCAAACTGCCGAACCGAACAGGATGTCCGCGGAGACGTAACCAAACGTGTCGCAAAATACGTCAGGAGCCCAATGGTTAGCGTAAATGTAACCGAACGACGAAAACCCGTTCCGGTGACGGTTTACGGCGAGGTTCGCACCCCATCGCAAATTGAACTGCGACGTGAAGCAACATTAATGGAGCTCATCGCTGCGGCTAACGGCGTTTCCGAAGATGCCGGCGGAATTGTACGGATTTACCGACCGCACGTTCCACGCTGTTCGGAAGGAAATCTAGACGCAAACTGGCAAACTGATGCAAACGAAGCAGTAGAAGTTCCATCCCGAATGTATAGTCTTAGCAGTATTCAAACCGGCGGCAGAGAATCAAATCCGATTATTTATCCGGGCGATGTAATTTCTGTCGAGAAAGCGTCACCGGTCTATGTTAACGGCGAGGTTCGTAGTCCTCAGGGAATTCACATTAAAGAAGGCGGACTTTCTTTGGCACAAGCATTAGCGATGGTCGGCGGAGTTACAGAAACTGCAAACGTAAAGAAGATATTGGTCTATCGAAGAAAATCCAATTCGCAAGATCGGGAATCAATTGCTGTGAATTTTGACGAGACTAGAAAAAATGAGTTGGAAGCCTTTATGCTGCAGCCGTACGACGAAATCGTTGTCGGTAAGAAGAAAAAGAGCATTGGTGAGATAATCCTCAATACGCTTGTTCAAACAGGAACTGGTGCGATTTCGGGTATCGGTTATGGACTTCCACAACGAGTACTCTACTAACGTACTTGGCCGCAAAATTTGAGCCCGCGAGGTGTTTAGCTTGCGGGCTTTTCTTTTTCCGCATCGTCGTAAATCTTGTCGATCAATTCTTTATACTTATCATCTACTACTCGGCGCTTTATCTTAAGCGTTGGCGTCAATTCTCCACCGCTGACAGTCAATTCATCCTCTAAAAGCAAGACCTTCTTAACAGTCTCAAAATGCGCCAATCCTTCGCAGCATTTATCAATTTCTTCCTCAAACAGACGAAGGATTCGTGGATTACTACACATATCTGTCGGGGTTTTCGCATCGATTTCTTGATCTCGCAAAAAACGTTCGAGTTCTTCGAAGTTAGGAACGATCAACGCGGACGCGAATTTTCGGGAATTTCCGATCAACACAACCTGATTTACAAAACGCGAACCTTTGATCATCTGCTCAATCGGCGATGGTGCAATATATTTTCCGCCGGAAGTCTTAAATAGTTCTTTTTTCCGATCGGTAATTTCCAGAAAACCGTCATGACTGATTTCGCCAATGTCTCCCGTCTTAAACCAACCATCAGCCGTAAACGCTTCACGTGTAGCTTCCGGTTTATTGTAATAACCGAGCATCACATTTGGTCCCGATACTTCGATTTCTCCATCAGTCGCTATACGTACTTCCACATTTCGAATTGGTTTTCCGACAGAACCCAGACGACGATTCACGGAATTGTTAGAACTGACAACCGGTGACGTCTCCGTCAGCCCATAGCCCTGCATTATCGCAATGTCTGCACCCGTAAAGATCAAATAGATCGTATTTGAAAGTGCGGCGCCACCCACTATACAAAACCTTAATCTTCCGCCGAAAAATGCTCTTAATTTTGAAAACACAACCCGATCCGCGATGCCGTGTTTTATCGCTAATCCCGCCGATATCGTTTGACCTCGGGCATTTGCCAACGCAAACTCCTTTCCAACATCGATTGCCCAATCAAAAACTTTTTCTCTCAATTTACTTTTGCTTCCGGCCATCAGCCTTGCACGTGCATAAACCTTTTCAAAAATCCGTGGCACCCCAACAAATATTGTCGGTCGAACTTCCTGCAAATTATCGGCGACCTTATCGATCGACTCGGCATAATGGACCGCCATCCCGTTAAAAACATATAAATACATTCCTGTCCGTTCGAATACATGCGAGAGCGGCAAGACCGAGAGTGGAACGTCATCGGCTGAAAACGTGAAATTTTCGCCGGCATCAATAATATTCGATAGCAGATTCTCGTGGGAAAGCATCACACCTTTCGGTTCGCCAGTCGTGCCCGACGTATAGATAAGGGTCGCGATATCATCCGGTTTGATAGAGCTTACCAGCTCACCGATTAATTCCGGGTTTACCAGTTTTTCCTGCTCGCCGAGGACTTCTAATTCTTCTAAAGAAATAACGTTTTCTGCTTTCGAATCACCGGAATCAAATAACACGATCTTCTCAATGGACCCGCATTCCGGCAGTATTTCTTCGATTCGTTTTAGTGCCTTTTGATCTTCGATAAAGAACGCTTTCGCGCCGGAATCCTTAATTATATACTTGATCGAATCGGGCATTAGTGTTGTATAAATAGGGACGTCAACGACGCCAGCCAGCTGACATCCTCCGTCGGTGATCGTCCATTCCGGAGAATTGGACGCCAGAATTGCTATCCGGTCACCGGATTTTATACCGAGTTTATGAAGTCCACATGCAACATTTTCAATCCTTGAAAGCATTTCGGCGGTGGAAATCGGGTGCCATCGACCGTCTTTCTTAAAATTCAGCGCATTGGATCGCGGATGTTCATTTGCGGCGCGGAGAAAAACCTCCGCAAGATTTCCCGGTTCATTATTGAAAAGAGGAATCCGTTTGACCTTTCGCCTTGATTCGTTATTTTTAAGATCTTGAGTCATTTAATATTCTTAATTTTGTGAACGAGTTAAAATGCCGCCGAAAATCACCTTTAAAACTTCGTGTGCCAACGGACTTAGGTCGTATTTTTTATTCGAAAGAATCCAGTTTGTAACCATTTCGTCAATTGCTCCAAAAAATATCTTTGAGCAAACAATTGCATTGAGATCCGCTCGAAAGATTCCTTGCTTCTGACCTTCTTTAATGGTCTGAAGTATTATGTCGAGATATTCTGCAAACCCAGCTGCTGAAAATTCGCGCATGAATTTTATCGATCCGCGAAACTGAACCTGAAAAACGATCGCAAGATCACGATCTGCACCGAGTTTCTCCAGATGGAGCTCGGCAATCCGTCGAAGCTTCTTATCCGCCTCTTTGATATTCGCGATTTCTTTTTTTCCATCCGAAATAAATTCAGCCATCGTACGGTCAAAAATGGAATGAAGGATCTCTTCCTTACTCTTAAAATAGAGATAAACTGTGCCATCAGCTATATTTGCTTTGCCCGCGATATCGGCAACTTTTGAATTGAAATATCCCTTCCGGGCAAAAACTTTGATTGCCGAGCGTAAAATTGCTTCGTGTTTGTCTGCAACCGTATTTCGCGTGTTTGTTCGGTTTGTAGAAGTCATAGTTTATTCGCGTTTAAATTCTGAATGAATCATCATTCAGTTTTTAGATTAAGTTATAACAAAAAGCGTCGGTAAATCAACGTAGAATGGGAAAATAAGAAGTGGTGACAAAGAAATTACAAAAAAGGTTTGCGACTCTAGAAAGTCACAAACCTTTTTTTCGATTCTGGCGGAGAAGACAGGACTCGAACCTGCAAGCCCGTAAGGGCGGTAGTTTTCAAGACTACTGCATTACCAATTATGCTACTTCTCCATAGCTGGCAATTTGAAAATATACCCTAAACGGACTTGTTTAACAAACTATTTCGTCCTATTCGGAGCGCAGCAGTTGGGCTATTGTCGAATCAAGCTTATCAGTTCTATCAAACCCGCTGGTCAATAAAACCACCCGACCCGATTGGTCAACGATAAAGTGTGCAGGAAAACCCATATTCAGTCTTCCATTTCCATCACGAGGGGCATATTGTAAAACAACCCCAAAACCATTCGGTAAAATATTAAATTTGAAAGTCTTCTTCTTGAGAAAACTCTCGACCATCTGCTGGTTGTTCATAGTAATGCCGAGAAATTCAACAGATTGGCCATTATATTTATCAACAAGTTTATTAAGCTCCGGCATCTCGCTTACACAGATCTGACATTTTGTAGACCAAAATGTAAGGATCACAACCTTGCCTTTTAATCCGGCAAGCTCAATGTTCTCACCGCGCAAATTTGTTTGGTTGAAATTCTGTGCCGATACGCCGACGCTTTGTTGACCAAAGCTGGCAATCGAGAAAGCCAACACTAATACTAGAGTAGATAAAATTTTCATTGTTTTTTCTTGAAGGTAAGAATTTATTCTGGCTTGCGTTAAACATTTTTTAACGCTATTTAACACAGATTGCCAATAGGGCAATAGTTCCAGATTATTACCTGACTTTACGGGAAATTTAATTCTACTGGTGATAAGATTTCTGAATGCAATTGGAGTCAGTTGAAGCAGAAAATTTTCGCAACTTAAATGGGAAAGTCGTCTGTCAAAACGGCTTAAATATTATTTACGGCGAAAATGGTCATGGGAAGACCAACTGGCTCGAGGCGATCTATCTCCTTGCAAACGCGAAATCATTTAGGACTGCTAAACTCCAGGAAGCCATTGAATTCAACAACCAGACGGGAATTATACGTAGTTCGGTACGTAAAAGCAAAGAAATAACGCGCCATTTACAGGTCATTCTTGAGGGCAATACCAAGACCCTCACGGTAAATAACAAAAAAGAAACTGCTTCCGGGTTTCTCGGTCAGCTCCACGCACTCATTTTTAATTCCAATGAGCTAGAAATTGTTCGCGGTTCGCCTAACGCGCGACGACAATTTTTGGATTCGGGCATCGTGTCAATATATCCGGCTTACGTTCAGATCATCTCTGATTATAAGAAGGTCCTAAAACAAAAAAACTCTCTTCTCCAAACGGCCCGGGACGCTGAATACTCGATCGAGAAGACGGGTGCACTACTCGAACCCTGGAACGAGCAGCTAATACAACTCGCTACTAAAATTTATAAAGCGCGAATTCGTTTTATTGAAAGACTCAATTCAGTATTGGAGAAAAAACTTTTTGATCGCGAGGAAGTTTCGATACGGTACCTTTCGATGCTTGAGGGAAAGGGAGATCTGTCGGATTATTCAGCGCTTTTGAACGAACGCCTTAATTTGCGCGTTCAAGCCGAGATTTACGCGGGTTATTCCTTGATTGGACCTCATCGTGACGATATGGAAATTGAGTTTGACGGTAAGGATTTGAGGAAATTTGCGAGTTCCGGACAGCAGCGAAGTGCGCTCCTGATACTTCTTCTTGCTACGGTTTCGGTCTTTTACGAACAACACGAAGAGTATCCGGTTTTCTTGATCGATGACATCGATGCGGAGCTCGATTACCAGCGCATCGGGCGTCTGCTCGACTACCTGCAAGATAAAACGCAGACTTTTGTGACGACTTCGAAGGAAAGTTTCGTCGAAAAATTTGGCGGGCATGCCAATATTATTGAAGTCGTCTCCGGACGGATAATCGAAAAATAACGTTTATAAAAAATCTTGACTTCTATCAAGCAAACGCAAATAATAGCGAATAACCTCGGCAAAATCATTACGCGTTCAGCGATGGCAGCATTAGTCTTTACTTCAATAGGAGGTCAAAATGACATTGGTTAAACAGATCTTGGATTCTAAGGGACGAGAAATTTGGTACATCTCGCCAAACGATTCCGTTTTAGATGCGATCTCGACAATGGCTGAAAAGGGTGTCGGTGCGCTTTTGGTTATGGAAAACGGCAAGCTCGCGGGAATCGTTTCGGAAAGAGATTACGCACGAAAAATTATTCTAAAGGGGCGGTCATCGAAAACCACGCCGGTAAAAGACATAATGACGGCCGATGTATTTACAGCTAATCCTGAACAAAGCGTTGAGGATTGTATGTCGCTGATGACCGAGAAACGGATACGTCATTTACCAGTTTTAGACGGCGAAAAGATCGATGGCGTCTTGTCAATAGGTGATCTCGTAAAGAGTATTATTGCCGATCAGCAGTTTCATATCGAACAATTGGAGAATTACATTACTGCTTAGATTTTCCGGCCTTTCCATCTCTCTCTACCCGGGAGCGCAAAATTCTGCCTATTGTTCGGGTAACTAAGGAATTTGGCGATAATGAGCCAAGGGTTGTTGCGAGAGAGTTTGTCCATCCTGAAACGACGCTAGATTTTCCGCGTTTAAGTGCATTGAGCGCTGCTTCCACTACCTGATCCGAAGTTTGAATTCCCTTTATCTTTACGGGATCGTTGATGCCCGATGATGCGAAGAAATTCGTGTCGGTAGTACCGGGGCAAAGAGAGAGCACCCTTATTCCGTGCGGGCGATTTTCCTCCGCGATGGCTTCGCTAAATGATGAAACGAATGCTTTTGTTGCGGCATATGTAGCCATAAAAGGAATCGGTTGAAAACTCGCCGTTGACGATACATTTATTATTGTGCCGCTTTCCCGCTTACGCATTTGTTCTAAGTAACGATGGGTAAGCGCAACCAAGGCCATCACATTTAAACCGATCATTTCGAGTTCTTTTTCGAGTTCGAGATTTACAAAATCACCCATCGAACCAAAACCTGCATTGTTTATTAACCAATCCACTTCGAGCCCCTGGCTTTCAGTTTCTTTGAAGAGTCGTTTGTCGGCATTGTAATCATTGAGATCGATCGCAACGTAGTGCGCCGTAATCTTATGTTCCCGCATCAACTCGTCGCGAAGAGCGGAGAGCTTTTCCTCTGTTCGCGCGACGAGAACGAGATTGTGTTTGTCCTCTGCGAGTCTTCGCGCAAAGGCTTCTCCAATCCCACTTGATGCGCCTGTGATCAGCGTTACTTTCATGGCATTAATCCGGGTAGTCAATTTCCGCTTCCGGACCAAAAGAAAAATAGATCGAAAGTGCAGAAGCAGCGAGGATTATCAGGGTACCGATAAGTCTGATAAAGCCCGCGATAGTCTTCGTCGAATTAATCAAGCCGGTTTCGGTGAGCATATAATTCCAATCGTGAAAACTTCCTTCGCTTCCGGTAAATCCGCTTGTCAATACAAGCTGCATTACAACCGCGTCGTTGGCGTAGACCCAGACATTCAATATGCTTTGTCCGACCCACAATAAAACTATTGCGGCTGAGTATGGCTTTTGATGCCACCAAAAGTATCCGACGAAGATCGCAGGCATTACCACCTGGAAAAGCGAGCCGCCGGCGATCATCGTAAATTCTCCAAAGAGTCGGAACAAAAGGTGTCCCGTTTCGTGAATCGGTAAATCAACCAGATCCAAAAAACTTCCCTGCATCGGATCGTAGGCATACCAAAGAACATAAAGGCTGGCGATGATCGCAAAAATGAGTTTTAGTAGATTTGGTCTCATAATCGGCAACTGTTTGGGATGGGTTAGTGGTTCTTGCATTTTCGTGGGATTCACGATTTGGATGTATAATTTTCGAAAGAGACGACGCAATATGGAATTATACGACAAAACCGGACTCACAAACAAAATTAAATCCAAGGCACTTGAAATCGGGTTTGATAAGGTCGGCATCGTAAAAGCCGAGAACCTCGAAGAAGAAGGCGAACATTTAAAAGAGTGGCTCGGACAAAACTATCACGGCGAAATGGGCTGGATGGAGCGCGAACCGGAAAAGCGCAGCGATCCGCGAATACTTTTCCCGGGTGCGAAATCGCTTGTCGTAATGGCGTTAAATTATTACACGCCTCATAAACACGACGCTGATCCTGATAAAGGTAAAGTTTCACGATATGCCTGGGGCGATGATTATCACGAAGTTGTTAAGGAAAAACTTTGGGAATTACTCGGTTGGATCCAAACGGAGATTCCCGAAGCAAAAGGTAAAGTGTGTGTCGATACGGCACCAATTATGGATAAAGCCTGGGCCGTTCGCGCGGGTCTTGGTTGGCTCGGAAAACATACAAATGTTATAACGCCGGAATTTGGTTCGTGGGTTTTTATTGGTGAAGTTTTATTAGATATTGAGCTCGCGTATGAAACTGAGATCATCGAAGATCATTGCGGAACGTGTACGGCCTGCTTGGATGCCTGTCCAACGGGCGCAATTGTTGCTCCATTTTTAGTTGACTCAAACGCCTGTTTATCATACGCTACGATTGAATTACGCGCCCCCGACTTTCCACCTGAAATAACTGAAAACCTAGAGAGCTGGCTTTATGGTTGTGACATCTGTCAGGATGTATGTCCTTGGAACCGTTTTGAAAAGCCAACCGAAGATAAAAGATTTGAGCCACGCGAAGCCAATATATCCCCACTTTTAGAAGACATTCTTTCTTTGAACCAGGAAGAATATTCCACAAAATTTCGCCGAAGCCCTATGAAAAGAACGAAATTAATGGGACTCAAACGCAACGCTAGGGCAATCATTAATTCGAGGAAATAAGGCCCCTGGTGTCCGACCGGAGAATACAGAAATGAAAGAATTATCGACAAGACTTCTTGTTTTAGCCACAGTTTTTTGTGCTTTTAACGTCGCATACGGAAATGTTCCCGGAATGGCTTTTGATCCTGTTGAAGGCTCGAAAATTATAGTTTCTGTTATAAACGGCCGTGTCCGCAGTCAACCAAATCTGAGCTCGGCGATCCTTAAAGAATTGAAAGTTGGGACACGTCTTCCAAAATTGGAGGAAAATGGAGGCTGGTACAAGGTAGAACTCGAACCTGAAACTGAAGCTGCGAGCGCAAAGACGGGTTGGATATCGAAAACGATCTCATCAGAATTTGATGCGGGTAACGCGGACGCTGCTTTTCAACAAATCGCCGATAAATATCTGGCGCGTAAATCATTGACGTTTACGGAAGCGAGCCAAATTATCGAGTTTCTTTCAACCGCTGCGGACGACGCCAAAACTTATGAAGTCGGCGGCGATCTTCGACTAAAGCGTTTGCTCGGTTTATCAAATGCCATCGCAAGTATCAAACAGAGCGAAAGATCTCCATATAAAGAATTTTTAGAAAATTATAATAATGAAGTTATCTATCATGAACCGGCTGGACGGTGGATTGTGCGATCCGAAAGATTTTGGGAGCTTCACAATCGTTATAAAAACTACAAAGTTGGCGAGGAAATCGCTTGGCAAGCCGGGAAGAATCCTCTCCCCGGGGAGTGCGAAGGATATATTGTCTGCCACGTAAACTATTTGCGGGTCACAAACGGAGAATATTTGAACTTTTATCCGAGTGGAAAACATGCAAAGGAAGCACTGGATGACATCACAAATCTTTTGGATCCGATCGTTGCTGATCTACCGGCAAAAACTAATTATATTACCGCCAGCGATATTACCGATCGTGCGGAATTCAACAAGATTCTTTCCGAGCTTCGAACAATTATTTCTAAGACACCATTCGTCGAGAAGTCTAAAACGCTCCTTCAAATCGCGAAGATCGCCGAAGGACACCGTTAAGATCCTTTGCCGAGAAATTTGACCCCCAGGTTGGATGATTTCGACCTGGGGCTTTTTTGGGCCACAAATATATCTTGTATCGGATAAACAAGTTTGTTAAAGTTTAAACAGCCTCATCTTAACCTGAGACTCATATGAAAAAACATCCTTCGAAATTTCTAATCTGTTTGAGTGATTCGCCGCGAGGTTTTTCAATCTTAGAATTGATCATCGTTGTATTGATCATATCCGTTATGGCAGTGCTGGCGGTGAGATTCTCCAATCCGACACTCTTTTACGCTGATCAGCAGGCAAATGCCGCGGTCGACGTTTTGAGGCAGGCTCAGCAAAAGGCTATCACCCAAAAACAGACAATGCGGGTCGAAATCAATAAGGATAATCGAACGATTCGAATCATAGATGAAAAAACCTCAGGTGATGACACAGACGATATTGTGGTGCTCACAAAGAGACTAAGCAATGAAACGAGGGTAAATTTCGATACTGCCCCGACGAATTTAGATGCGACACCGGACGAGCCGACCCCGGTCCCTACGATAACTTTCAAGGCGAGTTTGCACCCCCTGAGCCAAGGTCAGAATGTTGCTACGCTTCGATTTCTCAAAAACGGTAATGTCGTAAACGACGGCTTAAACTCAGTCGGTGATGGTTCCACTCTAACGGGTGCAACCGTTTATTTCTGGACTCCTCTCGAAGTTTCACCCACAAAAGCAACCCTCGTTAGGGCGATCACCATTCTCGGAACATCGGGCTCTACCAGATATTGGAAATGTGCGGTCGTAAACGGAAAATGCACTGATTGGGTGAAATAACCCAAAACCTCAATCCCCCGGTCCCAAAAGCCCTATTCGCGGGTCATAAAGGTAAAAATCTTCAATTTTGCCCTCGATACCATTTAAATCACCAAATATGACTCTTCGGTAAACTACTACCTTATCAGGAGTTATATGCGTAGGAAAATAAGCTTTGGAAAAAATGTTAAAAAATTTTGGAATGAGTTGAACATTGTTGATATCCTATAGTGACCATACGGAGGGCAGTTTCCTCCCCTCACAAATGATTAAGGTTGGATTATGACAAAGAAACTCTCTAACAACGCGGGGCTGACATATATCGAGGTAATGATCGCTATAACGATTTTAACCGTCGGCATACTTGCTCAGCTTTCCGTACTTACTTTTAGTATGGTACGGGCGCGTGAGAATGAACAACGCAACACAGCGCGGCAGATCACGAGTTCGGCGATCGAGTCGATCTTTGCCGCCCGTGATCTTGGCAGCGCCAATGGTTTGAGCAATTGGGACGCGATAAATCTCACAACTGTGTCAACAAAAGGTATTTTTGTTTCCGGATGGCACCCAATCCGTAAGGATCCCGGAAAGGACGGCATTATAGGAACGGCCGACGACTCCTGTTTTTACAACGTCTCTTGCACGGCTGGCAGTTATACAAATACTGGCGAGCTCGACACGAATTTTGAACGTGAAATCGTAATTTCGGATATCGCGGAACCAGGTTTTCCAAAGGCCAGAAAAAAAAGAATAGATGTGACCGTAAGATACTTCGTCGGCCAACTGCTAAGGGAAGAAACTCTTTCGACAATAATTGCTGATCTTCCTTTTTACGAGTAATTAAAAAATGAAAAGAGATAAAACACAATACAAACCAAGTGAATCGGGTTTTTCGCTAATTGAGGCAATCATCACAATTTTCATTTTCTTGATGGTGATGGCTGCGATCTTCGGCGTCTTACGTGCTGGAAACGCAATGCGTGATTCGGTCACAAACCGCTCTGAAATCACCTCAAATGCTCGTGCTGCTCTTGGTTTTATTGGTCGCGAAGCAGTGAACGCAGGATTAGGCTATTCCAAAACCGGCGGGGTCGTTCCCGATGATTTTGCCTATGATCTATTTAAAATTCCGAAGGACCCCGATTCGGACCGTGATCTGTTTCCAGGCGTACTCGCAGGTAACAATATCAGCGCAAGCGATTTATCGGTAAACGGGGAGAAGAATGATGTCATTGCATTTATTGCCCGGGACCTTCAATTTAATGGAGGCGATTCAGTCTCGATCATTAAATCAGGGGAGATTTCTAGTAATCCTTATCTTACCGCCACAGCCGGTAAATGTGCCGCGTGTAAAAAATATGATGTGTATCTGATTGAGTCGCCCGACGGAAAGCAGGCATTGGCTATGGCAACCGCCATAACCACTGATACGTTCATTACGATTCAATATAATGATCCTCTAAAACTTAATAGAAAGATCAATGGTATTGCGAAGGATAGAAGCATATTGACAGAATGTGGCCTGGGCGAAACGGCAGACTGTATGAGTTATACCCCCCAAGCTACCTTAAAAAGAGTTTTTATTACTAGCTACAGCGTGTTGAAAGATGGAACTCTGGTCCGCACAACCTACGGGAATAACACTGGTGCAACAGCCGCCGACCAAATTCAGGTGCATCCTCTCGCCTATGGAGTTCAGAGCTTTCAGGTCAGATATTTACTTAAAAACGGAACTATGACGGATGACCCGTCATCGGGAAACACTAACCAGATGGGCCTCAATGAAGTAGTCCAGGTTGAAATAAGCGTCACAATAAAGTCTGAAACAAATTCAAATGGAGTTACGAGCACTCAGCTTATCAACCTCGATTCGACATTCAGCACACGAAATATGAGATACGATTTCGAATAATTGGTGGTTTTAGATATGAATACGAAAAAAACATTTACCGTAATACCGATGGCAAAAGATTCGGTAGAGCCCTACAACACGGAACGCGGTGCAGCACTTATAGTTGCACTAATGGTGCTGGTTTTGATGATGGGATTTGTCGCGCTTGCGATATCCAAAACCTCAACCGAGACGGTAATCACCAATAATGATATATCAGAGTCGCGGACATACGCAGCTAGCGAAGCCGCCCTCGAAAATACGACGCGAGATTTCGTCGACCTATTCGAAACGCGATTAACGCCAAGTGATTCGGACGTCGCTTTAGTAAAACAAGGCAGCCCGGATGGTTTTGACGATTACACATTTGTAAATGAGATTTTAAAGACGAATTCGGCGCGAACGATAACGATGACCGGCGGAAGGTATGGCGGGCTCACAGCTGTACGCGATTCATGGGAAATAAAATCTTTCGCAACACACGTCGCGAGTGATGTGAAGGTCGAGGTAAGACGCCGCTTCTTTAGTGATAAAATTCCGATCTTTCAGTTTGGAGCATTTTACGAGGATGACCTCGAGCTCAATCGCCCGCCTCTTTTCACATTCGGCGGCCGGGTTCATACAAATGGTAATCTTTGGGCGACTGCGCACAAGGATTATGGAATTCACTTCAATTCTAAGGTTACAGCAGTTGGAGAGGTCGTAAATGATATTTGGAAAACCGGAAAAGCTCTTACTGACAAAGTAGACAACAAGGGGCAGGTTTTCTTCAATGATGCAACAGGAAATCCGAAAGAATTGAAAACCGGTGAGGCAAGCGTGACGTGCGCGAGCGGATCAGGAACAAATGTGTTTGCATCGGAACCGAATTTACCTCCTTGTTATAAAAATCCCGGCTGGACTAGCCAAAAAATGAAGTTTCAGGGAAATCTTGAGAGTAACGTATCGCCGCTAAATTTACCTTTGTCCAAATCGAATACGGATTTGATCGAGATGTTTAAGCGCGGCAAAAACATGGGTGATATGTACAGCTTGGCAGGCACTCTGACTGCAGTCAATGCGGCTTCACAGGATTCTCAGGTTGCCATGAAAGAGCGTTTTGCAAATAAGGACGGTCTTCGTGTTTCTCTCGCTGACGCTCAGAATAAACTTCCCGGCTGCGCGGGCGGTGGTACATGCGGTGTGAGGTTGGATGGTGCCTTGGGATCCTCGATCGGATACCAACCGCTGCCAATGACAGATGGCTATACTTCAACCGCTCTAAACGCGACGCGTATGGCTATCACCGGGCGCGAAATCTGGATAAAAATTGAAACGGTAACTTTTTCCGCAAATGACACTGCTCCGGTAACAAAAGATGTGACTCAGGATATATTGAGCTTGGGCTTAACTGAGCGTGCACCTATCAGCTCGGATCTCGCTATTTCAGGGTATCTGAATTCTGATTCGCGTTCTGTCGTTAAACTACAAAGATTCGCCATCGGCGGTCCGGACATTCCGGATTCAGGGTCAACATCCTATACGACCAACTATACGCTTGACGGCAAATCACAAAATCTTGTCGTAAGATACAAAGATGTCGTGATCGATCCGGCCATCGGATGTACCACGCTACCTTTAATACCGCAATGCACACCGGCGGACGTTTTTGCGTCTCCGTTTCCGGGAATTAGCGCAGGATCTGGGGCAACCTCAAGCAATGAAAATTCGAGACATCTAAAATGGGCTGATATCAAAGGAAGCGGTTTCAAGTTCGCAATCGTACCTTTCCCTATCCAGATGTATGATGCCCGTGAAGGACGCCCAAATGATGACAGGGCGGAAGCGACGGCTGAATTCGGCGCGGAAAACGTACCGGCGGCAGGCGTAATGAGTTTGATCGATATTGATGTTGCAAACTTGAGGCGGTTCCTTTTGGGAAATTTTGACGGCTCGTTTCCAACTACAACCCCATTTGCCAATGCAAAGGGAAGTTCGTTCAGGAGCACCGATATACCCGAAAACGGCGGATGGGTTTTGTATGTTTCCGACCGCCGTGGCGATTCTGATTTTGACGGGGAATACGATATGGAAGATGTCTTCCCGGACAACACGCTCCAATTTAACGAAGACGTAAATCATAACGGCAGCCTTGATATGGATCTCTTAAATGAGGCTGCAAGCTTTACGGTAGCAGTTCCACGCGGACAGGCGGCAACCGCTGATCACCGATATTATCGGAGAGGTACGAGATTGATCAATGGTTCGGTTTTGCCCGGAAAATATGATTCCGCGAAGCCGGATAGCACGACCGGATTTACTTTCGCTTCTGAAAACGGAATTTACGTCAGAGGAAATTACAACGCAACGGGAGCCGGCATCAGCACAACTTCAGATCCGACAGTTGCCGAAAATTATTTGCCGAATGATTCCCTAACTCACATTCCCGGATCGGTTTCGGGTGACGCCGTAACCGTACTTTCCAATAGTTGGACTGATGGAAATAGCTTTGCAAAGCCCTTTACTTCGACGAGCCGAAAGGCATCGAACACCGTTGTACGTTTCGCAATGATCTCAGGCGACGCAATTACCGGAACTAGCACAGCAGCCTATCAACCGAGTGTTTTTGGCCAGCTCAATTTGGGACTTCACAACTTCAAAAGATTTCTCGAAGATTGGTCATCAGCACGTTTGAATTATTCAGGATCTTTGATAAACCTGTTCAATTCGAGAAACAACAATGGATTTCCAAAGTGCTGCAACACGGTTTATGTTCCGCCGACACGCGACTGGACGTTTGATACTTCCTTCTTAAATGCTGACCGCCTGCCGCCGGGAACGCCTTATATTTATTCGATCTCCTTTACCGGTTTTGAACGAATAAGCGACTAGTTAGTCATAAACTAAATATTATTGCGTGGGCTCTCGGGCCCGCGCTTTTTTTATTAGCGGGCAAAAGACTTGCAAAATCATCGTAACAAAAGCTAACGTTACTATAATGTACAAAAACATTGGAAGACTTCTTGATTCACATGGAAGACAGATTCGCGATCTTCGGATCAGCTTGACTGATCGATGTAACTTCCGTTGTTTCTACTGCCTTCCAAACGGTGAACCGCCGCTCGCCCGAAAAGATACGATCCTCACTTTTGAAGAGATTGTCGAAATCAGCGAAATCTTTGTTTCTCTCGGCATCGAAAAGATAAGGCTAACCGGTGGCGAGCCATTGATCAGAAAAGACGTCGAAAAACTCATAGCACAAATCTCGACACTAAAACCAGACCTACACGATCTTGCCCTAACAACAAATGGACACACTTTGGCTGCTCGAGCAAAAGATTTAAAAGCCGCTGGTCTTGATCGGGTAACGGTTTCGCTCGATTCTCTAAAACCTGCAAACTTCAAACGGATCACCGGCGTCGATAAACTGGAAATGGTTCTGGAAGCGATCGAATCGGCAAATCTTGCAAAACTCCAACCGCTCAAAATAAACTCGGTCGTGGTCCGCAATTACAACGATGATGAGGTCGTAGACTTTGCTCGTTTTGCGCGTGAAAAGGCGCTTTCTGTGCGGTTCATAGAGTTTATGCCTCTTGATTCAGGACACGAATGGAAACGTGAAATGGTCGTTTCGGGTAAAGAAATCCGGGAGAAGATCGAGTCGGTTTTTCCGCTTGAGCTAAAACAAAAATCGCGCGGTACTGAGACCGCCTGGAAATTTGGCTTCGCTGACGGATCCCCGGGGGAAATTGGAATAATAGCACCCGTAACGCAAATGTTTTGCGGAGCTTGTTCAAGAATTCGTCTAACAGCGGACGGGCAAATTCGGACATGTCTATTTTCAAACATCGAACACAATCTCAGAGATGTGCTTCGGAGTAGTGCGAATCGATCCGAAGTAATCGAATTTATCCGCGAAGTAACTCTAAAAAAAGAAGCAAGCCATCAAATAAACGAACGAGAGTTTGTCCAACCTGAACGCACGATGAGCTTTATCGGCGGCTGAGTCCAATAATTTCCGAAAGATCCTTTGAAACGAAATTCGGAGGATTTCTTACTGCCCGGATGTGCTCAACAACCAAGTCGACAGTGGGAAATATTGTCCAAAAAAATTAGACGATTTTGTAACACTTAGTATTTGATATTAATATCCCCAATTCACAGTTTGTATTTAGAGCAAAATCATAGATAATACTTGGTTTTGGGCGGTCACGCCTTCGAAAGAGCATATAAATACAGGGAAAGTAATAAGGCGAAAAACTTGGTCCAGCTCTGTGCTCAGCCTGTTGATATTACGGTGCATCGCCTTGGCGAAATCGCGGCGGATCGCGATAAAGTTTTTTAATAGTTAGCACGACGGATTTAATACAGTATTTTTATTTACAAAATAGGTGGTTTTTGATGGAATCTACAATTCTTTATTTGATCCCGGCGTTAGGGGTTTTTGGGCTGATTGTCATGGCATTTCAATCTTCATGGGTAACAAAACAAGCTACCGGTGATGAGAAAATGGTCGAACTCGCAAACTACATTGCGGAAGGTGCGATGGCATTCTTAAAGGCTGAATGGAAGGTATTAGCAATTTACGCGGTCGTTGCGGGGGCGATTTTAGGCTGGTCCGGAACACTGATCGAAACATCCTCGCCATTTATCGCGGTCTCGTTTGTTATCGGCGCGGTATTTAGTGCAACTGCCGGATACATCGGGATGAATATCGCAACCAAAGCGAATGTCAGAACGACCCAAGCCGCTCGTACCGATTTAAAAGGAGCGCTAAAAGTAGCATTTACCGGTGGAACCGTGATGGGTCTTGGTGTGGCCGGGCTCGCCGTTTTGGGTTTGGGCTCTTTGTTTATTATTTTCTATAACGTCTACGTTGTAAGCACCGGCGGCAGCGTCAATGGACCGGCGATGGAAACAGCCATCGAGGTTCTTGCCGGATTTTCTTTGGGTGCCGAATCGATTGCCCTTTTTGCCCGGGTCGGCGGCGGAATCTATACGAAAGCGGCGGATGTCGGCGCAGATCTGGTTGGAAAGGTTGAAGCGGGAATTCCCGAAGACGACGTCAGAAACCCTGCGACGATAGCTGATAACGTAGGCGACAACGTCGGTGATGTTGCGGGAATGGGAGCTGATCTGTTTGGATCATATGTTGCTACTATTTTGGCGACGATGGTCTTGGGTCGAGAGATAGTTGCTCTTGATAATTTTGGCGGACTCTCCCCGATGCTTCTTCCGATGCTCATTGCCGGGCTCGGAATCATATTTTCAATTATAGGTTTTACGCTGATCAGAATTTCGGATGATAACGGTAATGTCCAGAAAGCGCTAAATATTGGAAACTGGACGTCAATCATTATTACAACGATCGCTTGCTATTTCATAGTTATGTGGATGCTGCCAGAAAACATGACCTTAAGAGGTACGAGCTTCACAAATACGGGAGTTTTCCTGGCAATTTTGGTCGGATCATTTGTCGGCGCCCTGATGAGTATTGTTACTGAATTTTACACGTCTATGGGAAGAAGACCCGTAAATTCAATAGTTCAACAATCAAGCACGGGAGCCGCGACAAATATTATCGGTGGTCTTGCAGTTGGAATGGAATCAACTCTGGTTCCGACCCTTATCCTGGCAACCGGTATTTATATGTCTCACTATTTTGCCGGTTTATACGGGGTCGCTATTGCAGCCTCGGGAATGATGGCGACAACGGCGATGCAGCTTGCGATCGACGCCTTTGGACCAATCGCTGATAACGCCGGCGGGATTGCCGAGATGAGCCAGCTTCCAAAAGAAGTCAGAGGTCGAACGGATATTCTGGATGCGGTTGGAAACACTACTGCCGCGACAGGTAAGGGTTTTGCAATTGCATCGGCGGCTCTGACCGCTCTGGCATTGTTTGCAGCCTATGTCGGCCTTGCCGGAATTGATTCGATTGATATTTATAAAGCGGATGTTCTCGCCGGTTTGTTTGTCGGCGGAATGATTCCTTTTATCTTTTCTTCACTTTGTATTGCTGCTGTCGGTCGAGCCGCAATGGCGATGGTGATCGAGGTCCGACGGCAGTTTAAGGAAATTCCCGGGATCATGGAATACAAGGCGAAACCGGAATACGATAAATGTGTCGCTATTTCGACACAAGCATCGCTCAGAGAAATGATGCTTCCGGGCGCCATCGCACTTATTACACCCGTCGCCGTTGGATTTATTTTCGGACCGGAGGTTCTCGGCGGTCTCTTGGCAGGTGTCACGGTAACCGGTGTCCTCATGGGAATGTTCCAAAACAACGCCGGAGGAGCCTGGGACAACGCCAAAAAGTCATTTGAAGCCGGCGTAGAGATCGACGGCAAAATGCAGTACAAAGGAAGCGACGCCCATACGGCAAGTGTTACTGGCGA
>JBBKXN010000122.1:0-116629 GCA_037969475.1 Pyrinomonadaceae bacterium | reverse complement strand
AGTTGATGAGACCTATCCGCCGCCGATGGATCTGATCTCACGTTTTGCTTATTATGCATCGAAGTTTTATCAGGAAAAGACCGCGCTCGAGAATTTTGACGGCAAGGGATTAAAACTAGTGATCTTAAATCCTTCTTTGCTTTTGGGAACGGGCGATGAACGCCTGAGCTCGACCAAACCCGTGCTGGATTTTCTAGCACGCAAGATTCCTTTTACACCTTCGGGAGGTTTGAATTTTGTTGACGCAAGAGATGCGGCGACGGCATTCATCAACGCCCTTGACAAGGGAAGACATCAGGAAAAATACTTGATCGGCGCTGAAAATATGAAGTTTGCAGAGTTTTTTGGCAGACTTGAAAGGTTGTCGGGTGTTTCAGCTCCTATGCTTAGAGTGCCGAAGGCTTTAAGCGTCCCTGCAGCTAATATGATTGATTCGTTTTTTAAGAATTGGAATAAAACCCCACCGTTTGAAGCAAAGGAAGTCGAGCAAGCCGAATTGTTTTGGTATTTTAGCTCGTCAAAAGCACGGGAAGAATTGGGTTTTGAACCACGTGATCCGCAAGAAACATTGCACGATACGATCAAGTATTTACGTGCGAATTTTTTGGGCGAAGGGGTTTTTGCGTAAAAATCTTAACGCAGAGATCGCCGGGAACGCAGAGGTTTAGAGATTACTTTTGTACTGAATATTTAGCTTGTTTTGAAAGTTCAATTGCGCCTGAAATAAAAAATCTCCGCGAACTCCGCGTTCTCCGCGTTAAAATTCCTATTTATATGTTTCCAAATATTTCGGTTTTCTCCGAGACTTCGTCGCCTGCTCCCAAGAATAGGCTATTTTGATCAAAGTTGGTTCCGAAAACGCTCGTCCAAAAAATGACATTCCGATCGGCATTTCGTTTAAGAAGCCGGATGGAACCGTGATGTTTGGGTAACCCGAAACCGCCGCAAGACTCGAACTTCCAACGTAATTTGTCGGGCTATCGCCCAAGATCAGATCGATCAGCCACGACTGGGAATTTGACGGTGCAAGCAGCACGTCAAGTTTGTCTTTGTCCATCACCATGTCAATGCCCTTTTCCTGGGTTAAGACTTTGCTTTGGAGCAACGCGAGTTTATAAACCCGATCATCCAAATCCTTCTTTTCTTGAGCTTTCTCAAAAATTTCTTGTTTGAAATAAGGCATTTCTTTGGCCGCATTGTCGTTATTAAACTCTATCAAATCCGCCAGCGATTTATACTTTCCGCCTCGATCCTTTAGATATTCGTTTAGATCAGCCTTGAATTCATATAGCAAGACTTCAAATTCATCATCACCATATCCACGAAAATCAGGGAAATTGACATCGATAACTACCGCTCCATTCTTCTTGAGTAGTTTGATATTTTCTTCCATCAAACTATCAAGACCCGGATTTTTTCCAAAATACTGGCGAACGACGCCTATGCGCACTCCTTTCAAGCCGTTTTTGTCTAAAAATTTTGTGTAATCCTTTTCGCTTTTGGCCCGAGACGTTATTGAATCTTTACTGTCTGCTCCAACCATCGCGTTTAATAAAATTACTGCGTCTGTTACTGTTCGGGCCATGGGTCCGGCGGTGTCTTGAGAGTGCGCAATTGGTATAATTCCGCTCCTTGAAACTAAGCCGAGCGTAGGTTTAATGCCGACGATTCCATTGATCGAAGCCGGACAAACGACCGAACCATCCGTTTCGGTTCCTACCGCAACCGCAGTTAGATTTGCTGCTACAGCGACACCCGAGCCCGATGAAGACCCACATGGACTTCGGTCAAGAATGTATGGATTTCGCGTTTGTCCGCCGCGTCCGGACCAACCACTCGAAGAATTTTCCGATCGAAAATTCGCCCATTCGCTTAAGTTCGTTTTACCTATCAAAACCGCGCCGGCCTCACGCATCTGTTTAACGACAAATGCGTCCCGTTTTGGTGTCGGCGCATCGACCAGCGCTAGGCTGCCCGCAGTTGTTTTCATTTTGTCGGCAGTATCAATATTGTCCTTTATAACGAGCGGAATCCCGTGCATCATCGAGCGCACTTTACCACTTTTTCTTTCTTTGTCCATCTTATCGGCAATCGAAAGTGCATCTGGGTTTAGCTCGATGATCGAATTTAGTTTCGGATCAATTTGCCTTATTCTTTCAAGATACTTTTCAACGAGCTGCCGAGAGGAAACCTTGCCCGATTTCATAGCATCCTGCATTTCCGTTACCGTCATTTCTTCGATCTCGATTGTGTTTTTACTTTCCATGTTTTGCCCAAAAATACTCGAATTCATGCAAAAAACTGCGATTCCTATTAGACCCGCGCATAGAGACGAACGACGCTTAAAATTCATATTGTGCTCCTAAATTTTCATGTGGTTTTGAAAATAGAATATATCGGTATGGCACTACTCGCAAACGGCTCTTAGTCGAATGCAACAACCTTTTAACGCCATAAAGGTATTAAAGCCTGCAATCTTCATCGAATAGACTTAAATAAAAATTCGATTCATAATAAGTCTAAATAAAGAGTTTTGAGGATGCGTTATGTTTGTGAAATTTATGGCTATATTGGGCGGGTCGTTACTGATGTTTGCCGCGGCCTGCACTTCATCGGAGCGAACTAAAGAAGCAACAAAGAAGGCAACAGAGGAAGCCAAGGTCACGACCGAAGAAACCGACAAGATGTTTGAAGGCATCGCAAATAGTTTTATAGACGAACTGCTCGAAATGAAGCCCGAATGGGCAACCGTTTTGGGCGAACATGAATTTGACGCGAAACTCAATGATTACAGCGTTGAAAGTGTGAGGAAAGCGATCGCGTTTTATAAACGATACCTCGCAGAACTTGAGAAAATTCCCGCCGATAAACTTGGCAAGGTCAACAATATCGATTACCGGATAATGAAACACAATATCGAATCGGCAATTTTTGAGGCTGAAACGCTTAAGGAATATGAATGGAACCCGCTGACCTATAATCCCGGCGGTGCGATTTATAGCTTGATCTCGCGGGATTTCGCACCTCTTGGAGAGCGACTCCCGAACGCAAAAGCCCGTCTCGAGCATATTCCGGACATACTCGAGGCCGCGAAAAAGAACCTCAAGAATGCGCCCAAGATTTATACCGAGACCGCGATCGATCAGAATACGGGAGTAATTAGCCTAATAAACGGAGACCTCCAGAAATTTGTCGATGAAGCCAAATTGACGGAGGAATTTGAACCAGTCCAAAAGGAAGCAGTCGCGGCACTCGAGGAATATGGTAAATGGCTAAAGGAAGATCTGTTACCGCGTTCGCAGGGCGATTTTCGACTCGGGGATGAAAAGTATCGCAAAAAGCTGCGCTTTTCGCTTGATTCAGATTTGTCAAAAGAGGAGATTTTGCAACGTGCGGAAAAGGATCTTTCAGCGACGCAGGATCGAATGTATAAGATCGCGCTTCCGCTTTACAAGAAATATTTTCCGGCGGATATGGATGTCAAAAAACTCGGAAATAGTCAATTCGTCTGCAAAGTCGTGTTGGACAAGCTGGCTGAAACGCGGCCCGATAATGAGACGATAGTTAAACTTGCTCAGGAGGATGTTGTGAAAACGACTGACTTTGTGCGCGAGAAAAATTTGGTTACGATTCCTGAGGAGCCTCTTGAGGTAATCGAAATGCCGGAATTTGCCCGCGGAACGGCGGTGGCCTATTTCGATTCTGCAGGACCACTTGAAGAAAAGAATGAAACATTTTATGCGATCTCGCCGACCCCAAAGGATTGGGATGAGAAGCGCCGCGAATCTTTCTACAAAGAATATAATGATTATATGGTTCAGGATTTAACCGTACATGAGGCAATGCCGGGACACTATCTGCAAATAATGCATTCGAATAAATTTAAAGCTCCGACGAAAATTCGCGCAATTTATTCGAGCGGAACATTCACGGAAGGTTGGGCGGTATATTCTGAACAATTAATGGCGACAAATGGTTATGGCGGCCCCGAGGTTGAAATGCAGCAACTCAAAATGAAGCTCCGCGTTATTATCAATGCGATCATCGACCAAAAGATTCACACGGCCGGCATGACCGAGAAAGAGGCCATCGATTTTATGATGAAAGAAGGTTTTCAGGAAGAAGGCGAAGCGACAGGAAAATGGAAACGTGCGAATCTTAGCTCAACCCAACTATCGACCTACTATATTGGAAGCGTGGAGTTGCAAGATCTCGCAAACGCATATGTAAGCAAGAATGGCAATAAAGACCCAAAGGAAATGCATGACAAGATGCTTTCTTTTGGATCGCCCGCGGCGAAATATGTGAAGTCCATGCTAGAACTTAACTAGATAGCGGGCAAATGTTTTTCATTTAGTTTAGATCTCCAGGGCGAAAAAAAAATCGCCCTATTTCGTCAAATGACAAACGAGCGAAAATGCCGCGGTGCACAAAGAAATTTTCCTGTGAAATTCGCAGATGGTCGATCCTATCCAAACCATTCACTTCGATAAACAATCCACCAGCTCAATATAAAAATAGGAATCGAAGCAAGAGTTGACCACAGAAAGGGCAAAAGGAAACTGGCAAGTATGCTGAGCATAATAAAAATGAGCCAAAATAATTTGATTTGCATAATATTAGCCGCCTTTTTTCAAGCAATCAGCTTATTTTATTTTCACCAAACTCCCTTCAGCGCTGATCTTTCGTGAATTAATTTTTGCGACATCTTCCGCTTTCTTGAAAACACGCATAAAATTTTCACCCAATACTTTTCGGATATCTTTTTCCGAATAACCTCTGCGAAGCATCTCGTATGTAACCAATACCAGATCTTCTGCACCGTTCATTCCTTCGGGAAGCGATGGAAGGCCGTCGTAATCCGAACCAATTCCGATATAGTCAATTCCCGCGACGTCGCGAACGTGATCAATATGGTCAACGATTCGTGTATAAGGCGGAAGATAAATCGGATTCTTATCATTGAGTTCTCGGTGCGCAACATTGTAACCGGCTTCGTCGTCCTTATATTTTTCCTTCAACGCTTTTCGCTGTTCGGCCAGTTTTTTATCGCGCGCCCGGTCTTCGTCCAAGTACCTTTGGTCTAAGAATGCCGGATAGAAATTTATCATTATCACGCCGCCGTTTTTTGCAAGTATTTTTAGGATGTCGTCCGGAACGTCGCGCGGGTGGTCGGAAAATTTTCGTGCCGATGAATGCGAATACATAACGGGAGCCGTAGAAACTTCGAAAACGTCGCGCATCGTATCATCAGAAACGTGAGAAATATCGACAAGCATTCCGAGCCTGTTCATTTCTTTTACGACGGCTTTTCCGAAATCATTTAACCCCCCATGCGGTTTGAAAGGTTTTCCGTCCCTATTATCACAGCAGCCGTCCGCCCAGTTGTTGGTATTGTTGTGCGTCAGCGTCATATACCGAACGCCGAGCCGATAGAAATCTCTGAGCGCAAATAGCGAATCTTCGATTGCGTGTCCGCCTTCAATTCCCATATAGGCACACACTTTCCCTGCTCTTTTTGCACGGTAGACGTCCGCCGAAGATGTGCACAGCATCAATTGATTTGGATGTCTTTCGACCTCTCGATAAACCGTGTCAATTAAATTCAATGCGCGCCGAGCCGAGCCGCCCGTTTTTACGAATTCTTTATCGACATATATCGAGAAAAATTCGCCGGTGATCCCGCTCTTCTTAAACCGAGCAAGATCGGTGTGGTAAGGCGTTCCTTCAATGTGAAATTTCCCAATCGAATTCGTTGCGAGATCAAAATCATCGTCGTACATTGGCGTCGGAATGTCATTGTGCCCATCGAAAATGATGGCTTTTTTGTGAAGACTCAGTGCCTTTTGCCAAATTGCCGGATCCGCACCTTTCGGCATTGTTTGGGTAAAAACTGAGATGGAAAAAAAGAAAAGAACGGATAACGAAATGATTATTTTTTTCATAGGTTTATGAATCTAATTGAAGATAAATTCAAGGGCAATTTTACCACGTTTTCCGCAGTTGGCGAGTTGAAATGTGAAGCTGGGATCAAGAGTTGAACGGGCTCTTAGCCCGTTCAAACTAATTAAACTCTGCGATACGTACTCGGGGAGAGTAGGTTGCTGATGCAATTATGGCTTCGGACTTCGTTTATTGTGTTTTGCGCGGAAAATGCTTCTGCTGTTTTTATTGAAACGGTGATGGACCCGTGCCTTTTCTTTGTTTGTTACCTCGCCATCAGATCTTACCTTTTTTACAACCTTTTTAGTTTTGATTTGTTGTTTTTGGAGCTTCTTGTACTCCTTACCCGTTACACTTCCATTTTGAACGCCCTTAAAGATTCGCTTCTGTTGGATTTTGAAGCGTTTAGCAACGTAACCCTTATTTGTTTGAGCCGATGTGACAACAGATAATCCAAAAAGTAGACAGACCGACGCAATGAAAATTCCTAGATGTTTTTTCATAATTTCCTCCGAATTTTATTTATTTTTTAGATCAACCGGCTGACTTGTTTATTAAGACGGGTCGGATTCCAAAATGGTCGAAGTTTTTTTTGGCTCTACCATATAGGTGGGGGTAAGCGTATTTGCTTACTCCCGCTACGAAAGACGCTAACGCCATTCCTTAATGTTAATTGGCTACTTGCGGTTTTGTCTGCGTTTTCGGTGTTTTTACATATTTGTCCATCCAGGTCAATTGCTCCCAAAGGACGTGTTCGACTGATTCACGTGCCGAATATCCGTGGGATTCATGCGGAAGCATCACGAGTCTTGCGGTACCTCCATTACCCTGAATCGCGGCAAACATACGTTCTGATTGGATCGGAAACGTTCCCGAATTATTGTCTGCTTCGCCATGGATCATAAGCATCGGCTCTTTGATCTTATCGGCATAAGAAAATGGCGAAAGTTTGTAATAAATTTCTGGAGCCTCCCAATAAGAACGCCTTTCAGACTGAAAACCAAATGGCGTCAACGTGCGATTGTAGGCCCCGCTTCGGGCGATTCCAGCGCGGAAAAGATCCGAACCTGCGAGAAGATGCGCGGTCATAAAAGCACCATAAGAATGTCCACCAACCGCAACTCTATCGGGATCGATTACGCCCATTTCAGCGCCCTTGTCGATCGCAGCTTTTGCTCCGGAAACTAGTTGGGAAATGAACGTATCATTTACGGTCAGCGGATCGCCGACGATCGGAACGGTCGCATCATTTAGAATCGCATAGCCGTTAAGCAGCAAAAACAGATGCGATATTCCTCCGATCTGCGTAAAGCGGTTTGTCGAACCGGAAACCTGCCCGGCGACATCGGCGTTTGTAAATTCCTGCGGATACGCCCAAAGAAGGGTGGGTAAACGAGTGCCTTCTTTGTAGCCCGGTGGTAAATAAAGCGTCATCGAAAGATCGACCCCATCCGCGCGTTTGTACTTAATAAGCTTCTTCGTAATACCGCGAAGCTGGGGAGCGGGGTCTTTGAAGTTGGTGAGCTTTGTATCACCCGTTATTGTCGGTTTGTCGCATCGGGGATCTTCGAGACAAGCGACTTGGCCTTCTGCGATAAAAAGATTTGGCGGTTCACTAGCACTTTCCTTTCGGTAAATTATCCTTCGGTCGGAACCCTCTGAGGTAAAGCCAGTAAACGTGGAATACGAATCTATACTCGATCTAAACAATTGCCGTGTCTCGCCTGATGCCAGATCGTAGCGATTCAAAAACGGTCGATCGCCTTCAGGAGTTGCACCGCGCCCAGATAAGTAAACTGAATTGCCTGATTGGGAAATTACATATTTTCCGTTCGCCAAGGGTTTCATAACGGGTGAACCCATGTCTCTATAGCCGTCGTTAATGTTTAAATCGGATATCATTTTCACATTGGAAGCATCTCGGTAATCGGTCATATAGATCCGCCGATGCTGCTTGTCGCGGTCGTAATCATAAAACCACATCATCCCGTCTGTTTCCCCAAATTGTCTTCCTGCGTACCGTTGTTCGATATATAATACCGGCCTTGGTGCCATTTTCGTCGGAACCTGATATACCATCAGCTTATCTCGCGGGGTGATTTTATTCTTGGGATCGCCTCCATCGAGCGCTTCCGCCCACATAAGTGTTGAAGGTTCACTTGGAATCCAATCATAAGCTCTCGGCCCCAACGGGACACCGCCTACGGGCAGGCTATCTTGGAGTGGAATATCAGCAACCTTGTAAACCAGGGCAGCATTCGTATCCCAAACTTCAACATCCTTCGGGAAATATGACGTGGGGAAAAGGTATGAGTACGGTCGTCTTATACGCTCAACCAACAAATATTTTCCATCGGGTGATACTTCGACGTCGTCGAAAATTGCGGGTTTTCCGATTTCCTTGATTTTCCCGTCAACCCCGACGATTGCGAGCTGTGACGTAGTGTAATAATCAAATAGTTTTTCATCATTTGGCGAGGACAGCATGTCTTGAAACGTTCTGACCGCCGCGCGTCTGCCTGAGGTTTCTTGAATACTTGGAGAAACCGGAACGTAACTCGTAGACGGAGCAGTGCCTCGATTCTTCGGAACCAGGGTAACTAACAAGCTTTTTTGGTCAGGCATCCAATCGAATTTTCCGAATGCGTTATTAACTTGTACGCCTTTTATGATGGAAGCTTTTCCCGTCGAAGTCTCTACGATCCAAAGCTCGATTCCATCCGGTGCTATATTCCCAAAAGCAAGATGCTTCCCATCGGCACTCCAATTCGGCGAAATAATTTTCGCTCCGGTGGGGATTTTTACGGGAGTTTCTTTTCCATCTGCTATGTTTTTTAGGGTTAACCCAACGTAATAGTTCTGACGGTGATTTGAATTCGTCTTTGGATTAATACGCAATCCCGCGAGTCTCAGCATCGGTTCCGAAAGATCAGCGATCGGAGGATAACGAAGCGGCTGCAAAAGTGCAATTTTATCTTTTGCAGGACTCAACGAGGTGATCGGAATATCGGGGGCGTTGAGCACATCCATTATTTCCTTTGGCGGTTTTTCATATTTTTGTCCAAATGCCGGAAGACAAATACAAAGCGAAAAAACCAAAGCAAAAATTGTCGAAATCCTAATTTTCATTATTTAAATTCTCCTAAGCCTTTAATTACTTTTTCAGCGATTCCGGGAATTATATCCCGTTCGGTTGCGAAATTTTCGGTGTAAACAACCAGCACGAATTTCAAACCGTCAGGCGTCTCAATATAAGCCGCATCGTGACGCGTCTTCGACGTCCATCCTTCTTTCGACCAAAGTTTCATTCCGGGTTTTAGAGCATCAGAAACAAATTCCTTTTCGTCCGGATTGTTCGTCGGTTTTTCCCAGTCACGTTCCATCAAGTACATCATTTGTTTGCTGCGCTCGATAGTTACAGATTTTCCGGTCGCGATTTCGGCAAGCAAACGGGCAGTTGCGTCGGTTGTCAGCATATTTCGATTTTCGCCATTCTCGCCGCGAAATTGCTGCTCTACACCATAGGCATCCTCACAAAAAGTTTTCTGATTTACATTTATGTTTGCATAACCAAGCGAACGGAAATATCGATTTATGGAATTTCTTTTTTCTCCCCATTGCTTAAATTCTTTGGGATTGCGCTCGGCCCCGCTCGACGTGCCTGTCAATACGTCCAAAATATAACCGGTCGCATCATTCGACGAAACCGTGATCATATCCTTAAGCCCGCGTTCTAATTCCGGGGACATTCTTAATTTTCCATCTTCGAGCTGGCGATGAAGTGCAGCCATGTAAAACATTTTCACCACGCTCGCCGGATAAATCTTTTCGTTACCACGAAAACTCGCGGTTTTTGGAGTAGTAGCATCCCGGAGGTCAATTAGGGTCGCCGCAACATTTTCGGCTTTTACACCCTTTAAACTCAAAGCGTCTATTGTTTTTCTTACGGCGCTATCGAGAAGTGTTTGGTGTTTTTCAGAGTGCTCCATTTTAAGCAAGTTATTCGTTCCGGCGAACGTTTTTACTTGACGCGCCCGGTCTGTCTGAGCTGCCAGATTCAAACTCAAAACCGTACATACAACTACTATTTTGAATAGCCGAATTACTTTACTCATGTAACAGACCCCTCTTTAAAACTCTTTACGGATGGAATAGAAAAGAGTATAAACGAAAAACATTCCACTAAAAAGCCTTTGGGAAAACACATAAATGGGTAACGAGAAATTAGTTCGCGGAATCAGCCGTTGGGATCTTATTGCAATCGTAATCAACACCGTCATCGGTGCCGGGATCTTCGGTTTACCGTCGAAAGTTGCGAAGCTGATTGGAAGCTACAGTTTGATCGCCTTCATCGTTTGTTCGATCATTATAGCCTTTGTAGTTTTATGTTTTGCTGAAGTTTCTAGTCGTTTTCGTGCGACCGGCGGAGCGTATCTATACACAAAGGAAGCGTATGGCTCTTTTGTCGGTTTTGAAGTTGGCTGGCTTTTTTGGATCACGAGATTTACTGCGTTTGCCGCAAACTGTAATTTGCTTATCTCTTATTTGGGGTTTTTTTATGAACCGCTTTCGATAGGAGCGATGCGTATTTTTCTCATTGCGCTCGTCGTTTTTGGTTTGATGTTTATAAATATTGTTGGTGTAAGAGAATCTACCCGGATCACAAACGTGTTAACGATCGGGAAGCTAACGCCTCTGTTTCTCTTCGTAGTCGTAGGGATGTTTTTTATCCAGCCGGGAAATTTCGATTTTAATGTTTCGCCGACAATGGATGTCTTTGCAAACGCTATTTTGGTTTTGATCTATGCTTTTGTTGGGTTTGAATCGGCAGTGATTCCGGCGGGTGAAATGAAAGACCCCGAAAAAAATGCACCGTTTGCGCTGATGACTGCCATTGGAATCATCGTTGCTTTTTACATCCTGATCCAGCTGGTATCAATCGGGACACTTCCCGAATTAGCATCTTCAGAACGCCCGCTCGCGGATGCAGCGGAAACGTTTGTCGGAACGTGGGGCGCGAGTTTTATTGTCATCGGGGCGTTGATCTCAATTCTCGGAAACTTAAACGTTGGTTTGCTTGCGACGACCCGACTTCTTTTTGCAATGGCGGAACATAAAGATATCCCACAGGTTTTAGCAGCCGTCAGCGACAGATTTAAGACTCCGCATTTCGCAATTATTTTAACGTCCGCCTGCATTTTTGTTTTTACTGTTTATAGTAATTTCCTTGCCGCTTTGACGATCAGCACGGTTACAAGAATTATCGTTTATGGAATGACGTGTATTGCACTTCCGATATTCCGCTACCGCAAAGATGCTCCGGAAGCCGGTTTTCTTGCCCCCCTCGGAATTCTCGCGGCGGCACTTTCACTGGTTTTGCTTGGGTGGTTGATGCTTAGCGTAAAACTGATCGATATTCAGCAAATCGCAATTGCTATTGCAATTGGCGCCATAATTTACATAGTCTCAAGAGGTTTTAGAAATAAGAGTGAGACTTTGGAATGATTAGAAACGGCACGGATTTAGAGCAAAACTTATTGCAGAAATCGTTCAATTAATTGGGAATCGGAATTCTGTGTGATGTGGAGATAGGAAAGAATAAAGGACAACCGCGTTACAAACTTATTTTTTCGATTCCCGATTTTCATAAAGCATACTTAAACCATTTAGCAATAAATTCTCGTCAACGGTTTCTACATATCGCGATTCCTGCGCAATCACTTGCGCAAACCCACCCGTGGCAATAATCTTCGGCTCGGATTCTGTTTCCTTTCGCATCCTTTCAATAATCCCATCGACCAAACCGATATATCCGAAGTAAATTCCCGATTGAATAGAAGAGAGTGTTGAATCTCCGATGACCTTTTCCGGCCTTTCAAATTCTACTTCGGGAAGGTTTGAAGTTTTCTCAAAGAGTGCTGAGCCCAGTGTATTTGGTCCGGGTGTAATTATTCCACCCAGATAATCGCCTGTTTTGCCTACAAAATCGATTGTTGTTGCGGTTCCAAAATCACAAACGATTATCGGTGCCCGATATCGTTGAACCGCTGCGTATGCGCATACAAGTCTGTCAACACCACAACTTTCAGGGGGCGCGTATTGGATCGAAAAACCGAAATCAAAGGTGGCGTCGATAAAAATCGGCGGTTGCCCAAAATATCTTTCACTGAAATCCTTAAAGCAATCTACAACCTCTTTAACCACCGATGATATTATTATTCCACTTAGTCGATCCGGTAATTTTCCGCCCGCTAAAGAGAAGATATTGTCCGCATTAAGACCTCGGTCGGTCTTTATAGCAAACTTCGCCGTTAAGCGTGCGTCTTCGAATAAACCGAATTTCGTCGAAGAATTCCCAATGTCGATTGCCAGAAGCATTAAAAGCAAGATTGAAAAGGAAAAGTGGAAAAGCTAATCGATATTAATCAAAAAACTTTCCCACTTATGTGTTTTTGTCGATTTACACTTTCACTATCCTTCTAAAGGAAGTCCGTCATAAACGATCCGCCAACCATTTTTCTTGCTGGTAGCGAGACTTTTCGTAAACCAATCAACCGCTTTTTCCGGGTCATCGTATAATTGAACTGCCGGATTTCCTTCGCGTGGATCAACGCGGCAAATTGCACCGCCTTCATTCGCGGTTTTTAGACAGAGCAGGGCATACATATTGTTTTTGGATAGCAAAGCAGTTCGCATATTCACTTCGCTAAACTCAATCTGTCTGATCTCAATATCAAGTTCATTACCTTCAAATCCAAGCGGTTCGAATTCGTCTCCAAAATCCGATAGCTCATCGTTTAGGTTTTCGAGATCGTTGTCAAAATCTTCAAAATCAGAATTCATAATTTATACCTAATATAAAACCAAAGAATGTTTGCGAAAATAATCTGGCAAACATTCAACTGTTATTCTCTCATATCTACGCCGTATTATCACTAGTTGGCCGAATTCTTTCGATGTCGCCCGCGTGAATCACCTTCAAATTTCCTTGTTCGGTAAGAATTCGCAATCCTCCATTTGGCTCGAGTCCTTTCGTGATGCCGTAAAGAATTTCATTCTCCAAAGATACCTTCACGCTCTTGTTTTCGCTATAAGTCGAACGAGTCGTCCAATGTTCGCAAATACTTTTTGCACCGCCCACGCCCTCAAGGATATTGTAGAAATAGTCAAAATATTTCGTAAGCGCCGTCAGAAGTTCGTTCCTTTCGGGGATTTGCCCGGTTTCGCTTTTGATCGAAGTTGCCGTGAGCGTGATATCTACGGGAAGTTTTGAAGAATCTAGATTGATCCCGATCCCAACGACAACCGCACGCCCCTTATTCGTTTCGACGGTTTCGGCGAGAATGCCGCAAATTTTTTCCTCGTTCACTAAAACGTCGTTTGGCCATTTAATATCGGGCTTTATTAAATATAGATTTTCCAAAAGGTCGTAGACCGCAACTGCGGCCATCAAAGTGATAAGAGGCAAAAATTCGCTTTCGATCTTAGGACGCAAAACAATACTAAAATATAATCCTGCTGCTTTTTCCGAAACCCATGCGCGCCCTGAGCGTCCGCGTCCCGAAGATTGTTGATCGGCAACAATACATAGTCCTTCACCCGCCCCCCGTTTTGCTTGCTCTATTGCTTCGATATTGGTGGATTCGAGAGAATCGAATTTCAGGATGTTTATGTTCAAACCGGATTATTGGGACGGTGTCCAAAGTGAATTAGTGTAAAACTGATTCTCATCGAAGAAGTTTTTTAAAATGCGGAAACCGCTCTTATCCGCTAATTTCTCGATCATTTCAAGGTTATATTTTTGCGAGACTTCCATATAGATCGGTTCCCATTTTTTGAAATGAAACTCTTTGTCAAACGATTTGATGAAAACGGTTTGCTCTTTTTGAGAGATCAAATAAGAACGTGCTGCGCATTCGGTCGGATGATAGCTTGCATAATGTGAAAATTCTTCAGTGTTGAAGTTGGCACCGAGTTCGCGATTTATTCGTTTGAGTAAATTGAGGTTGAATTTCGCGGTAACATCCTGCGAATCTGAATATGCATTTAGAATGGTTTTGGGGTTTTTATGGAGATCAAAACCAATGAAGATCAAATCATCCTTATTCATTACTTCGCCCAAATGCTTAAAAAATTCGACAGCCTGCTGCTCCCGGAAGTTACCTATATTTGATCCCAAAAACAGTATGATTTTTCTTCGGTCTGAGGATTGTTTAAATGCTTCGAGAGTCTTAAAGTAATCGCCACGCACGACTTGAATGTCGAGATCGGGAAATTCTTTATTAAATTTTTCCGTCAAGAAGTTTAACGCTTCCGAAGAAATATCGATCGGTATATAACGGAACTTCGTTTTTTGTTTCAAAAAATAATCGACCAAAAGCGAAGTTTTTGTCCCATCGCCTGCTCCGAGTTCTATGAGGTCGAATTCGCCCCCCCTAGCGTCAAACGAATCGTAGATTTCCTCTGTTTGTATTCGAAAGATCTCGGTTTCACTCCACGTCAAATAATATTCAGGTAATTTCATAATTTCCTGAAAAAGTCTCGAACCTTCGTCGTCGTAAAAATATTTTGACGAAAGATGTTTTGGAGTGTCCGAGAGTCCTTCAAGAATATCTTCCGCAAACGTATCTTGTTTTTGCTTGGATGAATTCAACATTAGTGGGTCCTTTTATTTCGCGAGACGCAATCCGGTAAACTGCCAACGGAGATGTGGATGGAAAAAATTACGATACGTTTTGCGGCTGTGATTGCGCGGTGTCGCAACGGATGCTCCGCGCAAAACCATCTGATTTATCATGAATTTTCCATTGTATTCCCCAACTGCACCTTCGGCCGTTACAAATTTAGGATAAGGAAGATAAGCCGAATTCGTCCATTCCCAACGCAAACCCCATTCAAAGTTATCGCAGGCGCTTTCCCATTCAAATTCCGTCGGAAGGCGCAAACCTTTCCATTCCGCAAACGCTGCCGCTTCATAGAAGGAAATATGGCAAACGGGGTTTTCGCCTTTGATTTCCCGCATTCCGGCCAGGGTAAATTGATTCCAAACACCGTCAAATTTATTCCAGTAAAGTGGCGAATCCACTGTGTTGCTGTTTACCCAATCCCATCCTTCTGCGTGCCATAGCGAATGATTTGTATAACCGCCATCAGCAATAAATTCAGTGAATTCCGTATTCGTTACCAAGTGACTTTGAATCTGATAGTCCTCCAAATATACCTTGTGCTTCGAAAGCTCGTTGTCAAAACAAAATCCGTTTCCATCAAAACCTATTTCTTTTATTCCGCCCTCGATCTCTACAAAATCGTTGCTTTTGCTTTCACCTTTTTCCACCAGGGCAAAATCCTGACGGTAAACCGGGAAAAGTGGGTTGGTGCTTAGCGTAAATTTTAGATCCGTAAGGAAAAGCTCCTGGTGCTGTTGTTCGTGGTTTAGACCCAAAACAACTAAATCTTGAAGATCCGATGATAATTCACCTTTAAGCAGTATTAGCATTTGCGAATCGACATACTCGCGATAGGCAAAGACTTCTTTTACGGTCGGTCGTGAAAGATCTCCACGCTTGTCTCTGAGCGTGCGTTCGCCGATCGTGTTGTAATAACTGTTAAAAAGATAGCCGAATTTTGGATCGAATTCTTGATAATTAGGAGAGAAATTTTTAAGGATCATTTCCTCAAAAAACCAGGTCGTGTGAGCAATATTCCATTTCGCGGGAGATACGTCTTCGATTGGCTGTAATACGTAATCCTCCAATTCGAGTGGCTCGCAAAGTGTTTCAGTGTATTGTCTGGTTTCTTTGAAGAGACTTGCAAAATCGGGTTCAAAATTTTCGATTTGATGTTTTGGGCGCATTGTTCAATTAAAGCAAAGAGTCGCGCGAAATGAAAATCAATTGTTTTCCGTTTTATTCATCGGCGGTGTGTCTGAATTAGCAAAATTTACACTTGCATAGACCTTTTGTAAGGCTTCTTCACATATTTCCACTAAATAATAGTCTTTTGAACGCAAGTTCGATTTCAGGATTTCAATCGAAGTTGCCTCACCGATTTCACCAAGCGCAAAAGCGGCTTCCCGTTTTACATCATCTGCCTCTTTTCGATTTTGGAGGGTTTTTAAAAGTGATGCATTTGCCTCGCCGAAAACAGGAAAAGTTTCGAGAAGTCTGCGATATTTTGGTCGCCTTACCTTTTTGTATTTGTCGGGGAGGAAACTTTCCGGAGTAGTGCGTGTCGGCTCCTGATTCTGTATGATTTGCGCGATTTTTCCGATCGAATGTGCCGCAGCACGGCGAAGGAATATTTCGTCCGATTTCAGTTTTCGATCAAATATCGCCCTCAGAGCATCCACCGCGGAAGGATCTCCAATATTTCCGAGCGCAACTGCGCATGCGACACGAACTTCCTGATCTTTATCGTTCTTGAGTAGTCCGATCAGCTCATCTGCAGTTTTTGGGTTTCGAACTTTTCCGAGCGCGTATGCCGTCTCGCGTCTGATGTATGGTGATTCCTCGCTGAGGAGCGGCAAGAGCACTTGAGCGGCTTCATCTATTGGGAGGAAAACTACCGAGTGAGTCGCAGTCGCACGAACGATTTCCGATGTGTCCCTGAGCGCGGGAACCGCCACACGGGAAGCCAATTCGGTTTCAAAATTCCGTAGTTCGAAAAGAGCGTTTCTTTTTACTTCAATTTCCCCAAACTCGATTCTTTCGGCGTAAAACTTTATCTGCTCGGGCGTTTGAGCAAACACATTCGCAGCCAACATAATCAAAATGCTACCGCAAAAAAATAGCTTTGGGGAAAATTTACTGGACAAGTCCGACATAGTTACCGTATATTCTCTCCATGCAGTTTAGCAAAAACAAACTCCTCCTTACATAGCCACTCGTCGGGTTTCTTGACGACGTGGCAAATTTCCAGCGCAATTCATTCACAATTTAATACTTATTTCGCCGGGTAGATACAAATCTGTTTATCCGCTAAACTTAGCTTTTTGTTAATCTTAAAGCTTTACTCTAAGACTATGGACGAAAAATATTTCGCGCAGAAAATAGAAAGAAAGTGGCAAACACGTTGGGCGACGCGTTCCGCCTTTGAGGCAAAGATCGACGATCAAAAGGAGAAATTCTACTGCCTCGAAATGCTGCCGTATCCTTCGGGCAAACTCCACATGGGTCACGTTCGCAATTATTCGATTGGCGATGTTCTGAGTTGGTACAAACGGCTTCAAGGCTTCAACGTGCTGCACCCGATCGGCTGGGATTCTTTTGGTCAGCCTGCCGAGCAAGCGGCGATAAAACAGGGTGTAAATCCGCGTGAATGGACGGAAAACAATATCGACGATATGCGCGAGCAGCTTCAGAGCCTTGGGTTTAGCTACGATTGGTCCCGTGAAATCGCAGCCCATCGTCCCGAATATTATAAGTTTGATCAGTGGTTTTTCCTTAAAATGTTGGAAATGGGATTGGCTTATCGAAAAGATTCGGAGGTCAACTGGTGTCCGCAGTGCCAAACGACACTTTCAAATGAACAGGCTTCGGGAGGAGTTTGTTGGCGTTGCGGGTCGCAGGTCGAAAAGCAGATGCGCCCACAATGGTTTTTTAGGATCACACATTATGCGGAAGAACTTCTGCAGGATATGTCTCAAATTGAAGATGGTTGGGCGGAACGCGTCTTAACGATGCAGCGAAACTGGATAAATAAGAGCAAGGGAGCGTTTGTCGAGTTCAGAGTTCAGAGTTCAGAGTTCAAAGTTAAAGTTTTTACGACGAGAATCGATACCATCTATGGAGCGAATGCGATTGTTGTAGCACCCGAGCACCCTTTGATCGAGGAAGAAATCGATCGTTTGCCGGCTGACGTAAAAGTAAAGATTGACGAAATCAAGAGGCAACAGGCAAAACCCAAAGATTACGACGAAGAAATCGAAAAAGACGGTATAGACACGGGACTAAATGCGATAAATCCATTTAGCGGCGAACCAGTGCCGATCTGGGTAGGTAATTATGTGATGATGAGCTATGGAACCGGCGCGGTTATGTCGGTTCCGGCGCATGATGAGCGCGATTTTGAGTTTGCTAAAAAGTTTGGTTTGCCTATTCGGCAGGTTATTTCGGAGCCGCACTTGGTTCACGAACATAACACTATGCAGGCTTTGGGGTTGGAGCAGGCGTTTACGGCAAAAGGCATCTTGGTGCATTCGGATTACTGGAACGGGAAAAAAAGCAAAGAAGCGATCAAAGAAATGACGCATCATGCTGAAACACATGGGATTGGTGAAGGAGCAACTACTTACCGCTTGCGCGACTGGGGAATCTCGCGTCAGCGTTTTTGGGGGGCGCCGATTCCAATAGTTTACTGCGATACGTGCGGCGCCGTTCCGGTTGCGATGGACGAATTGCCCGTCGAACTACCAGACTCTGCACCATTTACAGGAATTGGCGAATCTCCTCTCGCCAAGGTAGATGATTTTGTAAACACCACCTGTCCAAAATGCGGCGAACCGGCAAAACGCGAAACCGATACAATGGATACGTTCGTGGATTCTTCATGGTACTACTTTCGTTATTGCGATCCCCATAATTCCGACATGCCCTTCGCGTCTGACGTTGTAAATTACTGGATGCCGGTCGATCAATATATTGGTGGAATCGACCATGCCGTGATGCATTTGCTGTACACGCGTTTTTGGACAAAAGTTTCTAACGAACTTGGTCTTGTCGAATTTACTGAACCCGCAAAAAGACTTTTAACACAGGGAATGGTTGTTGCGGAATCTTTTTACAGCAAGGAAAAAGAAACCTATGTTTTCCCGGATGACGTGACGGTCGAACGTGATGAAAGCGGAAAGGTTTTGGGAGCGAAGCTGGCGGAAGACGGTTCACCTTTGAGGGTCGCAGTGGAAAAAATGGGTAAATCAAAGCTCAACGGCGTTGACCCAAACGATATGATCTCGATTTACGGCGCGGACGCAGTGAGAACTTTTTCAATGTTTGCTGCACCGGTCGAAAACGAGCTGGTTTGGCAGGAAACGGGAATAGATGGTGCAGTGAGATTTATCCAGAGGGTCTGGCGATACGTTTATAAATGGAAAGACGTGATTTGTAAATCGTTAGATGGCAAGGGGGATGGCGAGTCTCAGTCTAGTTACTTTTCCGAGGCAGCTCGTTACTCTGATTCGGCAAAGAAATTGAGGCAAAAGACGCATCAGACGATCACACGGATTACGGAAAACTTCGAAAGCGGACAGTTTAACACTCCTGTTGCGGCTCTTATGGAATTGTCGAACGCCATGCACGATTTCAAGGTTGAACCCGATGCGGCTGCCGATAGTGATGTTTTTGCGGTGCGCGAAGCGTGCGAAAGTTTGATTTTGATGCTTGCGCCTTATGCTCCGCATGTTTCGGAAGAACTCTGGGAAGTTGTAACAGGAAGCGACATCGGAATTTTGGAATCCGGCGCGCGTTTTCCAATTGCTGACGAAGACGTTGCAAAAGAAGATGAAATCGAAATTGTCGTACAAGTAAACGGTAAAGTCAGGGCGAGAACAAAGACTTCATCTGCGGCGTCAAAAGACGAACTGGAACAACTGGCACTCCAAAATAATAAGATCAAGGAATATACCGACGGGAAAGAGATCGTGAAAATAATCGTTGTTCCCGGAAGGCTTGTAAATGTTGTAGTTAAATAGTTTTTCGACCGGTTGACTTGGGCGAATCTATTCATCAGATTGCGAATCGGTAGGAGCTGTTTGTCGGCATTATTAACCAATTAACAGCCAATTAAGTATTTCTAGGTAACTATGATGTTGTTGAATATATTTTTAAGTTCGCCTTGTGTGATTCCGTAGAGTACCGAAGATGGATTTAGTTTTGCTTCTGACGAAAGCAACATTTGATACGTAAAGTTTGCCGCCACAAGCAAAGTTTAATAAACCTTGATTGAAGGCCGAAAAGCAATTAGAATTGGTAATTGATAGTATTATTTCTGTAGGTTTTGGAAACTACTCCAAATCGTATTTTATTCTCTGCAAGTTTTGATTCTGGTTACGTCCATAAATTAATGAAAGAGTGTCAACATTGTAAAGCCTGTTATGCCGATGATGTGAATACCTGCCCTCAGGATGGGATGCCTACGCTTCACACAATAGCCGGCGAGCCTGTATTAGAAGGGAAATATCATTTGGAAACGCGCGTCGGGCAAGGCGGAATGGGCGTTGTTTATAGGGCCAGGCACGCTTATTTGAAGACCCTTCATGCGATCAAGATCATCCTCCCGGATCTGGTAGGAAACGACCCTCAGCTGGTTCAACGGTTTCGGCAAGAAGCCCTTGCCGCGGCCGCAATCCGTCACCAAAACGTAGTAAATGTTACCGATTATGGTGTAGCGCAGGGAACGATGCCTTTTCTGGTAATGGAATTCGTTGAAGGCGAGGATCTCCATGATTATCTCGCGCGAGAAAAACGTCTGGTACCGGAGCAGGCATTTGAGGTCATTTCCGCAATTTGCAAAGGTATCGGAGCTGCCCATGCCCAGGGAATCATTCACCGCGATATGAAGCCGCTCAATATAATGCTTCTTAAAGATAAGCCAAAAATGTCCGAGGCGGTGAAAATTCTTGATTTTGGGCTTGCGAAGATAAAATCAGGTGAACTTCTAGGTTCGTTCATTCAGGCACAGACGACAGGTTTGATGGGATCGCCGTATTATATGGCCCCGGAACAATGGTCTGACGATGAACTTGATGCGCGTTCGGATATTTACTCGATCGGAGTGATGCTTTTTCAAATGCTCGCAGGAGATGTTCCGTTTAAGGGTTCGTCAATTCCGGCGATAATGAAAAAACACCTTACTGATAAACCTCCGACATTTGAAGAGGTTGGGGTTCAGGTTCCCCCTGCAGTGGAGAAAGCGGTTCGCCGGACGCTTGAAAAAGATAGATCTGACAGGACTGAGACCGTTGAAAAGCTTGTTGAAGAGCTCGGATCGGCTTTGGGTTTATCGCAACACGCCAGCATAACGACACAATCTGGAATACCGGCTTCTACATTGCAGGTTCTCACGAGTCCGCCGAATTGTGAAGTTTTTGTTAACGATGTTCCAGTTGGGGCAACTCAAACCGACGGGTGGCTCATGCTTGAGGGGATTCAGAGCGGTAATCATAATTTACGGGTTCACCACGAAGGTTTTGAGGACTGGCAAAATAGCGTATTTTTCGACGGAAGCCCAAAGCAGATAGTTGCGGAATTAAAGGCTGCGGTCGATGCAGGCGGAATTCCGAAACCTACTGATGAGACGGTAGCTTTTAATCGGTCGATCGCGCCGGAAACACCTCAGAATATATCGATCACGCACGGCACTCAGAATGAGATGCAGCATACGGCTCACCAGCTTCACCAAACCGGAGGGATCGATTCAGGTTCACAACCACCTCGAACGAACTGGTTTTTTTCTCCGATCGTGCTCGCAATAATTGGAATATCAGGCTTATTCTTACTGACTATTGTAGGAGGAGTCGGGGCTTATATGGCAGGCATCTTTGAGCCCACGAACGCGACAAACACTTCGCCGGGAGTTCCAACGGGAACGACGACTGTGGAGACGCCAGTGACGGTACCGACTTCAAAACTTGATCTTGTCGCCATCCCAGCAGGTGAATTTACGATGGGACGAAACGACGGACTTGATCGAGAGCGCCCCGAACATAATGTTCAGGTAAAAAGTTTTTTGATGGATAAAACAGAAGTCACAAACCAGGAATATTATCAGTTCGTTAAAGAGACGGATTATCCTGTTCCTGCTCATTATGTAAACGGAAAACCGATCAAGGGCAAAGAAATGCAACCGGCAAACTTTGTATCTCTCGCGGATGCGCTAAAATTCGCGGAATGGCGGTCGAAACGCGACGGGGTTGAATATCGCTTACCTACCGAAGAAGAATGGGAATACGCGGCTCGTAGCGGAAGCGAGAACCGGCTATACCCGTGGGGCGATAGTTTTGAATCCGGGCGAGCCTTAATCGGCGGCCTTTCAGATGTTTCCAATGTTGGCGAACGAAAGGGCGGCGCAAATAAATGGGGCGTTCAGGATCTAATTGGAAACGTATGGGAATGGACGTCCACTCGCGGCCGCGCTTATCCGGGAAGTCAGGTTGAGGTTTCCAGCGAAGCGCAAGTTGTCAGAGGTGGGAGCTTTTTCGAAAAACCGACTGGTAAAGAAGCGATCACTTCAACGTATCGCGGATTGATCAAGCCGGATGTCAAAGACAAGTCTCTTGGTTTTCGACTCGTACGGTCTGCTAATTAATTGGAGTTTTATGATTAACGGTATGCGAGTGCACAAAATTGCGTTGCTGACTTTTTTTCTATTTTTGAGCGCGGTCTGTATTTCAGCTCAGGATCTTGGAAGCAGCAGCGGTATTTTTAAAACTTCGAAGAAGCCCGCGAAAAAAGCACCGGCCAAGAAAAAATCTTCTCCGACAAAGAAAACTTCGTCTGCTCGCCGCTCGACCTCCGGGAGGAGAAAAACGACCCCAAGGGAAACGACAACTTCGCCAGATCGAGAAAATTCGACTTCGGTGCCGGTAAAGACCGGCAGCAATTCGAAAGGACCGGAGACTTCAAACGAAAAATCTAAAACGTTGACGGCAAGTAAGCGAAAGACCGAAAATATAGTAGGTACAAACCGAGTAATTGTCTACGGAGGGTCTTCGCGCGTGGATAGTTTTTCCGAAAAATTTGAAAACTCGATCCAAGCTGGGAATATAGCGCGAAATCAAAGAGATTACGTACGTGCAGAGAAATCGTACAAGAAAGCGGCGGAGATCGACCCCGATGATTCACGGGCGATTTATGGGTTAGGAAATCTATATAGTGACCAACAGCGTTGGGAAGAAGCGGAAAACTCCTATCGCATTGCCATTGCTCTCGAACCAAACAGTTCGGCGCCATATTTGGCGATTAGTTATGTATTAACTCAGCCAGTCGCCGGAACCAATTTGGGCGAAAGATATGCGGAGGCGGAAAAGATGGCTCGCACGGCGATATCGCTTTCGCCTGAGAATGCAATAGCCTATGACCAACTCGGTGTTGCTTTAGAGCTTCGCGGAATCATTTCGAATCAAACTCAGAATTCCTACCGAAAAGCAATTGAATTGGAACCGGAGTTTGCGCTTGCTTATGCTCATTTGGGAAGGATATTGAGGCGGAACGGAAAAACGCGGGAATCTTCAGAGGCTTATCGTCAGGCGGTTAAAATGTCCAACGATGTGCCGACGATGATTCTTGTCGCGGATGTAATGCAGTCTCAGCAAAAATATTTTGAATCAGAACAGCTTTTGAGACGTGCTTTGCGTGAGGACCCGAAGAATCCGACCGGATTGTTTTTGTTAGGCCGTGCCCTAACGACAAGGAAGAACTTCGTCGAGGCTGAGACCGTGCTGGTAAAAAGTGTCGAAGTAAGTCCAAACAGCTTTGTTTCGTATGCACTTTTAGGTTCTCTGTATTCGCGATCAGGAAAACTCGACAAAGCCGAAAAGACTTTGAAAAGAGCCCTGAAGGTTGTTTCTGACAATGAGAAAAAACGCCTTGCTCAGGAATTTGAAGTTGTCGGGGATGCATTTATGGATCAAAAGAAAAAAGAAGATGCGATTCGGGTTTACAGGCAGGCCGCTGATCTGGATCCGGATAATAAATCGATTTCCACCAAATTAGGCGAAGCGGGAAGCGTTTGATCCCGTGTCAAATAGCCGTAGATTGTGTTTCTTAAAAATCAGCACGAATTGGACGTATTCCTCAGGTAGCGGACTAGACTTCACAAAAAGGGAACTAGTTTGCTAAACCGATATTGAAAAAGAGGTTTAACAGCTGATGTCAGTCTTAGCAACCAAATCATCCATGCTTTATTGTCCAAAATGTAAAACTAAATACGAGAAGGGAGGTCAGCGATTCTGCGATAATGACGGCGGACGACTTCTGCCGGGAGCTCCCGAAAGCATTCCGGAATCGGGAGAGAAAACCGTATTTACAAATCTGTTGAGCAGAACATCACCAATTAGCAAATCGGACGAGGAAATTTCCGGTTCACCGCGTTTTGTAAAAATTGCATCTAAGCAGCCTCGCTTCGAACCACCCGCCAAGAGCAAAGTATTTAGAACGGAACAAAGAATTACCGCTGCCGGATCAAGAGCCGTTGCTGAAAAATCAGGCGACAAGCGTTCCCAGCCCGATAGAGATAAACCGCTAGCAAAGCTTATTCAGTCGAGCGAAATCTCCGTAAGCGAAGCGAGACTTGGCGACAGGGAAGTCAGGCCGATGGGACGCGAAGCCGTATCCTGGCAAACTCCGACTGCTTTACTGGGAAAAACGGTGAAAGGAAGATATCGAATCGCGGAAAAACTACATCAGGACCAAAGCAGCATCGCTTATCTGGCGGAGGACAAAGTAGTTGCTGGAAAAAGAGTCGTCATTAGAGTTCTGATGAGCGAGTCCGCTCAGGACATTTTCCGTGACAAGATGTTTGCTGATGAACGAATTTCGCTGTCACACGTCAATCACCCCAATATAGTTCGCGTATTCGATTCGGGAACACTTCCCGAAGGAAAACCTTTTATCGTAAGTGATTTTATCGAAGCAAAGTCGGTTGGGGAGATTTTAGGTGCATCGGGCGAGTTTCATCCAATGCGCGCCGCAAGAATTGTTCGTCAGGCATCAATGGCGTTGAGCGAGGTTCACCAAACCGGAATTCTTCATCGAAATCTAAAACCAGAGCACATCCTTCTGATAATTTCCGAGGCGGGAATTGAGCAAGTAAAGGTAACTGATTTTGCGGTTTCCGACGGAAAACCGAAGCTTGATAATCTTAGCTACAAATCTCCCGAACAGCTTGGTGGTGAATTGCCAACCTTCGCGAGCGACTCTTATTCGCTTGCAGTAATAGCATTTCAAATGCTCACCGGTAGATTGCCATTTGATGAAAATTCAGAACGCGAAGTTCTTAAAGCACAAAGATCCGGACTTTCTGTCAAAGCCAGCGATTTGAAACCGGGGCTGACTGAGGCAATCGATGGAATTTTTGCCAAGGCGCTATGCTTCAACCCAGCTGAGCGTTATTCGAAAGTTCGTGATTTGGGAGAAGCGCTCTTCGAGGTTTTGACGGATGGACTTCCAAAAGAGACTGAGCCTATAACTAATGTGGCGGACGTACTAAAATCCGACCATTCGATTGAGGAGACGAGCACCGCTCCTCTGGAATCGGTTGTCGACGATGAAAAAGAAACTATCGAAGCACACATCCCGTCTGACATTCATATTCCTTCATCCGAGTCTAAAGAAGCTGACCGAGAAGATGCGACAGTCGCTGATGTGACACCTAAGACCGCAGCAAAGAGTGAGCTATGGAAGAATCGATCATCGGAGCCATTGCGTGAGCGAGGATGGCTTTGGACGATGATCTCCCTTACGGGTTTCCTACTGTTAGCGTTTGGGACCGTTTGGATAATCCTTTATTTTATGAACCGCGGTGAACCTAAAATAGCTGTTGAACAGCCTGTTCAGGAAAACGCAAACGAGGCGAACCTACCTAATATAAAAGCTGAGAATAAAAATATTACCGGCAACGCGATAGAAGTGCCGCCACCTGCGCGAGAAATTACGCCGATGTCTGATTCGATGTATTTTGAAAACTCAAAAGAAAAACTGAGTAGCTCATTGGCAAAGAACTATAGAGGTTTTTCGATTTATTATCCTAAAAACTGGGAACGTATTCCATCAGATACTAACTTTCTAGATATAAAAAAGGCGCACAAGAGCGGTTTTCCTGAGGAGCAGATGCTTATCACACGCTACTCAAGCGGAGGCACATTTGGGGCGGACAAAGCGAAATTTTCGGCGCTGGTGGATAAATCCAACAAGGATTTGGAAAAGGAGCTGAATGGATACGAAGTAGCCGCAGAGGAAAGCATCACCGTAAATGGCTGGAAGGGTTACGAGGTTAAGTTTCGGGGCAGGATGAACCGCCAAGGCAGCGAGAATTTGGAAATTTGGGGTAGAAGAATTTGGATTCCTGCGGCCCGGCCTGGCGTCAAGGACGGCTTCGTGATCACGATGCTTGCCACTTCGCTCTCAGACAGTCTTGAAACGCTTGAGGATGTAGGGCAGAAAGGTGACCTGGGCAAAATACTAAAAACTTTTGAACCGGACCGCGATTACGACAATTAATTCTCGGTTTATTTTAGTCTAAGCGTAAGCGAAATTTATCGTTTACGCTTTTTGTTTTTTGTCTGATAAAATAGCCTCGAAAAACATTATACGGTTTAACAACCGCACTATTTACTTTACAGAGCGATTTCGAAGTTATTTCTAAGACCCTATGAAAATTGTCCTCGTTGAAAAAGGGAGCGAAGGAAATCCGCCCCGTGAGCATTCGTTTGAAAAGGAACGAATCAGTATCGGGCGTGATCCCTCGAGCTGCGATATCGTCTTTGAGAACGAGGCGTTCAGAATGGTGTCGCGCAATCACGCCGAATTGGTTTGGAATAATAGTGGCTGGAGTCTGCGCGACAATAATTCAAGCTTCGGAACCTTCCTGAATGGTATCAAAGTTGGTGGGCCAACGGCCCTTTCGATTGGAAATTCAATCCAGTTTGGCGAAAACGGACCTCTTGTTCATGTGATTTTAATCGAACCGGTAAACCAAAATGGCGATGTTGGCTTAGCTGTGTCGCCTGCGGACCAAAGCCATCCGAGTTTTCCTCAACCCTCGGTGCCGATTCCGGTTGCTTCTGGTACATCGCCGGGGAATCCTGACGTTCCGTTAAAACCCCGCGTTAAACCGCGCTTGGAGTTTATTGGAAACACAGGTGCCGGCCCGGTTGAGATCGTAAAAGATAATATTTGGCTCGGGCGCGATCCCGACGGCGATATCGTGATCGAGGCGTCCGCGGTAATGGTTTCCCGCCAGCATGCATCGATCAGACGGGAAGGATCTGATTTTATTGTTTCGGACAACGAGAGTTTCAACGGCACACTTATTAACGAACAAAGAATTTCCTCGCCGACTCCTTTGAACCATACCGATCGTATTCAGCTCGGACGCGGCGGTCCGATCCTGCGGTTTTTGATCCCCGGGGGAACGGTCCCGGATAGCGCGAATGGTCCCCAACATAAAGTCGCGGAAATTAAGGGCGCGAAGGAGGAAATAGGCGCCGGAACGATGGTTTTTAAAATGGGGGATGTTTCTCAGAAGATGCCGACCGTCGGAACCGTCGAGCAGCAGCTTCTAATGCGTATCGAGTTTGATGAGAGCAATGAGCTGCTGATCGGTAGAAATGAAGCAAACGACATCAGCCTAGACGGACTCCAGATTTCAAATCAACATGCCCGTTTACGGAAAACCCCTGGTGAAATTTCGATCGAGGATCTCAATTCAACAAACGGGGTTTATGTAAACGGAGAACCAATCACCCGACGAGTGATCACGCCCGTAGATTCCATTCAGATTGGTTCATTTGTGATACAGGTTGATGACTACGATCACGTCGATGTATTTGATACACGTTCGAAAACAAGGATCGATTCAATCGGTATTACGAAGATTGTAAAAAACCGCGCCGGAGGAGGCATGCTTCGCCTTATCGATGACATTTCTTTGTCGATCCAGCCAAATGAATTTATCGGCTTATTAGGTCCGTCGGGTGCAGGAAAATCGACGTTTATGGACGCGCTTAATGGGACAAGACCAGCGACGGAAGGAAGCGTCTTGATCAACAATTTAGATCTTTACCGATATCTTGATTCGTTGAAACAATCTATCGGATACGTTCCGCAGGACGACATAATTCACCGCGAGCTTTCGGTTTACACGACGCTTTATTATGTCGCGAAACTGCGGCTTTCGCGCGATGTTACCAAAACCGAGATCAACCAGATCATTAACGAGGTTTTAGACGTTACGGGGCTCGAAGAACGCCGCGACCTTGCGATCAACGAACTTTCGGGGGGCCAGCGAAAACGAGTTTCGATCGCAGTAGAATTGATTACCAAGCCTTCGATTATCTTTTTGGATGAGCCGACTTCGGGTCTTGACCCGGCTACAGAAGAGAAGATCATGAAGCTTTTTCGTCAGATCGCGGAATCCGGCAGAACAGTAATTCTCACAACCCACGCGATGGAAAATGTAAAACTTTTTGACAAGATCGTGGTGTTGATGCGAGGAAAGCTTGTGTTTTACGGCGCTCCGGAAGAAGCCCTGACGCATCTCGGGGCATCGAGTTACAAAGAACTTTACGACAAGCTTGAGGCACCGGTCGAGGAAAAAATCCTAGATTACGGGGAATCGGATCGATTCAGGATCACGGAAGAGGTCGCGGATGAATGGAAGGAGCGTTTCGTAAGAACGCCACAATTTAAAACAAATGTCTCCGATCCAATCAGCGAAGTTCAGCAATCCGCAGCAGGAAAATCCAAAAAGAGTCACCGTCTGGGAATTATAGGTGCGATTCGTCAATGGGGAACGCTATCGGCCCGATACGCGAAAGTCTTGTCCAAAGACAAGTTAACTCTTTTTATTTTGTTTGCCCAAGCTCCGATAATCGCAATTTTGGTGTTTTTTGTAATGGGGGCGAATCAGCCGCGGGATTTTGCTTATTTTGCGCTTTCACTATGCTCGATTTGGTTTGGCACTTCGGTGGCGGCTCGTGAGATCGTTCGTGAGAAACCGATTTACCAACGCGAACGAATGGTCAATCTCGGGATTTTACCCTACCTCGGTTCGAAACTTTTTGTTTTGAGCGCGATTGTCGCAATCCAGTGTTTTTTGCTTTTCATTCCGCTTAAATTTCTAGACTTGGTCGGATTGATGTCGATGCCGGGAATGTTTCTCGGGATTCCACAATTCATTGTCATGCTGCTGACTGCTGCGGTTGGTATTGCCCTCGGACTATTCATTTCAGCTCTTGTGAAAACTTCTGAAATGGCGACAAGTTTAATTCCTTTGATTTTGATTCCGCAAATAATTTTTTCGGGATTAATCGGCGTTCCAACGGGTATTAATAAGTTTGTGGGATTGACGATGCCTGCGACGTGGTCATTTGATAGTATGAAGCGTTTTTCTACGCTCGACACATTAGAACCCGAGGGAGCATTGAGCACAGGTGAAAGCGATGGGTTTGGGCTTTATAAATCCATTGAAAAGAAAAACGATCAGATAATTGCAGATGCAAAGAAAAATATCAAGGATTACGAACAGGACCTTGAGAAGAAAATGCAGGATGCTGAAAAACGGGCAGACAATGGGGAGCGTATTCAATTTACGGGAATGCCAGAGCGGCCTCAAGTAGGTAGCGCGGAAAAGATTCCGGAGGATTTGAGCAACTATATTACATTTCTTCACCCGTGGACACACGAGGGTTTAAATGAATTTGTTCTGATGTTAATGTTTTTTGTGCTTTTTTTATTCACGCTCGTTATTTTACGATTGAAGGATGTTGGTTAAATTATGAATAAGTTTTTAAAGATTTTGTTAACCTTTTGCTGTTTGAGTTTTGTATTCTCCGGATTATTTGGCTGCGGTTATTCTACGACAACGGGCGAGGCGAATGTAAACAACGCCGAAGAAACAAAGACTTCGACATCGAAAAACGATGAGGGGTATCCAGCGCCGCCCGCGACTATTGAGAATGCTGAATTTAAGTTGGTGGATGGTGGAACTTTTAATCTTAAAGCAAGCAAAGGAAAAGTAATATTAATTAATTTATGGGCTACTTGGTGCGGACCCTGTCGCAAAGAAATGCCGGAGCTCGTTAAAATGCAAGACAAGTATCGTGATAAGGGGTTTGAGATTATTGGATTAGATACGGACCCGGAAAGCCCTGAAGAAATAAAGGAATTTGCCGAGAAAATGAATCTCAACTATAAGCTTGGCTGGGCGGAAAGTGAGATGGTAAACGAATTTTTCAAGTTAGCGCAAATGAACGGCATTCCCCAAAGCTTCTTGATAAACCGTGAGGGTAAATTGACTGGTATGTTTCGCGGCGGAGGCAGCACGGTAGTCGAGAAAATGAAAGAGACGGTAGAGAAGATCGTAAACGACTAGGTTCGATTTATTTAATGGATATTCAAGGCGGGATTACCCGTCTTTTTTCTTTATCTCGATCTTAGGCTCGACCAGGATCGTTTTAAAACTTGCGAGACTCACCAAACCCGGAGCCGCACCCTTTGGTTTATTTACAAATTTCTTCTGAGTATAGTGGACAGCAACCTTGGCTTCCTTCTTGGCTTTGCTGTAAAAAGCAGCGAGCTGGGCGGCTTCGATCAAAGTTTTTTCCGGTGGCGGATTACGATTGATCGTTCTGATAACAACATGCGAACCGGGGTAGTCAGCCGAATGGAGCCAGGTATCCAAAGATTTGGCAACGCGAAAAGTCAGGAAATCATTATCTTTAGAACGTTTACCAACGAGAATTTCGATACCGTCGCTTGAAACAAAAGTCCGCGCACAGGTCAATGACTTATCCTTATTACCTTTTCTATTTGTAGTCTTTTTGGTGCGACTAGTACCAAGAAATGATTCGATTCTTTCAACATCGCGGTCGATAATCGCCTGTTCGAGATTTTTAATTTTTTTATTCTGTTTTTCGATTTCCTTATCGAGTGTCGCCAGGCGTTTTGTGATTTCGTTTGCCGCATTCCTCGCCTTTGTGTATTTCTTGAAATATTTTTCCGCGGCTGCAGTTATCGAAATGTTTTCATCCGCCGCAATTTCGATCGTCGGCGTATCGTCATCGAAATAATCTACTACCAAGAAGTTATCGGCATTCCGTTTCGCTGTGGCCGAATTAGCCAGTAATAGGTCGCCATATTTTTTCCATTTATCGGGGTCGCCGTGATTTTTCAAATCTTCAGCGAGTTTCTTTTGTAAACGCCGTGTTTTCTTTAATGACTTTGAGAGCTCGCTTCTTGCAGATTTTGCTTTTGAATGTATACGGTCTTCTGTTTCTTTTTCCGTGTAAAACTTGTCGAGAGCTTTCGAAAGACTAATAAAAGCCTCGTGAGGAAAAACCTCTAATTCGCGGGAGCTATTTTCATTTCCACGGGCGGGCGGTAAATATTGTGTTCCGATTTCTTGTCCATCGCCAAACGTATCGCGTAGCGAATCAATGATCAAATTGTCTGCATTCGCGAGAAATAGGTTTGATGAGCGTCCGGTAAGCTGAACGATCAAATTAAAGGTTTGCCTTTCTCCCATCTCGTTTTGAGATTCCAAATATAGTTTAAAGACTCTTTCGTTTTCGACTTTCTCAACGCGTTCGACTAACGCATTTCCGATATGCTTCCTTAGTATCGAAACAAATGGGATCTGAGGATTAGACTGTTTTTCCAAGTCTTTGAGCGATCTTTCGACCAAATAAATGCGCGGAGATTTTGGCTCTACACTTACAAAAAGGTAGTTACCGTCCGAAAGTCTGAAATCAATCGCCAACCGAAATTTTGATAGGGTAAAAATTTTGCCGAACTTCTGCCCGGTTAACTGGGCGGAAAGTTCGGCATGTATTTTTTGTAAAGTCGGCTCGTTCATAACAGCTTTGTTCTGATTTCGAAAGCTTAATAATGCAATGAACTACCGCCGACTGACAACCTTCGATTTAAAATTCTCTGACAATGATCGTTCCGGAGACAAGGTCGTGAACCGCCCGGCTTTCTTCGTCAAAAAATGACGTCAGAAAACCAATTCCGCCAAATGCGAGTGAAAGGAGAAAGACCGATGAGCTAACTGCCGCTTGATGAAAAGTCGGATATTCCTCACCGCCAATATCGATCATTTCGAGTGAGAATAAATGCATTCCGAAGCTTTTTCCAAAAATGCCAATCGTCGTCGTGAGGTAGATGAACATTACAATTGCAAATGTCACGAGAAAACCTAAAATTCCGGATACGGTAAACCAACTTCCCCCAAGAAGCATGAAAGGCGCTAGTAAAAGTAAGGTTGCAAAGGAGCCGATAATTGTGTCGAATAGGCCCGAGTTAAATCGCATCGAGACGGGTGCGAAATCATCATAAACTTCAGGTTCTTCGATTTCCTGACGCGGTTTATTAATTTCCTTTTGTATTTGCTCCTTAATCGGATTTTCTGTCACCGTTTTGATCGCCGGAAGTTTTCCGAAACTTGTCGCTACTTTTGCTTCAACAAAGTTTGGATCCAGCTCGCTGGTGTCGTAGTGACTTTTTGCGAGCACCCTTGGTTCCGGCACGAGCGTCGGCTTGGCAGGAAAGTCGGAAAAAGAACGGGGGGTAGCCTGTTCTAAAGTTTTTGATTTATTGATTGGCGAATATAACTCGCTCGACTGTGTGTCAACTATGTCTTTCTTCCTTGGAATAATTGGCTCAATCGTCTCTTCTACAAGATATTTATTCCTTGAAGTTTCAATTCGTCTTAGCGCATTTGTAATTCGATTGTCGTCCGCGAGCGCAACCGGTAACTCTATGCCTAGGCTTTCGAGGTCCGTGAGCGCTTCTACCGATAGGGCTACCGCTCCGGAAGGAGAATTCGCAGTGCCTTGAACATAGTGTTTTCCAACAGACGAGGTGCTGTTTCGGCGCTGCTGTACAGCGTTTTGCAGCTGCAACCGCCACTCCGGGATGTCATTTTTCCTAGCTTGAAAATCTATCAACGTTCTATTAGTAGATTTGATAACAATTTCAGCCGTATGGGAAGGTTTAGTTGAAATATTTCTTGGTGAAGGACTGAGTTTAATTTCGTTAGCGGGTTTTGGCACGTGTCGTTTTCCTCTTTGGGTGGATTTTGTTTGAGACCTGATGACTTCTGCCACTCTTTCCGAGGAAACTTCACGGACCGTTATCTTCGTGGCTAAATCTTCTCTTACGGAATCATTCATCATCGTTCCGCAGCTCGGACATATTGATAAACTTATTACGCTTTCTCTGTCGCAGTTAGGGCAAGCCATAGTGTTTTTTATGTTAATTATGTTTTTTAACGCGAGATTTGGGAAATCCGCTTGAAATGTCTAAAAACTGTGGCGATAGTATCAGAAGTTACTTTAACTCGTCAATAGTAAATTTATGTGAAAACACATCTTGCGCGGTTTTTTATCAAATATGTGGATTATTTGCGATATTTTTCCTTCAGAGAGTGGATTTAGTCAGATTCTAAGGGTTGCCTGCCTGAAAAACCAGTTTCAATATCGTGCCACCATTCGATTTTTTCGCCTTCGCCTAGCTGCCAGCACAACAGAACTACTCTTCCGTGGCGTTCGGAGGGAAAGTCGATCAGGCCTCGAGAATAATCTTTTAGCTGAATGCCCATCTCATCCAAGTTTGTCGTGAGTTTTCCCAGCTCGAATAGGAAATTAACGTACTGGGAGCCTGACTCCATCCCCCCTCCGCCGAATTGGGCAGAGCTCGATGCGGCGGTTGCTCGCTCGCGGAAGGAATGAATTGTCTTATGTATTGATTTGATTTTTTCCAGTATTGGACGCACTTCTGATAGCAGTTCGTTAGCTTCATCCAGAGTGAAGAGTTTCATTGTATCCATCATAAAGTTTGCTATCAAAACTTGCTATGAGCTCTCGTCATTTACACGTACTAATTCTGACGCCTCTTGCGAATTACTTTCCTCTTCGTCGCGATAGTCACGATCATGATAATCATCACTGACCTTATTTCTCAGCATTTCCGGCATTGGAAGATCATCCGGTGGGAAGAATGAAGGCACTTCATAGCTTATGTCATCGCCGGCATCTTTGCTCACCAATTCAGCAATATCACCCAAATCAATGAAAAAGTCCGCGACGTCTATGAGTCTTGGCGCCGTGTTTGAACGAAATCCCGCAACTTCGACGCGACAGCCCTTATACGCTACCGCATTAAGAGCGTAAACGAAATCTTCGTCACCCGAAACTAAGACGGCCGTATCATATTTTCCGGCAAGACTCAGCATATCGACAGCAATTTCGACGTCTAGATTCGCTTTGCGCGTACCATCGTAGAATGTTTTCAGTTCTTTTTGAACGACACGAAAACCGTTCCGTTTCATCCAAAGAAGAAATCCTTGTTGACGTTCCGCACCCGCGTCAACTCCAGTGTAAAAAAAAGCCCGTAAAAGACGACCATCTCCGAGCAGAAGCCTTAAAAGTTTGTTGTAATCAATGTCTAAATTATGAAAACGGGCTGCGTGGAAAAGATTGTTACCGTCAATAAACACTGCTACTCGGCCGCGATGCCCAAATTGCCATGTCGAACTCGTATTTTTATCAAACTGCATTTCAAGATCCTTTAATATAAAATAAATAAAAAGGACTGCGTTGAAACTCTGCAGAAGCGTCAGACTTACCGATCAAACTTGCGCAAACGATATATTCAAATTAAATAATAAAATCAAATAGTAATTCTGCAATTCCATCAATTCGCAATCAAAAAAAATTAACTAAGTAAAAAAATTCGCCTGATATTAATATAAGCAGATCAGGAGTTTTTATTCCTTTCCAAAATAAACGTTTTTCAGAGTATAATCAATAGAACAGATTTTATGGGAAATGAAAACGAACAAAACTTTCCTGCGGATTGGCTGGAAGATTTATCGTCGCATTCTAAACTCGAAAGTTATACCGCGGAGGAGATGATTGAGTGCACGAACTGTCGCCGCAAGACCCCTCCAAATCGCTTAGACTGCATATATTGCGGTGTCAAACTTGAACTTTCCGAGGAGCAGCTCAAAATTCTAAAACCAATTCTCAGAAACACTGAGTCTTGGAAAAATGCTTTCAACGTCGTTTTTCACTCCAAACTTTCCAATTGGAATGATCGAAATTTGCCGGAAATATCCAAGATGATTCGGTCGAACGACCGGATTCTCAAAGAAGTTTTAGATGCTGGAAAACCTCTGCCTATAGCTCGGGGCGAGCAGCAAGAGGAACTACGGATCGTCGGGAATCGTATGGAAGAGCTCGGTTTGAAAACATGGTTGATCTTGGATCGAGAGTTTTCAGCCGAAACTCCACCTTTGCGTCTTCGAAAGATTAGATTTAGCAAAGCATGCATCGAGCTAGAGATTTTTAATAGCGGCAATGTGAGAAAAATTACCTCCGATAAATTGGTTTTGATCGTAACGGGAGCGCTATTTGAAAAGCGCATTGAATCGAGTGAAAAACATATGCGGAATCAGGAGAATAAACCACTTGATACAGCTGAGATTTCCTTAGATGAATTGGTTATCGACCTCTATTCTCAAGATGATCCGCTTGGATATCGGGTTTTCTCGAGGGGCTTTGATTTTTCTTGCTTGGGCGACGAAAAGCGGATGACGGCAAATCAAAATATGAGTTTATTGGTTGAGAAGCTGGTCGCTTTTTCGCCAAACGCAGTTCACGACAAGGATTATTTAGAGCACCGCGCATTCCTGGGCGGCGTGTGGGACGTCGACGAACATAAAGATTCTAAGGGCGTCAAGCGCAAAGGGATTGGAGGCTACAAACGCGAAACGGTGACTACGACAAATAATCTTTCTCAGTTCACAAAATATTCCCGCTTCAAACGAATTCTAGATGAAACCGAAAAATAAGCCGAGAAGAAATGCATTGCGGGCAGGTAATTTTCGAGAAAACAAAGTGGATCTCACTGAAGCCGTGAATTCTTCGACTGTTTACGGAACTTTGCCGGTATTGGAATTGTTGCGCTCGGAAAACCGTACGGTCGAAAAAATTCTCATTTCCGAAAATTTACGAACAGACAAATTAGCTGAGATAATCGGTCTTTCAAAACAGCGGGGAATTCGAGTTGAAAAGGCTTCGAAAATAACCTTTTCGCGACATCTGGATGGTAATGTGAATCATCAGGGCGTAATTGCATTCGCAGCTGCGAGCACATATTACGATACGGACAAACTTATTGCCGAGATAATCGAAAAACAGAATTCGCTCTGCGTTATTCTCGATGGAGTCGAAGACCCGCGGAATTTTGGCGCGATATTGCGAACAGCTGAGGGAGCGGGAGTTGACGGTGTTTTTATTCCTGAAAGAAGGGCGGTCGGTTTAACTGAGACTGTCGCGAAATCGTCTGCGGGTGCGACCGAATATGTAAAGGTTGCGAAAGTGACAAATGTGAATCGTTTGATCGATGAATTGAAATCAAGTAACGTTTGGGTAGTCGGCACAAGCGGCGACGCGGATGTGAAATATCCGGATTGGGATTGGTCGGGGCCGACCGCCTTGGTATTGGGCAGCGAAGGAAAAGGCTTGCACCGTCTAACGGCTGAGAAATGTGATGTTTTGGTAAAAATCCCAATGTATGGAAAAATAGAATCACTGAACGTATCGGTAGCGGCCGGCGTACTGTTATTTGAAGCTAACAGACAGAGGGGAAGAAAATAAATGTTTTGTCAGAAATGTGGAACGCAAAATCCCGAAGATGGAAAATTCTGTCGAAAATGCGGAACTGATTTCAATGTCGTTTCAACTGCTATTGCCGGAAAAGCAAATGAACAGCGTACCAGCCGCCGAAAAAAGAGACGTAACAGCTGGGAAGGTGCGTTGACTAAGCTGTTTATGGGATTTGCGTTCGTCGTAATTTCAATGATTCTGGGTTTTTCGAGTGCGGGTCGCGGGTGGTGGTTTTGGATGTTGATTCCCGGGTTTGCAATGATCGGCTCGGGGATTGCGCGAATAATTCAATTAAGAACCGGCCCGGAAAATTATATTTCGATCGATTCTTCGCAATCGAAACAAATTAACGCTAAACGACAAGAGAGTCTTCCGCCAAAACAAACCGATTTTGTGTCAGACCTTCCAGATGCGGTATACGAAACCGGCGACCTCGTTCCACCGAGCGTAATCGAAAACACTACTCGGCACCTAGAAATGGACACTGAAGGTGAAACCATGACGCTGCCAAAAAATAAGCTATAAAAAGGGAATTGTCATAAACTTTCGTCTCGTGGTGTTTTATAGAAACAAATCTTAAACACTTCACGAGACTTTTCTGATCAATATGAAACTTGAGGCGGGTAAATACTACGGAAAGACTTCTCAAACTCTTTCTGGGGATATTTTCCGCTTTCCGCAGCGATCGTTTTACTATCCGCCTGATATTAGCCACGCCGAGATCATTAAGATGAACAGTTATTCTCCGGACCTTACAAACTAATCATCGATATTTTGAAAGCATTCCACCTGTCAGCCGGTCCAAAATGTTAAAATACCTTTTGGGAAAAACTCTTTGAATAGCACTGATTTGGCGTGCATCGGGTCCGATCAGAATTCGCGGCTGCTTTGCTTTTATGCCTTTTATAATAGTTTTTGCGGCTTGATTTGCGGTAGATCTGGCGAGTTTGTGAAGCATTACCGAAGCGAGTTCCATATCTTCATCCGAGGCTTTTTCTCCCCGCCGTGCATTTTTCGCGATGTCGGTTTTTATACCTCCGGGATGAACGCACGAAACAAAAATATTTGTTCCTTCAAGCTCGAGGCGCAAACTCTCCGTAAAGCCTCTAACCGCAAATTTGCTTGCACAGTAAGCTGATTGTCCCGGTGAACCGATTAGACCAAAGACGCTTGAGATGTTTGTGACGTGGCCGAAATCCTGCTTGCGGAAGATCGGGAGAAACGTTTTCGTTCCATAAATAGTGCCCCAGAAATTTATTCCCATCAGCCACTCAATATCCTCAAATGAAATTTCTTCCGTTCGACCGACGAGTCCGACGCCGGCATTATTGATGAGATGAGTCACACGACCGAACTTCTCGAGAATTTCACCGGCAAACCTCTCGATCTGGTCCAGCTTCGCAACGTCAACAGATGACGTCAAAACTTCAACACCGTGCGCGCCGGCCATTTCGGCGGTTTCGGCGAGTCCGGCTTGATTTATGTCAGATAGTGCAATGCCCGCAACATTTTCATGGGCAATCTCGATCGCAAGCTGGCGACCGATTCCATTCGCTGCACCCGTTACTACAACGACACTTTTTTCTGATAAGCTCATTATTTTTTGACTAGAACACGAGCGTTTGCCGCGTTTCCGCTGGCGTCAAAGACCCGAAGGGCGATTGAGTATTCTCCGCTTCCTTCAAGTCTCAAGCTAACCGTGTAGCGTTCACTTCGACTGTCGGAAATTCCGTCATCGGCATAAACGGTTCTCCATTCGCGGCCGTCAACGCTGTATTCTGCACGTTTCATAAAACTCGAACTTTCGCGCGCCTCAAAAACCACAGTAACTTTATCGCCGCTAATTTGAGGGACACCGATAACTGAAACTGAAGGCGAAGTATTATCAATATCAAACGGCTCAGACACACGTTCGCCGGAAAGGCTTAGGCCAACCGGATTCGAAGGCGAATCGTTTGCGACGATTTTAAATATGTAGCGTCCGTCCGCAAGCGTTAATCCATCGAGTGTAAAAAAAGTGTCACTGAGATTTTCTCGAAGGAGTTTGAAATTCAATTCGCTTACATCCCGATAATAAATGGAATATTCGAGATCGTCGTCATTGCGGTCTTCGGATTTCCATTGCAGAGATTTCGCGCCGCTCTGGTAAACTTTTCTCGGCACCGAGGGGGGAATTACGATTCCAAAATCGGCGGGATCGAGACCCAAAGCTTTGATATTGGCGTCGATCGGAACCGGTGGATTTGGCGCAAGCCCGACGTTTGCGGGAAAAATTTCGATGGAGGTGACTTCCGGAGGTATATTTCGCGCCAGAAATGAAACTTTCACTTCATTTAGCGTGGCAGGGATGGCCGATTCTTTCAAAACCGCTCGCCACTGCAGATACTGGGCTTTCGGACTGTTTATTTTCACGCCTTGTTGCAAAGTTTGGGGTGCGCTCCAATTTGACCAAGTTTCGTTTGCGGTACCCGTATTTCCGCTTCGCGTTTGAATCTGCACGTTTCCCGATGCGCGCCACCAAATCATTCCCCACGAAGCAGTTGTGGTCGCATCGAGTATCGGGGATTCGAAAGTTCCTTCTGTCTGTGAACCGCTGCCAAAATTAAATAGCTTGCCCTGATTGCTTGAGGTCGCAAATAGTTTTGACCCGAAAGTTAGAATCGTTGAAATTTGTTCTTCATCCGTCTGGAGTGATAATTTCGATCGCCCATCATTATTAACACTGTAAATCCGTCCTTTGTCTGAGGTGCCAATAAACACTTCGTTTCCGCTTAAGTGGGCATAAAGCGAAAACGCCGTGATCTCGTCTGATTTCCATATAATATCCTGACCGCCATCCGGAAGAATCCTATAGACAGCAGATTTGGCGCCCGTGAGATCATATCGGCTTTTTTCCGTAGGGATTGGAACATTCGTCAATTTCTTTTTAACCGAAATCGTGGGTGCATCGCCTTTTTTTGGCTCCGTCTTTTTTTCATTTGTTGAAGCCGATTCGCCCAAAGCCAAGGCGTACACGGACCCATCAACTCCAATCGCAATTTCGTGTATCTCGCGCAGCGGAGAATCCAGAAGTGCAAATGGTTTGCCATCGCTTCCAAAACTCAGAACAAAACCCTCGGAATCCGTACCGGCATAAAGATTGCCTTTTTGATCGGCCGCCAGCGAAATAATATGTGTCTCGCTCGTGTCGTAGAATATAGCAGCAGCAGGATTCGCACCTGCGGATCTCACCTTATATATCTTCCCATTTTCACCGGTTCCGACTGCCAAACTACCATCGCTTAAAACTGCGAGCGACCATATGTACTTTTCCTTTGGTTCGAAATAAACGGTTGCGGTGCCTTCAGCCGTGATTTTATAAACTTTCCCGTCCGGGGAAGTCCCGGCGTAAAGGGCCCCATCTTTTCCAACTGCAATCGCCGAAACATTGATCTCTGTTGAATCATATAAAAGCTTTCCGTTACCGGAGGCATCTACACGAAATATTTTTCCATCGCCGCCGGTTCCCAAATAGATGTTTCCGACTGAATCCGCCGCACTCGACCAAATATAAGATTGTCCGGTTTTGAAGAGTTCGGTGAGTTTGGGTGCGAGTGTAATCGCGCCGTTTTCGTCAATCGAAACTCCGCGCGAATCACCTTTTAAAACATCTTCGCGGGAATTGATGGACCAAATCGAGGGTTCGCTTGCTGCTGCTGGAAAAACGAGTATAAGAATCGCGACTATAACGAGAAATAGATTTTTGATCATTGAATATTGTTTATTAAAAAAATTAAATTTTCTTCGTCGCGGAAATTTTTAATACCGCGTTCTACAAAGCCGATTTTTCTCAATACATTATGTGAGGCGTAATGATTTGGTTCGGACAACGCGATTATTTCACGAAATCCAAAATTTACGAAGCCATATTTCAAACATTCTATTCCCTTCTCGGTATCGAATCCTTTTCCCCAAACTTCATCATCAAATAGATATCCAAATTCGATTTCGTCAGTTTTGCTTAGTATTACGAAACCGCAACTGCTCATTATTTTGCGATTTGCTCTTTCGTGAACTGCTGAGCGGCAGATCCGTTGTTGGTTTGAAATTTTATTGCCCAATCAAGGAACTTCGCTGCATCTTCGAACGAGTTACAAGGGTTTCCTTTTCCGATGTGTTTCATCACGGATGGCTTCTTGCAGATCGAAAATAGGTTTTCAACATTGTCACGAGACACGGTTTTACAATTAATCGGTCGGTTTCAAATATGATGCTCATCGTTCAACTGATTGTTTCCGCTCTTCAGTATCGATCGCCAGCGCCGGTTTAGCTTCCAGAAATTTAAGTGCTTCTTCAAGTTCGTCGGCGTCACCGGTAATAAGCCGCGCGCTTCGCTCCCTCGAAATATAGGCCCAGAACCATTCGATCATTACCCAAAGTCGATTACGAAATCCGATAAGCGTCAATACGTGGACAAAGAGCCACGCCAGCCATGCGAGGAATCCCGTTAATTTAAAACTACCGGCTTCAACGATTGCCTTATTTCGTCCTATAGTCGCCATGGAGCCTTTGTCCCAATACTCGAAATCCACCCGTGGTTTATCGCCCAAATCGGCAAGGATATTCTTACACGCAGTATTAGCCATTTGTATCGCGGCCGGAGCAACACCGGGGACGAGTTCGCCATTTTCTCTTTTGAGGTGCGCCATGTCACCGACTACAAAAATATTTTTGAAATCGCCAACGCTAAGGTCTTTATTTACGATCACCCGCCCCGCTTTATCAGTCTCAGACAATAGACTCGCGCCGATTGGCGAGGCGGAAACGCCCGTCGCCCAAAGCGCAACGCTCGTATCAATCCATATATCGCCTACCTTAACCTCTCCCGGTCGTATGTCGGTGACAAAACTATTCAAATGAACGTCAACTCCGAGTTTCTCCAAATCCTGTTTTGCCCTTTCAGAAAGATCGGGAGAGAAACTATTCAATATTCGATCTGAACCCTCATAGAGCATGACGCGAGCACTTTTTGTGTCGATTGCCTTGAAATCTTTTGCGAGCGCAACTCGTGCAATGCCCGCGATCGCTCCGGCAAGCTCGACGCCGGTTGCGCCGCCGCCGACCACAACAAAATTTAATGGATGGTGGCTGCCTGTTAGAATTGCATCCTTTTCGGCAAGTTCGAACGCGAGCAATACTCTGCGCCGGATTTCGAGCGCATCTTCTAACGTTTTTAATCCCGGCGCAGATTCTTCCCAATCATCGTGTCCAAAATACGAATGTCTCGCACCCGCTGCAACAATCAAATAGTCAAATTGAATTTCCGAATCGTCATGTAATCTGACCGACTGTTTTTTGGGATCGATACTATTTACTTCGCCTAAAACTACTTCGATATTTCTGGCTTTGGATAAAATTCGACGAATCGGAGAAGCTATTTCGCCGGGCGATAAAACGGCGGTTGCGACCTGGTATAAAAGTGGTTGAAATGTGTGGTGATTCTTGCGGTCGATCAACGTAACCTTAACGGGCTTATTCTGCAATTTCTTCGCAGCTTGAAGACCGCCAAATCCGGCGCCGATTATTACTACCTTAGGCTTTCTTTTTGTTTCAGACATATCGGTTAAACTTACCATTATAAATTACGGTTCGCATTAGTGAAGAGTTTCACAAGCCACGGAAAATAAAAAGTGATTATGGATACCAAGAAATCTTAACTCCCGATATACCTTGCGTACACGGACCGGGCGATTGTTGGATCATTTGTCCCGCGTATTATTGCTCTAGCATCTTTAAAAAGAGTCAACTCGTATTCATCGATATTCAATCTTAGAAGATATTCGTTCACTTTCACTTCGCCGAGCGATTTCAATGTTTCCGCTAGTTTCTTGAGGTCAACCGCAGCCGCATTTGGAGGGTGAACCTGTACCGCGTCGCGTCCGCACAGAGAAGTCGAGAATTCAACATTTCCTGCGTCGAGAAACTCGAATTTTCGTTGTCCGCACGTAACGCAATCCGGATTCGGCACCGAGAGTTTTATTTTTCTCCAATCATTTTCCCATGCATCAACCTGGATGAGGGAGCCATGCAATTTATCGGGTTTTCCAACAATGAGTTTTATCGCCTCAGAAACCTGTATTGACGAGATGGTAGATATAATCGGTTGTATAACCCCTGCCGTATCACACGTTGGTGAGCTCCCCGCCGCGGGAATCTCTTCGAAGATGCAGCGTAGGCAAGGCGTCTTTCCGGGAATGATCGTCATCGATGTGCCGTAGCTTGAAACGGCAGCGCCATAAATCCAACTCTTTGAGTGTTTTACACAAGCATCATTTACGAGGTAGCGGATCTGAAAATTATCCGTACCATCAAGAACAAGATCGACGTCCTTAACGAATTCCTCAACGTTCGAGAGATTCACATCCGCGATCACCGCATCGAATTCAATTTCTGAGTTTATTTTCGACAAGCGATTCTTTGCGGCAATCGCTTTTGGTAAACGTTCTTCTGCGTCTGATTCGGAATAAAGAGTTTGTCTCTGGAGGTTTGAGAATTCGACGAAATCCCGGTCAACAATTCGCAGAAAACCAACCCCGGCGCGAGTAAGCATTTCCGCATGCGACGCTCCAAGCGCACCGCATCCGACAAGCAAAACACGGGAATTCAGCAATTTTTCCTGTCCGTCTTTGCCTATACCGTCAAAGAGAATTTGTCGGCTATATCGATTGTTCATCCGAACACATCGTATCAAATTCGATGCAAAAACCAATCACGGGCTTTTCAAGTGTTTTGGAAGCAAATGTGAACTCGGAGATAGCGAATACTAATCTCTTGCGAATTTCTTGCGTTACGCTAATCGATCAAAAAATTAATGAATTCTTTTATCGCCAGGGTCGTATTTGAAGTTGGAAAACTCGATTCTTTTTCATTCTTATACCGATCAACGGCGTATGAGAATTTCCCTTGCCGTAGCCGGCTTTTTTCCGCATCAAGTCTGGCTTTTTCCTTTTGTCTTGCATAATCGAGGCCACCTTTACGAATAAACTCGATTATTCGGGGCAATTCCTCAGCGTCAAACCAAATACCATGATTCTTGCAGGTGTCAACGATTACTCCCGAAGAACGAGCAAAATTATTGCGGTTCATCAATGCTTTACATTCGGGGCATGGGACATACCGAATTTTCTTAGGCTTTACGTTGCCGCTCACCTCGTCAATTTTTGCCAGCACCGCCGCTTGCTTTTCATTGTTTGCACAGATCTCTTCGAAGGTTTCGACATCGGACCATACGCCGTCGCAACGTTCACATTCAGAGACGGCGATATCTTCTACTTCGATCAACTGGAGTTTCTTTTTGCACCGCGGACAATCGCCAAGTTTTTTCGTCGAGTCGATTTTCGCTAGCGTTGCCTTGCCTCCGCAAAGCGCACAAAATTTGCTGCCTTTAAAAATCGTTCCGAAACACGTCGGACAGGACATTGTTTTTAAACGCGAGCGACAATGTTCACAGTGATTTGAATTGTCAGCAACGCCTGCTCCGCAATTTGGGCAATTTAGGGCTTCAACTTTCATATGATCTTTTTACGATAAAATGTAATTGATAAATTGGGATGTCTATAGATTCAGTCTAAGAAGTGCTGCTTGGCGCATCTCCGCGATCGGGGCTTTTTGGCCAGTCCAGATCTCAAATTGTTTTGCGCCTTGGGAAACGAACATTTCAAAGCCGCTTAGCGTCGCGGCTCCGGCATCTCTTGCTTGACGCAAAAAACGCGTATCCATAGGATTATAAACTAAATCGTAAGCAAGTTGAAGATTTTTCATCGATTCGAAATCGACAGGAGTTTCGTTTTCAAGTTTTCCGGAAGTTCCGATCGGAGTGGTGTTGACAATTATATCGAGCGTCGGGAATTCGAATTTGCCACTAGTTAGTTCGCACAACTTGATATCAAATTCCTCTGCCAGCGTTTTCGCTTTGTTATAGTTTCGGGCGAATACGGTTACATGCGCGCGTTCCTTTATCAGCGCGAAAATACATGCCCTGGCAGCTCCCCCCGCGCCTAGTATTCCTACGTTAACGTCTTCTAAATCGCCAAACATTTCTTTCAAAGGGGCGATGAAACCATCGGCATCCGTGTTGTAGCCGTGGAGCTTTCCATTGACAACTTTTACCGTATTCACTGCGCCGATCTTACTCGCAGTTTCGTCCATGAATTCTAGATAGTTGTTGATTAATTCTTTATGAGGACTCGTAAGACTAAAACCCTTGAAGTTTAGGTCAACTTGACGTGTTGTCTGTTCAACTAGCACTTTAAGAAACTCTCCTAATTCATTGCATTGAAACGGTATATAAACTGCGTTGATATCAGAATGTCTAAACGCTGCATTATGTAAGTAGGGCGACAAGGAATGTGAGACGGGATTGCCCAAAATGCCGTAAATTTCGGTTTTTTCATCGAGATCTTTGACCCGATAAACTTCAAGTAAATCGTTTACTGAGATCTGTCCTGGCGCCGTCTCATTTCCGTTTTCGAGCGATGCATAAGTTAGCGGTGCACCATGAGCAAGACCTAAAATTCGCGTCCATTTTCCAACCTCGCCCATTGCGATTGGGATGATAGGTTGAGAATTTTCGGTTTTTAAAAGGTTGAAGATCGCAACAGAATCATTGTAGTTATTTGACCGAAGGACAAGTTTCACAAAATCCGGATTTCTTTCACGTAGTCTTGCAACGATTTCCGTAAGGTTTTCGGGAACTCCTTCGAAATCATGGTGCGAACAGATCTTCTTTTGGAAAGTTAGATCTTCGCTAATTCCAAACACATCATATTCAAGATCTACCCAGGCAAGTCTAAAATCAGTGAGGTTTCGCCAAAAATTGATGCGTTCTTTTCGATTTATTTTTCGCCTACCGCCTTGCTCCTGCGGGCGAAGCGTAAATAGAAACTGATTTGTCGTTTTCGTTTCAAATTTTTTCAAATAGTCGATGAGCGGTGGAATCTGACCTTCATTTAAGTAATCAAGACGCAGCTCAATTATGTCCCCGATCTCCACCGCAAGATTTATTTTTTCGATAAATTCACTAGGAGTCTCAGCGCAGACTGAAACGCAGATTTTGCCTTTGTTCATGTGAGCTTCTTGGTGTTTCTAAGAACAAACGTCAACGATGAGAAAATTAGAGCCATAACGCAAAAGGCACATGTAAACACGATCGCAGTTTTTCCGCTTTGTTTGACGGCAATTGCGGTAAACGCCCATGCAACGGTCAGAGGATATAATGCAATGTTGAATTTTTCTCGTACGATAATCGCAATTACGGCAATCGCGAAGAGCAATACACAGGCAGCAATAGTTGAGGAATAATCGTCAATTGTAATTCCAGTCGAAATAAGATAGATAATTATATTCAATACGGTCGCGACCGAAACCCAGCCAAAATAGATGCTAAACGGCATTTTAATTAGCCAAATGTCGAGGTTTTCCTGCAATCCGCGTGTTTTCAAGTTTATTAGCACTAAGGAACTGAGAAGGACGAGAATTGCGACCGTGCTTAAACCAAGAAGTTGATTATGCCACGCAAAGATCCATGCAATATTGGCTGCGCAACTGAGTATGAACATCGTTCTGATTCCATCTAAATACTTCGAATTCGAACGAAAAAGTTGATAAAAGGAGAAAGAAACGGCCCCCAGATAAATAAGCCCCCAAATCGAAAACGCGTATCCTGCCGGGGTAATGTATGTCGGATATTTATCAGAGATATAGGCTGGAGTGATGTCGCCGATCGCACCCGTTGCCGCCAAATAATTGGCGTAGATCACGGCACCTATCGAGATCGGCACAAGAATTTTCGCCAAAATGGTTTTCATAGTTAATTCAAACGCCTCATTTTGAAAACTTCTTCGTGCGTTTTGTCGTCCTGAGTTAGTGCTAAAAACATGTGCATCTGATCAGGTCCGACTTTTTCAAACGTCTCTCCGCTAAAATAAAATCGATTTGCCTCGGTCATTATAAAAAGGAAATCCGTTGTTTTTTCCTTCTCTTCCCGACTCACAAGATTAGGATCAAAGTGCTTCAGTTTCAACAATAATACATTTTCTTCTTCCGTAAAGGTATGAATTTCATAGAAAACCGGTTTACTGTCTTTGACGAGCGAAATTATCCCAATCATCGCATCGCCACCTGGGTTTGTCCAAATTTCCCTCACACTTCCACCTACGGCTTCGCCTTCCCAACTTCCTATCATCCAATTGATGATCGAAGACTTACCAATTTTTCACCAACAGCATCATTATTCATTAGAAGTATATTTTCGGTTAATTTGGTTTTACCAAACACCTTGATCGAAACCAGCAGACATATGCTTTGCAATAAGAAAATTCGTTTCATCGTCTTTGCTCCTAAAATTGATCTTTTACAATTATATAAACGAATATTGCATCCAAACAAAGACGTGATTCGGCGTTCGGCGGCGGAAACGCCATACCTTATAATATGGGAACCGCGAGATTGAGAAGATTCGAGGCCAATAGGAAAATCTGATAGTAGTTGAAGGAAATCGGTTAGAATTGAGCAAAACGGCGATTTCTTTACGTTTTCGTATGAATTTTTTAGAAAACGTAAAAGATGATTTTTGAATCAGATGATTTGAAGCCGTTATTACGGCGGAATCCTTGAGAACGCGGCTTTTAGAGTTTTATGGCACTGTTATTGCCTTTATTAACTTCGGCACCCGTCATCTTTCCCAAAAATGTGCCTGACAAAACAAGGAAAGAAAATCTTTGAAATGAATAAAATTATCAAACAACTAATTTTCATAGCCATTTTCGCTTTAGGAGTTTCAATCAACGTTTCAGCGCAGCAAGATCCGCCGCCGAAGCCCAAGCCTCCTATTATTAAGCCAAAACCAAAACCGACACCAAAACCAAAACCATCGCCCGATGAATCGGCGTTTGGTGTAGTGGAATTTATAGCCATTGTTGAGTAGTAGATATACTCTAAACTCAATAATGCTTCTTCAAAGAAAAAAGCGACTCTATCTTTAGGGTCGCTTTTTTCTTTTCAAGGTCGGGAACCCGTTATGGAATGAAGTTGTATACAATTATTCCGGTTACCTCCACGGGAACGTTAGATAGTTTTGTCGGCGAAAAGCGAGAAGAACGAGCGGCTTTTTCAGCCGAAGCGCGGAGCAGCGGATGCCCTTCCGTAACATTCGCAGAGACAACCTTTCCAGTTTCGTCGATCAAAACCGCTATTACCACCTTTCCCGATGCCCCAATCGATTTTGCCGAAGCTGGGTAAGCCGGCTGCGATAAATAGACTGCTTTTCCATTTAGTACGCCGCCCGAGATTGGAGCTTTCGGAGCGATTTTGATTGGTGGTGGTTTCGGCAGTGTTTTATCTAAAGTCACCGCCACTTTCGAGTCGCTTACGGTCTCGGTTCGCCTATCGGAAATACCCGACCCGTCGCCGCAGTTTTTTGTGCATGTTCGTTCGCCGGCACTCGACCGAATTTTTTCGCCCTGATCGATCTTGCCCAAGAGAAATGAAGTATCCGGTCGCGATTTATACTGAGAAGGCTTGGTTGAGATCGCGTCGGGAACTTTGGCAGGACTTTCGTCAGCACGTTGCATATTGAATTTTCTCGTGATGACTTTTGAAACTCGATCATCATTTCGTGACACCTTCGATTTTTCCCGCGGCTCGGGTTGTGGCGGAACACTGTGGGGAATTATCGGCGCCGCGATCAGCGTGGAGATGTTCAGATCGTCTTGTCCCATCGCCAAGTTTTGGCTGAATAGACTGAAAACGAGTCCGAACGTTAGAAGCGACATGACAATAACAGATGTACTAACAAGCAAACCCCTTAGGGTCCTGTTATTTTCGGCACCTGTTTTAGAAATAATTAATTTATCGAGCATTTTTCCTCCTGATTTATCGGTGCCAAAACGGAATGCGTCTCTTTTTTTTCCAAACTGCTGATACGAACCAGCAGTCGTATCGTATATAGTTAGACCCCTCGAGTCTTCATTTGTTCCTCAGATGACCTTAGAAAAAAGATTGAAAGTGTTTGTTTACGCTTATTTTGTATAAATTTACAATGATTGGTTGACCATCTACCTCGATATTGAGTAAATATATAAACAACGGATTAAGTCACCAATCTCAATATGGAAAAAAAGCCCGGTCAATCAGTGCGATCATTCCGGTTTCTGATGAAGATCTACCGTGGTTGGCGGCAGTTTCGCAACAGATTTGCTTCCGCTCTCGACGTTGATTTCGAACGAAAAGTAGAGATATATACACAGCTTTCCACCTCCGCTACCCTAAAAGACCTTCTATATTGGCTCCAGCTCTTTTTTTCCGCCGGGATTGCAACTCTTGGTTTGGTGTTAAACAGTACTGCTGTCGTAATCGGAGCAATGCTGATTTCGCCGCTTATGGCACCGATACTTTCGCAAGGACTTGCGCTGGCGACGGGAGATTTAACGCTTGGCGTCCGAGCCTTAGTTAACCTTGTATTAAGTACCCTTCTTGGCGTTGTATTTGCGTTTGTTTTAGTGGCCTTTCTTCCATTTAATGACATCACGCCCGAGATCAGGGCTCGGATGGAGCCAAATACCCTCGATTTATTCATCGCGCTTTTTTCCGGCGCAATCGGCTCGATTGCAATTTGCCGCGACATTAAAGGAGTCGCAACGTCAATTCCCGGGGTTGCTATCGCGGTCGCGCTAATGCCGCCTCTTTGTGTCATCGGGTTTGGTCTGGGCTATTCTGTTAGCGTAGAATTTGGCAAAGGGCTCGAAATTGCGGGCGGCGGCGGGTTGCTTTATCTTACAAATCTTGTAGCAATTACCTTTACTGCGATGCTCGTTTTTGTATTCTTGAGGATCGATACCCAGAAAGTACGGGCTGCAGTAAGAGAATGGCGGGAACAGGATTCGGAGAGTAGTTGGTGGCTGAGGCAAATTCATAGAATTCCGATACTTGAAAAAGCTCGCGAAGTAAGAAGCTTCACGCTTCGATTTTTAATGATCGTCCTCCCGCTCTTAATAATATTTTTCCCTTTAAGTAGTTCGTTTTCGAAAATGCGGTTGGATATACAAAAACGTCAGAATGATAATAGAATTAGCCAAACGGTAAGGGACGTCTGGTCGGATTTTGAAAAGGATTCAGAAGGAAATGTCAGAAGTTATTTCGACGAACTTCGAGTTAATAATACTGAAGATGGATTGAATGTTTACTTGAGGGTTTTTGATAGCCAACGCTATACTGTGGGGGAAAGAAAGAACTACATTGATCTCTTAGCCGATCGACTTGGAAAAAAACCGGAAACAATTTCGTTGCAACTGGTGGAGATTCCAACTTCTGAAAGGCAGGAAATTAACCCGGTTGTGCAAACGACACCGACACCGCTTACGCTAGCTCAAAGAAAGGCAAATTACCTTCAGAAAATCAACGAAGATTTAGTAGATTTCAAACTGCCTTCGCCCGCGACTTTTATTGATTATAGTATTACTGACCGTTCGACAGGGATGTCATTTCTGGAAATTTATTATCTTAGCGAACGGGAGATCGATACCGACGGAAAGACGACGCTACAGGATTTTGTCCGGGGAAAATTAAATCTATCTGATCTGAACCTAATTTTGAGCCGCGTATCGTCGGCTGAGTTCAGTGTGCCGTTTGAAGGAGCCACCTCAAAGATTGATAGCAAGAGGATCGACGATATGCTAAACGTGGCTTCCGAGCTGCAGCGGCATCCAGCCCTAGATCTTCGGGTTTTGCTCGTAGCGGGAGAAAATAAAAGGGAAATATTTGATGAACGAAAGAAGATTATTTTAAAGTTCTTCGGCGAGGATCAAGGGATATCGGCGGATAGGATCGTTTTCGGTGAAGTTGGGGAAAACGTTCCTAATACCTATCAAATTTTTATGGGCCGATAAAGGGAAGTTTTTACAAAGAAAGTTTGTATTATTTTATTCACATTCAATAAAATGCAGGGAAATGAGCTACATTAATCTTAAAAATAAAAGGAATATACTATGAGTGCAGAACAGCAAGGACAAAACTTTTTGGCAAGTGTCGACCGCTACTTTGAGAAAGCGGCTGCCGCTACAGCCCATCCCGAAGGGTTGTTAAAGCAGATAAAAATTTGTAACAGCGTCTATTCGTTTCAATTTCCGGTTAGGAAAGGAGACAGCTATCAAGTGATAAAGGGTTGGCGGGCGGAGCATAGCCATCACAAACTTCCTGTAAAAGGGGGAATTCGCTATTCGGAGCACGCGAGCGAAGACGAAGTAATTGCATTGGCGACCTTGATGACCTACAAATGTGCGATCGTTGATGTTCCTTTCGGTGGCGCAAAGGGGGCGATTAAGATCGACCCGAAAAAGTTTCAAAAGGAGGAGCTTGAAAGGATTACACGCCGCTACACAACTGAGCTGATTCGTAAGAATTTTATCGGGCCGGCAATTGATGTTCCTGCACCAGATTACGGAACGGGCGCCAGAGAAATGGCGTGGATTGCAGATACCTATATGGCGTTTCATTCAGAACAAATCGATGCTCTCGGATGTGTAACGGGAAAATCTGTCGCGCAGGGCGGTATTCGCGGTCGCACCGAGGCAACGGGGCTTGGAACATATTATGGCCTTCGGGAGGCTTGTTTACACGCCGAAGATATGAAGCAGCTCGGGTTGGAACCCGGGATGGAAGGTAAAACTTTTGTTGTCCAAGGGCTCGGGAACGTAGGATATTACGCAGCAAAATTTTGCACCGAGGACGGCGGCGCCAAGTTGATCGGGGTAGCAGAATACGAAGGTTCGATCCATAAGCAGGATGGGATAGATCTCGAAAAGCTGATGGCATATCGAAAGGAAACAGGCTCGATAATGGGATTCGAAGGGGCGACCGACCTTCCAAACCGCGAAGATGCGCTCGAGCTGGAATGCGATATTTTGATTCCCGCTGCTCTTGAAAATCAAATTCACAAGGACAACGCTCCAAATATCAAGGCGAAGATCATTGGCGAAGCGGCGAATGGTCCGATCACCGCGAACGCCGAGGAAATACTTGAACAAAAGGGAATCATGATTATCCCAGACGTTTATTTGAACGCCGGAGGTGTTACGGTCTCCTATTTTGAATGGCTGAAAAATTTGTCGCACGTCCGTTTTGGACGGATGGGCAAACGCTTCGAACAAGGTGCTTACGACCGCATTCTTAATATTATCGAAAGTCAGACCGGACGAAGTCTCAGCAAAGACGAACGAAATGCAGTTGCACGAGGGGCGGACGAAGCAGATCTGGTTTATTCGGGGTTGGAAGAGACCATGATCACCGCATATAATTCCACTCGTGAAATTTTAAAGAGCAACGATAAGGTCGAAAACCTGCGAACTGCAGCTTTTGTGAACGCGATCGATAAGGTTGCGCTATGCTATATGGAGCTTGGTATTTTCCCGTAAACGGAGAGTTTTCGTTGTCTGGATTTTTTTGGGCGGTCCTTCGATCGCCCTTCAATTTTTTGAGGACCAAATGATACGAGAGTATTAATCACCGCTACGAATCCAATTTTTATCGTATCCGCTGATCTTGAATATCTTCCCTGAGAAAGAATCGCGTGATACGGCAAAAGTTTCGCCGTCCGGTGAAATATCAATATCGGCGATCTTTTGATCGGTAAAATGGGTAAACTGTTAGGTCGTTTTATCTTGCCCTAACACAAACCAGATGTCATTAAAACTTTCGCCCTCATCACAGTAGGAAATACCTGTTCACTACTCTGGGAACGGGGTTGAGAGAAGTTCAATTGGAAACTATTTCAAAATCGGATGACCACCGCCTTTGCTATGGTCTGCGGTTTCATTAAAGAGTGCGCGGTCGTTGTGCCATAGGACGAGATGCTCGCCTTCGTATCTAACGACATTCGAAACCCGATCAAAATCTTTTGTATGTTCGGCTATCACAAATGCGCATGGGTTGAACGCGACGACCATTCCTGCGGCATAAATATATCCGCCTTTGTCATAAATGCTCCCGGAATATTGCTGAGCAGCTACGGCAATGTCAGGTGAATAATTATCACTTGAATCCTTATTTCTGTCTGCGCGCGCTATAAAGATCATATAATCCGAGTGATTCAGGCGTTTCTTGAACTTGTATTTCTTGCTTTTTGAGACCGCGATCAGGTCGTCAATACCTTTGTCGATTGCCCTAACCATCTTGCCCGAGGGTACTTTTACTGAATAGATCTTCGTCCCTTTTGGGCTTCTCGTAAAATGCCTAAACTTATCTCCGGTAATCCGCTCGGCTTCAGCTGTAACCGTGTTTTGCGCGCTGGACGATTGTGATTGAATCGAAGTTTGGAAGATGATCAACGTAAGACATGAAAGCAAAACTACCAAACAAATAATTCGAGTAAATAAATTCATAATAAAACCTCCCCGACTTAAAAACTGCCGTCACACGTTTATACAACGCAAGGTTTATGCCAAAACGAGCATAGGCGGGAAACTGCCTATTTTCAACTTTTATCTTGCAAAATTATACGATATGGATCCTTCAGACGACAATATGCGGTGCCCATAAATTTTAGCCTTCGAGTTTTTTCCTTACTTTTTCGAGGAAGATGTGTAACATTTCTTCAAATCCTTTCGTCATTCCAGAACTAATAGTCTCTTCGCCGGCAATCCCAGCAAGAAAATGCAATTGACTGGCGAATTTTCTTCTCAGTTCAACATTTTGCGTATATTGCACGAGCGTCTTCTTCTTTCCTTTTGGAAGGAATTCAACTGCGTAGCGCATAATATTTTTGTCTTCGCCCTCAATTGGCGACCATTCAATGCGATCTTCCGTATTTTCAGTTTCTGAAACAGCAAAATCGTGCGTAAACGACCCGACAAAGGGAACATCTGCAATGACTTTCCAATGTATAACATGGCTTGAATCTTCGTGGATACTTTTTACGCTTGGCATCAATTCACTAAAGTTTCCGAGGTCCGAAAAGAAATCTCTAACCTCATCCGCATTTGCTTTTATTTCGATCGACTCTTTGAAATCGGCTCTTACTTTAAACATTACACTCCATCGTAAATAAAGATCGCTGCGAAACAAGAATAGGGGAGCAAAAAAGACATTTGTTCATTAACGTAATAAACTGAACTAAACGAGTTTACGCGAAAACTTTATCGATAGTAAACCGCACCTATAAAAACGCAAATAAATAAGGGGAATATTTATGCAAAGTTGTCCAAAATGCGGGAATTTAAGGCTCAAGAAGTGGGAAGAATTGGATGCGGAACAGAAAATGCTTGTTGAGAAACTACCGCTAAATACAGAGTTTCCGCTCGAAACGAGAAAGGCGCATCTGTTTTGCAATCGCTGTTGGTACGAATTTACAATAGAGCCCGCAAATCGGTTTGGCGATCATGCTTAACGGAGGCAGAATCAATGAAATTTACTATCGGAGAAATGCTCGAAAAGCTTCCGCTTCCGGCAAATGAGAAATGGAAAGATGGGGTTTGGGACGTCGAACCGTTTAATAAAAACGGGGTTTCGCTGGTTTTCTTCGCGCCTCACGGGAAAGATTATCAAACATTTCACGATGAAGAGGAGTTTTATTTTATCATCGGCGGAACCGGCGAAATTATTATTGAGGATGAGCAGTTTTCCTGTGAAACGGGCGACGCTTTTTTCGTGCCTGCCAAAACCCCGCATCATTTTGAAAATTTTACAGAAGATTTTGCGACCTGGGCGGTCTTTTTCCCGTAGGTGATTTCGAATTTGATACTCGATCCAGTTTAAAGTTGGAATTTAAGGAGCGCGACGTGTCTTAGCAAAATGCAAATCCCTAATAATTCACCAATCGAAATTGAACGAATTGGGGCATACGCAATCGTTCGATTTGTCAGCCCCGAGCTTAAAAATCCGCTCTCGATCGAAACTCTAGAGCTGCTTAATGAAAAAATTTCAGATTTGGAAACGGACGGAGATATCGTTCGAATCATATTTACGGGATCGGGAAACACATTTGCCGCAGGTGGCAATTTAAACGAAATTGCGAAACTTACTTCCAAAAACGCACGTGAATTTGGACTGCGCGGACAAAATTTGATGCAAAAGATTGCAAATTCCAAAAAGGAAACGATTTCGGCGATCGACGGCTATTGTATAGGTGGTGCTTTGGACCTCGCGCTGTCCTGCAAGATGCGAATTGCGGCGCCTCGTTCGATTTTTGCACATCCGGGAGTGAACCTCGGAATCATAACGGGGTGGGGTGGAACACAGATGTTGCCGCGTTTGATCGGTGAAGCTCGGGCAATGGAAATGTTTTTAACGGGACGAAGGATCCAAGCGGAGGAGGCCCTATTGTTTGGACTGATCGATCAAATTCAAAACAATCCGCTCGAGACTTCCGTATCAGAACAAAAGGATAGGTCATCATGAGGAATTATTCGTTTACGACATTCACCTTTCTGTTCCTGTTTTCAGGGCTCGCGGCGTTGGGGTATTTTGGGATCGATGGCGTTCAGCGCGCCCAGGACGGTGGGACGCCGACCCCGACGCCAATTACAGACTCGGATAAGATCGATCGACCGACCAGCGATCCATTTGTTGGCGATTTGGCGCGTTTTGACAGGGAAAATCGCGCCGCAAATTTACAGGTCGAACGCGTTATGGATATCTTGGGTATAACTAAAGGTAAATCGGTTGCCGATATCGGTGCAGGCGGTGGATGGTTTACCGTAATTGCGGCGAGGCGAGTCGGGGTAAAAGGAAAAGTGTTTGCCGTAGATATAAATCCAGAATCAAAAACTTTCATCGATCGACGCGCCCAGCGGGAAAATCTTAGAAATATAGAAAGTATTGTCAGTACGGCAGATGATCCATTGCTTCCGAAAAATTCGGTTGACGCAGTTTTGATACTCAACACATATCACGAAGTCTCCGAGCCCGTAAGGTTGCTGAAAAATCTTCGAAAATCCTTAAGCAAAAAGGCTTTAATCGGAATTATTGACCGGAATGGGGCGGGGGACAATCATGGAATAGACTACGAAAAAGTTATCGAAGAAGGAAAACGGGCAGGATTTGTTTTTAAAGAAAAATATGATTTCGTCTCCGCAGCTCAAATGGATTATTTGCTTGTTTTTGAAAATTCTGGGAGTGCGAATTGAGAATATTAGCGGTCGAAAAATTTAGATATTCCTCTTTTACAGTCATCCGTAAGCCTTGCAATTGCATTTACTTCCGCGCCAATACTTAAAGCAGATTCGAAGTCTAATCCATCAATCTGGTAAAGAAGTTTCTTGGATAATTGTACGGCCGATCTGCTCATGTTTTTGTATACGGAGACGTATTCATCAACAGCATTCTCAAATCCTTCTTCGCCAAAAACCTTATTTATTAAACCATTTTCTTCTGCATCCGTTGCAGAAAACTCGAATCCCTGGGTGATCAATTCAAATGATTTCTTTTCCGATAAGTTTCGACGCAAGATCGCCACAACCATCGCCGGAACAAACCCGATCTTTACTTCAGGATAACCAAAACGAGCAGACTCAGTCGCAAGAACTAAGTCGCAAGCAGTCGCCAATCCGCACCCGCCAGCCAGCGCCCGTCCCTGAACCGCGGCAATAATGGGAACCTTCGCTCTTCGCATGATCACAAAGAGTTCCATAAGACTTTCCGCATCTTCGAGGTTTTCAACTATATCGCTTTCCGCTATTTTCTTAAGCGCCGAGAGATCTGCACCCGAGCAGAAGTCTTTGCCCACACCCTTTAAAATAATTGCTCGAAGATCGTCTTGTTGATCCGCGGCACGAAATCCATCTTTGAGAGCATTTATCAACCCGTCATTTAGCGCATTGCGCTTTTCGGGGCGGTTTAAAGTAAGAACCAAAATCGAATCAGTTTTCTTTGTTAAAAGTTCATCCATTAGCTTGATAAAAACTCCTTGAGTGCGCGCGTTACCTTATCTTTCGCTTCATTCTGCACCCAGTGGCCCGATTCCGGGATCCTCAATTCGGTGTATTCGGCGTCTATAAATTCGCCTACACCCTGAACCGTTTCGGGCAGCACCGCTTGATCTTTTTCGCCGTAGATAAATAGAGTCGGGACCTTTATTTTTTGGGGAGCGGGTCCGCCGCCGAAAAGGCGCTTTAAGATATTTGCCCGATAATAGTTGATGTTCGCCGTCAAAGCTCCCGGTTTTCCCCACGCTTCCTTATATTTTGCAATATCATCATCCGAAAAGATTCCTCTTTCGGCTGTCGTAGTTTTGAGTCCGATCGCAAGTTTTGCGAAGTCATTTCTGGACAAAAGCCATTCCGGCAGTTTCGGAAGTTGAAAAAAGAACATATACCAACTCGCGAAAAACTGATCCAAGGTTTGATTTTTCTTCCAAATAGATACGGGAGGAACCTGAAGACAGGCTAATTTCCAAACGTATTCAGGATGCCCGCCGGCAAGCGCCCAGGCAATCGCGGCTCCCCAGTCATGTCCGATTATCGCCGCCTGGTCGCGTTCAAAGTGGCTAATCAAACCAGTAATATCATCAACAAGTTTTTCAACTTTGTAATCCGATACTTGAGAGGGTTTATCGCTTAAGTTGTAGCCCCGCATATCCGGTGCAACCACGGTATATTCATCCGACAGGGCATCTAGCTGGTGTCGCCACGAATACCAGAATTCAGGAAATCCATGAAGGAGAATTACGAGTTTTTCACCGTTGCCGGCGGTCGCATAATGCAGTCGTATGCCGCCAATATTCGCATAGTCAAACTTAATTTTTGATTGGTGCGAATGATTCACTTGAGTTTCAATTCTTTGGCCTCTTTCGGTTTAACATTAACTTTCATTCGTAGAAGCGCTGTTGAAAATGTTTTTCCCTGAGCATCAGTCATCAACGAAAGCGTACCGCCTCCGCCAAGCGAACCATGTAAAAGAAAATTCAAGGCGCCCAGATTTGGTAATTCAAACCGCTCAACCTTGCCTTTAACGATGTCGCCGAAATGTTCTTTCACCCTTTCGGCCGTTACCTCGCGAACGAGCAGGTCATAAATTTCATCGTTAAACGCAATAAGCCCTACGTTTGCCGTGTCGCCTTTATCGCCCGATCGGGCATGGGCCAAATTTAATAGTTCAACTTTCATAAACGTCTATTTCTCTTTCGGAAGCTTAAACATTGTAAAAAATCTTAACATCCAAATCGCGATAAACGCGAGGAAACCAATAAACACCAACAAAAACAGATCTGAAAGCGTCCTATCATCTCTGAGATTTGCTTGGTAAACCAGGTGATTTACTGATATTACAAGTGCAAGTACGCCGACGAATACCCAGCCCATTTCGCGATTAAGCGTTTGAAGCGTTTTTTCCTTTCGTTCGTCGGATAGCCAATACTCACGGTTTGGGATATTGACCATTGACGTAGGCACACTAAATACACGCGGAAGCGCAAATTGGAGAAAACCGATAACGCCAATTATTACAAGCTCAAACTAGAGAAAACCCTCTTTGGACATCCAACCATTTGGCGTTCCTCTATCCCCAAAATTTGTGGCGAGTATTTCAGGCAGTTCAGGATAATAATACCCGTAGTGCACCAAAAGCACGAGAAAAAGTATTGAAGAGATTTTATAAGGTAACTGCATCGGACCTTTTCCGTTCTATTCAGCCATGCTTTTTAAGTTTCGAGGATTTCTACCTTTGTTTGGATCAATTCCTTTGGAATCAACGCAGGGAAGTACGCAATTATTTCTTCAACCTTCGGACGCCCACCCGCAAAACCCGTCACACCTGGCGGTCCGGTTAAAATTAAGGGTGCAATTTCCTTTGTAAATCTCGAAACTGCCTCGCGATTTTTTCCTCTTACTCCGACCCTAAGCTGTACTTCAGGGATATTCGGGTCGGGATCCCCCGCTAGATGCCCGTGTGTCGCGTTTACACCGACAAACTCCGTCAGTATAAGATCGAATTCTAAACCTAGTTTTTCCAGACGTCTGCGCAGAATTTTATCCGCTGCTTTTGCCTTAGCGAAGGCATCCGGATATGAATAAACAAGGGTTCCGACGGATTTCCAACCCGCCATATAGCTGATCGAAACTTTATAAAACTCCGTTTTTTGAGTCCCCTTGATCCCGCTTACTCTTACACGGTCCTCACCATCTTCAGCTAGCTGAATTGTAGTAAAATCCGCAACGACATCCGGAGTAATATATTCACGGGGGTTGCCCATCTCATAAAGCAACTGTTCTTTCACAGACTGAATATTTATCCGACCGCCTGTATTATTGTGTTTTGTAACTACGAAATCACCATCCGGATACGCTTCAATAATCGGGAAGCCAATATTTTCGAGGTCTGGAATATTCTGCCAATCGTATTGACAATTGCCCCCTGAGCACTGCCCGCCGCATTCGATAATGTGTCCCGCGATGGTACCCGTCGCAAGCATGTCCCAGTTATCAAACTTCCACCCAAACTCATGCATCAGCGGAGCCAAGGTTAGTCCGGTATCCGTAAGCCGACCACCCACAATAATTTGCGCACCTTTTCCTAAAGCTTCTACCAATGGTTCTGCGCCTAAATATACATTCGCAGATTGAACTTTATCGCGTACCGCCGATAGAGGCTCGCCGGTGTCCATGTTGTTGATCTCTATGCCTCGATCTAGAAACTCATCGAGCCTCAACATGATGTCGTCGCCCGTAACCATACCGATCTTTACTTGGCCACCAAACCCTAATTCCTGGGCGACGGTGCGAATCTCGGCAGCGCAGCCCAAAACATTAACACCCCCTGCATTTGAAAGCACCTTTATATCTTTTTCTACACAATCCGGGAGGATTTCGCGCATTAGCGACACAAAATCCCGTGCGTATCCCGCTTCCGGTGTTCGCGAACGCTGTTTCTGCATTATCGACATCGTAACTTCAGCCAGATAATCCAGCATCAGATAGTCGATCCTTCCACCTCGGACTTGGTCAACAGGGGCCGTCAACAAGTCACCCCAGAAGCCCTGTCCGCTTGCTACTCTTACTTTTTCTTTCATTAATTTCCAAATACAAAAGGTCTAATCGTTAATTATCGGCTTTAGATAAATTTAAGTGAAGTAAAATAATTCTACACACTGAAATCGTAGGATACAAACCTCCGATTAGCTGAATTTTTTCCGACACTTTTCGATGTCCGGAGTAACCTATCTAATGGTGCTTGAGTGGGAACCCTTGAATAAGGTAAGGTAAAGTCTAACTCTAACAATTTTATTTTTTTTCGGCAGTTGAGACGTCCCCAATTATGGTAACAGCGAAAAAAGGAATCAATAAACTAAAAATAAGACACCATTGCGAGAACTGTGATCTGCGCTCCGAGAATTTCTTTTGTAATCTTCGCGAAGCAAACCTGAAGATCATTCACTCACTTAAGATCACCAGTGGTCATCAGACGGGCTCCACACTTTTTATGCAGGGGCAGCCTTCTAATGGCGTATATATTTTGTGTCAGGGGCGGGTTAAGCTTTCCACCTGCTCAAAAGATGGGAAAGTTATTATATTGCATATTGCTGAACCGGGTGAGATCTTGGGTCTGAGTGCGACAGTAACAAACTCCGTTCATATCGCAACTGCGGAGGTGATCGATAATTGCCAGATAAATTTCATCAGAAATGAAGATTTTTTATACTTTCTCTCGCACAATGCTGAGGGTTGCCTTAGCGCGGTAAAACAACTTAGCAATAATTATCAAACTGCTTACCTGCGAATATGCTCATTAGGGCTTTCCGCCTCCGTAGCGGATAAGCTGGCGATGTTGTTTTTGAGCTGGTGCAAGGCGACTTGTGAAGACCATGAGGGTATTCACCTGAAAATAACGTATACCCATGAGGAAATGGCGCAGATGATAGGCACTTCCCGGGAGACAGTTACGAGAATCCTTAAAGATTTCAAGGATCGCAAGCTCATAAGCATTCAAGGCTCAGATACGGTCGTTCGTGATCGTGACGAACTAGAGGCGTCAATTGGCACGAAACCTCGAAAAGGTCCATTGTGATTTTCGTCACGTTTCGTTGTGATTTTCATCATAAAACTCTACTAAATTCCGTGACAAGATAAGCGCTGCACGTGAGGCGGAAAAGTGATGCGCGATTGGAAAGAAATACCGGCGTGTTTTAAACGCTCCCCGATTTTTACGGATGAGATTTTTGGCGGGGTGGATCAAATTTCGCAGTTTCCAGCCAGTCCTGAATCTACAGTTAGAAATTTCGCAGAGAACTCTTTCATTATTCGTCGGGGCGACCCTTCCAAAGTTGTCCGACTCTTAGTCGGCCGCGCGAAAATCGAAGGTTTTGACGCAATCAGTTGCAGACACCGATCCCGTTTGATCACGAAGGATGAGATCATTGGTGTCAACACCGTTCTTTCTTCCCACCCATTTAGATTTTCCGTTTGGACTTATACTCCGAGCGTCTTTGAGATAATCGATTCCCTCGATTTTACCGAATATCTTGCGGCGAGACCTTCTGTATGCTTTCGCGTATTGAAAAGGCTAAGTCTCGATATCGATACAACCTACAATTCGTTTTACAACACAATCTTTTAGCAATTTTATCTTTGGCTCGCATCATGTGACCTGTATCACAAATCTCAGTGATTTCGCTCACTTACAAAGCCCTTCGTCAAAAGTAGAATTCAATTAGGATTTATCAACTTTGGTAAAGATTTAGATAACCAAAGCGAAAATGGAGGCAAAACAATGGCTTCGACTAAAAACATTAAGATCGCTTTGTTGGGGATATTTACAGTTTCGTTACTGATATCGTTAATTGCGGCAGCGAATTTCAGAGTTCAGGGAACCGACGGCATTGAGTCTGAGGATGTGCCGAAAGTTTTGGCGAACACTAATCAAGACGATTACGTCGGAAGTGAAACTTGTCAGGCTTGTCACGAGGACCAATTTAAGAGTTTTTCAGGTACTAAGCACTCAAAACTCGCGACTTTGGAAAGCTGGAAAGGAAAGGTGCAGGGTTGTGAATCCTGTCATGGTCCTGGAAAAGCACACGTCGAAATGGCTGACGGTAGTCAGATTATCTCTTTCAAAGATAAATCATCAAAACAAATTTCAGAATCGTGTTTGACCTGCCATTCAGGCAACGAAGAACACCAAAAGTTTAAGCGAAGCGACCACTGGCGTAACAACGTTGGATGTACGGATTGCCATACGGCTCATGGTGCGGAAAACCACGTTACTAAGGTTGGTTCGATAACGTTTCCGGCGAAGGATTCCGAAGATAAACCGGGTTCCGGAACGACGGCAATGCTCAAGGTAAGCGAGCCGCAGCTCTGTATGAGCTGTCACAATGAAACAAAATCGCAGTTTAACAAGCCATTTCACCACAAAGTATTAGAAGGGCAAATGAAATGTAGTGATTGTCATAGCGCGCATGGTGATTTTGAGCTCAAGAACGCAAGATTGGCAGTTGGTGGCGATGCTCCTTGCATTAAATGCCATACCGATAAGAAGGGACCGTTTGTATATGAACATTTACCTGTAACGGTCGAAGGTTGTGCAACTTGTCACAATACACATGGTTCGACAAATCCCAAGATGTTAAAAAGAAGCCAAGTGCGGCAACTATGTCTTGAATGTCACACGGCCATACTTGATAGCTTGGCGCCAGGTGTGCCGAGTTTTCATGACCAAGCGTCGGTTCGATCGTCGAACTGTACGACGTGTCATTCAAAGATTCACGGTTCGCAAACGCACCCGGCATTTTTTAGATAGGGATATTGCCAAGGAGGAAAGCCATGAAAAAAATTATTAAAAAATTAAAGCGCGGAGTCCAAGTTGCAATGTGCCTCAGTTTTTTTAGCGGTGTTATGATAGCGCAAGAGGTCAATGTAGCTTCGACCGGCACGCCAGGCGAGAGCTCAGAAACGGAGAAATCGAAAACTACTGACGACGTTAAAAAAACAAAGCAGGACGCGGACAAAGGAGAATATGTATTTAAGGGCAGTGTAGAAATCGGTGCCCGATGGAGCGAAGTAAGCGGCGACGAGAATAAATTCCGGAGCGACTTAAACTATAAGGCGGGGGCAAGGCTATTCGATTCGAGCTTACTTGTAACGGCAAATGATTCAGCCGAAAAGCCATTTGACTCATTACTCCTGACAGGTTCCGGCTGGGGCGCGGATCCCAACGGATTTGTGCGCCTAAGCATGGAAAAGCTTGACTGGTACAAGTTTGACGCTTCGGTTCGCAACATTTCATATTTCAATAAGCTTCAGGTATTTGCGCTTGACCAACACGGTCGAAGCACGAAACGAAATATGGGAGATTTCGACGTAACGTTTCTCCCCCAAAACGACAAGATTCGTTTTCGCATGGGTTTTTCTTTCAACAAAAACTCGGGACCGGGTTTTACGACATACGATTATGATCGGGATGAGTTTCCGATCATGGCAGATGTTGACAGTATTTCAAATGATCTCCGAATTGGAGTGGATGGGAAACTCTTGGATTTTAATCTCTCCTACACGCAAGGTTACAGGAGGTTTAAAGATGAAACGAGTTACTTCATTGATTCGCCTCAGCTCGGAAACAATCCGAATCCGAGGAGTTCGCTAAACACTTTTCGACGGACTATTCCCGAACGCGGGGAGGTCAACTATCATCATTTTACTTTTCAGCGATCATTTGGAAAAACTGCTGATATTACTGGACGCTTTATCTACTCGGATTCGCGTTCTCGTTTCTCCATGCTTGAGGAAATTACAGGGCTCGATCGTTCCGGAAACAACACGGTGCTCGATCAGACACGAACAAACGGTGAAGCAAAACGCCCGAATGGCGTTGGCGATGTTGGCGTGACGTTTTATATCAACGACAAATTCCGGATCTCGAATTCGTTTGGCGTAAATGCCTATCGAATTACAGGTAGTAATATCGAATCCAACATTGTCATGTCAACATCGCAAAATATCCCGCGCCCGGTCGTGATGTCGCGGGCGGGAGTTTATCGGTTTACAAATTTCAGGCGTTTAATGAATACAGTCGAAGGTGATTACGATGTGAATCGTTACTTTTCATTTTACGTTGGGTATCGTTTCACAAATCGGCGTGTGATTCTCGAACATGTTGATACGGATCTACTTAGCCTTTCTCAATCAACTGGCGACGAAGAAGTTGAAAATACAACGCACTCCGTGCTTGTAGGATTTAAGGCAAAACCGATTTTGAAAATATGGACGATCTTCTTCGATGTCGAACACGGAGAAGCTGACAACGTGTTTACGCGTCTTGCGAATTACAACGCGACAAATTTGAGAGTTCGAAATATCGTTAGACCTACAAATCAACTTTCGTTTAACTTTTCTTATCAAAGGAAGGACAACACGAATCCAGGTCGAAACGAAAGCCAGACTACCACGCCGCTTAGCGCCGAGATTCAACATAACATTTTCGCAGCCTCATTTAATTGGGAGGCGAATGAGAATGTCAGCTTTGATGGCGGTTTTAGCCACAATCGAATTAATTCGGACACGGCAGTCGTTTTTCCGGTGAACCGGGCTTTTGGGCAAGGTTTCAGTCGTTACTCATTACGAAGTAATTTCTTTAACCTGAATGGCTGGGTGCGACCACACAAGCGGTTTTCATTATTTGGAAGTTATCGAATCGCGAAGGATACTGGAGACGGTGATTTCTTCTCGGGTCCGGATCGAATAATCGAAAGTTCGTATCCGATTTCATTCCATTCGCCTGAAGTACGAGCAAGCGTAAGGCTGGCGAAGAACATCGATTGGAATGTCGGGTATCAGTATTACAAATATACCGAAACGGTCCTTCCAGCTCAGAACTACAATGCGCATCTGCCGTATACATCGGTTCGCATCTATTTCGGACGAGTTGATAGATAGGGTAGTCGAAATATGAAGAGGGAAGCCCGAGCAATTTGCCCGGGCTTTTTTTACTTTGCAACAACCTTTTTGAAATCGTTTCCTTTATGACATTCGGCGCATGCGAATTTAGATATATCACCTAGATTGAGAGGGTGCTCAAATGCCGTATTTCCCGTATGGCAGCTGGCACATTGACCGTTCGCCAGCTCACCAAGTTTCGCGGGATGCTGAAACTCTCCGGTTTGGGAGGTAATTCTTGTTCCGCCAGAAGTTTGATCGAGAGTTGTATGACAGATATTACAGTCATTCCTAATTTTCTTGCCTTCAAGGCTTGCAAAATTTCCATTGTGACATCGAAAGCAGCCTTGGGCGTTAAAGTGTCCGATATTGTTAGCGTGTGCGCGCCAATCGGTCTTCATTTCCGGGAAGAAATAGGTCGAATAGATCCGCTGGACTTCAACGATCGCGCTGTTTATTGCGTTTCGTTTGCTTGAATAAATCTCGGTGTGACTGGTTTTGTAGTAGGAGTCGAGATCTGACGCAATCGTTTTGAGCGCTTCATCGCTCGTGACATACGGTTTTGAAAGGGTTTCTGATGCTCGAGCCTTTACGAACGGAAGCGAAACATCGATTCTTTTGGCGGTGAACGAATCATCCAATGCCTCGTTTGGAGATAAATAAACGTGCGTCGGGCGATTGTGACAGTCGATGCAATCCATCTTACGTTTTGCACTTTTTTCGACTTGCTGAGAAGTAACGGTAGATCCAATCGGCGTATATTGTGTAATCTCGCCTTTTTGGTTTTTCATCTGCACCCAAGTGACATCCTGACGTTTCTCGTCCGAATACCCGTAAGTAACTTCGTTCCCGAGGTTCATATGCCAATGGATCCCTGTAGCTTGCCCAGTTTCGGGGTTACCGCCGCCGACCTTAATTAGCATGCGGGTTTGGTTGAGGGAATTGTTTTCGTCGTAGCCGTAATGATTAAAGACCTTGAGTTGGTCGCCATAAAACTTCTCTGACCAATGGCATTTTGCACAAGTGTCATTCGCGGGACGCATATTGTGGACCGGGGTTTGAATCGGTTTATTGTAATTATCGGTGATAACTCCCCAAAGCTGACGAACCCCAGTGAATTTTGAACGCAAATACCACTCAGCACCGCCGCCGACGTGGCATTCCACACACTTTACATTGGCATGTGACGTTGCGTTGTACGCCACAAATTCAGGTTTCATCACCGTGTGACACACCTCCCCGCAGAAGGTCACGGATTCTGTAAACTCATAGGCACGGAAACTTCCGAACGCGCTGGCAAATAGAAATAGGAAAGAGGCAAATAGAAAAATTATGAATGCTCGTCGGCGTTTGGGACCGTTTAGATCAAGAATTGGATAAGCCGCAATTTCTTCTGGCGACATTTTTCGTCTTCGCCATCTTTCCCAAAGCAATCCGAGGGCAAAAACGATCAGCCCACAAATCATAACTGCCGGACCCAGAATATAAATCAGGATACCGAGATAGGGCTGATCGCTGGCACTTGTTAATTCGATAAGGAAGAGCAGTACGATACAAACCAAACTCGCCACCGCAATCACACCGCCGGCGAGACTTATATAGTTGTGATAAAGCTTGGGGACCTTTAACTTTTTTTTCCCATCAGATTCTTCCGTCGCTCCCGCGGATGTTTTCGGTTCTGCGTTTTCGTCCGGTGTTGGGATTTTTTCGTCGCTCATATCTCGCGTGTAAAAGTGAAATCCATATCCGGTTTAGAATTCCAATGGAATACTAAATCGAATAAAAATCAAAGGTGATCTATTCTTCCGCCGTTCGCAATTTTCTCATGTAGACAGCGAGAGCCTTAGCTTGATCGGCGTCGATGCTCTTAGTGTCAAATCCGGGCATAAAGGGAGGCTTCTCACCCTTCTTTCCTTTCAAGATTGCTTCGACCTGCTTATCCAAACACATTTCCGGATCGTAGGATTTAGCAGCCTTCGGACCGTGACACATTGCGCATTTTGCTTTGTATGTCGTCGCAGCGACTGCAAGTGCTTCATCGGTTATGTCAGCATCATCAGTCTCCATTTTATCGGTGTTCGAGTTGGCGCCGGCATTGTCCGGTGCGCGAAGTTGTTTCATATATACGACTAGTTCTGCCGCCATTTCCGCCGAAATTTTTCCTTCAAATGCTGGCATGTAAGGCGGCTTTTCGCCTTTCTTTCCATTAAGTGTAATTTCGACCAAAACCGCGTCTTCTAACTCGGGATCGAAATATTTCGTCGCCTTCGCCGTATGGCACATTGCGCACTTCGCTTTATAAACGGCAGCGGCATCATCTTGCGCTGCGGCGGTTTTCGTGTACGTTGCGCTAAAAACCATAACCGCAAAAAGCGGAATCGTAATTGCGAAAATCAAAAATATTTTTACGTTATTTGTTTTCATTTTCTAATCTCCTATAAAAAACATGGAGGCATCTCTAAAATTGAAAGTCTTTTCCCTTATGGCATCTCTTACAATCCTTAAAATCGTCACCGCCAAACGCTCGTTTGTTGTTATGACAAGTGGCGCAACTTTGGACGCCTTTTGGCGGAAAGTGCATTTTTGGAACCAGCGCTGCCACTTGATTTCCACGACCGGATCCGGTTCTTACCGTGTGACATTCCGTGCAATTTATTCGGTGATTTGCGTGACTAAATGGCAACGAGAATGCGCGCGCCGATTCGGTCACCGCCCTTGGCGGTCTACCCGCCGTATGGCAGGTTTCACAAGAACCAATCTCCATTTCACCGATTTGTTTGTCAAAAGTATGACACTCGAAACACTTAGAATGTGCTGTTGCCCGCGATGGAATCGACATCGCCACACCGCGTCTCGATGGCTTGTGGCAGGTCGCACAGTTTGTTTGCTTCGTATGCTGACCATGATCAAACGAAGCACTAAAGCTCTTTAAACCGGGAAACGATTTCATTGCTCCGGTTTCTGCGTCAGTATGGCATATCGCGCACATTGCTCCCTTCTTGTCTTCAAATTGCTCTACGTGGCAACCCGAACAGGGAAGATGTCCCGGGAGTTTCGGCTCCGTGGTATTAGTCGTCCGAACGTGGCAAAGCGAACATGGAAGGCGTTCGTGCATCGGATTTGCGTGTTCGAAATTAGAGAAATCCAGATTAGGATTAACCTCGACCAAAGGTGTCCCTGCCGTTGATGGTGTTCGGGACGAAGCAGTCTCGGAGTTCGTTTCAGCGTTCTCAGAATTTTTCCAGCAAGACACGAACATAAAACCCGTCATCAGGCACATCCCAATCAGCGCGACAAAATTCCTGAATTTTCTCATCCTGATCGAACAATACTTTTCCATTACTCATTCCATTTACCGCGCGGATACATTTCTTCAAACTGATTTGTCATTGCTGTGCGTCAATCGCCTTGAGATGCGATTCCGGAATATCCCTCTTTCCAAACGAAATATGGCATTTCGTACATTCAAACTTCGTATTCTTATTTCGCGAATCCACCTCAAAATTTAACACTCCGCCATCATCTGCCGTTGCCGTAATATGACAAGGCGAGCACGAGAGTACATTCACTTTTTTCGTGGCGGGTTCGAGCGTTTTGATCGAGTTGACGCTATGACAGGTCGCACACTCTAGATCGTTGTGCATCGAAAACTCATGTCGAAACGTTCCTGAAGAGTCTCGTTTTTGCCAGGTCGCGACCGTCACCTTGTCGCCAATTTTCATTTTTCTCGCGAGCCTTGAATCAAAATCCGGAGCCGGAGATTTTTGCTTCAAACTGTGGCACGCCGCGCAATTATTTGGAGCGGGCAAAATACCGGTTTCGGCTGAGTGACACATAAAACAAGTTGTGTGACCAATCGGCGAGGTCTTAAAAGTGCCTTTCTTTAACCAGAACGAATCGCCCAGATCTTTCGGCGGTGGCGTAAGAAATTCCTCATCTGAATCGCCCTGCGGTGATGCGGTTTTATGACAAACCGAGCAGCTTTCCTCAACCGCCCTTCGAGTCATTCGCGCATTTTGAAACTTGACATTATCTATTTGCCCAAAGCTCCCTATATCGCTAACGATATCGATATGAGTGCTATGCGGAAACGAAATCGCGAAATCTGAAACGGATATTTTTCCTTTTGGGGATTTGTCAAAGATCTCTCTCGGGTTTGGAAACGGATGCCTTGCAGAACGTCTCGGCGACGCGTTGATATGACACACTGAGCAAATTGAAGGTTTTGGACTTCCAAAGAACTGCCGCCGATGACATTTCAGACAAGATTCATGACGTGGATATTCTGTAATGTCAGGGAATGCCTCCCCCGGTTTTCTTACCCGCTTCCAGTTGTTCGACGGAAACTTATGACACGAACTACACGCCTGCCGATGTTTGTCGTGCGGAAAATTCGTAACCTTTAATGATGGCAAAGAACCTTCGAGACCCTTGGCAGCCTCTGGTCGCGTGTCTTCTCTCTTCGTCAGTTGCGGTTCTGATCGAAGTGAATACGCAAACGCTCCAAGCAGCAAACCAACAAACATAATCAGAATCATTGATCTGATTCCTAATAGGTCTGTTGAGCGGCCTTTTTTCATCGAAAATGATGACATGCAAACCCCGCAATTTACGGTTATTTCATTATATGAATCCCGCTTGTGTTGGTATGTGACTTTTATCACATCGAAATTGCCCGGTTCCTTGTATGTTTTAAATGTTCAATTTCGAATTCAAATATTATGGCTAGTTTAGAAGATACGGGCACCGACACGACCGTCAAACTTCCTGAGAAAACTTCGTCAGAAGTTTCGCTGTTCGCGAAGTTTTTGGATTTGCTTTCGTCAGTCAAGTTTGGAGTCGTTCTTTTGATTCTTCTCGGGCTCGCTTGCTTTCTCGGAATGGTGATAATGCAGCAGAATGTCGATGGGTTTGATCGATATTACGCAGATATCACACCTGCCCAAAGACTCGTCTACGGAACGCTCGGCTTCTTTGATATCTATCACGCTTGGTATTTTAACGCCCTTTTGGCTGTCGTTTCGTTAAACATTATTCTGGCCTCGATCGACCGGTTTCCGAAATCGTGGCGGGTGGTTTCAAAGCCGAATCTGACAGTGCCGATACGTTGGATCCGGGATCAAAAAGCTTCTAGAGAAATCTTCCTAGATGGAAAACAAGACGAAATATTTGCAAGGATAAAATCCGCCTACGCCGCCGCCGGTTGGCGAAAAACAAAGATCAATGAGAAAAATGGGCGAACGTTTATTTTTTCGGAAACCGGACGGTGGAATAGACTTGGTGCTTATCCAGTCCACGTCGGGCTTTTAACTATATTTCTCGGAGGATTTCTAACATCCCAACTTGGGCATACCGGCCAAATGCCGCTTTCGCCCGGACAATCGTCAAACGAAATCAGCGAACTAGCATTCGAACTCGATCAAATGAAGCAAATCAATAAGATCGTACCGTTTGAGATCTATTGCACTGATATTCAGCAGAAGTTGATCAAGAAAGAGGATTCCATTTCTGCAAGCAACACGATCGATTGGCTTACAATGATTCAAATTAGGGATGAAACCGGGACGCACGATGCCGTCGTTCAAATGAACCGTCCTTTTGATTATCGCGGCTACCGCTTTTTTCAATCGAGTTTTGTTTCGGTCGGGCGAGCGAGAAACATTACTGTCAGGCTTAAAGAAGAGACAGGAAAAACTCAAGATGTAACGATCAAGCGCGATGGCTCGGTAAATCTTGATAATGGCACAAATATCAAATTTGCAAACTTCCGCGGGAGTTTCAGCGTTGGTGTGGAAAATCCGAATGAAGACACGAGCACTTATCCGAATCCGGCAGCGGTCCTTCAAGTCACGGCGCCGGGAGAAATAACCCAAACCGCATATGCATTCGGTCCGCAAATGAAGGATATACCCATTGCAGGAAAACCGGTTGGCGGATACACGTATCAGCTTATAGATTTTGAAAAGGTCTCTGAGCAGCACATACTTTCGGTTCAGCGAGATCCGGGCGCGACGGTAGTTTACGTTGGGTTTGCGATATTATGCCTTGCATTGTGTGCCGTATTTTTCTTTTCGCATCGGCGGATATGGACGGCCGTTGAAGAGTTGGGTGACGAAAAATTCCGACTTACGCTAGGTGGAAATACAAATCGCAATCAAGCGGGATTTGAAGAAAAGTTAAAATTATTGGAAAGGAATTTAGGTCAGGGATAAGGAGATTTGTGATGAATCAGGATATTTTGCAACCGCCTGCATTGGCATCTGAAGCAAAGGAAGAAGGCGAGCAAGCGTTTTCTTGGCGTTCGTATTTTCCGATCGCCATCGCTCTAATTGGTTCATTCGTTATTCTTGCGTGGCGTTTGAGTTCGGGCGGTGCGAATTTCATTTCCGATGGTGCCCTAATGATCTTGGCACTGGGCGCATACCTATTGGCAGCAGTCTTCTATCTAACAAATCTTTACGCACCGTCAAACATCGCCGAGCGCCTAGGTGCATGGGGCGCGACGATTGGAGTTTTCTTCAACCTTTCAAGCTGGCTGGTCCGTTGGGTCGCGGCATACGATCGGGAACTCGAAATATTTACGAAACAAGGACGTGATCTAGTCGAAATGCCGTGGCTGTTTCGCTACGTACCCTTTGCAAATCTGTACGATTTAAGCTTGGCGTTTGCCTTCGGTGCCGGGCTTGCAACGCTGTTTGTCATTCGCCGAAAACAATTTCGAATCGTGGCAACTTTGTCGTTGCCGCTTGCGGCAATAATTCTTGTGCTGGCGCGATTTATTGGAGGAGAATTCATCGATCTTCCGCCTGTACTTGACTCGTATTGGCGTCCGATTCACGTTGGTGTAGCTTCGTTAAGCTATGGCGTGGCTCTGGTTTGTTTTGCCGTTGCAGTCCTTTACCTATTGAAGGATGGACTAAAAGTTCAAACAATGGCGATTTGGACGAGTATTTTCGCGTTATCGGTTTTTGCGACGATCAGTAAATTCAGCGTTTTTGCACTAGGCACGTTTGGCACCTACACTGCTTCGACATTTATGGGTGAATCACGCGGATCGTTAGCTCTGCGCGCTGACATACCGTACGTCGGCTGGCTAATTGTGGCGGCGGCGGGATTATTGATCGGGGCGAGTATCTGCTACGCGTTGTTTTCATCAAATGGCGATACGAAATACGAAATTTTCGGGCGCCGATTAATGCAGGTCGCGTTGCTCGTACAGGGTGCGGGCGTAGGAGTTTTAGTTTATCAAATCAAAAACATGGGGTCGGTTTTGACCTATCTGAATCCTGCCCAATACGAACGATTCTCGGTTTGGATGCTTCAGCAGCAGGGAATTTCGCAGGCGCAGATTGATGCCATGGGTTCGGCGCAACTAGCCGGAATTGCCAGCGGGTGGATACAAGAAAATGGTGCACAACTTCACGCTAGTTTGAATTCGAATCCTGTTGAGCTTGCGGCACTGATAACGGCGTTTGCGGGAACGTTTTTCATCGTCTTGTTTAGTTTTAGAACTGAACGCATAAGATCGGCGCTGCCTTCGGCCGAAGTTCTTGACGGAATGATGTACAAACTCGCGGGTATCGCATTTGCCGGGCTTGCGCTCCTGCTAATTACGGGTGCCGTTTGGGCAAACGAATCCTGGGGACGATATTGGGGATGGGATGCAAAGGAAGTCGGCGCGCTCGTTGCATGGATAACTTACGCCGGCTTTATACATTCGAGGATCGCTCGCGGCTGGCAGGGAAGGCGCTCAGCCTATTTCGCGATCGTTGCGTTCTTATTTGTGATTTTTACTTATCTTGGCGTGAGCTATTTGCTACCAGGACTTCATTCTTACGCTTAATTTTATTATCTTATGACAAAGGACAACTTACTTTTCGGGATTATCGGAATGCTTCTCGGCCTGATCGTCGGATTTATATTTGCCAACTCGGTAAACATAAATGCGGTCTCAACCGCGCCTACAGTGGCGAATCAAACGGGCGCGGTTCCGGGCAGCGGTGATCCGAATCAGGCGCATCTTGCGAATATGCCTGAGGTACAGGCTGCACTCGAAAAGGCTAAGAACGAGCCTGATAACTTCGACGCGCAATTACGGGCTGCTGAGTACTACTACCAGATCCAGCGCCTCGATGACGCCATCGAACTACTCACGAAGGCAAACAAACTAAAGCCTGAAGATTATGGCGTGCTTGTTCATCTTGGAAACGCAAATTTTGACGCGAGCAAATTTGAGGAAGCCGAAAAGTGGTATTCGTCAGCACTCGGGAAGAAATCGGACGACGTCAATGTCCGCACCGACTTAGGTTTGACCTTTATGTTTCGATCGCAACCTGATTATGATCGTGCCATTAAAGAGTTTTCGAGTTCGCTTGAGATGGATCCAAATCATAAACAAACCCTCCAAAATCTAACCGTTGCCTATACAAAAAAAGGTGAATCAGAAAAAGCAAAATCAACGCTCGCGAAACTCGAAAGCGTTGATTCTGCGAATGTATCTCTGCAAAGACTACGGGAAGATATCGAAAAAATCGCTAATTAGAAGATATTTGTGGTCATAATATTAAGGTCTCCGGACCTTCTTCTTATTTCCAACAAAAACAGTCTTCGTTCCCGTCCCAGTTTTCTTAGCGACCCACCAAACTTTCTTACTCACCCATTTGGTGCCGTCCCAGGTTTTGACAACGACCCATCTTCCGCCCTTGTAAGTGGCTACCGAGCCCTTCTTTACGCCTGAGGCAGTCGCTTTCGATCCTTTCTTTACACCCGAGGCGGTTGCTTTTGAACCTTTCTTAACACCCGAGGCGGTCGCTTTCGAACCTTTCTTTACACCGGATGCCGTCACCTTTGAAACTTTGACAACTGCGGGCACGATCTGTGCGTTTACGGGCGACGATTGGGAAAAAATAAACAAACCAAATAATAAACTTAAGACACAAAAGCTTTTTAATTTCATAGTATTTACCTCACCGATTAATAATATTAGGGCCGATTGTCGGTCTACGGAAATTGAGTCTTTCAAAAATCACAACTTCTTATGAAACCGAATCCCTTCCCGAAAGCAAAAAAATCAATATATTACATTGCCGACGCAGAAATGCCTGTTCCAAAAAATAATCGAGACAAATAAACCAGTGATTCGGTTGTGTCCATTCCTAGGGTTTTCGCTTTTCATCGCCGACAACCACTTTTTTAGTTGTGGTTCCGACCTTTTTCGCGCCAAATAAAACCTTTTTCGAGACCCATTTGGCTCCGTCCCATGTTTTCACGGTTAACCAGCGGCCTCCCTCGACCGACTCATCGAAACCTGTTTTTACTACGTGCGCGGCTTTTCTGGTGCCGGTTTTAGCACCGGATGCGGAAGCTTTGGCGACATCCACGGTTTTGTCAGGAATGTCTTCGGTAACCACTTCACCGGTTTTTACTGCCACATCTTTTGTGACTTCGCCCGTTTTCTTGGCTGCACCGACGGTCACGTCCTTAGTCTTACTCGCAGCTTTTTTCACGGCATCAACTACTTGGGCATTTGCCGAGCCGTATGAAAACAGTACGATTCCAAGTACCAAACCGAAACAAACTAACATTTTAAACTTCATAATCCTCTCCTCCATACCAAATATGATTGCTAAGAGGGTAAGTTGCACATTCTATGCCAAGAGTTGTTTATTGTTTGGAAATCCGAAAAATTAAAGAAACTTAATTTTTATGTACTTTATGACAGCAGTTTTTACGACGGGAAATGAGTACTTCACGGTTTTACCCGATTGTCTTAGAAGAAATTTTCCCGCAACAGGCGCTGACTCTATAATTAGTGGTTTTGCCACTTTCAATGCCGTGAATTTCGCGGCCTTATATCCTAGCTTCGCAGATGTTCCAACTACTATCACCGTACCTTTCTTGGCTACGCTCAAAGTTTTTTCGGCCGAATTTTTCTCTGATTCCTGAGCATTGAGTGTTGTTTGGAAGACTAGAAACAGGAATCCAGACGCAGCCAATTTCAATAAGGTTCTATTCATGATTTAGTTGATTGTTGCGGGAAGGATAATAAGCAAGGGAAGGAAGATTTCGCGTGAAGTTTTTTGGAGGACGGCTGTGAGAGGTCAACAACCTTCAATAATTATAGGCATTCGGAGAAGTTTTGTAAATGTTTTTATCGGAAGAGTTTCAAGCGATGCGACGCAACCAATGTTATTCATTTGATCGGACATTAGCATTAATAAAATTCACAATGTCTTCCGTTGATGTGCCCGGAAGAAAAACTTCCGAAACGCCGTTTTTCTTGAGCTCAATAATATCTTCGTCAGGGACAATTCCGCCGACTAGAACTAGAGTGTCGTCCATCCCGTTTTTCTTTAGCAGGTCGATGATTCTTGGGCAGAGGGTATTGTGAGCGCCGCTTAGAATTGATATGCCAACCGCATCGACATCTTCCTGAAGCGCCGCAACAGCTATCATCTCAGGTGTCTGACGTAATCCAGTGTAAATAACTTCCATCCCCGCGTCCCGAAGTGCGCGCGCGATGATTTTCGCACCGCGGTCATGCCCATCCAAACCGGGCTTCGCCACCAAAACTCTGATCTTTCTATCGCTCATAAGTTATGTGATTATATTAGTTTATGAACTTTCCCAGCAAGCCGTTGCGCTTAATATGGCCGCGCAGACTTCGCCAACTGAAAAAGTAAGTACCCGAGGGTTGAAGGGCGGCAACCGCGTGTGGGAATCCGTAATCGTAATGAAATACAACACCGGCATCGCTAACGGCAAATTCCTCGAATTTACTCGCGGAATAGCTATGTTCTTTTACCATTCGCCGCAATTCGGCAGCGTCTTCAGCACCACTATCTTTTTTTACTTCGGCCAACTGTCGGGCAATTTCCGCTTTTTGTTCTTTATCGATCTTGAGTAAAAGGCCAGGAATGTCTTGGAAGACGTCACGGGTAAAAATGCGTTTTCCGCTTCGAAGGTCAAATAAGAGTCTTTTCGTAGTACCGTCAGGATACGCTCCCGATCCTTCCATCGATAGCTCAATTGCCAGTATAAAATTCTTGTTGTATGTGACGTTGTAATCAAAGCTTTCGAGCCAGGTATAATCCGATAAATTTTCTTTCAGCGTAGTCTTAAAGATTTTCCAATAATCGACAGATGCCGTTAAATTCTCCATCGCGGACACGGACAAACCCGAAAACCGCGGATAGCGGACGGTAAATTCCTTCTTAGAATCAGGAAGATTCTCGGCCTTTCGTTGATACGTGATTTCTTCGGCGGTGACGGTGACAGACTGTGCGGAAATACAAACCGTAAGAACGGTCATACAAATCATCGCAATCAAAAGCTTTGTTTTCATAATTAATTTACTTTTGTTTCTAATTTGAGTACCGAATTTTCATCGAAATCCATATTGGGCGATGAAAACAAACAGCGTACTTTACCCGGCAATGTTTTTCGAAACTTCATCGCTTCGAAAGTTTCAAACCACGCATGGGTATTTACCCAAAGAGGATTATAGCTATTAATCGGTTTGATAATACCATAACGCACTTCTTCTTGTTCCTCGACAAATGTTCCAAAAAGTTTGTCCCATATTATGAAGATTCCGGCATAGTTCTTGTCGAGATACTGATCGTTTACGCCGTGGTGCACGCGATGATGAGAAGGAGTGTTAAAAATAGTCTCGAACCAACCCATTTTTTCTATGAATTTCGTGTGGATCCAAAATTGATAAATCAGATTCAGTCCATGGACTGTTACAAATGCCCAAAAAGGGAATCCCAAAAATGCGACCGGAACGTAGAAGATCCAGTGCGCAATACCGCTAAACCAACTTTGCCGCACAGCAACGCTCAGATTGTATTGATTCGATGAATGGTGAACGACGTGGAAGTTCCAAAAGAACCGCGATTCATGACTTATGCGATGAAACCAATAGTATGCAAAGTCATCGACGAAGACTAATAATACCCATGCCCACCATGCGTTCATTGGCATTTGGAGCGGGCTGACCGATGAAGCCCAGAGATATACCTGGCTTGTTGCCAAAGCAAACAGTGCGCCGAATGCGACGCTTACAAATCCGATAAAAATATTGTTCCAGGTATCTTTTCGATCATAAAGCGCGCGATTTTCACGAATCATCGCGTAGGCTTCAATTGCGATAAAGATCGCGAAGAGCGGTATGGCAATGTTTTGCGGTTTTAACATTTATAAGAATTTTAGAATAAGAAGCATTTCCGGAAAAGCTGGATATGACACAAATGCTCCGTATCACAAATCATTTACAAAATTATGACGTAAAAATGCCGATCGGTGTTGTGTGTAAATTTCGCGCGTGGATTTACTGGCCGGCAATTTTGGCCTTCTTTTGAATTCGTACAGAAAAATTTTCGCTTGGCTGCCAATGATAGATGCCCCTAAATGGCGGGCCGTCCGCGACACATTCAATTTCAAATTCTTTGGTAAGCGTTTTGATGAAAAGGCTGCTCATCGCGACGACCATATCTCCCGCCGGGCATCGGTGTTGATCCAAACCAAATGGTGCGTATTGCTCGATGGTGTAGTTATTGTTTAAAAATCTTCTCGGGTCAAACTTAAAAGGATCGCTAAAGGGGTCTTCAAATTTATGCGGTTCCCATAAGCACAAGCGTATCGCGGTCCCCTTCGGGATCAAATACCCTGCGAAAACGAAATCTTCTGTAGCTTCTCTTATCAATCCTTCGCTTTGTTCCATTCGTAGGGTTTCCAAGACAAAAGCTTTTGCGAGACCATGATCACCGTCTCCAGAGATCGCCTGGCTAATTTCGGGATTATCTACTAAAAACTTCGTAAGCCAGTGAAACAAGCTGTACATATCGAAGCGTCCTGTTTCGACCATATATATCAGGTTTCCGATGACGGTTTCGTCTATCGCATTGACTTTGAGCATTCTTGATAAAACGCTGTTTGAGGTTAAGCCCTGCGTATCATCGGCGGTCGGTTCTACTAACTTTTGGATGTCATCGACGATTTCTAGATAAATTTCCCGCTGCGTGTCGCCAACCTTCCAGACGAGACCGTCGGGTCCTAACCGCGCGTATTTTTCCGATAAAGACAGAAACTCGTCAGACTGAAATTCGACTCCGAAAAACGTTAGAAGAAGGAGTCCGGTTGTAATCTCATTCAACGCAGCTCGGTAAGATTCAGCATTTGGCGAAGATTCCCCGGTCTCAGACAATTCCGATAAGACTTTGGATATTATCGCGGCGAGCTGAGCTTCATTTGTTTCGTCAATTTCAAATTTTAGCGCACCGGTGAAATGGCTCCGGTATTTCCGGTGAGTTTCTCCTCGCATATTTCGAATAAAGCCTTCCGGAAAAATATGGCGGAGTTCGACATTGATTGATTTTATTTTGTCGCTGTTTTCGGATAAGAGCTTTTGGCTTGTCTCAAGACCTACAACGCAAACCAATAATTTTTCGTGCCAGACAGTTTTGAAAATTACTCCATACTTCTCAAATTGTTTTAGTAGAAATCGTTGGTCCTTGGGGGCAGCTAGATCAAAGCGAGAAAGATTACCGGGAGGGAGGGGGGCTTCGGAAAATACGGATTTACGGTATGCAGACGAAACATTGCGAAGCCGTTCAAAACGGGTTGCAAATGACTGCTTTAATCTAGAATAAATTCCGATTGGTTTGTTCATGATCTTCCGCAGCGCCATAGTATGTTATATTTATCCCCAACAACAGTTTTGCTCACTTAGCACTTTTTTCCGAAATATAATTTTAGTGGAGGTTTAACATGGTAATTGTACCGTGCTTTCTAAGAGACACAATAATATCAACGGCACACGGAAAGGTGCGTGTAAATGATCTTAAAATAGGAGATCTCGTAAAATCGTCCGGCAATAAATTTGTTCCTGTGAAGTTTATCGGGAAGAGGAAGTTGGTTAAGACTGATTCGAATTGGGAGCCGGAAGTTGAGCCGGTAATCGTTCGGAAGAATGCGTTTGGCAACGGAACACCCACGCGCGATTTAATCGTCTCGCCCGAACATGCTTTTTATATAGATGAGCTGCTTTATAAGGCTGAAGAATTGGTAAACGATTCAACAATTGTCCGAATGGGCGAAACTCCCGGAAATGAAATCGAATATTTTCATGTCGATTTAGGTTTTCACGATCTCGTCTTTGCTGAAGGTGCGGCGGCCGAGAGTTTTGGAGGAACATCACGAGAACATTTTGACAATCGTGACGAGTTTTATCGCATATACGGCACGGAAACGAATCGTTACACTCCGTTCGCGCCATACGCATTTAATTTCAAGCGGAGCGCGGCCAAATTGGGAAACATTGTGAGCAGCAAACTGCCAAAAGTGATTCACGATTTAGGCAAACCTTTTGCGCGAAAAGTCTATAACGGTGCTGACTTAATTGAGAAAAGCATTTCGCGAAAATCCAATGCGACATCGAATCTCGATTAGTTTCATTGCGAAAACCTTTTTTTATAGCCTTTCGAAATCGGAGGGCTCTTTTGCTGCGTAAGTTTTGTTTCTCAATCCTGATTTCAATTGTACTAATTCGATGTCGTCTCTAATCCCCGCAAATTCAAAAGTTTCGATTGTCATACCATTCTACAATCGCGAAAATTTGATTGAGGAAACGATCGAGAGCGTAATCGTTCAGACGTTCCCAAACTGGGAAATTATTCTCGTCGATGACGGTTCGTATGACATGGGAAGCGAGATCGTCAGTCAGTACGTTGCAAAATATCCCGGAAAGATCTTCCTTCACTCTCATCCGAATCTGGCTCATCTTGGAGCGAGTGCCTCACGAAATACTGGCATTGCAAATGCGACAGGTGATTTCATCACTTTTCTCGATTCCGACGATCTTCTTTACCCGAATGCACTTGAAATCGAGCTAAATGCATTTAGCGAGAATCCCCAAGCTGATGCAGTTTGCGGCACGCTGGAGTATTGGTTTTCCTGGAATCTTTCCGGAAGCGGACTCGAGAGCGATTTCGTGGTCGATCTGGGCGTTGAATCCGAAAAGCTTTATGAGCCGCCGAGCTTGCACATTCACAATTTGCGTTCATCTGGCCGCAAACCGGGAATGGGTTGTGTGATGGTTCGAAGCGCTTTTGTGGAAAAATTTCCGTTGTTTGAAGATGGATTTAACTATACGTGCGAAGACCAGATCTGCTGGGCGGTGATCAGTATACATGCAAAAATTTATCTCCTCAAACATTGCCTTCTAAAGTATCGGCAGCATCCGCTGTCTTCGACATCGAAGGTAGAAGACGAAGGCAGAGCCGTCAGGGATTGGGAACTATTTTTGGAGTGGCTGGAAAATTACCTTGAAGAAAATGGAGTAGCCGATTCGGAGGTTTGGCAATCCATAAGAGCAAGCCGGAAAGAGATAAATCATCGAAGAAAATTCGCACCGATTTTGAACTTGTATCGAAAACTTCTGCCAATTCGGTACAGATACAAGATCCGAGATTGGATCCTAAGGAAAAGTTCTTAAGATCGCATGCAGGCTATTCGCCTGTAATTTGATAAGTCAATTCTACCATTCCGTCATTGTACGCCGTCACGTCTTTCAAATGGAGTTTTTGTTCGTGTCCGATGTAGTCAAAAAACAGAGTACCGTCACCCAGAATGATGGGCAGGATCGAAATTACGATCTCGTCAGCTGAAATGAAGCGATAGCGAAATTAAAACCCTACTAAAGATCAAATAATGTTCGGCTCGCTGAAGGTGAGCAGCAAAAACGTTGTGAGCCCATCGTGTAACGAAAAAAACGCAGGGTTTCGCTAAATAGGGTCGCTGCAGCCTCCGATATTATATTAGTTGCCTTCCGCGACGCATCTCAAACTCGCCATTATTTCTCTAAAAAGCCGGTTCTTCATAAACCCCATAAACATCCCTCAATGCCGTGCAGATTTCTTCTACAGTCGCGTAGGCTTTAACCGCTTCAATAGTTACCGGCATTAAATTTTCACCCGCTACGGAAGCTTTTTTGAGTTTTTCTAGGACATTCGCAACTGCGCCATTGTCGCGCGTTGATTTTACGTGAGACAAACGTTTGAGTTGGTGATCGCGGACGGTTTCGTCGATCTTTAAGAGATTTATTTTTGAGATGTGATCTTCCATCGCATATTTATTTACGCCGACAATAATTTGCTCTTTTCGTTCAACAGCTTTTTGGTATTGATATGCGGATTCCTGGATTTCTCTCTGTGGGAAGCCGGCTTCAACCGCTTCGACCATTCCGCCAAAACCATCGATCTTTTTAAAGTATTCGTAACAGCCATCAATCATCTTTTGCGTCAAAGATTCCAGGTAATACGAGCCTCCGAGCGGGTCGGTCGTGTTTGCGACTCCAGTTTCGTCCGCAATTATTTGCTGCGTTCGAAGTGCGATCAATGCGGCTTCATCGGTGGGAAGCGCTAAAGCCTCATCGTAAGCATCGGTATGCAGAGATTGCGTTCCGCCTAAAACTCCGGCGAGTGCCTGAATTGCAACTCTTGCGATATTATTCAATGGTTGTTGGCTGGTGAGCGAAACACCCGCCGTTTGCGTATGAAAGCGCATCTGCATCGTCCGCTCATTTTTTGCGCCAAACCGATCTTTCATCGTTTCGGCCCAAACGACACGTGCCGCGCGGTATTTCGCAATCTCTTCAAAGAAATCGTTATGGGCATTAAAGAAAAATGAGATCCGCGGAACAAATTCGGCGATGTCCAACCCGCGGTCAATTCCGTATTGAACATATTCGACGCCGTCCCGAAGGGTAAACGCGAGTTCTTGGAGGGAAGTCGAACCAGCTTCGCGTATGTGATAACCGGAAACCGAGATCGGATTGTATTTCGGAAGATGTTTCGATGAAAACTCAAACGTATCGATGACGAGTTTCATTGCTGGTTTTATTGGATAAACCCATTCTTTTTGCGCGATATATTCTTTGAGAATGTCGTTTTGGAGAGTGCCCGAAATTTTATTGAAATCTGCGCCTTGCTTTTCGGCAAGTGCCGCGTAAAACGCCAGGAAAATCCAGGCCGGAGCGTTGATCGTCTGCGAAACCGTTACATCTTCTAAATTTATCCCGTCAAATAGAGCTTCAAAATCTGCAAAACTCGAAACCGCCACGCCGCATTTTCCAACCTCGCCTTCGCTCAAGGGCGAATCCGCATCAAGCCCCATCAATGCGGGAAGATCATAAGCTACGGAAAGCCCGGTTTGGCCTTGTTTCATTAAATACTTAAAGCGGGCATTGGTTTTCTCCGGTGACGAAAAACCCGCAAACTGCCGCATGGTCCAGAGTTTGCCGCGATAGCCGGTCGGATGAATCCCGCGCTTGTAGGGATATTCACCGGGGAATCCGACTTCGCCATTAGAAATTATGTCTTCAACGTCAGCTTGTGTGTAGAGTCTGTCAACAGGTTCGAGCGAGACGCCTTCGAAAGATTCTTTTCTTTCAGGGCGTCTGTCAGTAACTGTCTTTAATGTCTCATTTTCCCAGCGCTCTTTTTCGGACTGGTTTTGGGTTTGTTGTTTGGTGGTTTCCGGCATAATTTTTCTCGATAATGCTTGTATACGGTTGGTATTATTTTAATTTATGGATTGATAAATCACAAAGGCTTAGCTTGGGAGCGAAAGCATCCCTGCTTGCGTAAACGCGAAAGCGTCTTAAAAATCATTATTTGAGCGCAACAGGTTGTTAGTGCAGCACTGCACTCATCGAAAGCAGAGATGCTTACGCTCCGGGCTAATACTGTATTAAACTTCCTTCGCGTTTTGCCCGTTTTACGGCGTTAGAGAAAATCCACAGCGAAAAGGGCAGTAATACCGCGAGAAACGCAAGCAAAATCAGAAGTTGCGGCTCAACATCTGCAAAACCTTTTCCCTGGATCAAAATGTCGCGAATTCCATCGAGTCCGTGCGTAGAGGGGTTGATCGCTGAAATAACATTGCCAGCATTTCCGAGCTCTTCTACCAGCATTTCACGGGGATAAAAAACTCCTGAAAAAAGTGCGGTGCCCGCACCAAGCAAAACCGCAAAAGGATCCCCGCGTTTAAAAACCATCGCAAAACTCGCTGAAAGGATCCCGATACAAGCGAGACAAAGCGTAGTTAAGATCATAAAAAGAGCCGCGAGGAAGAAATTTCCTTTATACTGCACGTCGAAGAAAAACCATCCAAAAAATAAGTACAAAAATGAATAAAAGGTTGCTTCAACGTATGCCCATGCCGAGCTTGAGATGACGACGGTCGGGATATTTATCGGCGTCAGCAAAACACTTTCGAGCGTCCCCTGCATTTGTTCCTGCCGGATGGCATTTGCCAAAGCCGAAAAACCAACGAGGAAATAATTGAGCATAGCAAGACCCGTCAGCCAGGCGGGTAAAAGATTTTGCCAGTTTTCATAGCGAAAATCGATCAAACCGGAATTTGCCAGACGCGCGATAAAATAAAAGGTGGTTGTGATTCCCAGTATCCAAAGTATTTTTATTATAAATTCAAAGCGGTACGAAACGGCGAGCTGAAAATCCCGAATCACGAAAGCTTTAATCCGTCTAAACAATTTCATAAACAAAAATTTGGTCGAGCGGCAGAATAATCCTCGTTGATTTTACGCGAATGCGCCAAAGATTCAATCGACATTGCCGGAAAACATTGCAAAGCATCCGCGATAATTCTACAATTACCGAATGCAATTTACCGAACCGCGAGTTCAACTCCTCGTTTGCGTATTCGCTTTATTCCTCGCAGCCTGTTTTTCACCCGAAGATGCTCGTTTAGAAGGAAATTCGCTGCGACCGAACGTAAACACGAATTTCAATTCAAATGCGGCAAATGCTAACGCAAACACTACGGAAGACGACGAAAAAGAATTAGATAAGCTTATCAACCTTCCCTTCACGCCGGAGGAAACGGTGTGGCGGAATGACAAACTTATCGCCGATGCCGATGCAAACGACAATCGCACGCCGGGCCCAAATGATTACAAACTCACAGCGGTTTTGAAATTTTCCAAAGAAGACGCCGAGGCACTTATTGCGAAAGCAGCTTTAAAACATCCGCCGACAGATACCGAACTCGAAACTGAAGCTTGGTTTCCAGCCGAACTCATTGCGAAATCTGAAACATCCGGGAAATCCACGATCAAAGGACTATCTTACAGTGCGGAGACTTTTGCAAAGGCGCCTTACATGGTCGGTTCGCTCGTTCGAATCACCGAGACTGAATATTTTGTTCTAAAACTTCAGACACAATAGCTAGATCTCGTTATATTTCTTTAGTTTTCGGTAGAGAGTTGAGAGATCGATCCCCAAAATCCTTGCTGCGCCTGTCTTATCTTTATTCACAGATCTCAAAATCTCGATCACGTATCTTCGTTCGATCTCATCGAGCGTTGGCCGCAAACCATCGGGGTCTTTGATTTCAAATGAACTATCCGAATTATCCGTGATACGTGATGGAAGATGTTTCAGCTCAATTTCTTCGCTGCTCAAAATGAAAGCCCTTTCGATCGCATTTTGAAGTTCGCGAATGTTGCCCTGCCAATCGTAGTCAATAAGAGCGGACATCGCATCGGCCGCGATGGTTTTTCCATTTGATCTTTGTTCGGCCGCAACTTTCGAAATAAAGTGTTTCGCGAGCAATGGAATGTCTTCCCGTCGATTTCTGAGCGGCGGCAAGTTTATTTCGACGACATTCAAACGATAAAATAAATCTTCTCGAAAACGATTTTCCTGAACTTCCTTCTCGAGATCTCTATTTGTCGCAGCAATTATTCGTGCGTCAAAACTCACCGGGTGCGACGATCCGATCGGCACTACTTCCTCTTCCTGAAGCGCGCGGAGAAGCTTTACCTGCAAAGGCAATGCCATATCGCCAATCTCGTCAAGTAGCAGAGTGCCGCCGTCTGCCGAACGAAATAAACCTTTTTTATCAGAACTTGCCCCGGTAAAAGCTCCCTTGGTGTGCCCGAAAAGTTCGCTTTCTAGTAAAGATTCTGGAAGAGCGCCGCAGTTTACTGCGAGAAACGGTTTATCCGCCCGCGAGCTACGACTATGAAGTGACCGGGCGATCAATTCTTTTCCCGTACCGCTTTCGCCCTGAATCAAAACATTCACATTTGTATCGGCTACTTTCTCGACAATACGGAAAACGCTTTGTAGAGACTCGCTGTTTCCAATAATTTCCGAAAAGCTGTGTCGCTTCCCGAGTTCGCGCTTTAAATACCGATTCTCGTTAAAGAGCACTTTAGTTTGGATAGCGTTTTTTACAGTTTGGATCAGATCTTCATTTACAAAAGGTTTGGTCACATAATCGTAGGCGCCTTTTCGTAGCGCGGCGATTGCAGAATCGACCGATGAATAGGCAGTCATGATGATCACGAGCGCATTTGTATCCAGAGATTTTATCTGATCGAGGAGCGCAAGACCGTCCATTCCTGACATTTTAATATCGGTCAGCACGACAGAAATATCATTGGTAGGAAAAATTTCTAAGGCATTCTCCGCGCTGTCCGCTGTTAAAACCTTATATCCCTCATCTTCAAGCAACTGGCGAAGAATCGTTCGCATCAATTCTTCATCTTCGACGACGAGAATTTCTTGTTTTAACGTTGAATCCATAGGCTGAGTTTGAACAATACCGAGGGGACCGAAGAATCAGTTTTCGGGCTGGAATACCTCGTCTATTATCGCTCGTCAAAGTGTTGCTCCGATCAGTTTAGCACACGAATTTTCATTTTCGGTGTTTCGTGTTAGCATCGAAATTATTCCCAAATTGTTAATAATGCGCAACTTAAACCCTCCAGTCTTTTTGGTTTTACTGCTTCTGATTTTCGCCGCTGGCGTGGAAGCTCAAGAGACAAATCCCGTTGACCGCAAAGTTGCAAATCCGATCACCGATACGCCGAATATCAACCCGGTGGCGCCTGAAAGAGAACTCAAAACCGCTAATAAAAAACAAGAATCCGGCTACAAACCTGAGGGCGGCGGCGACGAACTGGTCGTCTATTACAAGAATATTTCCGTGACGGGCGAGGAAGGAAAACGAACAGTAATTCATGAAGGTGATGTCGATGCACGGTATGGAATTTACCGTCTGCAAGCCGATAAGATTACTCTTTATGAGGAAACGAACACGATGGTTGCAGAAGGAAGTGTCGTATTTGATCAAGGCGACGACCAACGAATCACGGGCTCAACCGGAACGTGGAATTACAAAACCAAGCTCGGAAACTTCATAAATTCGACAGGCTATACGAATCAAACACAAGATGGCGATGTGCTCTATTTCACGGCAGACAGCGTGGAACGAACAAAATTAAACGAGGTTGTCGTCAAAAATGGCGAGTTTACTGCATGCGAAGACGCTGTCCCGACCTGGAGTTTTACTTCTGACGAAGCGATCATCGTGACAAATGAGAAGGTAAAACTGAAATCTCCTGCGTTTCGGATCAAAGGCATTCCCTTAATAAAGCTTCCTTATATATCGATACCGATAAAGGAAAAAGACCGTAGCTCGGGCTTTCTTACGCCGACCATCGGATATTCGGCGAGCAAAGGCTTAAGAATTTCGACCGCCTATTATCAAACGCTCGGCCGCTCGGCAGATGTAACTTTTCGCGCCGATCTTTTCACAGCGCGCGGATTCGGTTATGGATTCGATCTTCGGAGCCGTGCAAACTCACGTTCGTTTTTTAATGCCGGAATGTATGGGGTTCAGGACAGGGTTTTGGGCGGTGGTCCGACTCCCGAAGATCCGGATGAAGGCGGTACGAGTATTTACGCCGATGGTGTACATTATTTTCAAAACGGATTCGTCGGCGTCGCGGATGTTCGTCTGACATCGAGCCTCGCATTTCGACAGGAATATTCTGACGGGATTCAGCAGATCATTTCACCGATCGAAACTTCGCAGGTTCACGTTACAAAAAGCTGGGACAATTACACACTCAATGTTCGCGCGCGTTCGCAAGTAATTTCGATTCCCAATGTACGGATCAAGACCCGGAATCTTCCGAGCGTGCAGTTTGAAAAACGCCCGTCGCGTTTGAAATTTTTTGATAACGTTTATTTTTCATTTAAGACAAGCCTGGAGGGTATCAGCCGAAGAGAAGAGGTCGACAGCATCCAGCTTTACCGGGATGCCGTCGGGAGCGATCCCGTAGTTACGCCGGCGATCGGACAGCGCTTTGACGTTCATCCTCAAGTGACGATTCCGTTTAACTCAAAATACTTTTCGCTTACGGCGACCGCCGGAGCACGTGCTACTTACTATTCAAACTCGCTCGATCCATTTAGAAACGTCGTCGGACGCGATGTGATCCGCAAATACGGGGAATTCGAGCTCGATCTTCGACCCGTGGCGCTCGCAAGAAATTTTTACGGCAAAAACGACGCCTTCCGTTTTCGCCACGTGATCGAGCCTTACATCAAATACAAATATGTAAAAGGCATCAATAATTTCCGCAAGATCATACGTTTTGACTACGGCGACACGCAAAGCGACACAAACGAGATCGAATGGGGAATTACAAATCGCTTCTTCACGCGAAAATACACAGAAGCCGTCACATCCGAGGCGCAGAATCGGCTTGCCGCAAATCCGGATGCGAAGTCAGATCCGCTTTCCGTTCAGCCATACGAGATTTTCACGCTTACTGTCAGAGGGAAGTATTTCTTAGATACGACATTTGGCGGCGCCCTCGTAGCGGGCGAGAGAAATCAGATCACGCCGATCACGGATTTGACGTTTTACACCTTTGGCGGTGTGCCGCGAAGATTTTCGCCGGTCAGCGTTGATGCCACATACCGTCCTCAAAAAACCATCTTTGTAAATTCGCGGCTCGACTACGGCGTGCAGGGAGACGGTCTCCGCAATGTTTCGGCAACGGTCGGTTATGATAAAAAGCTCATCAAATTTTTCCAAACCTTTTATTACACGCGCGCTGTGACCTTGATCCCGTCGCTAGCGCAGTATTCAAACCAGTTTGGAAAAGAGGCAGGAACAATAAGAGGCTCGCAATGGAGCCCGGCAATTTTCTTAGGAAATCGTGACAAGGGTTTCTACGGCGGCACATCTCTTTTCTGGGATTTTCAAAACCGCCGCGCCACAGGCGGAAGACCTCTAATCAGTTCGCTATTTACCCTCGGTTATGCTTCCGACTGCTGTGCCGTAACCACCCAGTTCTACACCTTCAACGTCGGCGTCCGCCGCGAGAACCGTTTTGTGTTTAGTTTTCGCTTGAATGGCATTGGAAGTTTTGGCACGGAGCAATATGGACAGCCACGGTTTTAGTCTAACCGTCTATTTACTCCGGCAAACAAACCACTATTTAATAAAGGTATTATAAAATTCAACTGGCGCTTTATTGTCGGTGAGAATTTCCCCTGAAGGCTGTACTTCGTATTTATATTCATGTTTTAACAAACCTTGCACTAATGATCCGTCAATCCCCGAAACATCTAAATGTATTTTTTTAACGGCGATAACAATCAAATTTTGAATATCTGAATCTTTTTTCGCCTTATCGACCTTAAAAAGCTGAACATCGGCGAAAACCTGACTATAAGTCTCGAGCTCTGATTTCAAAAATCTATCTCCTCTTCCCTTCAAAACTCCGCCAAGATTGAAGATGACGATCCCGTCTTTTACTAGCACGCGGTCGATCTCTTTTGCCGCTTCTATAGTGGTGAGTTGGAATGGGACGGTGAAGAGTGTGGTGAAGGCGTCCATTAGAACGACATCGTATGTTTGGCTTGGTGCCTGGTTTAAAAAAACGCGTCCGTCTTGGTGGAAAATCTTGAGTCGCGGATCGTCTTTGAGCCTGAAAAAGCGGCGTGCGAGTGCGGTCATTTGCGGGTCGATCTCAACGACATCTATCTCCGCATCGGGGTAAGTTTTCAAATACTCCTTTGGAAATGAATAGCCGGCACCGCCGATCATCAGGATCTTTTTGAAATCGGGTTTGTAGTGGCGCATGAGGTGATAAAACTTTGCGTATTCGGAGGTTAGCTCATCCGAATCTAGGTACATCGAAGATTGAAAGAACTTTGGATCGATGCGCATCGCGCGGATCGGTTTGCCGTCTTTTTGGTGTTTGGTCTCAAAGATCTGGACACGGCTGTATTGGGTATCGAAATCGTAAAAACCTTGGGCTTGGCGCAAATATACGGTCTGCACTTCATTAAAGCCGACTCCAAAAAAGAACAGAACGATGATTCCAACATTTGTGCGAGTGATCGCAAAAGGCGCGAGGAATACCGAAAGCAACAAAAGGCTTCCGGCTATAAGGTAGAGCGTGCGGACACTTCCGACAAAGGGGATCAGGAAAAACCCGGCGGCAAAGGTTCCAAAGATGCTGCCGATGGTTGAAAGCGCATAAAGTCTTCCGACAGTTTTCCCGGTATTTTCAAGTGTTGTTGTCTTGAGTTTTACGGCATATGGCGTCACGAAGCCGAGGAAAACGCTTGCCGGAGCGAATAGAAAAAGTGCTGCAAATACAGCTTGAATCTCCAGCGGAATCTGCGCGGCGGCTATTAATGTCAGCACGGAATCATTAAAAAGTATCGTTACAGAAACCAAGCCGCCGGCCAGGAAAATAGCGGAGGCAAGGATTTTTAGATCGGGGTTGCGGTCTGCCCACTTTCCGCCGAGCCAATAACCGAGGCTGAGCGCGGCGAGAATAACGCCGATAAGACTCGTCCACGTGTAGGTCGATGTACCGATATGCGGCGCGAGGATGCGCGAGCCGACGATCTCGTAGATCATTACTAGTGCCCCGCAGATGAATACGGTGATTTCGAGGATGAATTTGCGCATAAATGGAGGGCAGACAGCTTGCCCGTAACCTACGCGAGTATGTTAGCAAGAACGGGAAAAAGATGCAGGGTGATACTTGATTTGGGATTGCGCGAAACTTTTCCTGCGTAATTCCGGATCAATTTAGCGGCGATAGGTTTATGTGCTTGTGAAAAATAACCTTTTGAGATGGTTGTGATGAATTCGGTTTGCCCGCGCAATCGCGCAAACAAGTATGTTTACGCTCCTAACGAAAACGGCGGACAAGGTTGTCCGCCGTTTCTCTAATTAGACTACACTTGGTCGATAACTGCCGGGTTTCTTTAGGGTGTGACCGTCGGCTTCGACCATCGGAAACGAACTATGCGCCTACTTGTTCATTCCCGCTACTGACTTTTTTTCCGCAGTCACCGTTACCGGCGTTAGCCATTGCGCGTTATTGGGTGCAGGCCGTTCGCCGCGAATTACCTTGAAGTATTCTTCCTGTAGTTTTTGCGTTACCTCACCACGTTTTCCTGGTCCGACGGTGATCTTATCGACCGATTTGATCGGCGTGATCTCGGCGGCCGTTCCGGTAAAAAAGAGCTCATCGGCCAAATAAAGCGCCGCGCGCTGCACTGTCATTTCAACAACCTCGATCCCGAGCTCTCTGGCGATTTCAATTACGGAATCCCGTGTGATTCCGGGTAGTATCGAAGAGCCAAGCGGCGGTGTGATCAGTTTGCCGTTATTGACGATAAATAGGTTTTCACCCGAGCCTTCAGAAACATACCCGCGGTCATCGAGCGCGATACCTTCGCTAAAACCGCCGAGTATCGCTTCCATCTTGATAAGCTGGGAGTTCATATAGTTTGCGCCGGCTTTTGCCATCGTAGGCATTGAATTCGAAGTGATCCTCGCCCAACTCGATACGCAGACATCAATTCCATTTTCGAGAGCTTCCTCGCCGAGGTATTTTCCCCATTCCCAAACCGCGATGTAAGATTCAAGCGGATTCGGAAAAGGATTTACACCAAATGCCGGATTTTCTTCGTCTAACCCGCGAAAAATGATCGGACGAATGTAACATTCTTCCAAACCGCTTTTGCCAACCACTTCCACGGCAGCATTACAAAACTCTTCGCGTTTCGTTTCGACATCCATGCGATATATTTTCGCTGAGTTTAAGAGCCGCTGCATATGCTCCGTCAAACGGAAGATCGCTGAGCCATTTTCACCCTTGTAGCAACGAATTCCTTCGAAAACGCTCGATCCGTAATGAATCGCATGCGTCATAACGTGGACCCGCGCATCGTCCCAATCTACAAACTCGCCATTGTGCCAGATCTTTTGCCCAACTCTTTTTGTGCCGACATCTTTATGTGCCATTATTTTATGAAACTCCTATTTGGGAATGAATAACTTTATAAAATGTTTTGATAAACTATCAAACAACGAAATTGCGATGGATACCGAAAAAACGTTGCGAAGGAACTTTGTTAACCAATTAGCATATTATAAAAACTCAACACTGGCAAGATGTTCGGCTTGTTGGGGTTGCACGAAGATTCGAGGTTGTAATGGGTAAAAGCATTTGAAGATAAAAAAAACACAGCGGGTAATGATTGTCGCGGGAGAAGCATCGGGTGATTCCCATGCCGCAAAACTCGTCTATGCATTGAAAGAATTTTCACCGGATATCTCGTTTGAGTTTTTTGGCTCGACGGGTTCGAAAATGCGCGATGCGGGAGTCGAAACCATTATCGAAGCTGACCAACTCGCGATCATGGGTCTCCCGGAAGTAGCAAAAGCCTTGCCAATGTTCTGGCGGGTATTCAAGACACTTCTAAAGGAAGCTAAAAATCGAAGACCGGATGTTGTGGTCTTGGTCGATTTCCCGGAGTTTAATCTCAAGCTCGCTAAATCATTTAAAAAGAATGGTTTGCGTGTAGTTTACTATATTTCGCCTCAGCTTTGGGCATGGAGAAAGTATCGCGCAAAGGGGATTGAAAAGTATGTTGATCTGCTGCTTACTATCCTGCCGTTTGAAAAAGACTGGTACCTGGAAAAGGGAATTCGGCATGTAAAATACATCGGTAATCCTCTTGCCGGCGAGGTCAAACCAAAACTCTCCAAAGAAGAATTTTGTACGAAACACGGACTGGACGACAAACGACCGATCATTGCACTTTTGGCGGGGAGCCGAAGGAAAGAAATTTCACGGATACTTCCGGTACTCATTGAAACGGCTGCACTTATGGCAACGAAAGAACCGGGTTTGCAGTTTGTAAATGCAATAGCCGCAACGCGAGAAATATCGGAAGTTGAAGAAATCATACAGTCCGTAGAAAAAAAGGGTGTACGAACGCCGAAAAGTTTCCTCACAATAAAAGACGAAACCTACGATGCCTTGGAGGCTTCGGATGCCGCTGCAGTTGCGAGCGGCACGGCGACGCTCGAAACGGCAATAATCGGAACGCCGCTTGCCGTCGTCTATAAATCCAGTGTGCTCAACTGGCATATTTTTCGTCCGATGATCACAGTCGAGCATTTTGGATTAGTTAATTTGATTGCCCAGGAACGACTCGCTAAAGAACTGCTGCAATACGACTTAACACCGTCAGCACTCGCAGGCGAACTCTTTCGCCTGCTGGAACCAAAAGTAAATAGCGCGATGCGGAAAGAACTTTCGAAAGTAAAAGAATCGTTGGGACAAAAAGGCGCCTCGGCACGAGCGGCCGAGGCTATTATTTCGTTAATCTCGAGTTCGGAAAATTAATCGCTGTTCTCGGTCTCGATCCCTTCTTCAGGTTCGACAACTTCGGTAGGCAATGTTTCTTGAACTACTTGACGATGAAGTGGCAGAAGAAAAACCGGGCACATCGTTTCCGAAACCACCTTTCCAGCAACGCTTCCGATCGGAATCTTGTCTTCCCGATGCACGCCGCCGCGTCCGTGCGAACTCATCATAATCAAATCAATTTTTTCGTCCTGGCTTACGGAGAGAATAGTTCGAGCGGGCCCTGACCCTGTAACGTCTGTAGAAACATCCATACCGTCCGCTTTTAGTTTTTGGGCAATTCCATTTAGATAGTTTTTAATCGTTTCGCCATAGCCTTCGGATTCGGAGCCCTCGGGCACCGAGAAAAGCAATACCTTGCTTTTAAATTGATTGGTAAACGCGCGTATATACGGAAGCACTTTTTCAGAGGCTTCCGAGCCGTCTAAGGCGACCATAATATGCTTGAATTCTGAGCGCCGACTTCGCCAATTGTTCGTTGGGCGAATTAAGAACGTCGGCGTTGAACTCTTCTTAACGACGCGCTGTGTCATACTTTTTGAGATCAGATGACCAAATTCAAATTTCCCACGCGTCGTCATAATGATAAGATCGGCGTTCGTTTCCCGCGCAACCGCATCAATTTCAGTGGATGGTTCGCCCGTGCGAAAATGTGTTTTAACGTCGAGGCCATCACCGGTGATCAAATCGCTTACCAATTCGATATATCTTTGGAGCTCTGTGCGGTTTTCAGCTCTTTCTGCCGCTGTAAGGTGAATATTTTCTTCCGATTCCTTATTTTCAACGCAAACTATCTCAAGCTCAGCACCGTAAGACCGCGCAAAAGCGCGCGCAGTGGCGAGCACTTGTTCGGCAAGCGAAGATCCGTCCAGAGGAACAACGATCTTTTTAAACGGCATCTCATCCAGTTGTAAGTTCGCTAGGGAATCGGGCGTATAAACCTGTTCGGAAATTATCGCCCCGAGGCGTTCTTCGACCGAAGGCGGGCTTCCCAAACGATTTCTGTAGTAAGAAAAAACTCCATAGAGAAGCGGAATCAGAATGAAGTACAGCCATGCTCCTTCCGTGAAACGTTCCTCAAAAATAATAAAGGTCGCGATCGAAGCAAGGAGCGTCGCGATCACAGTTCCAATAAGCGAGAAAAGCGTTCCAAACGCAAAATCCTCGCGCAGGTAACGAAAAAGACGCTTTGCCGCAGCCCACCCTGTCATACTAAGCAAAATAAACACGCCGGCTGCGTAAAGGGCTAAATAGGTTTCTTCGTGCGTACCAAAAATCGCGTAAAGTACGGCGATTATTGCAACCATTATCCAAACTGGTTTGCCCGCAACGTCATATTTATTTCGTTGGCCCAGATCCGCAGCAATGTAGTGTCGGTATCGCAGTCCGAGAGCGAGATTCTGAACCCCTTGAGCAGCCGCAGCCGAAGCGGATAACAGCACTGCCACGCCTGCGATAGTACCGAGGTATGAAGCCCACGTTGGCAGGATCGTGTTCATTGTTTGCGTGAAAACCGATGCTGCAGCCCCTCCGTGTGCGCCTCCGCCGGGAGTTACGTGCGCGACCTCTAATATTGCAGGACCGACGATGATCATCGTTATGGCGGTCGTGCCCATAATTATGACAAGGCTCCCAAATGCTTTCTTACTTCGCTCGGCGCGTTTTCCGTCGTACGCGGCGACGAGGTTTGCAAATATCTCGATTCCCGTCATTAACGCGAGAATTCGGGCGTATCCTCCTAAAGTGAAATGAATATATTTAGCCGAAAAAGCCTCCAAATTTATTTCCGGGATATTGATTCCGCCGATTAGCCACGAAGCTTTGATCGGAATTCCCCAAAATTTATAAATTGTCGCAAAGATCATCACCCAGAGGAGAATCAACACGGCCAAAGTTGCGGGTCCAAACGCACGGGCAGAGACTTTAGGTCCGAGGTTTACGATGAAACCCGTCAAAATGCTTACCGCAATGGCTACAAAGAGCTTGTAACCTTCCGGAATTCCCAAAAACGATCCTCCGATTGGAATTCCGAATTCGAGCGCCCGATCAGCGAGCAAGGTTACGAGCGCGGCCATAGAGACAAGAAACGTGAGCGTGTATTCGATTACCGTGATCGCAGCATTTATCTTTACGGCCCAGCTCCCGAATTCTTCTTCCGCCAGTCCGCTTCCGCCGCTTCCATCCGTTACCCAGGTCATTACCTGGCGATACATCGCCGAAACCATTACGACGGTAAATACAACAAGCCAGATCGAGGCACCAAAGGTTATTTGCGCCACGCCCGCTATTACAATTAGTTTTAGAAAAGGACCAAAAACGTATAATGGCGAACTTGCGGGATCTCCCCCGCCTGCGAGTGCTCCTTCAAATGAATTGGATAATTTTCTTGATATTGTTGCGCCCATAAATTCTTATAAAGATATCTATTTCTCTTTTAATTCTGATAAAATTTTGGCTATGTCTTTAACCTGTTTTCTGAGTCTGGGCAAGGCTTTTACGTGGGCGTTTTGACGCTTATATTCATCGAGCGGCTGTACCGGAACGCCCCACCAAACTCCTTCGCGGACAATTTTTCCCGGCAAAATTCCTGCCTTTGATCCGATGATCGCGCCGCTTTTTACAGTCGAGTGATCTCCAAATCCGACTTGCCCGCCAATTATGCAATCGTCTTCAATAACTACTGAGCCGGAGATCCCCGTTTGCGATGCTATTACAACGCGTTTTCCGATCTGAACATTGTGCGCGACTTGTACCAGGTTGTCGATTTTGGTCCCTTCGCCGATCCGGGTTTCGCCCAGCGACCCGCGATCGACGCATGAGTTTGCTCCGATTTCGACGTTATCCTCGATAACAACCCTTCCGATCTGCGGAAATTTTACATAACCATTTTCTCCGCGAACGAATCCGAAACCGTCAGAACCGATGACGGCACCCGAATGGAGAACTACATTATTTCCGATCACCGAGCCATCTTCGACAAATACATTTGGATGGAGGATGCAATTTTCCCCGATCGCAACATCATCGCCCAATTGCGCTCCCGCCCGGAGCTGGCTTCCCGATCCAATTGACGTATTCTCACCAACACAGCAGAATGCGCCGATAAAAACATCGCTCGCGAGCGTAGAATTATGTGCTATTACTGCAGACGAATGAACTTCACTTCCGCGCGTTTTTCGGGGATGTAGAATTGCGGCGATCCTGGCAAACGCCAGTTTAGGATTCTTTACGCTGATGATCGTCGATTTGGAAGTATTTACGAAATCTTCGAAGACGAGCAGACATGATGCACGGACAGCTGCGAGATCCTCGTCCGATTTGCTGCTTTCGAGGAACGAGATATCGCCCTCTTTAGATTCCTTTAGCGAGGCGACTCGTGAAATTTCCAGCTCTGCATCACCGTTCAAATCCCCTTTTACTAATTTAGCTATCTCTTTTGTCTTCATCAAATTGTCTATCGGGTGACATTGAAATATCGATCGATTGGAAGATCGGCGAAAGCGGATTATATATAACTCCTCCGCTAATGTCGCTTACTTGCTGAACGGTAACAAACGCCTTTGGGTCAATTGCTTGAATCGTTCTTTTGATCTTCGGGATTTCGAATCGCGCTACGACGCAGAAGAGTATATCGCGTTCGACCGAGTCCCGACCACCACGGCCCGCGAAAACTGTGACACCGCGACCCATTGTATCAATGATGGCAATTCTGATCTTCTTGCTTTCTTTCGATATGATCATTATCCCGTTATACTCTTCAATCCCGTGGATTATGAAATCTACCATTCGAGAAGCAGCAAAATACGTCAGCATCGAATAGAGCGCCGCTTCAACCCCGAGAACAAAGGCGGCGGTCGAAAATAACATGACGTTAAAGATCAGTATGAAATCTCCAACCGTAATTCCGATTTTCCTACTTGTCAGAATTGCGACAATTTCCGTTCCGTCCAAAACCGCACCGCCGCGCATCGCCAATCCAATTCCTAATCCGAGGAAAAAACCGCCGAAAACCGCAGCAAGAAGTTTGTCGTGGGTCATTACCGGATAATTTATTAGGAAAATACTGATTGCTAATCCAACGATCGCAATTGCACTTCGGATCGAGAAAACCTTTCCGATTTGTCGATAGCCGATTATTACGAAAGGCGTGTTGATAAGTAAAATTAAGAGCGCAAGAGGGAGGTCGGTCAATTCCGATACAAACATCGATGTGCCGGTAACGCCCCCGTCGATAAAGCCATTCGGTACAAGAAAGCCCTTTAGCCCAAGCCCCGCGGACAAAATTCCGATCACGACTAAACAAACGTTTATTATCTTGGTATTAGTGCTTGTCATACTGCTAACCAACCCGTACGCGTTAGCTGCGGTTCTCTGATTCTTTTACGATTTTTTGGACGAATAACTGAAGTCCTTCGATTTCAAACCCATGTTCGGTTTCAAGCCGTTTAATGATTGAGGCCGCCTCGCTGTCCAACAAATCCAGATCTGATAGGTCGAGCGTGAGGTTTTTATCCTTTTCGTAGCGTAAATCGAGAGCAATCTTCTCCAGCAATATGGCATCATCATAGAACAATTCGCCTTCGACGCGCAAAATGGTTTTAGCGCGATCCGTATCTTCGAGTTCGGTAATCTTTGTCGGCATTGCTACTGGAATTTAACGCGAAATTCCTATGATAATCAAACTAAACATTACTGATTTCGCGGCAACAACGAAAGAATCCCCGCCAAAATGACGGGGATCGGTTATTCGAATTTCGAAGCAAGTATTGCCAACCGAAACCGCTATTGCACTGCTTTTTCGCTTTGTTTTTCAGCCCATTTTGCTTTCCGCTCTTCCATCTTTTTTTTAAAGTCTGCTTTTAATTCGACCAATTTCGCCTTCTGGTCGGCAGTTAAGACAGCAAACATCTGTGCTTTTGTTTTTTGTCTCTGAACGATCATCTGTGCATGCAAATCGCCTTGTTTTTTGGCGAGTGCGCTGATTTGAGACTCGTTGAAGTTTCCGTTTTCAGACAGCGCGCTGAGCTGCTGGCGGTTTGCTTGGACTTGTTCTCGAACCAACTTTGAACTTTCACGGCTCGTTTTCGTTATCGCCTGCATCTGCGTTTTTTGCGCGTCGGTTAAATCCAGATGCCGAAACATTCTTCCGCCCATCATATCTCCCCGGTGTCCGCGTTTTCCTCGCTTTCCGCGCATTCCTTGTCTATTGTGCATACCTCGTTTCCCAAATTCCTTTTCGCCTGATTTTTCTGTTGTTTGTCCGAAAACTAAAACTGTACCGATCACGATCATCGCGATCGCAATTATTACTACTGTAAACTTTTTCATTTCTGCAAATTCCCCCGTATAAAGTTAAAAAATTATTTTGAATACTAAATTGCCGTAATTTCTGCAATCGTGAAGTTAAGACGCAGAAACGGGGTGCGAAAATGTAAGTTTTGGGAAAAGTTAGGTAAAGAAGTGTAAATTTTACAGTAATTTAAGGTTTTTAAACCCAAAAAGGGTGAGAGCGGTCGTCCTGCTCTCACCAAAAAAAGACCGGAAAGCGAGTCAAAGTACTACGGGCGTATCTTCTGCATTATCATTTGGAGTCCCGCTGCCAGGATTATTCTTATGAAGTCTCTTAATTTTCTTTTTAAACTTTTCCGATTGCCGCGGCGTCAATATCGAGTTTATCTCCCTCAAAACCTCATTTTTCGGCGTTCCATTTTCCTTAGCCTCTTTTAATATCTGACTCGTTGCCCGTTTTTGATCATCGGACAAATGAAGTCCGCCAAGAAGCTTTCTCAATGGTTTGCCATTGCGATCATTTGCGTTCCGATCGGTGCGATCCCGATCTGTAGTTCGACGTGACACATCAGTAGTTCGGTCAGGCGTCCGACGACTATCAATTGTACGGTCTCGGTTTACGGGGCGATCCGTTGTGCCCATGCCTCGATTTGGATTTGTAACGGTGCCATTATTACGGGCACCGTCTCTTTGCTGAGCGAATAGCGTGCTGCTTGCGAGCAGCAGCAGGCCGCTCAGAAATATTAATTTTTTCATTTGAACAAAACCTCCAGATTTTATGAAATATTTTAATGTAGCCGGTTGCATTGTGTAGTTTGACGATTGGAAACGGGCAAAAGTCGATAAATCTTTACATTTCTTGACAAAAGTGTTGTGTGGATTGCGATAGACTCTTTCTTTCGCTTCCTGAAAGAGCCGCTGAAATTTAATGGGACATATATTAATCATTGACGACGACGAAGATCTGTGCGAGCTGGTTTCAGAGTATCTGACGGTTGAAGGATTTACTGTGGATGTCGTCCACGACGGCGAAACCGGGCTGAAGCGTGCACTCGAAGAAAAACACGATCTCGTAATTCTCGACGTAATGCTTCCGAAGAAAAACGGCTTTGACGTTTTGAGAGAGTTGCGCAAAGATTCGAAAATTCCGGTTTTGATGCTGACCGCCCGCGGCGAGGATATGGAAAGAATCGTAGGCCTCGAGATTGGTGCCGACGATTATCTTCCAAAACCTTTTAATCCAAGGGAATTAGTCGCACGCCTGCGGGCAATTTTGCGCCGCACGGAGGAAGACGAAACCGAAGAAACTGCCCCCGATAAATTTGAAATTGATGATCTGGAGCTATCGTTAACCGGTCGCTTTGCGAAGGTAAATGGTAAGAAATTAGGTTTGACCGCGGTAGAATTTGATTTGCTGGCCGCATTAGTGGAAAAAGCCGGAAAAATAGTAAAAAAAGAAGATTTGAGCCAGCAGGTATTGGAAAGAGAACTCTCGCCTTTTGACCGGAGTCTTGATATGCATGTTTCAAATCTGCGGAAGAAACTCGGAAAAGATCAAAGCGGCGATGACAGGATCAAGACGATCCGATCGGTTGGCTATATTTACACATTGACAGGTTAGATTAAAAAAAAAATGAGTCTGTTTCTAAAAATATTCTTGTGGTTCTGGTTGGCTATGGCGCTGATCGTTGGCAGTGTATTTATTGTCAACCGTTCTACACAGACGGAACCTCTAGCCCGCCAATGGCAGACATTTGTCGGAGAAGCGATCACACTCAATTCTCAAACTGCTGTCCAAATTTATGAAAACGAGGGCATCAAAGGGCTCGAAGAGTATTTTCGCCGACAGGAAGGGCGCAGAAGAATAAATGCGATCGGCTTTTTTGATCAGAATAACAAGCTAGTCGCAGGTAAACTTGACGAGAAAAGGATCGGCGGACTCTTGGAAGCAGCTTCAAAGAGTGATCAAGTTCAGTTTATTCGCGGCGAAGAACGCACGCTCGGTGCGAAAAAGGTGGTTCTCGACAATGGCGATTCTTACACTTACGCGATTGAGCTAAATCGTTTCAACCCCCCGCCATTTTTCACGCAAAGACTTGCGCTGCAGGCACTTGTAGTAATTCTAATTGCCGGTATTTTCTGCTATGCGCTGGCTCGCTATTTGTCGTCGCCGATCTCCAAACTTCGCGAAGCCACTCAACAGTTTGCTTCGGGAGATTTTGGTGCGCGCGTAAGCCCGAAAAAGCAGACAGGAGGAGATGAATTAACCGGTCTCGCTCGCGATTTTGATGAGATGGCTGAGCAGATCGAATCTCTTATTACCTCAGAAAAGCGCCTTACCCAGGATATTTCGCACGAATTGAGGTCACCGCTGGCGCGAATCAATGTTGCCCTGGAGCTTGCACGTAAAAAGGCTAATCCGGAAGCGATGCCGATGATCGACCGACTTGAAAATGAATCCGGAAAGCTCAACGATTTAATTGGCCAGCTACTGACACTTTCAAAACTTGAAACCGGCTCGCAGGGTTTTGAAAAAATGGAAGTAAATGTCGGGAATCTTGTCGAAACGATTGCGGCGGACGCGGATTATGAAGCAAAAGCCGGTTCAAAATCGGTGAAAATATCCCGGAAAGACGACGCGAAAGTTTTTGGAAACGAACTCCTTTTAAGAAGTGCTGTAGAAAACGTGATGCGTAATGCGGTGCGTTATACGAAGGAAGGAACTTCCGTTGACGTCGCGGTAAAAAACTTGGGAGCGAATGTCGCGATAACTATTAAGGATCAAGGCGACGGAGTGCCGTCCGAAGATTTGGAAAAATTGTTTCGCCCCTTTTATCGTGTTGAAGCTGCAAGGGATCGAAAAAGTGGCGGTACCGGCTTAGGGTTGGCGATTGCCGAGCGGTCGGTTAATAACCATCATGGTGAAATCCATGCCAAAAATACCGGAGACGGCCTTTTAGTCGAAATCTTGCTCCCGAGGATCGAGAGTTAAATATCTTCAACTAGAAATAATATAACCGTCTCACTAATTGGTTTTGGTATGTGTTTTTCGCCTTCACCGGAAAGGATAAACAGTCCGTCACCTTCTGAGTATCTTGTCGACTTGTCGCCAAATGCGATTTCGATTTCACCTTCAACGACAAATCCAACGTGACCCGTTTCACACCAATGAGGATGATCAAGGCCTTTTCCTAACTCAAGCAGACGCATTCGTTTTCCATTGCGTTCAAATGACTTAAATCGAATGCCGGGATCTGAATCTTCCCATTCACACGCGGAAAAATCCACTTTTCGGTTCGGACTATCCTTCATTTGAGCGGGCGTTCATAAAGGATCTAACGCTGAGAATTACGAAGAGCAGGCATGTCAGCGCCATGGCGATCTGAGAAATCACCGAAGCCGACATCGATAGTTCGGTGATTTTCATCATTAAACGTCCTGCCGAGGCAAGAAACCCAAGCAGTGCCACTAATACGGCCACGTGCATAAGGTGTTTTCGCAAACTATCTTTTGCCCGGGCCGCGTAGCCCAAAAGCATCAATATGATCCCGAACACCGCGGGTATAAACGCCGTGATACTCGTGCTTCCGTTGAAAAAACCATATGCATAACCGATGAGTCCGATTAGAATTAGAACCCGGCCAAAATTAATCGCTGTACCTGGCATAAAAATTTACTCCCTACTGATCACTAATTGATTATTTTCGCATTTTGTCGAGCATTGCCTGAACCCTTGATTTGAGTTCGGTGGTGACGACATCGTGATGTCGTTCCTTTGGTTCATTTTCCAAAAAGTCCGCGGCACTAAATGGCTCGCCAAATTCCAGTTTTACTTTTGCAAGACGGATTTTTCTGGACTTTCTGGCCCAGACATTTTGAAGACCATCTATCGCGACCGGAACGATAGGGACATCCAATTCCGTTGCAAGGATTGCGGCGCCTTTCTTAAACGGGTGTAAATGGCCGTCAAAAGCACGTTCGCCTTCCGGATAAATGTTTAGAATTTTTCCACGTTTGAGGCCAATCGCTCCAGCTCTCATTGCTTTTACAAGTTGTGAATCCGAATCAATCGGCACGATTTTGAGCAGTTTTGCGAGATTCCGCATTGCAAAACCCCTAAAATATTCGCTTGCGCCGACATGAAAAATCTGCCTCAGAATCGAATATGGATAAGCCGAACAAACGATAAAGGCATCGAGATAACTCTGGTGATTAGGACAAATTAGAAACGGCCTTTTAACCTTCGTGAGATTTTCCACGCCCGATATTTGCAAACGCAGGAATATTTTTGCAATGAGATAAATAAACTTTAGAATGACAAATGCGAAAAACGTAAAGATTGGTCTGTCTCGTAAAACACTTCTTATTTCCGGCAAATCGTCCTCTGTTTCGCTGATTATTTCGTGCCAGTTGAAAGTCGCCGAAATTTCGCCCTCAAAGCTCTCGGAATTCGCAGTTTTTTGTGTGAGGTCAATCACATCAGAAATTGTAAACGCCCTGGTAGCCTCTTCCGGTGCAATCTCAAAATGAAACGTTTGCTCAAGATTAGCAAGTATTTCCGCCCGGGCAAGCGAATCAAGGCGCAAATCGATCTCCAGATTCATTGCCGGATGAATCTCCTCGATTTCAGCCTTCTGTTGTTTAATCGCACTTTGTAAAGCTTTCCCGGCATTTGAAGAAAGCAGCTCGCGGTCCTTTTCAGTAAAATCCCAAACTTTTGCAGGATTTAGTTCGGCATTTGTAAAACCATTTGCTTCGATTTCTTTTTGGAGCGCAAATCGCTTGATCTTGCGAGTTGCGGTTCGAGGAATTGGTTCGGAGCGTACGATATAATCTCTAACCCGCTGATATTCAGGGAGTTCGCGCCCGAGGTTATCCAGATCAAATCGGATCGCTTCTCGCGAATTGGCTATGTTGTTTAGTTTTAAATACTCGAAATCAGGAACCGCCACGCCGACCAGTTTCTCCGATCCGGCGTGCTCCGCGGAATTATCCTCAACACCCAAAACGCAAAATTCCTCGATCAGAGGAGATTTGGAATAGTGAACCTCCAGATCTTCAGGATGCACATTTTTACCGGAAGGAAGTACGATCACGTCTTTTGCACGTCCAACGATGTAAAGGTGTCCGTCTTTATCAAATTTTCCAAGATCGCCGCTTCGAAACCATCCGTCTTTAGTAAATGCCGCCGCAGTTGCTTCGGGGTTTTTGTAATAGCCCTTAAACACCATCTCACCACGAATCAAAACCTCGCCCTCGCCTTTTTCATTCTCATTGTCAAGCTTTACTTCTGCGCCGAACATTGGTTTTCCGACCGATCCGACGCGATTATCGTCCGCATAAGTAGCGGTTGCCGCGCCGCTCGTCTCGCTTAAGCCATAGCCTTGCACGATATTGAAACCCAACTTATGAAAATCAATCGCAACGTTGCTATCAAAACGCGAACCGGCCGTTACGGCGAGACCCAAATTCCCGCCGAATGAGTCGTGCACTTTTTTGAAGAAAACCTTTCCAAGATTTACGTTTAGGTAGCCACGCGTAATCCCATTTACAGCAAGCATTGCTCGAAAAAGGATTTGAACGGCTTTTGGCTGGCTCTCAACGGCATCAAAAATTTTCTTATGAAACAGGTACCAAAGACGCGGAACGCTTGCCAGGGCCGACATCTTACTTTCTATCAAGCCCTTTGAGAGTTGATCGGGCGTAAGTTCTTTCAAATAATAGACTTCTGCGCCCTTCGTAGCCGCCAGCCAGAGGTTTACGATCTGCAAGTAGACATGAAAAAGGGGTAGCAAACTTAAAACCGATTCCTTGTCGGTAAACGACAGAACTTTATCAATTGCATCGAGTTCGGAGGTGATGTTGTGATGGGTCAGCAAAACCCCTTTCGGTTTTCCGGTCGTGCCGCTCGTATAGATCAAGATCGCGTTGTCATCGGGTTTTGCTGGCGGATCTTGCTTGGCAAATTCAGCGGGGAATTCCGTTTTCGACCAATCTTCAAATTTCTGAAAACCATTTTTTGAAGCTTCGTTTCTCCAAACAACCGTCGGAATTGCTTTTCCCAATCTTTCCTGTATCTCATGGAATTTATCTGTAACGTGATGAGAAAGAAAGGCGACCTTTGCTTCTGAATCCTCGAGGAAGTTTGTTATTGTTTCAATCTCACCGTGTGGGTCAAGTGGTACACAAACTGCGCCAGCGTAAAGTGTTGCAAGATAGGAGATTGCCCAACAAGGATGATTCTCTCCGATCACCGCAACACGGTCGCCAAACTGTACGCCATTCTCCTTCAGACGAAAAGCAATGCTTCGAATTTGCTCAAGCATTTCGCCAAAAGTAATTGATTCTGATTCGTCGCCAACTACACGCATTCCGATCTTATCAGAATGAGTTTCACAGGAATCGATTAATCGTTGGCAAAAGCCTTTTGTTTCAATCATTTAGCGGATGGAATTCTTATTTTTAGTGCTTTCGGCAGAACCTCATAAATCGCGGGCAGCTTCCCAGGCGCTTCACCATCGGTCTCTATCTTAATTACCGCAGTGTTATCGACCGGGCTGATTTCGATCTTTCTTGCCTTTAAACTTTTTACTTCCGGCAATTCCAGATGCGAACCATTATACAGTTTGTAGCCTTTTCTAAGGATTCGCGCGGTGTTGATGTCTCCGATATTAACGATATCCAAATATCCATCGTCAATTTTGGCGTTCGGGGCGATTTTCATTCCTCCGCCAAAGTAACGCGCATTGCATACGCAAAAGTTTAGTGTATGCAATGATTTAGATTCTTCTTCATCAACTGTTACATTAATAAATTTTGGTTCGATCTCCAGCACTTCCTGGAATGCAGAAAAGGCAAATTTCGCTTTTCCTCGGAACGTATTTCCAAGCGGCAGCCATTTGAAAAAAGTGTTAGCGCTCACCCGTTCGTTTATTTCCGCACTCAAACCAAAAGACGACACATTTAGGAAAAATCGTATTTCCTTAATGTCATTAAAATTTAAGTATTCAACCCTTCCGACGTCAATGATTTCGGTTTTGCCTTCGCGAAGAGCTTTTGCAGCTTCTCGCGGCTCCGAAGGCATTCCGATCGTCCGGCGAAAATCTCCGCCCGTTCCGGATGGAAAAATTCCCATTTCCACGTCTGTGTTCCCAGCTTGCAAGATTCCATTTGCAACTTCGTTTATCGTTCCATCGCCGCCGCATGCAACAATAAATTTTCGGCCATTCTCCGATGCTTGATTTGCTAAAACGGTACCGTCGCCCTTCTTTTTCGTAAATGCTACCTGAAACGGACCAAAATGTGCCCGAATATCGCTTGCAACGCCCGCCCATCGATCCTTTGTAGCCCCGCCCGCCGATTTTGGATTGACGATAAAAAGCGGAAGTTTAGGGTTTTCGCGATTTTGAGAAGAGTTTTTTACTTTTTCTGACAAATTCAGCTATGTCCTTTATTTTATTGAATTGTTCGAGTTGATCATTTGCGCCAATATCGGTCGAAAAACCGCTTCCGGTGTTGATATACACCTCATTTGCAGGAATATCATCGGATTTTGCGCCGCATTGCCCGACGACAATCACGTCCGTCAAACCGTCATCGTTTAGATCCTCGAATCCGACTGCATTTACCCAACAAGTTGCTGCATTCGGATTAAAACGGCTATCAAATTTATAGATCTGCTGCCCGTCCTTATAAATCGAGATCTCGCTCCCAAGCGGCGGATCGTCATATTCGGGATCATGTGTTGTTACAAAACAAGATTTCTCAAACGGCTTAAAATCGATCGGAAACGTTTGGCTCTTCAGCAAAAATCGATCGCCGGTGTCGACACCCCTGCATTCCTCGACCCTTGCGGAACTTGCGTTTTCGGGAGGGGTTAATGATGTATTTGTTTCTGAGCGTGCAACCGGCGGCGATTCTGCGGCTTTAGGGTCCTCCCGACTATCCGTAGAGTTTCTTTTAACCGACTCTTCATTAGCACCAATTTCTCCAGTGCCAACCGAACAAGCAAATCCAAAACCCACAGTAAAAAAAAGGACAAGATATCCGAGATTTTTCATCGCAAATTTGCAAAGCTCCATAATGGGTATTTAATATGCCCACATTCTACCATCAAATTGAAGGAAATTACCCTTCCTCTACAAACATTTTTCGGTCTTCTTCACCCAATTCACCGATCTTTTCCATTATGTAATCCGCGATTCTTTTATGAGTTCGGACGGAGTTTCGCTCATTATCAAATTCGGAAAGATCGATTTCTTTGCCAAACCAGATCCGAACTTTTTCACCACCAGTCCAGTTTCCGAGAATTTGTTTCGGGAGGTCATTCCCGAGGCCGGTAATAAAAACGGGTATAACCTGTGGTTTCGCGTCCATTACTATCTTTCCGATTCCCGGTTGAGCGCGTTCGAATTCATACGGATTCGGCTTTAGGTTTCGCTTGCCCTCAGGGTGAAATCCGATGACGTGTCCATAACCCTGTGAGCAAATCTGTATGAGACGTTTGAGCGAGTATTTATCAAATTCTCTTTTATTTGCTTCTTTTGCTTCGCGAAAGAATGGCGGATACATGGACCACCAACCCATACCAAGATTTACAAACCAACCAATCGGATTGTCATAAAAAAACTTTGCACGAACGGGGAAGTAGAGTTTTATCGGGCGTTTCGTCTGTCTAAAAATCACGCTTGAAACGCAATACATATCAAAAAACGAGCGATGATTCGCAACCAGTAATAGCGGGCGTTCGGGATCGCTATTTTCGAAATTCTCGATCCCAAAAACGTTCATCAAATTGTAGGTACAGATCTTTATCCAAAGCGAACCGAAATGGCGTTGGCAGAATCCCCAGAAACGCTTCCAGCGTCCGAGATTCATATGATGGGTGAGCCAAAAGCCGATTCGCTCCGTCGTTCCGATGACCGCGATTTCTTCGGGTTTGGGAAGGAGCGGGGAATCCTGAGTATTAGCGGATTTCTGCAAGCTTTCGGCCATCGGCAAAGTTTAAACGAATTAAATTTCAATAACAATTCGAGACCGTGCGGGCTCACAAGATTATGATCGGGCAAGGCAGTGACAAATCTGACGCCAAACTTTTTTGCTCAGCCTGACGACTTGTTCGTATCGATAAACGCCATTGATCGCAATTATTGCGCGACGGGCAGCATGCTAGCTCTGATAAATTCGGCTTACAAAGTTTCCATTTAGGAAACTCGCCGGTTCGATTTCACTCTGCATTATCACGCCTTTGTGTTTGTTTGACGCAAGCATATCGGCGCATTCGGCAAGTGGTGCGGCAGTAGAAGTTTGAATTGCGCGTAGATAATGTCCGTTAATTTCAAGCGGCTTGATATGAAACGCTTTTTCGACCATTCGCCTTCGCCCCTGCGAATCGAAGCCATCAACTGAAGAATGAACGATGACAAAATCATCCTCGACCGACGGAACCTTTTCGAGCATTACATCTTCGAGATTCTGTGGAAGATCTTCATCGAATGGTAGTTTCTTTATCAACCCTTCTACCCAACGGTAATGTCCCGGATGACGCAGCGTTTTGTAATCAAGGTTTTTTGCTCTTCCGCCAAAAAATCGTGGAAGATTAGCGGCACCGCCCGATGTTAAGTCGGCTTCGTAGGAATAGCCGTTTATAATGATTCTTTCACGTTCGGAGAGTGCGGGAAGCTGGACTCTTTTGTAATTTCGAACGACGCGGGCAGTTTTAACGTATTCGGTCGCTACTCCAATCGGTGACCATGTAAATCCGTAGAAGTGCGGCGAATGTGCATGGGTCGATAACGCACCAACCTTCATTCCAATCCTTTCAACCTTTTCATTTTCATGTTTCTCAACAAACTCGTTGTAGAGCGAAACCGCCAATACATTTATAAAACCGGGAGCGAGCCCTGTTTGGACAACAAAACCTGTGTCCGCATCTTTTGCAATCTCGATAACGGCATCAGTTTCGTCAACATATTCCGTGAGATTGGCATAGTGCATCTTAAAATCCTTTGCATACTGCGCCATCCTCGGTGCCTGCGAACCCGGAGAACAATCGAGCAAGATATCACACTCTTCAAAAGCCGTTTTCATCGAGTCGCTAATCCCGTCATTTGGCATCAACACTTTTGCGACACGGCTTGTTCGCTGCGAAAGGTGCGTGATAAAAATCTGCGCTTTTTGAAGGCTTTCTTCTGAAATATCGCCTAAAAAAAGATCGACTTCCTTGGACGACCATTCGCGTAAAAGTACGCCGACTGCTTTGCCGATCCCTCCGGCACCGGCAATAAAAATTTTATGATTCATAAGGTGATAGATTACCGCCCGCAGCTCATTGGTGACAAGCGGCAGGATGTAGAAACCCCGAACGAGCCTTCGGGTGCTTTGATTGTGCGTAATAAATTTAGGCGCTTTTAAGTTTGCACAAGTTTTGTTTCTATATGAGCATTTCCTTCAAGAGTTCTATGAACGGGGCATCTGTCGGCGATTTCCAGAAGTCTCTGTTTTTGTTCGCCATCCATCTCGCCAATGAGTTCCAATTCGCGGGTAAATTTATCAATTTTCGCCTTGGGATTCTCACAGTCCCCGCAATCTTCCATATGAGTTTTTTCGTGTCGAATGTGGCAATAGACCTCACGTAAATTCCATTTCTTACGCTCGGCATAAAGCCGTAGAGTCATAACTGTGCAAGCCGCTAATCCAGACGAAATCAATTGATAAGGCGAAGCACCAAAGTCATTACCACCAAAACTTTTCGGCTCATCTGCGATCAGCCGATGAGTATCGGCTTTGATCTGTGTCGTAAATTTTTCTTCACTACCTAGATATGCAACGATGTGGCTTCGGGTTGAAAGCTCTTTTGTTTCAGGAATCTCAAGATAACGCTTTGACCAATTTCCAATAACGTCGCCCGCATAACAGGCGTCTTTCTCGTTGGATAAAAGATGGTCAGCACCTTCCAATGCGATAAAACTTTTTGGGTGTCGCGCCGCCTGGTAAAGTTCTGCGGCATTTTCTATGCTGACGATAGCATCTTGTGGAGAATGCAAAAAGAGATAGGATTTCCGCATCTGCCTGATAACGCCGAGAAGATTCTGATTTTCCAGATCATCAAGAAATTCTTTTTTTACATTGAATGGTCTTCCGCCGATATTAATTTCTCCTATACCATTTTGTTCCAATTCCTTAATACCGTTCTGCAGTAAGTTCTTGACATGTTGGGGAGCAGAAGGTGCTCCAATCGTTACTACAGCTTTAATTTCGTCAAACTGACTTGCGGCCAAGATCACCGCGGCACCTCCCAGAGAATGTCCGATAATCATGCTCGGCGATCGATGATTCTCCTTTAAGTAATTCGCGGCACATATCAGATCATCGACCGAACTCGAAAATGTCGTATCGGCAAAATCGCCCTCGCTTTCTCCCAAGCCTGTAAAATCAAGACTCAAAACGCCAAAACCTTCCGCCGTCAACGATCGTGTAACATAGCGAACCGCTTTAAAGTTCTTGTTACATGTAAAGCAATGAGCAAAGATTGCGAAATTGTGAGGCCTTTGATCTATCGGCAACTCCAAATTCGCTGAAAGTAATTCGCCCCGGCTATTGTTAAATGTAATTTTTTCTGTCGACATGATTCTACTTTATAACATTCCGAAGAAGTTTTATTTCCATTATCGGTTTTTCAATGTTGAGTGAGTATTCGATATTGGAATATGATTTGCTCTTAAATAACATGATAAACGTTAAAAATCTTTCCTATAGTTATCCAACGGCCTCCGAAATTACGCTAAAAAGCTTAAATTTCGATATCGAAAAAGGAGAAATATTTGGTTTTCTCGGACCTTCAGGAGCGGGGAAAAGCACGACTCAAAAGGTGCTCTATAAAATACTTCACAATTTCGAAGGCGAAATATTAATAAAGGATAAAAACCTAAGCGATTGGGGAAAAGAATATTTTGAGCGAATCGGCGTAGGTTTCGAACTTCCTAATCACTATTTAAAACTCACTGCGAAGGAAAATCTTGAGTTGTTCGCGTCTTTCTATCCTAGAGAAAATATATTGAACCTTCACGAGCTTTTTGAAATTGTCGGGCTCGAACACAGCGTAAATAAAAGGGTCGAAGAATTTTCCAAGGGAATGAGTATGCGTCTGAATTTTGTACGGGCAATCATGCACGATCCTGAAATTTTGTTTTTTGATGAACCGACTGCCGGCCTCGACCCAATAAACGCCCAAAAAATTAAGCAGCACATTGTAAAGTTAAAAGGTCAAGGAAAAACAATTTTTGTAACTACTCACGATATGGCAACGGCGGACGAACTTTGCGATCGTGTTTCCTTTATCGTTGAGGGCGAAATTCGTCTTACGGATAAACCTTCTACTTTGAAAAATCAATATGGTAAGCACTCGGTGAAGGTTGAGTTATTAAATGACGAATCAATGGAATTTCCGCTTCAAGAGCTAGGAAATAATCCTGATTTTTTGGATTTTATGACGCACGGTGAAATTAAGAGAATAAATACACAAGAAGCAACACTGGAAGAAGTATTTATTAAAGTTACGGGTGAAAAATTACTTGCATGATCGAGTTTTTAAAACAATTGAAATGGCAATTTCTGATTTTCCAAAGAAATAATCTGACCACAATGATCATTGGCATAACTGTGTTTTATGCATTGGTGATCTATTTCTTAAGAGATCTGGGAAATATCGAAAAATTGTTGACACTTATAATTATTAGCGATCCTGCATTGATCGGCTATATCTTTATAGGTTTTTCTATAATTTTAGAAAAAGACCAAGCGGTCTTGCCCGCTCTATTTATCACGCCGTTGAACCACCATGTCTATTTGCTATCGAGAGTTTTGACGCTCTCAATCACATGTCTTTTCTGCGCATTGGCGATGGTGTTTGTTGCAAAAGGAATTTCGTTTAATGTAATTCATTTTTCAGTTGGAATTCTTTCTACGACCATGATTTTCAGTTTTATCGGGATTTATATTGTTAGCTATACAACCGAGATTCTGCATTATATCTTGCGTTCGATTCCAGTATTAATATTCTTGAGTCTTCCGCTGCTAAATTATTTCGACTTGACTGACTTTATTGGCTTTGATCTCTTGCCGATGCGAGGAAGCTTGTGGTTAATTTCCAACTCTTATCTCGATTCGCCAAATATCGTTGAATTGATTCTTGGGTACCTTTCAATCGCTCTGTGGACGCCGTTGATTTACTGTTCTGTTTACCGGATATTCAAATCGAAAATAGTTTACGCCTAAAAAAAACATGGAAAAGTTGGTGAAAGTTGCGCTCAATGATTTCAGACTCGTCTTTCGGGACAAGTCGCTCAACTTCTTCTTTATCTTTCCATTGCTAAACCTTTTGGTCGTTCGTTACGGATTGCCCTATGTAGTGGGTAGATACCAGATCCTGGATGATTATGTCCCGATCTTAATGATGTTTTTCGCTAATCAAGGGGCTTTGATCTTTGGCTTCATTTATTCGATGGTCTTGATCGACGAAAATGACAAGAATGTTGCCAAAGTCTATGGCGTTCTTCCGGTTTCCAAATTCTGGTTTGTGCTATTTCGTTTAATTGCTCCTTTCCTGCTATCGACACTCGCGACATTTTTGTTGTTTTTGGTCGAACCTTATTATCTTCTATCAATTCCCGTGAACCTTTTATATTCAATGCTATCCGGGCTAATTGCTCCAATAATGGTTTTGTTTGTCGCGATAATGGCAAAAAATAAACTTGAGGGAATGACTTGGCAAAAGCTATTTAATATCCCGATCACTTTGCCCGTCCTGGCATTTTTTGTCCCTTCAACATTTTCTTTCGTTTTCGCAATTTTTCCTACATATTGGATTTATCAAGGATTCAATAATTACGTCAACAAAGAAAGTTACGGAATTTATCTTCTTATCGGATTTCTATTTTACCTATTGTTGATTGTTTGGATGACTCGAAAATTTTCGAAAAGTCATTTTCAATAAAAGCGCGACCGCCGATAACTACAAGAACATTTTATATTAATACTCGGCGCGAAAATTGATAGAATTTGAACAGTAAAGATGCGGCTGTATTGTTAGTAATCCCTTATTCCGGTGCTGACTTAAACGAATCCGAGGATACTTAGGAAAAAAGTGATTCTTAAGACGAAACAACTAAGACTTCGCGAGTTTGAACTTGGCGATGCGGAATTCATTCTGGAACTGTTGAATTCGCCTGGCTGGTTGGAGTTTATCGGAAATAAAAACGTCAATAATCTGGATGACGCGCGGAAATATATAGAGGACCGAACGATGAGAAGTTACCGGAAACACGGCTTTGGACTTTCGATGGTCGAATTAAAAGCGCAAGCGTTGCCAATCGGAATGTGCGGTTTGGTGAAACGGGATACGTTGGACGACGTTGATATTGGTTTCGCGATGCTTCCTGAATTTGCAGGTAAGGGATATGGTTATGAAATTGCATCTGCGACGCTTGGTTATGCAAAAGACGAACTGGGTTTGAAACGGATCGTTGCGATTACGGTAGATTATAATAAGGCTTCGATTGCTCTGCTCCAAAAGATCGGGCTTAAATATGAAAAAACAATAAACATTCCAAATGACGATGAAGAGCTACTCCTATTTGGTGTAAATTTTAAGGATTAGATGCTGATAAATAAGAAAAACACAATGTTCGCAGCTTTCGCAATCTTCTTGTTCGTTCTTGCGAATTCCGCCATTGGGCAATCCGCGGATGAAAGCAAACCAAAATTTGTCGATCTTCAATCGGAATTACTTGCGAAGCTTACCGGAAATCAATCGATCAATGTAAAAACAAATATCGGAAATGAAAATCGCGTATTGTCTCGAAAGTCCAAAGTGAAATTGACGGATCGATCTACGGTATTCGCGCGAAAAGCCTCGGCGAACCTTTTGTATGAATATCTTCGCAAAATAGGATTAAAGCCGAAGCGTCACAATTACAAGACAAAAAGTGAAGGAGCCAATATCTATGCGATCATTCCCGCGACAGAAAAATCGGCGGAATTTGTATTGCTGGGTGCCCATTACGACTCGGAGAAGGGAAGTCCGGGCGCAAACGACAATGCCTCTGGAACAGTGCTCGTTTTTGGGGTCGCACGTGATCTCGTGTCATTGAAAGTTCGCTCGCGAAATTTCATTATCGTTTTCTTTGACCAGGAGGAACAGGGCTTGATCGGAAGCCGCGCATTTGCGGCAAAACTAAAAGATGATGGCACAAATCTCCACTCCGCTCATACGGTCGATCAAATGGGTTGGGATGCTGATCGCGACCGCGCGATCGAACTCGAGCTTCCGACTCCCGAGCTTGAGAAATTGTATCGCGAAGAGGCAGAAAAACTCTCGATCACCGTTCATAAAACCGAAGTTCCATCGACAGATCACACGGCCTTTCGCGAAATCGGATTTAGCGCAATTGGAATAACCGAAGAATACAAAAACGAAGATACGACTCCGCATTATCACAGGCCAACTGATACATACGAAACAATTGATTTGGCTTACTTAGCTTCATCTACCGAATTAGTATTGAATGTGATGAAACGGTTGGCGAGTTTTGGGTGATTTCCTCCTATTTCGCAGTTAAAAGCGGGGCAAATTTCTCGCGATATGCAAAACCTAGAAATGCATTTGCCGCAATCAGGAATATCGCGACCGGTAAGCCTTGAGTATCGACAAATAGGTGAAAGAGAAAGATATTAACGATTATCGGTGAAATTATTACCAATGCGAGCGGTACAAATCGCCCGGCAACTAGAGCAATTCCGCAGACTAGCTCCGTAACTTTCAGGAGCGTCATGAAATAACCTGTTGCGTTTACCCCGTCCATAAAGAGCTTTGCTTTCCCGTCTAGTTCGGGCTGCGGGAAGAGATTAAGGAGCACCGCGATCGATGCAAAAAGAAACAGGAGACCCATCAAAGTTCGAACTATTATTACTGCGTACTTCATCGATTTTACCTCACAAAACTAAGCCGATTCGAGCGCGGAAATGTCTAATTTTTTCATCTGCATCATAATCGGTGTGATTCGCAGCGCGCGATCTGGGTCTCCAAGTAGTTCACCGATATTTGAGGGCACGATTTGCCACGAAACACCCCATTTATCTTTGAGCCATCCACACATCGATTCTTCACCTTCCGCGGTAAATTTCCCCCAATAATAATCAATTTCACCTTGATTTTCACAATTAACGACGATTGAAACACCTTCGTTGAAGCTGAATTCATGAGCTGCCGAGCTGTCCATGGCGACAAAATACTTTCCGCCAAGAGAGAATTGACCGTGTTTTACGGTTCCCTCAATGTCCGGCTCGCCCTTTTCATACCGCGATATACTACGGATTTTCGAATCCCGAAAAACTGATGTGTAAAAATTCATCGCCTCTTCAGATTCCCCGGCATTTTTATCTGTAAACATCAATGCCGTTACGATTTTTTGTCCGCCGATGTCGCCTTTCATTACTTGCCAGGAGACACCGTATTTGTCCTGGCAAAAGCCGTATCTTTCACTCCACGGATAGCTGTCGAGCGGCATCATTATTAACCCGCCATCCGATAGTGCAGCCCATTTCGCGTCCGTTTCTTCGATAGAATTACAGGTTGCAAAAAATGAAATTGACGGATTTATCTTAAACATCGGTCCGCCATTTAAGCCCAGAAACTTACTTTCTCCAATCTCGAATGCAACAGTTAGTTCGTTTTCGGAAATGATTTTCGAGCCTTCAAAAATGGAGCAGTAAAAATCTGCTGCTTCTTTAGCTTTCCCGTCAAACCATAGGCAGGTTGATAATATATTCGTCATTTTCCTAAATCCTCCATATTCATCGATCGTCGAAAATTTTCGTCGATGTTTTTCAATATTCCGATAAATTTACAATTCTGGTGGTAGTCTCAACGATATGGGTAGACCATACTAGGTCCTTAATCGATGACCATAAATTTATGCCCGTCGCAATCGCGGACAATAAATTCACGGCCGTATGAACGCATTAAGATCGCCTGAACAATATCGGCGTTTTTTGATTTGAGCTCTTCAAAAAAATCTTCAATTTCCGGAACCCAAATCACAAAATCCGGATTGCCACGCCTAATCGTTTCGTTGGTTTGAATCCCGCCGGAATCTGATTTCCCAAAATGAATTTCGAACGAATCACGACCAACCATCGCATAAATAGGTGGATCGCCGAAATAATTAATTTCGGAAAAACCCAAAACATCGCGATAGTATTCCGCGGTCTTAACAACATCCTTAACTACGATTTGCGGTGCGATCGCAGTGATCTTTGGCTTATTCATCTGCCAAAATCCTTTCGTTAAAACTCAAACGATTATGAAACGGATCGAGAATTTCCATTTCGATCGTTCCAAATCCTGAATCCTTGATTCCCGGTTTATAGAACTTGTAATCTTTTGCCGCAAGCCGCGCGTGATATTCCCTTAGGTTTTCCATCTCGATATATACTGCTGCCCCCGGCGTCGCATCACCGCTGTGTTCGCTTAGATGAAGTTCGAAATTTCCGAGTTGAATCCCCATGTAAAGTGGCGCGTTATCGGAAAAGCGATGTTCGAATTCGATCTCGAATTCGAGAAAATCGATATAAAATTCTCTCGCTCGTGTTTCGTCAAAGATACGAAAGATCGGTGATATTTGTGTAAATTCCATAGACTCTTGCCTGGCAGGTTCAATTAATTATTCACAATTAACCATCCAACCGATTCCAAACTTATCAGTGAACATCCCGAAACCCTTGGCCCAGAACGTTTTTTGAAAAGGCATTACTATACTTCCACCGTCAGCCATAGCACTAAAAATTCTCTCGGCTTCCGGTTGGTCGTTCAAACTTATTGAAAGAGTAATATTACTTTCAGAAGCAACTGGTCGTCCGATCACATCGGAAGCCATCAATTGGTTTCCGTTCCCAAAACTAAGATTCGTGTGCATAATTTTACCCTTACTCTCCGGCGATTCCATCGGCGAATCGTCGTACAAATGCGTTTCACCAATTTCACCACCTAAGATTCCAGCGTAAAAATCCAATGCTTCTCGACACGTTCCCGGGAAAGACAAATATGCATGTAATTTCATTGTTATTCTCCTTCTTTGAAATTCTTGAAAATCGCAACTCTACAGATCTTCAACAATAAAAACCGCATTTTTATTGAGATCGTAAAACCCGAACTCATTCGTGCGCCAAGCAGTTTCTAATTTGAGTTCATCCGCTTTGACTGCGCCTCTTTCGACGAATTCTTCAAATATACTCTCAATGTTCTCGACAAAAATGCGAATCACAGAACCGCCGAGTAACGGATCATCTTTTGTGCCAGCATGCCACTGCAAATGAATAAAAATCTCTTCTCGACGCAATACGGCATACATCTTGTCGGAAAATGCACACGCGAAGCCGGTTTTTTCTTCATACCATTTTACATAGCGTGCAATATCGCTCGAGGGCAAAACGGGATCAATTCTGAATAATCTATACGCCGCCTCCATTTTTATTTTTCGGCAAGCTCCTTTACTTTCGCCAACGCTATTGGAAAAGTTTTCATAAAAAATTCTTTGAGTTCTTCGAATATTTCCGACTCGGCAGTTAATACGGTACGCCCGTCTTTGTTTTTTAAGCTATAGGTTTCGGTTGAACCCGCCCAATCTTTCATCTCGTTTTCGAACGGAACCTTTTCTCCATTCTTAATGCTTCCAACGTGTTTGAACGCAATAAATTCGTTGGTCGTTTTTTTATCTATTTCGCAAAACATTCCGTCATTTTTACCCGTCAGAAAAAGAACTTCGCTTCCTTCTTCCCAATCTGAAACGGCATAAGACCCGTATTCGCTGAAGTCGGCAGTCCAAATACGATATGTCTCATCGTCCCAAAGCACCTGCCAAACTTTTTCCCTCGGCGCATCGATTTCAATTGAAAATGTTAGCTTTTCCATTTACCTTCCTTTTCACTCAGGCTCTCAGCCAAAAAATCGCCTAAAATATTCCGTTCCATTCCGTTTCCCCAACCTGCTCCATGGTCGCTAGTAATGTTGGACGCGCCTTTTTCGCTTACAACGTGATCGACAAACGAAAGCATCCGCAAGATCTCCCCGGGTCGAAGATGTTCGCTCGCCCAGGTAATGGGAGAATCTCCATTTACATCGCGAGCCTTAGGGTTTGCACCCTTGTCGATTAAATATTTTATAGTTTCCGCATCCGAGTATGCCGCCGCAAGATGGAGCGGAGTCTCGCCTTTTGTCCGAACATCGCGCATAAAGGCACCAGTTGTTTTTCCGGGAAAAGTCTTTGCGTTGACATCGGCGCCGCTTTCGACGAGCAGCTTCACAACATATAGATAATAGGGTCGCCCGGCTTTTGATAATGCGCCGTGAAGCGAGGTTTCACCGGTTTCGCTTTGGGAAAAATTTACATCAGCACCATTTTTAATCAAAAAATCATACACCGCTTTCGCCCTATTTTCCGACAAACTCAAATTAGCCACATCTCCACCTACATTATCCGTATGTCCATTGATTCG
>JBBKXN010000121.1:0-5123 GCA_037969475.1 Pyrinomonadaceae bacterium | reverse complement strand
TGATAATAAATGAGCGATAAATCTTTTGAAACTTTAGCGGTTCACGCAGGCGAAAACCTTTCGGAAAATTTTGGCGCGCTTTCCGCGCCGATCTATCCGGCTTCGGTTTTCGCCTTCGCCGATGCGGACGAAGGCGCCGCGATCCATAACGACGAGAAAGAGGGCTATTTTTACGGACGACTCGGAAATCCGACACAGACGGCGCTGGAAAAAGCGGTTGCAGAACTCGAGGCGGCAGAAGCTTCGTACGCGATGGCGTCCGGAATGGCGGCGGTTTCGGCTGCGATTCTGTCAAACGTAAAATCCGGCGACCATATTGTTGCACCGCAATCGATGTACTCGACAACGACGCTTTTCCTACGTGAGATAAAAGATAGGTTCGGTATCGAAACCACTTTTGTAGATGCGGAACGCGCAGAAAGTTATGCAGAGGCAATAAAACCGAATACGAAAGTTATGTGGCTTGAAACGCCCTCGAATCCGCTCTTGAAGATTACGGATATTGAAGCCGTCGCAAAAATTGCGAAAGCTTCTAGTATCATTACGATTATCGACAGCACTTTCGCGACTCCGTTTAATCAACAGCCGCTAAAATTTGGAATCGATCTTGTAATTCACAGCGCGACAAAATATTTTGGCGGGCACAGCGACCTTTCCGCCGGTTTGATCGCCGGAAGCCATGAACATGTCGAACGCGCGCGACAATCGATCGGGAAACTTTACGGCGGCAACATTGCTCCGCAAATCGCATGGCTTGTTTTGCGCGGAATAAAGACACTTGCGCTTCGGATGAAATGTCATAACGAGAATGCATACGCATTGGCGAATATGTTAGCAGATCATCCGAAAGTTTCGAAAGTATTTTATCCGGGACTTGCAGAACACAGGAATCATGAAGTCGCCAAAAGACAAATGAATGGTTTTGGCGGAATGATCAGCTTTGATGTCGGCACTGTAGAAGCCGGAAAAGCGTTTGTGAATGCCGTAAAGATTTCCACACTTGCGACATCGCTCGGCGGAGTCGAGACGATCGTGCAGCATTCGGCTTCGATGACGCATGCGACACTGTCACCGGAAGAGCGATTGGCAGCCGGAGTTACCGACGGGCTTATTCGATTGTCAGTCGGTATTGAAAATATTGAAGATCTAATCGCCGACCTGCAGCAAGCATTAGACAAACTTTAATTCTTTGTTTTAAGTAAACCGAAAATCGCCTTTCCCAAATTGACAGTTCGCTATATATTTGTAAAAACGTATATGATAAGTTGGAGCGGATAAATTAAACTCCAGGACGCAGTCAATACATTTTACTTTCTTTAAAATTGTGAACAACGAAAATTTCAGTCTAACGCAAAAGCTTTCAATTCTTGACCGATATTTAACAGTTTGGATATTTGGTGCGATGACCATCGGCGTTGCGATCGGATTTTTCTATCCCGGCGTTGAAGGCGTGATCAACAGTTTTCAGGTCGGAACGACAAACATTCCGATCGCTATCGGATTGATCTTAATGATGTATCCGCCGCTTGCCAAGGTGAAATATGAAGAGGTCGGTAAGGTATTCAGAAATACAAAAATCCTTTCTATTTCGCTTGCGCAAAATTGGTTGATCGGTCCAATTTTGATGTTTGCGCTCGCGATCATCTTTTTGCGCGACTATCCGGAATATATGGTCGGTCTGATCCTGATCGGACTCGCACGATGTATTGCGATGGTCATCGTTTGGAATGAACTCGCCAAGGGCGACAGCGAATACGCCGCGGGACTTGTCGCATTTAACAGCATATTTCAAATTCTGTTTTACAGCGCGTATGCCTGGATCTTTTTGGCGATATTGCCGACATGGTTTGGTTTAGAGGGAAACCTTGTGCAGATCAGTGTCCGTCAGATCGCTGAAAGCGTGATGATCTACCTCGGAGTTCCGTTTTTTGCTGGAATGCTGACGCGATATCTTCTCGTCAAAGCTAAAGGAAAGGATTGGTACAATCGTGAATTCATTCCGCGAATTTCGCCCATCACTTTGATCGCGCTGCTTTTTACTATCGTTTTGATGTTCAGCCTGAAGGGAAATCTAATTGTGCAGCTTCCTTTGGACGTGGTGCGAATTGCCATCCCGCTATTTATATATTTCGTGGTGATGTTTTTGATCAGCTTTTTTATGAGCAAAGCCGCGGGCGCGGATTATTCAAAAACCGCAACGCTCTCATTTACGGCGGCGAGCAACAATTTTGAACTCGCCATCGCGGTTGCGGTTGCAGTTTTTGGAATCAACTCCGGCGTGGCTTTCGCCGCAGTCATCGGACCGCTTGTAGAAGTTCCGGTTATGATAGGGCTGGTAAGCGTCGCGCTTTGGTTAAAGACAAAATATTTTGGGAATTCACAAGATGCGGAAATCGGTTTAAGCGAGGTTTAGAATGCCGCAAAAGAAATCAATACTGATCTTATGCACAGCGAATTCCGCACGAAGCCAGATGGCCGAGGGGTTGCTTAAACATATATGTACTAACGAATATAAAATCAACAGTGGTGGTTCTTTCGCAACAACAAATGTTCGCCCGGAAGCAATTAGAGTGTTAGGAGAAATGGGAATTGATATTTCACAAAATTTGTCAAAGTCGGTCGATGAATTCACCGGCGAACAAATTGATATCGTTTTAACTGTTTGCGACAACGCAAAAGAAACTTGTCCATACTTTCCCGCGACAACGGCGCTTGTGCACCATTCATTTAATGATCCCGCGTCGGCGGAAGGTTCTGAAGAAGAGCGACTAAACGTTTTTCGTGAGGTTCGCGATCAGATCAAGGAATATCTAATAAATGAGTTTCTTCCCGAGTTTGATATGAAGTAAAAAGCAGCGGCTGAATTCTCAAATAATTTCCAACATATTCTTTACACCTGAACGGTCAAAGAAACTGAGTGCGCGTCGAGCGTCTTTAGAAATCTGAGATTTAAGCTCTTCAATTCCCGAGAATTTTCTTTCGTCGCGCAATCGATGAAGAAACCTCACCCGCAGAACATCACCGTAAAGATCTCCTTCGTAATTAAAGATAAAGGATTCTATCGAAGGCTCAACGTTGTTTTCAAAAGTTGGTCTAACGCCAATATTCGTCACACTTTTCCGCCAAACATCATTGATCAATGTTGCCGTTACATACACACCCATTTGTGGTATCACGCGATTTTGCGGTTTCAGGTTTGCGGTCGGGAATCCGATCTCATGACCCCTTGCAGAACCGTGCTCAATTTGCCCTTCGACACCATACGGTCTCCCGAGCAACCTTCTCGCAATATTTACCTTTCCGGAAAAAAGCGCCTCGCGGACACGGCTGGAACTAACCCGCTTATTCCGGAGTCTGATTTCAGGGACTTCATCAGCGAAGAAATTCATCTGTTTACTTATTTTTCGAAGCAGATCGATGTTACCGTGGCGGCCTTTTCCAAATTCAAACCCTTTACCTAAATATACCTCTTTGGCCTGCAAGCGTTCGCTGATCGTGTGCCTCAAAAAATCCTCAGCATCTTGCGACGCAAACTCTTTATTGAACCGAATAACGATCGCCTGCTTTATTCCAAGGTATTCGAAACCCGCAAGGCGCTGATCCAGCGTCTGAAGAAGCGCAGGAGCCTTTTCGGGATACAAGACCGCGCGCGGATGTGGGTCAAATGTAATCGCGGTTGGCACTGCTCCAATCAAAGACGCCCGCTCAACAACGGTTCGAATTATTTGCTGGTGTCCCAAGTGCAAACCGTCAAACACCCCAAGCGTCAAAACGGTCGGCCGTGAAATATTTGCATTCTCTGTGCCGTGAAAAATTTTCATTAACTATAACTCTTTATTAACTTAAACAATAAACTCATTGATTTACAAACCGCAATTTGTAAACCAGAGAATTTTCGCGCCATCAACTTTAATTTGATAAAGTGTTCTCAATTAGAACCGTTTTATGGGCAGCATATCGTTTCAATTGGCAACCTGCTGAACCCATTGCGAGTAAACGGTTAGCGCAAACAACTAGACTTTTAACATCCTCGGTACATATAATCGAAACTAATCGGAGAAAATATCACGAAATTTCAGAAAGATAAGATGAAGGTTTCAACAACCCGAAAAGCAAAGTTGTCGAAGAGATTCTCAGAGGTTGTTGGTTCTGAGACGCCTTTGCGTGAACTTGCCGGAAATCTCTCGAAATTTGCTCGCGGTGCTTTGAACGAAGCGAATTCACTCAAAGTCGAAGAAGTTACCATAAGACTACAACGTTTGCCCAAAAGTCTAGATGGTTTTACGTTTGCTCATTTATCTGACATCCATCACAGTCCATTCACAGAAATTGAGCATATTAGCCGCGCAGTCGAAATAACAAATTCGCTGAAGCCTGAAATGATTGTGTTAACGGGCGATTATGTGTCGCACGAGGCCGATTACATAGAACCGATGGCGGACGTTTTAGGTCAGCTTAAGTCAGAATATGGGACATTTGCATGTCTTGGAAATCACGATCACTGGACCGATGCAGAGGCGGTAACATCATCAATGCGCGATGCAAACATTGAGGTTTTGATCAACGAAGGTTTTAGATTTCAGGCTCGTGAGGCCTCATTTTGGGTCGCCGGAGTTGACGACTATATGGTCGGCAAAACAGATTTGCGGGCGGCGCTTCGTGGATCATTCCCGGACGAAATGAAAATGCTGCTTGCTCATAATCCAGTTATCGTCCGGCGTGCCGCGCGGGCGGGAGTTGATTTAATGCTCAGCGGGCACACCCACGGCGGACAGATAAAAATTCGTGAAGATGAAAAAAGAATTTTGCCAAAAAGAAGATTCAAAAACGGACTTTACCGGAGAAAAGACACACAGATTTATATTACGCGGGGAATCGGAACCGTTGTTTTACCAGTTCGGTATCAATGTCCGCCTGAGATTTCGTTAATCGAACTCCGATGCGCCGAGCCATCATAAATTAATTAAATCGATTTTGTTTCAGTAACTTCTTCCAATCCATAATTCGAATTTCGTAACAACAGAAAATGGCTTCAACGATCTTAACTGTCCCAAATCTTCTAACGTTTTTACGGATGGCTCTGATTCCCGTTATTGCCACGCTCTTGTTTTATGGAAATACTG
>JBBKXN010000120.1:0-7015 GCA_037969475.1 Pyrinomonadaceae bacterium | reverse complement strand
GCCGGGGAGAATTCCCTTTTCGACAAGTTCATTGTGTGCTTTGAGCTGATTTTTCAAATGCAAAGCCGCCGCCAGATTCGCCGGTCCCGCACCAACAAAAACCACGTCCATCTCAAGCTGTTCGCGTTCGATCATATTTTTCCTCATTGATAAAATGAATGGCCATTCAGTTTCTAAACTATATCAAAACGGCCAATTTTCATCTAGTTGGAAATTTGTATGTGCAGATCAAAGAAAATGTTAAAGTAACGAAAGATCATCGAACGCTTTGGTTTCCCGTCGAGGTGGGAATCGCCGTAATTATATGGCTGACAATTGTAAACTGCCGACAGATGGTAACTTATTGGGTTTCGGGCATTATTCAGCACTTATTCGAGGTGCCTTTGTTCAAAGAGGTCGGTCGGACGTCATTTACAACAATTGTTTTCCCGCTTCACCTAAACCAAGTTTTCACCATCAAAACAAAATACTTAATGTTCAGGATTAGTCCAACGATCCAAATCAGCGAAATTACGAGAATTAAAATCGAAAATGGCGTACTTTCTCCCATAAAAAATACAATTAAAAAGACAAACATTATCGTTACTGAACTTCCAATTAGTAAGAACTTTCTCAACTTCTTAATTTCCGCATCATTATCTTTCATAGGGTAATTTACAGCCAAATGTAGAAGTCACGCTATCCATTTGTGCTTCCGGAATGGTCGGCGAGGAAATTCTTCGCCGTTCCGTTCGTGATCATTTTCAGATTGTAATCGATCCCGAGTCCGTTTTGATATTTTGTCAAAGCTCCTGATTATCTGATATTTCTTTCAACAGATCTGATGCTGTTACAAAGTTCGGATTAATTTCTAACGCCTGTTCCAATTTCTCCTTAGCGTTCACTTTGTCCCCAAATGCAAATAGTGCTTTCGCTAACAAAAAATAGGCTTTAAACTGCTTCTTTCCGAGACCTGCGGCAGCAGCAAAGCATGCAATTGCTCTGCTGTAATTATTCAGTTCTAAAAAACATTCGCCTAAACTCTCAAATGTTTTGAAATGTGGCACAAGAAGTGACGATCTTTCCAATTTCTCAATTGCCATCACGTAATTTTTTGAAGCTAAAGCATCACGCCCTTCGTGGTAAAGAGTGGAACTTTCGCTCAGTTTTTTGGTCATCTTCTTGAAATTTCCTTATTCATAAATGTTGAAAACTATTACGCTTTCAAAAGAGCAGAAAGCATATCAAGATCCTTTACAGCCTTGGTATGGGTTCGGGAGAAAACCCAGCATTGAATCAATATAAGGGCCCGCATCATTGTAATCATCACACATCTGTTCCTCAAAGGTTTTGCAACTTTGATTTGCTCTATTCCATCTTTCATAATCAGTTATCAAGCCGTCTCCCAAACCCAACAGGCTTATGATCGCACCCATGCCACCACCTAATTTCGCTCGAACGCGACCCAAGAAACTATTACTTACAGGTCTAAGGTTTTTTCGATAGCTTGTGGGAGGCGGCACCGTTGGCTTTCCACCGTGATCTAAAGCCCATCCGCCATTGTGCGTAATCACGGTTTCACTTCCATCTCTCCAAAAAACGTGCATATTTGGAAAAGGTTCTTGTCTCAGATCCATCCGGTAAGGAATATTTGTTCCTGGAAGTGTGCCTTGTTTTGGATATCTCCCAGGCATAAGCCCCATTGGATCAGAATAATTACTTGGATTATTTTCAACATACCCGTAAAGATTTATGTCATCACCCGCAAAACCGATCGGGTCTTCGGAGATAAATCTGCCGAGTTTTCCGTCATACGAGCGCGCTCGGTAATAATTCAAGCCTGTGAAATTATCAAACTCGCGTCCGGTGTAGCCATATCGCGTTGACAAATTGTTCGTCGAATTGCCAAAAGAATCGTAACTTGCCGAACTCGAAACGTTGCCGCTTGAATCGGTCAAAGCCGTTGTGCTTCCGAGATGGTCGGCGAGGAAATATTTGGAAACTCCATTGCTTGTCAGTTTTAGTTTGTTGTCAATTCCCGGGCCATTTTGATATTTCGTCAAAACGCCGGAATCGTCGTCGGCGACGACATCCAAACCGTCGTAGATAAACTTTGTGTTTTCTTTAGTTCCTTTGAAATAACGCTGAATCCGGCGGCCGAGCGCATCGTATTTGTAACGAACGGTTTCCTTTCGGGTCGCGGCCGACACCATCCGGTTTTCATAATCCCAGGCAAACCGCCAGAAATCTTTGCCCTGCGATTTTGTGACCATATTGCCGTTTGCGTCGTAATTCATCAGCGTATTCGCCGTCGCCGTCATCCGGTTGAACGGCTGATAATTGTAAGTCGCCGACAAATGCGAACTTGTCCGGTTGCCGAAATTATCAAACGCATCGTTTTCATTCGCCGTTCCATTGTTCATCGAGGTCAGACGGTCAACCAAATCGTAGCCGAAGTTTTTCGTTTCAAGTCAAGAAGCAGATTTCATCCGGCTGGACTAATCCCAAAAGCGCCGCTATAAATGTCGTAGAAATTACTAAACCTTCACCGGATTACAATGCAGAAGTTTATTTTGGATCTAAGAGATTAAGTTTTCGAAAGACATACCAAATCAGAACCCCTAATAAGAACCAGTAAGCAAATTCAACAGGGATTAACATGAAATCAGGCAGGCCCAAAACAATCATAATTATGTAGACCGGATAAATCAAGACTCCAAAAAACGACACAATTTTATTGCCGAACAGGTTACTAAACGGGGATGAATCGCTCATAATCAACCATGACGAAATTACGCCGACGGTTGCCACAATAATTCCGAAGAGCTTTGAATTCATTTTAGTCACAGCCACAAATCACCCAATTGAATCTTCAGAAGTGCGGGAAGCGGCAATTACCTGAGCAAAACCTTGATCTGACCGCGCAGACTAGAATTTAAATTCTCCCTAATTTCGCCTGCCCAAATGTTTCGTCAAAAGTAAGCTACAACATCCGCCGATGACCGACCACTGAACAAAAAGAATCAATACTGCGAGCGCAACGGAACGCGAAATCATGAGCACCATGAACGCAGGAATATTTAAGACCTGCCATGTGCTCCGCAAAATGCCCGGGCGCAGTAAATCTTGATAGAACGGGGACTCCTCGGACACAAGAGCCCAGGTGACAAAAATCGCCGCCAAACCGAATGTTACGCCTGAAATTACTGCACGTTTAGTTTTATCAATCATAACTATCTAGGGCATTCACAATTTTGCTGTGAACTTGAATCCGATAAACAACTTTTTCGCTCGATCCTAATAAAAGACTTCTGCTACTCATATTAAGGTGCGACGACAAACCTCAAACTCGTCGTGCAGTATATATTTTGTCAGGTGTCACATCCAAGATATTCTGGAACGCCATTTTCAAATTGGACCCTCCATATTGCATATTCATTTTCAATGTCTTTAAAGCAAAAATAGAACATTGTATTATCGCCGCGTCTCCAAAATCCTGATAGCGAATCTGGAGAAAATCGTCTTCTGGCTTCAGTTTCCGTTATGGATAGCTCCGACACGATCTTTTTGAGGGATTTGTCAAAATATAGACTGAAATTTGACAATATCTCGTTGCAGTGTGCAGCTAATTCCTCATCTACTTCCGTTTCAGTACCGTCAACAGAGTATTCGATTATCTGACCATCAACTTCTCGTTTACCGTCCCACCATCCTTCATCTTGGTATTCAAGTTCCCCGAGGCTACTGTGAATTAGCTTTGGACGCTCTTTTGAGGGTTCATTTTTAAAAAGAAAATCAAATAGTCCCATAATATTGCTTTACGCCTCTTAAATCCTCATTTACATTCGCAAGTTGATTTCCAATCATTTTTTTGTATGCCCCAATACCCACCAGCTATAGCGCCCCCAGCAATAGCGCCGGGAACACCAAAAGCAATCGCCTTCTCCACAGTTCTACCTAATCCTTTATTCCATCCCATCCAGCTATTAAAGCCGCCCGGTAATTCCATTAAGTTCCACCGTGCACTTGTCCCACCAACACGTTGGGGAGTAAACCAGTGATGTAAATGTCTACCATTTGCAGGGCCAAATCCGCCACTTCTTCTCCAATATTGATTACTTACAGTTCCAAATTTCCGCGGATCATAGAAAAAGCCCTTTGCACCACGCCCAAATCGAGCGAAAACACTCCCGCTCTTGCCGCCCATGGCTAATGCCCCACGCGCAGCGCCGGCGCCCCCGATAAACATTGGCAGGATAGTGCCGGCTATATCGCCGCCAAAATATGCCCATGAACATGGGTCAACCACATGATCACTACCCATAAGCTGTCGTGCGTATCTAGTTCCACCGAGAGTAACAGTATCGCCAAACCCGGCAGCGAAGTTCCCGACTTGAGCTATAGCTGTCCAACCCTCGTCTGAAATCAATTCATATGGGTTATCAGGAAAGAGCCCGAGAGGGTCGTTCAGATTATTGGGGTTATTTCCTACATAGCCGTAAAGATTCACATCCCCACCAGCAAACCCAATCGGGTCTTCCGAAATGAACCTGCCGAGTTTTCCGTCGTAAAATCTCGCCCGGTAATAATGCAGTCCGGTAAAATCGTCTTTTTCCCTGCCCGTGAACTGATAACGGGTATTGAGATTCCCCGTCGCGTTGCCGAATGAATCGTAGCTTGCTGACGATGTCAGATTTCCGCTGGAATCAGCTAATCCGTTTGTCGAACCTAAATGATCTGCCAGAAAATAGTTTTTGTTCGATCCCGTTTGAACGCTTAATTTATTATCTATTCCAAGCCCATTCTGATATTTGGTCAAAGTTCCGCCGTCGTCATCAACCAAGACATCCTGCCCGTCATAGATAAACTTTGTGTTTTCCTTTGAACCTTTGGTCGATCTTTGGACTCTTCTGCCGAGCGCGTCATATTTATAGCGAACTGTTTGTTTTCGCGTCGAAGCCGACGTCAGACGGTTTTCCGAATCCCAACTGTATCGCCAGAAATCCGTGCCTTCAGATTTCGAGACCATATTGCCGTTCGCATTGTAGTTATAAGTTGCCGTTTGCGTTGAAGTCAGTTTGTTAAACGGCTGATAACCATATGAATTGCTGAGATGCGTCGAAGTCCGGTTGCCGACAACATCGAAATTGTAACTTTCATTCTGACTGCTCGAAGCCGTAACGGTTTTTAAACGGTCGGCGAAATCATAACCGAATGTCCTGGAATTGGTCGGCTCGACAATGCTGCTGATCTGGCTGGCCGTATTATAGCCATATTGCCGATCAAAAAGCGTCGCCGTCGAACTCGCATCCCTGAGCCTTGTTAATCTGTCAATATCGTCATATTCATACGTGGTCGTAATGCCGTTTGGCAAGATGCGCGAAGTCAGTTTGTTTTCATTATCATAACCAAACGAAATGGTCGTGCTGTCCGAGGCATTGACGATATTTGTCAACCGGTCGCCATCATCGAAATTATAGGTCGCATAAAGGGCTCCGTCGAATTTCAGGCGCTTTTGATTGACCGTCGGCGTCAAAGCAACTGTATGCACAAAGATATACTTCCGGCATTGTAGGTCACCGTTAACCAAAAACGCGCTTGCCAAAAACGTGCTCCCAAAATCGCCTGTCACCGATCTCAGCTGCAAAGTTCCCACCAGGCTCTATTCCAGTCAACGCCACACTATAGACTTGCTGAGCTTTTCAATCATTTCCATTTCCGCAGCCGAAGGTTCCTCTCCATAAAGAAATTTTGGATCGTGCCCCGATAATGCGAGCAGGAAATCTGCGGCGTAAATTCCGTCAAAACTATATTTCTTTACCCAACTTTTCATCTGATTTACTAACCGCTCGTTGCCACTATGTTTGGTCGAAACAATTTTGATAATGTAAAAAAAAGCAATTTCGTACGAAGACGAAGCACTACTATATGAGAAGTTTGTGGAATCAAGATGACTTTTTCCAAAACTTTGACACAACTCAGCCAAAATAATTAAGTGGAAAGCACCGTCGTCGGAAGATGCTGAGTCAGTGGTTTCCGAGTATAGTTTGTCGACTATTCTGTAGACATCCTCTTTTCTTCCGTCGTGCGCCCTTTCCGAAAGAACCACTGCTTGGTATTTCCTATTCATCTTGGTCAATTCGGTCAGCGCAGAAAGTATCTTCTCCTTGCCGCTATAGAGCTTTTCGTGCGATTTCTTTTCAGAAATCAGATCGTCCGCATCGACTTGTTTATCTTCTAGAATTTTGTTCGGGGCTTCGGCGGGTTGACGAACGGGGTTTTCATTCGAATTTGGTAAATTACTGTTCTCGATCGAGGTTTCTGTATTTTTACAAGAAATCGTGAGCAACAAGCCGATTATTAATATACCTGCAACAAACTGTCGCAATTGAATACGTTGTATTAGCATCTTATTTGACTCCAGCTTATTTAATCAATAGACCGTTAATTTACCGTAACCTCTTTCACCGCCATTGAAACTCATCCTTGAAGTCCCCTGTAACAAGCCGTCGAGCTTTTTGTAAGTCTCCCTGTTTTGCCAATCAAAAGTCAGGCAGCCTAAACTCATCCCGCCCAAATGCCAGCGGAACTGCCCGCGAGTGACTCCGCTTCCTCCGATCGGTCCGCTATCGCTATATGTGCCATCGGATTGCCTTCGATACAATCCGTACCATCTATCAGCGCCTCTTTTTAGGGGATTTGGGTCTTTTGCAATTACATAGTCGCCTGCCGGTATTGGACCACCAAAAGGTGTAGCGTCGCATGCAGACTGGTTCATACAATCCCCAGCACCGGAAAATATACCTTTGTCGATAACTTCTCCATGATACTGCCACTCATAATCCCCGACGGGTTCATTAACGTCACTGTTCGGATTGTCAACCCAAATCTGCGTTGGCGGCCTATCATTGTCGTAAATTTCTAATCTTCCGCCGCCGTCTCGTCCGCCGATTCGTGAAAAGTATGCCCTGACATCGAGTCCAAGTTGATCAACGAAATTATTTGGAGAATTCCAGACGTAGCCGTAAAGGTTCAC
>JBBKXN010000119.1:0-62884 GCA_037969475.1 Pyrinomonadaceae bacterium | reverse complement strand
TTTGACCGCTTCCGCCACATCGGAAGCATTGGTAACCGAGCCAACAGATGCCTCAACACCTTCATCCTGCATCCAAACGGGAACGCTCGAAGCCATCACACGCAGATTTTTCTCGCCCGCATCTAGAAATTGTTTTACTATATGCGTTCCAAGAAATCCCGTTCCTCCGGTAATAAGGATCTTTTTGTTTACTTTTGCTAATTCTTTTGATCTTTTTGCCATAAGACAATTAACGCAGAGATCGCTGAGATCGCTGAGATTTTTATTTAGAAATTATTTACGATTCTCCTAATACCATTCCTTAATATTTTCACGTTGAAATTTATCAGCAAGCCGAGTTTTAAATTGCTCATTTTTAGGTAATATATTAATTGGCTTCGTGAACCGGGATTAGTTTTTCGACGGTTTTTAATTCGACTATTACTCTCTCTTCAACTTACAAATCTATTCAATAACCTGATTCAAATTTAATGCCATCATAAATTATTGGAAGTTTCAGTTGATGCTGAACTATTAAACCTTGCTTTTTACATTTACATATCAAACAGGCTTCATAAGCACTTTCTAACATTCCCGGGCCTATAGCCCTATGGACTTTGAACGAGCATTCAATAATTTTCCCGGTGATGTCATTTAATTTTATAACAATTATTTTTTAACGCAGAGAGATTGCGGAGTTCGCTGAGATTTATTTTGGTTATTGTTTCGAAATCTTCGAATCAATCTCAAAGCTTAGTCTTAAGGAACTATCATAAAAACCTCTGCGTTCCCCGCGATCTCTGCGTTAAATCTCTCCCATTCTACTCATCAATCATAGGAGCCTTCCTCTTCGTTTTCCGCTTTTCAGCTTTCCACTTCTTCCTAATCGCCTTAACATCAAATTTATCTTTTTTGCCATCCCGCATATTTTCAACTTCGTGTTGGACACGTGCCGCAATTAAACGATATGCCTCAGTATTTGGAACCCCTTTGGTCATTTCAGCTAATTCATTGTATTCGAGAAACCTTCCAACCTTTGCACCAATTTTTGAGCCGACCTTATCTACTTTCGGAACCGTCGTTCCCTTCGGAAACGCCTCAAATGTACCCCACAGATAAAGAGGCAGGATTCCTACTTTGTTGTTTAACGCCAGGTAGCCGATGACGGGTTTAAACTCTTCCATTTCTCCTGTCAGGCTTCGTGTGCCTTCCGGAAATATCAGGCAGTTGTAGCCTTCGTTGAGGATTTGCGTTACGTGTCGGAGCGATGTTCGCAAGCTGCCCGAACGCTCGATGGGCACAAGCGAAGTGAAATTGTTCATATAAGCACGTTTGTATTTTGTATCGAACCAATAATCCGCCGCTGCGACGGCGACGGTTTGGTCGGCAACTTCCGGCCCCAGTGCAAATTTCAGCAAGCCCATATCGAGGTGCGATGCATGATTTGATGAAACGATAAAATTTGTGTGGGGCGGCACATTCGAACGCCCTTCGATGTTGGTTTCGAGAATGTTTTCGTAAAGTGTTTTTTGGGCAAAAGTGACAACCTTATTTCCAAAGAGCTTTACGAGCGAAGGTATATGAAGTTCATCCAAGCTGTTATCTTCGGCTGTCGGTTCGTCGGCGATCTTCTTTGATTTATCAACTCTTTGTACGACGGCCAAAACTTCGCGGACGGTTTGGACTTCGTTAAGTTCGTCGGGCGAAAGCACACGACCGCCACCGTCTTCGACTGCTCCCTGCAACTCGACAAACATCAATGAATCAAAGCCTAGATCCGTAAGGCGCGATTCGGATGCGACGTCCGAAAGCGGTTGATTTGAGACGCTGGCAATGATCTTGCGAATCCATAAAATATTGTCATCGCCTTTTGACTCGACCACCTTGTTTGTCTTGTTTTTCTGGCGTTTTTCCAAAGTCTCGATCATTTCGACGACTTCGGGACGTTTTACTTTTCGTGTCGCCGTTCGCGGTAATTCAAAAGGCGTTAAATGCAAAACCTGCACGCGTTTAAAAAACGGCAAGGTCGCGGAAATTTCGCGGAAATGTTTTTCAATAAGTTTGTTCGTGTCGGCGCGAGTCAGTGAAATATCCTTTTCGTAATCGGGCACAACGAGCGACGAAATTTTTTCACCGCCGCTTTCGTCCGGTAGGCCGACAACCGATAATTCTTTGATAAAATCGGATTTACCATAAAGCTCTTCGATCTCGTCCGGGTAAATATTCTTACCGTTTGAATCAATGATTACGTCCTTTGAACGCCCGACGATGTACAAATTCCCATCTTCGTCGAGTTTGCCAAGATCGCCCGTTTTGAGCCAGCGGTCTTCGTCGATCGCTTCGTCGGTCGCCTTATCGTTTTTGTAGTAGCCGAGCATTATGTTTTGCCCGCGTGCAAGAACTTCGCCGACACCTTTGCTATCGGGATTGGAGATCATAACTTCCACACCCGGGAGTGGTTTGCCGACGCTTCCTTTTATTAACTCATTTTGTGGTCTTGTAACCGTCAGCACAGGTGAAGATTCGGTCAATCCGTAGCCTTCGAGAACGTTAAATCCGAGTCCATGCAAATCTTTTTGGACTTTTTCGCTCAGTGCCGAACCGCCCGAGATCAGATAACGCATGCGCCCGCCCATTCCTTCGTGGATCGGGAAAAAGATAACGGGACCAAGATTAAACGGCGTGTTGTCGCGGAGCCAGGCGTTGAAATCAATGATGTTGTCGGCAATGTCTGCAAACCAATCGCCGCGATCCCTGAGCCTAGTTTTAATGCGTCGGTGGAGCATTTCCCAAAGTGCGGGGACTCCGACCATTCCCGTTACGTGACCTTTTTCAATGGCTCTTGCAAGTTCGTCGCTCGATAATTCTTCAAGATAACGGATCTGCGTTCCGTTCGTGAATGGAGTCAAAAATCCAGCCGAAAATTCAAACGTATGGTGCATCGGCAGTACAGATAAAATGCCGTCTTCGACTGTCATTTCCAATACGCTTGAGAGCATCGAAACCATCGAAGTAAAATTTTTGTGCGAAAGCATCACGGCTTTTGGCGTACCCGTGGTTCCCGATGTAAAGATCAAGGATGCGGGCGAAGTTGCGACGATTCGATTCGGCAATAACGCATTCCGTTTTGCTTCCTCCGTTTCGTTTGGCATTTCAAAAACCTCTTCGAATGTGAAAATTTCAACCTTTAATTTTTCCTTTTTGAATCTATCTTTTAATTCAGGATTGTCTGCCAATAATTTTGGACTGATAATAATCGCCGAAGCCTCTCCGGCCTTCGCAAAACTGATGATCTCGTCAACTGAACTTGCGGGATCAATCGGAATTGCGGTTGCACCAGCTTTTATAATTCCAAAATACGTCAAACCCCATTCGGGCATATTGTGAGAAAACAAGATCACCCGATCATCGGGCTGAATTCCCTTGTGAGCGAGAAAACCTGCAGCACGCAATGCCAATTCACGCACGTCTTCATAAGTGTACTGCTCCATTTTACCGCTTCGCTCGATCTTCATGGAAACACGGGTTGGAAAACGCTTCGTCGCCGTGTCAAACAAATCCGCCAAATCTTTGTAGGTATAGTCGCGGCGCTCGACGGCTTTCAAATCTTCTTCGAGTTGGGGCAAAACCCATTTTCTGAGTCCCGGGAAATGTATGTTCAACCAATAATCATACCAATCGAGTTTTTCGGGATACCACGGCAGCAAATCCTTCTCTCCTTTCTTCACCCGTGACATCAATTCCCGCACATTGTCCGAGCGATAACTGTATTCGTTATCAACCATAAACGGCTTAAACATCGCAAAAGCATCCATCGTTTCGCGCGTCGTCCGTTCAAATTCGTCAAACCCCTTTTTCACGTCCGTGACGATATCGTTTATCCGTCCGCCTCCCCATTCCGGCGTTACTTTATCGAGCATTGAATTCGCCGTTTTTGCCAATCGGTTTAGCATCGGCGTCGATGTCCGCTCATAAGCCTTCTGCGTTGCGGGAGAAGTCTCGACCATTTTGTGAAAACGATTTACAAGTGAATTCCCCGTTTCCTTGTCTTTAAAATGTTGACGTTTATAAAGTCCGACCAATCCCGTGATCCGTTTCATATCATTCGGGTTTGAATCTCCTGTCGAGGCTTGATAAACAAGTGGCGGTTCATCACTGACCATCGCTTCCATCGCCGCTCCAAGCATAGCTCCGGCGACCATATCAACCGGAACAATATCAAGAACAAGTTTTTCATTTACGGGAATCACCGGCTGCCCGCGAAGCGCGATCAAAATTAACGGAGCGGTCGTTGTAAAACCTTCGTTCCAACCGGGAAACGGATAGGACACTGACGATTCCACGATCGAAGGGCGTACGAGGCTTTTCACAATATCGTCTTGCTGTGCAACGATCTGCTCGGCAAGCGATTTTGAATATGTATAAATATTTGTCCAACCCCAATAACTCGCCCGTTCCTCGCCAAGTTCGGTCGTGCGTTCGCGAATCCACATCTTACGTTCGCGAAAAATCGCCGATTTTATTGCCTGTTCATCATCCAGGTCACGTCCTTCTTCCGTCAGGCGATCTCTCGCAAGCTCGCGGAATTTTGCGATATTTACCGCATCATCGGCTTCCTGTCGCGCTTGTTCGGAGATCCTCGCACAATCTTCGATCTCCTGATTTACATCGAAAGTCGTCCCGACGAGTTCATCCCGTCGCGGAAAATATCCAACGACCGGCTCATTTTCCCAAATCGAACCGCTTCGTTTACCCGCCACAAAACAGGTCGAAACGTGAACAAGACAAGGACGCTTCATCATCCTTGAAAGTCCAAGGACATTATTTGTTCCCGTCACATTTGTCCGAAGAGCCGATTCAAGCGGCGGATTAAACGTAACATTCCCCGCCGAATTAATAATCACATCACACTCCGACATTATTTTCTTGGCATATTTTTCTTCCATCCCAAGAAAATCCGCCGAGACATCGCCATTTACAGGAACGACCTTTTTACGGACAAATTCCTCAAACCCGTCGCCATATTTCTCCCGAAGCGGATCAAACGTCGGCGAAGGCACGACGGAATTCCAAAAACGGTTGAGCGTTTCCTCCTCATTTCTGGCACGGACGATCGCATAGACCTTTCCTACATCTGGAAAATTATTAAGAAGCATCGACAGCGTAACCTTGCCCACAAAGCCCGTGCCGCCGATGAAAAAGATATTCTTATTTTTATATATTTCGGTTGGTGATAATTTCATTGCTAAATCATTTCGGGGAATCACTTTCAGAAAATTCGGAAATCTTTAATTTCCCTGTTTTTACGGACCGCTCAACCTTAAACGAGATCTTCTTCCCGCTTGTCTCGTAATAACAAACTGCATGACCTATTGACTCAATTTGTATTCCCAAATCAAGATGTCCATAACCGCGATACGCAGTATATTTGTAGTCGCCGTCAGCTTTCGGAAAGCAAATTTCATCAAACGTCCCGACCGCGTTTCCGCGAAAGAAAAATTCTAATTGATCTTCCATACTTTCAATTGGGATTTCCGCCGCGCTCGATTCAATTAATCCGTAACCTCACACAACCCAATAACAGGTTGGTGCAGCATCGTAATTTCCGCATTTCGCCCCATATAACTTCTTGCCATGGCAATCGCTTCCGTAAGATTATCCGCACGTTCCCATCCTAAAATATCAGGAACGTGGGCATTTTCTGCTCCGGCGGCGATTACTTTCCCAACGTGTTGGCGGCCGTTTTCGCCCCAATACCACATAAAGAATGGGTGTGCGGGGTGATAGGCATTGCCGCGGCGATACATTTCGATATACGCAGGATTTTCGGCGAATTCGCGTTCGTATTTTTCGCGTAGGTAAAACGCATCACGCGATTCGGGCAGTAAGCGATGGAAAAACTCTATATAACTCGGATGAAAATCGTGGTCGAATTCATCAAAGCACGGGTGAGTAATTATCATCACGCCGTCCTTTTTCAGAAGCGGCTTGTTCTTATACATGTTGAAGTGATAGCCGAGTGCCATCACCTGCACAAGAAGCGGGTTAAGAGCCGAATAAACGTTATATGGGGAAATATCCGGGATGCCCGAAATCAATATGTCGCATTGCCCTTTTACCGGGACGATATATTGCTGATAATTTTTCTCCAGAATTTTGTCGTGAACCTTTTCAGTTTCACCGGCAAAACAAGCGATCACGTCATATTGTGCGGGAATTGCGTGCAAAAGTTTTCGTCGTGCTTTGCGTGGCATTTTGGAAAATGTGCGTTTCATTCCTTCCCATTTCATACGGTCGGCGAATGTAAATTCGTCTTCGTTTTTCGTCAAAATGTCGTAACCGTCGTCAAACATTTTATTGTTCAAAGCCGTTTCTATGTGAAAAACATTTAGGTTTTCATCAACCAATTTTCCTAAGCGATGAACTTTATGATTGAGTTCGGAATCGGGCGGATACATATACGAATCCGAATCAATGATCGTCTGCGGTTCGTGGTGAGCGCGCAGAGATTCATAATCGCACAAACCAACCGCAACTGATTTATGTCCTCCGTCCATTGGCACCAAATTAATGTTCAGATAGATCAGAAGATCCGATTCCATCGCCCGGCGATTCACGCGCAAGGGTTCTTGGTGATGTGGCGTGTGTCCGACGGTTACTAATCCTTCGTCATCTTCGGCATCGTGATTGTAATAACGGTCTGGGTAAAAGGCGTTGTGAATAGTGCTTCCGACCATCCGTTTCATTTCCCACTCGGTCATTTTGCGGTGCAACGAATTGGCGACGATCAGATGAATATCATCCACGCCGTTTGCATAACACATATCCAAAACGACTTCGAGCATCGTTTGCCGGACGTCCGGAGTTGCCATCGGAGGAAGAGGCAGCGAAATATCGTCCATCGCGATCGTTACCTTCAGTCCCGGCTCAAGCTGTGCGTAAAGCGGCTTTGCATCGATCGGATTATTCACCGCATAACGTATCGCCGCTTCCCGATTCGGTAAACCCTTGATCGGCGGATTCGGATAAATGACCCGCGTCCCGATCGGAATATCTTCCAGTATAAAATCCTCGCCAAACGGCATGATCCTCGGAGCCGAGTCGCGGTCAATATATATAACTGATTCGTGTGTTTTTCGTCTTAGCTGTAATGCCATAATTCTATAAAGTGAACCTAAGAAGTTATTCTATGGACAGCGTCCTTGTGCCCCAATAAACTATACTTACTTATTTTGTTAGCCCATATTCTCATCAATCGACTTAATCGCCATCAATATAGTTTCGACCGCATTTATATAAAATTTCGGTTGGATATTCACAAAATCATCGGTCGGTTTATGGTAATCCTGATGATCTTCAACACCGAAATAAATGAATGGAATATTGTTTCGATGAAACGCACCGTGGTCGGATTGGAAGGTCCAATCGTCCCGTCCTAACTTCGGGTCGTCATGTCCGAATAATAATTTGAGGGGCGCTGTTTTTTGAACCGTTTCCAAATAGGGCTTTAAGTTTGGATAGTGATATGTTCCCGTTGCGTAAAGCTCGCCTTTATCATTACGCGAGATCATATCCATATTTATATTTAAAAGGATGTCAGTCTGTTTGACGGGTAAGTTATCGACAAAATATCTAGCCCCCTGGAGACCCTTTTCTTCGGCATCAAAGGCAACAAAAATTATCGAATGCGCAGGTTTGTTCTTGTGAAAATACTTGGCGATAGCAAAAAGTGCTGCCGTACCGGAGGCATTGTCATCTGCACCGTTGTAGATCTCGCCGTTTCTAACGCCTACGTGATCATAATGCGCAGAAAGAACGATATATTTATTTGGGAGTTTTTTTCCTTTAATGTAGCCAACTAAATTTGCGCCGCTGTATTTAACGCCTCTTCGATCGGAGAAAGAAAATGGTTGAACGTAGTTTTCGCTGAAAGAAATAATGCCCGATTTCTCAAACCGTTGACGAGCGTATTTACGGGCGAACGCATTTTCAGCAGTTCCTGTTTCACGACCTTTTAATTCGTCCGATGAAAGATATTTAATGTCTTCGATGAGTGCGACAGCGTCGATCGTTTTAGACTTCGGAAGATCATTCTGATCAACATCTTTCCTCTGCGCATCGGCGGTGACCGAAAACATCATCGACACGGAGGCAAAAAGGACAACCATCACCCACTTTATTATTATTGCTTTCTTCATATCTCTTTTAGGTCAAATCGAGGATCGCCCAATCATGCTGCAATGCAGTTTGCTTAAGACGAAAATCCGGACTGATTGCCACGGGATGCCCAACGATGGAAAGCATCGGAAGGTCCGAAATGCTGTCTGAATAAGCATAAGATCTGCTTAGATTGATATCGTTTTCTTCCGCGTATTGGCGAATCCATGTTGCCTTTGTCGCAGACGCCATTACCGGCGGCAGTAAACGCCCCGTAGCAATGCCATTTACAAATTCCAGACGGTTTGCCGCGAAAACTTCAATTCCCAAATAACTCGCAAGCGGCGCAACGCTAAAATCCAGCGCACCCGTGATAACTACTTGCAAATGGCCGAGTTTCTTTGACTTCCCGATCAAATCAGGTGTCCCGGGGAAAATAGCAGGTTTTAATACGTTCTCGAAAAGTTCTTCGGAAAAATAGCGAAGTCTATCTTCTGATTCGCCTTTGTAACTTTGGAAGAAAAACTCATTAAAAACGTTACGGGAATATAGATCCGTAATCCCAAACATCGGAAGCTTTGCTATGGTGCTTATGCTTTTTTTTACGGTAGAAAACAACCCCTGTTGGCGACGAGAATAAAACGCCAATGTATGCACGAGATTTGTGCTTACCAAAGTGCCTTCCAGGTCGTAGAATGATGCCGCTTGTGATTTCTTAGTCATTACGGATAGAATGAATCTTCAATTTATTTAGTAATATAAAATATATCAGAGAAATCCTTTGTTGGTAACCCGAAAACTGTCGCATTTCGGGATTTTACGAAAATAATATCAAAAACCGGAGAATTAGTAATTACAATGTACTCACATATCGCAAAAATATCCATCATATGTTATGCCTTTGTCTCGATTTCCTGTTTTGGAGGAGGTTTGGAAGCGGTCGAGATGAAGAATCCGGCGGTAGTTGCCGATCCAACCAATGCGTTGAAAGAGGCAGATAAACTTTTTAAGGACCGTGGAGATCTGGAGAAGGCACGAGAGGCTATTAAGGTGCTGCGAAAGGCACGCAATATAGAGAAGAGAAATTTCGAGGTCGAATGGAAATTTGCGCGATACAGCTATTTTCTGGGAAGCCGCTTAAATATTGACGACGAAGAGAGCGAAAAGGTATTAAAACCCGCACTCGAAGCAGCGAGAATTGCTTCACGAATGGAGCCCGATAAGCCCGATGGATATTTTTGGTATGCGGCAATTCTTGGTGAGCAATCGCGACGAAGCCCCGTAACAGTCGGCGTAATTTCAGTGAAGAAAATAAAGGAATCGATGAATAAAGTGATCGAGATCGACCCGGAATACCAGGGAGCAAGTGCATACGACGGTCTTGGACAAGTCGAGCTCGCGACACGCGGACTCGCTGGAGGAAGCACGGAAAAGGCACTCGAATATTTTCATAAAGCCCTCGAACTAAATTCAAACAATTCATATATTCGGCTCCATTTGGGTCAGGCGTATTTGGTTTTGAACAAGGACGCCGAAGCAAAAAAACATTTGGAGTATGTTATGAACATGAAACCAAACCCGGATTTCCTTCCCGAATATGAAGAAACCCGGATGGAAGCTGAAAAACTGCTCGACCAGAAATTCTAGAATTTTTACACGCTTATGAAACGCGCAATTTTCCCCGGGTCTTTTGACCCCCTGACAATGGGTCATATGGACATCATCGAGCGAAGTGTCGATCTCTTCGATGAAATGATCATTGCGGTCTTGAATAATCCGGACAAGAATCCTATGTTTTCGCCGGATGAGCGCTGTTCAATGATCGAGCGCGTACTCGAGAGCTTTGATTCCAAAGGATGTAAATTGACCGTCGAAAGCTTTCAGGGGTTGCTCGTAGATTATGTAAAGTCGCGCGAAGGACATGCAATTGTTCGTGGGATCCGCGCCGTATCCGATTACGAATATGAACTGCGGATGGCGCTAATGAACCGCCGACTCGAACCTGAGATCGAAACGGTCTTTCTGATGGCGGCCGAAGAATATTCTTACGTTTCGTCACACCTAGTAAAACAAGTTTTCACCCTCGGCAGACGCGTCGAAGGACTCGTGCCGCCTTATATCGAAGAAAGAATGAGAGCAAAACTCTCCAAGACTGACTAACAGTCTTCGTTTACGCTATGACAAATTCCTTTTCTGAAAGAATCAATAAGATGCAGGGTTCTTCAACCCTAAAAGCCGCCCAATCTGCGACACATTTGCGGGAAGACGGTTTCGATGTCATTGATTTGACGGTCGGAGAGCCGGATTTCGACACGCCTGAATTTATTAAGAATTATGCGTGGGAAGGCTTGCAAAAGGGTTTGACAAAATACACTCCCGCATCCGGAATGAAAACATTCAAGGAAGCGATCGCCGATTTCTACCGAAATGAATTTGGTGCGACGTTTTCTCCAAATGAAGTGGCGGCAGCGTGCGGCGGCAAGCAGGCACTTTTTAATGCGATTGCAACACTGGTAAACCCCGGCGACGAAGTATTGATCCCAAAACCTTATTGGGTAACTTTTCCGGAGATCGTGAATTTTTGCGGCGGAAAGAATGTTTATATTGAAACGGAAAGCACGGATTTTGTGTTGACCGCCGGGCAAGTCAAAGAAGCGATCACAGATAAAACCAAGTTGCTGATCGTTAATTCCCCTAATAATCCGACAGGGCGCGTAATCCCAACGGACGAAATGCGCAAGATCATCGATGTTTGCGTTGAAAAAGGCGTTTATGTAATTACAGACGAATGCTATTTGCTTTTCGTTTATCCTCCGGGTGAAGTGTTTTCTTCGGCGAGTTTGCCGGCTGAGTATCGTGAGTTTGTCTGTGTCGCAGGCTCCTTTTCAAAAACTTATGCGATGACCGGGTGGCGGGCCGGATACACAATTACGAATGAAGCCTGGTCAAAACAAATGGTCAAGCTTCAAAGTCATTCAGCAACACATCCAACATCGTTTGTTCAATACGCCTGCGCACGCGCGATGGAGAATCGAGAAGAATCCTTAAAGGCGGTAAGTGAAATGCTCGACGAATACAAAAGGCGGCGCGATTGGTTTATTCCTGCTCTTCAAGGAATTAATGGTTTTAAAGTTGCAATGCCAGAAGGTGCTTTTTATGCGTTTGTTGACGTAAGAAATTTGATTGGCGGTAGATTTGCTACGTCTGCGGATTTTAGCGAAAAACTCCTAAACGATTCCCATGTCGTAACTACCGACGGTGCAGGATTTGGAGCAGATGGTTTTGTGAGACTTTCGTACGCGACTTCGATGGAGAATTTGAGGACGGCAGTTGAGGGAATCTCGACCTTCCTTATATCAAAATGAGATTACCTGTGTTCCTGAGTGAAAACATTCGCACGACATAGACCGGATCTAATTTTGTCTACTATATTTTTGAATTCTTATTATTGAAATTCCATCCTCTCGTCCCACTGCCAGTTTTCTTCAGGATAAAGAAATCCACCTTCGGAAAATTCTTTGACATAAACCTAGTCTATAGAATACCCTCTTCACACGAAAGTAGTATTAACAAGCCGTCTGGTAGGGCCTTTTTGCTCGCAGTTGAATAATAACAGTAGGATTTAAAAACAATGAAAATTAAACATTCTTTATTCGTTGCAAATCACCTTTTGGTCTTATTACTTTGCTTGGCGATGTACACAAATGCCGAAGCGCAGATCTTAGGAAAACTAAAGGAAGCACTTGCCGGTAAAACAGGTGGAGCTCCTGAGAAAAATACTGCCAAGAGTAAGAACACCGCCGCAAAAAGAGCCTTTTTCACCACGGATGTGGCAACAAGATCCTTTGACAAACAAAAACAAGCTCACACTACTAACTGTTTTGATGCGGAAGAAATTGCCATGCAAATGAATTGGACGGATCAAAAAACGGGAAAGCCTCAGGAATCATACATTGATAGCGAAGGGTATTTTATTGCTTACAACGAATCCAAACGACAGCATGAAAGGTCAAATCTGCTTAGCTCCGGAATTATGGGGATGATGGGACCCACCATGATGTTGTCAGTTTATAAATTGCCCGTCGCCCCCTATTGGGAAATGACGGAGAAACTTAAAAAACAAGGTATTAAATCAAGTGCCTTTATGTATTTGGAATTTGCCTTTATTTACACGCCCGACCATTTTAAAAACGGTAGTTACGTAGAGTCTAAAACTACTTGCCGAAGCGGTTCAGCGTGTTCAAAATTTGGGATAAATGAAGATGGATATGCCGATAGCTTTATTTTGTTTGACAGCCAAAACAGACTTGCGGAGATTAATATTAAAGTTCAAGACAGTCCGCATTTTGGATCTAATGAAGGTCAGATTGAATTTTTCTATGATCGGTCGTGCAATGTGAGACTTCCCGATGCAACAGAAGTGAAAATGCCAGGCCAGGATATTTTTAACTAAGTGCCGCTTTTGAGATTTGCTTAGGGTTTTGAGAATGTTGAGAGAGTCATTCTCCCCCCGTCATCAATAAACCGATATCTTCAACCGACGTTTCCTTCGGATCGACCTCACCGACGATCTCGCCTTCACGCAAAACCAATAAACGATCCGCAAGCGCTGTAACTTCTTCAAGCTCTGAAGAAACCAACAATACGGCGGTTCCCGAGTCGCGGAGCTCGATCAATTTTCGATGAATAAACTCGATCGCGCCGATGTCGACCCCTCGCGTCGGCTGCGAAACTAGAAGAAGTTTTGGGTTGAGCTCGAATTCCCGCCCGACCACCAGTTTCTGTTGATTACCGCCGGATAGAGACTTCGCCGGAAGATCAGGTTTTGCGGGACGAACATCAAAGTCATTGATGATTTCCATTGTCCTTTGCCTTATGCCCGCGCTGTCCAATATCCCAACTGAAGAAACCGCGGGTGGACGATAATGAACTCCTAAAATGGAATTCGCGGATAAATCCGAGTTGAGCAAAAGCCCGCGTTTATGACGGTCTTCGGGAACATGACCGATTCCAATTTCCCTACGTTTTCGGGTCGGCAGGCCGTTGATATTTTTTCCGTTGAAAATTATTTCGCCCGTCTGCTTGTTCGCTGGAATCAGTCCGGCGATTGCTTCAATTAGCTCGGTCTGCCCATTTCCTTCCACACCGGCGATACCTACAATCTCTCCCGCTTTTACCTCAAACGAAATATCATTTACGGCAATCCCGTGCTTTCCGGTCACTTTAAGATTTCTTAGCTCGAGCACGGTATCCTTTGGTTTCGCATCGTCTTTTTCAACCCTAAGCAGAACATCGCGACCGACGATCATTCTTGCCAGATCTTCCCTCGTTGTTTCCGCAGTCGGCACAAAACCTACTGTAGTGCAATCACGCATTACCGTAACTTCATCCGAGATCGCCAATACTTCTTCGAGTTTATGAGTGATAATTACGATCGTTTTTCCCTGGGCTTTCATTCGCCGCAAGATGTCAAAAAAGTCTTCGATCTCCTGCGGAGTCAAAACAGCTGTTGGCTCATCCAGAATCAGAAACTTGGCATCCCGATAAAGAGCCTTTAATAATTCAACCTTTTGCTGCTGCCCGACCGACAAATCTTCGATCAACGCATCCGGTTTCAAACCGAGCCTCAATTCGTTTGAAAGTGCAAGAATATCTTCGTTTGCCTTATCTAGATCGAGGTTTGCGAAACCGCCGGTCTCGGCACCCAAAATCACGTTTTCCGCTACCGTCATCGTATCGACCAACATAAAATGCTGGTGAACCATTCCGATCCCGAGTTTGATAGCATCATGTGGGTTTCTTATTTCAACGGGTTTTCCATCAAACAAGATCTCGCCCGAATCCGCCTCATAAAATCCGTAAGCAATACGCATCGCCGTGGATTTACCGGCGCCATTTTCTCCGACGATTGCATGGATCGTTCCTTTCTTTACGGTGATCGAAACGTTGTTATTTGCCACGCAGTCGCCAAAAACTTTTGTGATATTTCTTAATTCGAGCATTTCATTTCAAAATTTGTTACATAACCAGATGGCGCATAGAATATACGGCGCAAAGAATCCCCACAATGTAGGAAAACGCACCAAATCTATTTACGAGCCTTCCTTGAGGAGACATATTCGTAAAACCATTTGTAACAGCAAGCGAGAGGTTTCCTATTCCGATCAAAAACATTCCGCCCCCAAAAATGTAATCGCGTCTTTTATAAACCAACCACAATCCCCATACGACCAAAAATAGTCCGGAAAAAAAGAGGATTATATTGCTGAGATTGAGGTGATTTCTTAGTATTCGAAAATCCATATGATCAATTCGCCATCGCATCGGTGACCTTGATATCACCCGCTATGATCTTTTTCTTTGCTTCTTCCACTCGTTTGATAACGTCTTCCGGCACTAAACTCTTGTTAAAATCGTCCATAGCGTAGGCCACCCCGTCTTTATCCAAACCGAATACATGAAATCCGCCCTGAAAGTTTCCTTCCTTTACTTCTTTCACGACATCATAAACCACGTTATCGACCCGCTTCACCATGCTCGTCAATACAAAGCCTGGTTTCACACCGTTTTGATTCGAATCAACTCCGATGACATATCGATTTGCGTTGCCTTCATTGTCCTTTCCGGCTTGCTCCACGGCGTCAAATGCGCCAAGACCGGAATTTCCCGCGGCCGTAAAAATCACATCGGCGCCTTTTTCAATTTGAGACAAAGCGAGTTCTTTCCCTTTTCCGGGGTTGTTCCAGGCGTGGTCCGTAACACCTACGTAGCTTTCATAAATTTTTATATCAGGTTTCACGGATTTTGCACCCTCTTCATAGCCTGTTGCAAACTTGTGTATAAGCGGAATATCCATGCCGCCGATAAATCCCAACGTATTCGTTTTTGATTTTGCTGCCGCGATCATTCCTACGAGGTAGGATCCTTCATGTTCCCGAAAAACAAGCGATGCCACATTTTTCTTTGGCGTTTTGCCGTCATCTTCGAAGATCACGCCATCAACAATTGCAAACTTGATATTTGGATAGTCTCGAGCGACCTTTTGCATTATCGGTCCTTGTGCAAAACCGATCCCAATGATCAGATCAAAATTCTTTTCAGCAAAGGCACGCATCGCGGGTTCGATCGACGTTGGGTTACCAGGTTCGACATCGCGCAAAACAATGTCCAGTTCTTTTTCAGCCCGTTGCACCCCTTCCCAGGCTGCGGCATTAAACGACCGGTCGTTTTTACCACCGATATCAAAAACGATCCCGACACGCAGTTTTCCACCCTCTTGTTTTGCCGTAGCGCTTGAGCATGCTCCTAACATCAGACTGCAAATGAATATCACAAGCATTACAAACCAAAATTTCAAGTTTGAATTCACGTAGTCACCTTCCCAATAATAGAGTTTTATTCCGCACGCTCATTCTAACCGTAAATGCTAATTTATTGAAATAAAAAAGCGAACGGATCTTTCAAACCATTCGCTAAATCGTTGTCATTCTGGATTTCTATTTAGTTCCGCTTCGCCTCATCTGTTCCCGAAGCGCGTTTTCGACCGCACTATCGAAACCGTCCTGCTTACCCATTTTCGCGCGTTCTGTCTTTATGAAAGCGTCGCGCTTTTTAGATAGCTCTAGAATTTCCGCACGAATTTGCTTTCGATCGGCAATACGATTTTGAACTTCTTTTTCGCGCGCAGCGGGTGAAAGTTTTTTTAGATCGTCGGGTAGGTCGTCAGTCTTGACGTCAGAGAGTTTGAGATTCCCATTTTCGACTTCCTGTATGAGATCGTCAGCGTATGCTCGGGAATTGAGCGCTTTATTTACGGCGCGATCAGCCTGAGCTTCAGTAGGTGCATCCGCAGAAACCGTTACTTCCACAGTAGCCTGAGCTTTCATCTTATTCAGGCGATATGCGGCTCCATCCTTTCCTGCTCCTCCGCCATAGGCGACGTAAGTCGCGCCAATTTTCGCTCCCAATTCAGAAAGCTTCTTATCATATGGAGTAGAAATGGACTGGACGCCGCCATCTTGAGCTATTGCAAAGTATTTCCCCTCACCCCTTTGTGCGATTTGCTGCCAAATTTCCTTTGTACCTGGGAGATTGCCGCATTGAATCGTATTTACGATCATATTTTGGCTCACGGCTTTCGCGGTTGTAACAAGCACATCGGGTTCCTGCTCGTAATCGTTGTGAGGCGGAGCATCCCCAACGAGAAACAAAATTTGCGACGTGTTTTTACTCTTCTTCGACCATCCCGCCTTGTGGACACCGTCGGCAAGTGCGCGGCGAACGTTTTCCGGAGTGTCACCGCCACCCTGTGCCTCATAGTTCATCAATGTCGTGTAAACCTTATCGAGGTCGTCTGTGAGCGGGAAGACTTGTGTTACATACTCATCGCCGTTATCACGATATGCGACAAGCCCGATCTTTACGTTTACCTTATCTTTTCCAGACATCACGCCGTTTACGATTCCCCAAATTCTTTGTTTGGCACCCTCGATCAAACCGCCCATTGAGCCTGTCGTATCCAGAACGAAAACCATTTCAAGCGTTTTCTTGGCAGGTGCGTTGCTTTTCTTGGTTGCGATGTTGGCGTCAATTCTAAACGAAAAAACTGCAGCCGCTGTGATTCCAAGGATAACTGACAAAACCGAAACTGTGATCTTTGAATATACTTTTCCCATAATAATAACTCCGCGTTCTATTTGATTGATTAGATTGGGCAAAAACGATCCTGGTTGTATCTGCGGAAAATTTCTCGCCTTTAACAATCTGAACGGAGAAGCGATGAGTTTCTTGCGTGGATTTGAACAGAGTTTAAGAAATTACTTCTTTGACGAGTTTTAGCGGTTCGGGTTTTTGATCGGAAACTGAGTACGCACTTTGGATTATCGAACTGATCGCTTCGGCTTGAGCCTGATTACGACAATACAATACACCGAGAACATCGCCACCTTTAACTTCTTCGCCATAATGCGCTTCGCAGGCAAAGCCGACTGCTGAATCTACAGTATCGTCGGCTTTCATTCTTCCGCCACCGATGCTACAGATAGCATTTCCTATTTCAGTAGTTTTGATCTCATTTACGAATCCGGATCTTTCAGCCGCAATTTTGACTTCGGCCAAACCTACCTCAAGTAATAATTTCGGCTGTTCGCAAATTTTCGAATCCCCGCCCTGAATTTCGACATTGCGCCGGAAACTTTCAAACGCGTCGCCGGACTTTAACTTTGATAATGCAAGCGCTTTCGCGTCCTCTATCGAATCTGAAACGCCCGAAGAGACCAGCATTTGTGAAATTAATTCAAGTGACAATTCCAACGTTGCTTCGGTGCCGGCGCAATTATTACCTTTGAGAATTTCGATACATTCAAAGACTTCCAATGCATTGCCGACGTATTTTCCCAATGGCTGATTCATATCGGTGATCAATGCTTTTGTTTTAACGCCGCAGGAGTTCCCGGTTTCAACCATCGCCTCCGCGAGCCGTTTCGCATCACCAAAGTCGCTCATAAACGCACCGTTTCCGGTTTTTACATCTAACACCAATGCATCCAGGCCTTCCGCGAGTTTTTTCGACATTATCGATGCGACGATTAACGGAATAGTTCCGACGGTCGCGGTCGCATCCCGAAGTGCGTATATTTTTTTATCGGCCGGAACAATGTCTTCGGTTTGTCCGGACATCGCATATCCGCATTCGCCAACGATTCGCTTAAATTCTTCCGTGCTCAGATCGACATTAAATCCGGGAATTGATTCAAGCTTGTCGAGCGTTCCGCCGGTGTGCCCGAGTCCGCGACCAGAGATCATAGGCACCTTCAATCCACAGGCAGCCGCGAGCGGTGCGATTATCAAAGAAGTTTTATCACCGACACCGCCAGTTGAATGTTTGTCTGCTTTTGGTCCATCAATATGCGAAAAATCCAACACTTCTCCGGAGTGAAGCATCGCCTGGGTGATAGCGAATTGCTCTTCGGTATTGAGCCCGTTTAGATACATCGCCATTATCAAAGCGCTCGTTTGATAATCAGCCCAGGTGGAATCAGTTACACCGGAAATAAAAGACGTAATTTCTTCGGCGGACAACCTTTTACCGTCTCGTTTCTTCGTAATTATATCTTGTGGGCGCATCGTGTTAATCTACTTTATAGTGAATTGTATTGCCAATTGAATGTTTTTAAGACACGGAAGGCAAAAATGCTTTTCAATTTTGTCGCAAATATAGCATAATGGAGTCAGGAGAACGTTATGAAAATAATACTAGGATTTATCGCTTTCATTCTTACATTTGGTTTTTCCACAAGCCTCGTAGGGTTACTCTTCGGTTTTCCTCAGCCGAACACGGCCAGCTATTTATCAACGAAATCAAATTCTCAAGTCGCTCAAAAGATTGAAGGGCTCTTGAAACGGGATGTACAAAACGGGGTATCGCGACATTCCCTCGCTGATCGGTTGTATCAATCCGGCGAAACATTTGAATCTATTTATTCGGACGCTGATTTTCGGTCGGCTGCATTAAAATATGTTCAGACTTCTGCAGGCATGAGCGATGCAGATTTACCGCTTGATTTTCAGTATGCGTGGAGAGATCATATGAAGGCTTGGCAGAAACAAGCGGCTTATATTAGAACGTTTGAAAATACGCGCGATTTTGAATCCGACAATGTCTCGATCAGCCCAGCCGACAATACTACAGAGATTAACGAAACCTGGTATCAGGTTTTGAGAATTGCTCAGCGATACGGCGTGGTAATTGATCGAAGTTACTTTCAATAAATTTAGGTTTTTTTCAGGAGAATGCAGGCTTCGGCCCTGATCGCACGGCTTTCGCCAACCGAATCTAAGCCCTCGCCTGTTTTTGCTTTTACGCTTACGCAGCTAACCTCGACCGTCAAACACTTCGCGATATTCTTTCGCATCTCATCAATAAAAACCCTTAATTTTGGTTGTTCCAGGTGGATCGTTGAATCTAGATTTACGACAACGAAACCTTGCTCTTTCATAAGTCGAACAACTTCTTCGAGAAACTTCATGCTATCGGCACTTTTCCATTGCGGATCCGTATCGGGAAAATGTGAGCCAATATCCCCCAAAGCGAGTGCGCCAAGAACTGCGTCCGTTACGGCGTGTAAGAGGGCGTCAGCATCCGAATGACCGACTGCTCCAAATTCTGACGGGATCATAACACCGCCAATTTTTAGCGTGCGCCCCTTTTCCAGCCGATGTATATCAAATCCGGATCCAATTCTAAACATTTCGTTCCTTAATTTTCGTCAGGGCTTTTTCTAGAATTTCGAGATCGCTCGGGTGAGTAACTTTTATATTTTCTGAGCTGCCTTCTACAATCGAAATCTCGTAACCCAATCTCTCGACCAAAAAACATTCATCCGTCGCAGGCTCGCCGATCACATATTCATCAAAAGCGCGTTTTAGAATTTCGTATCGAAAACTCTGTGGAGTAAGCGCCCTCCGCAATTGGCTTCGATCGACAGTTCTTACTATGCGGTTACCAGAAACTTCTTTGATCGTATCAACTACCGACGCTACCAAACATGCGGCGCCCGTTCTTAAAGCCTCTTCGACCGTCGCTGAGATTTCACGTTCGGTGACCAGCGGACGAGCGCCATCGTGGACTGCGACAATTTCGGTGTCCGCAGAATCGATTGCGTCCAGTCCTTTATAAACGGATTCCGCGCGTGTGGCGCCACCGGAAATCACATGCTGAAGTTTTGAAAACTGTCCTGATAACTGCGAAGATCGCCCCATCTCGAGTTCTGACAAAACGAGTATGATTTGGTCAATCGAATCGCAGTTTGCAAACTTTTCGATCGTATAATTAATTAAGGGTTTTCCGTGAATATTGAGGAACTGTTTAGGTGTGTCTCCGCCAAATCTTTTTCCACTACCAGCAGCTACGATTATTGCTGTATTCATAAAGACCGTCGCTGCGGTTTCTTAGCTGTCTTCGACCATATCGTGGCGTCGAAATCCCCCTGCCTGCTTACGCATATTTTCCGCATTCGTATTATGTATGTTCGATTGGCTCTCATGAATCTCCCCCGAGTCGTCCCAAAGCCTCCCGAATATCATTTTCCCGGCGGTGGTTTGCAAGACGCTCGTCACTGCGATCTCAGCTGTCCTGCCGATCAACTTGCGCGCATCATCGACTACGACCATCGTACCGTCATCAAGATAAGCAACACCCTGATTGTACTCTTTGCCTTCTTTGAGAATAAAAACTTTCATCGCTTCGCCCGGCAAGACGACTGGTTTAACGGCATTTGCGAGTTCGTTTATGTTTAAAACGCCGACACCGCGAAGCTCAGAAACCTTATTCAGATTGAAGTCATTTGTCACGACGACACCGCCAAGGTGCAGTCCAAGCTCAATGAGTTTTAGGTCTACTTCCTTGATCTTAGGAAAATCAGTTTCGATAATCTGTATATCGAGAGCACTGTTATTGCGCAATCGCTGCAGCATATCCAGCCCTCGTCTGCCGCGCTGACGTTTTGACGAATCAGGTGAATCCGCGACTTGTTGTAGTTCGGTCAGAATAAATTGGGGAATTATGAGCGTTCCACCCAAAAACCCCGTTTCTGCGACATCTGCGATTCGTCCGTCAATTATTACGCTGGTATCGAGGATTTTATAGTCTTTTGTGGCGTTCTTATCGCTAAAAATTCCGCCGAGAACGGAAAGATCAATAAATTCGCCTTTTGCTGCACCAACCATCAAACCGATATATGCCATTAAGAATGCTAGCGAAACGGTGAGAAACGTTTTTACTTCAGCAGGTACCGCTGAAGTCTCCTGCGAACTAACGAGCATTCCAATCAGGTAAGCGCCAGTAATCCCAAGGATCGAACCTATAGCGCCACCGATTAATGTTTTCAATGACGCACGACGCGTCCGCATTTCGACCAAAATTATCAGGATCGCAACAAGTGCGCCGATGACCGCCGAAATATGCCGCTTGGTTTCCAAAGTCAACTCAAACGGATTTAACGTATTAATGTTTGCCAGAGGGTTAAGCATCCAGGCAACGGTTGCCAGAATGAGAATAAAGCCGACTCTAATTATCAGGAGGTCCGATTTCATTGCAATTTTAATTTTAGCACGAATTTAACGTTAATAATAGTAGTTCTCATTCTCTCAAACCCAGCCTATTCAACGTTCAATATCTGCCCGTTAACGCCAATTGATTCCGAAGATAGAAGAAACAAAACGGCGCGGGCGACATCATCTGGATCAACCCCCTTCCTTGGCGAAAAAAGCTCTTCATCCAATTCGTCGAATTTCGACTGACGTTTTTCAGCTTCGCTTACCGAGACGCCGTTTACCCTGAAGTTTTTCGGCACATAATCGGCCAGGGATTTCGTAAAACCCTGGAGCGCGAAATTTACCGTCGCGAAAATTAGATTTTCACCACGCACTTCGGAATCACAACCTGAAAAAACGTTAACAATCTTCGGTTTCGGTCTCGAATTCATAAGTCGCATCGCCTCTTTTGTAACAAAAAATGCGCCTTTCAAATTGAAATCGATCGTTTTATCAAAAATATCTACGTCGGTGGTAGAAAAGACCGAATCAGTACGGAATTCTAGAGTGTTGACTAATAAATCGAGTCTTCCATACAGACTTTCAACATTGTCTACCAGTTCCGTCGCCCCCGAAACGGTAGAAATATCAGCTTTGACCGCATTTGCAAGCGTTCCCAACGATCTAAGTTCTTCGAGTGCACGCGTTTCGTTCTCATTAGAATCCTTGTTGCCGACGATAACATAAGCTCCGTATAGTGCGAGTTGCATCGCGATCGCACGCCCGATCGGGTTTACACCATCGGTGACCAACGCTACCTTTTCCGAAAATGCGTGCTGACTTTGCATAACATCATAACAATACAGGACTTACGCAATTCACGAAAGCCGCAGTTTAAAAAATTCTCACTCTTCGATATTCTTGGCACTAATCACAATATGGCGAAACAACCAAAAACAATTTACGTCTGTCAGGATTGCGGAAATCAGGAACGAAAGTGGAACGGGCAATGTCGTGAGTGTGGAAAGTGGAACACGTTTGTCGAAGAGAAATTTCGCGTAACCGCTCAAGCCACCGGTAATGCAGGGGTGAAATCAATGTCATCGTTTCGTGACGTCAAACCGATTTCCTACAATGATATTGAATCTCAAGATGATTCGCGTACTCCAAGTGGAATTGACGAGTTTGATCGGGTCCTAGGCGGTGGAATTGTCGGCGGTTCCCTCGTATTGATCGGCGGAAGCCCGGGTATCGGAAAATCCACACTTGTTTCTCAAGTTGCAGACAAACTGAGCCAATTCTCGGGGAAGGTGCTCTACGTTTCAGGAGAGGAATCCGAACGGCAAATAAAAATGCGCGGCGAACGACTCGGATTGACTGCTGACAATCTTTTCCTTTTACCAGAGACAAATTTAGAAGCGATTCTTACAGAAACGGAAAGATTAAAGCCTGACTTCGTGATCGTTGATTCAATTCAAACAGTGTTTAGCGCAAAACTGGAGTCCGCCCCCGGATCCGTTTCTCAAGTCCGCGAAGTGGCAGGCGAATTTATGATGTTTGCAAAAGGAACTGGGACGCCGGTTTTTCTCATCGGTCACATTACAAAAGACGGATCAATTGCCGGACCAAAAGTGCTCGAACATATCGTGGACACGGTTTTATATTTTGAAGGCGACCGACACCATAATCATCGGATCATACGTGCTACGAAAAACCGTTTTGGTGCTGCTAATGAGATCGGTGTTTTTGAAATGACAAATGCCGGGCTGATTCCGGTTGGAAATCCGTCAGAAGTTTTCTTGCAGGAACGTCCGGAAGGCGCCAGCGGTTCAGTAGTCACCGTTTGTATGGAAGGTACGAGACCCATGCTCGTGGAGGTTCAGGCACTCGTCACGGGAACAAAATTCGGTACAGGGCGGCGAATGGCACAAGGCTTTGATTATAATCGCACTTCCCTCCTGATTGCAGTTCTTGAAAAACGGCTCGGGTTCCAACTTGCAAATGACGATGTTTTTATCAACATTGCGGGCGGTTTGGAAGTGGACGAACCCGCGGCAGATCTGGGTATAATCGCAGCGGTCGCTTCCAGTTTTAAGAATCTACAGGTTGCTGCGGATACCGCGGTTTTTGGCGAAGTTGGCTTAACAGGCGAGGTTCGCGGTGTTTTACAGGCACAATCGCGGGCACGCGAAGCGCAAGTACTCGGATTTAAGAAGCTAATTATTCCGGCATCAAATAAAAAAGGACTGGAAAAACTTCTCGGAACACGCGTTGTTGGCGTAAGAAATCTTGAAGAAGCGATGGATGAATTGTTTTAGGGACCTCGAATTATGAAGTTTAGAAGTGTTCTTTCTATTTTTATCTTCGTACTCTGCATCGAATGTCTGGCAAATATTTTTGGGATCTTGTGGCTGCAGTTCCTCTCGAAACCCTTAATGATGCTGATGCTGCTTGCGTATTTCGCAAGCGAAAGCTCAAATCTCAATCCGCTAAAAAATCTAATTGTTGGTGCATTAACATTCTCGTGGTTCGGCGATGTTTTTCTCTTGTTGGACAGAATTTACGATTTTTTTTTCATATATGGCCTGATCGCGTTTTTATTCGCGCACATCTTATACGCTGTTTATTTTTGGAAAATCGGAAAACTCAACCGTGAAAAATTTCGTTTCCGAATGGGGATTCTCATTTCGATAATTGCTTATTCTGTCCTCTTCTATCTTTACCTTTTTCCAACGCTTTCGGACCTAAAAATTCCCGTGTTTTTGTACTGCTTAGTTATTTCTTTGATGGTAGTCGCCTGCTTTCATGCCTTTGAATTCACGAAAACCTTTGCCGCGATCTGCCTTGCCGGGACCCTGTTATTTGCCCTATCGGATTCTATTTTGGCGATAAATCGTTTTGTAATTTCGATACCGGTCGGAAGTGCATTGGTAATGCTTTTTTACGGAATCGGCCAACTTTTGATCACGGAGGGCTCACTTCGAAATCTCCGCTACCTCAGAATGGATCGTTCGGCACTTTAATAGTATTCAAGAAAAAAGGATAATTGATTCAATCAAAAATGGAGTTTATTTCTGGCTCGATATCGCGGTCTTCCCTCCAATATCCGCCTGATTTGCTTGAATATGAGGTTTATATGAAATTACGTCTTATTGTCTTTATCCTTTTACTAACAACTTATTCTGCTTCCGGGCAAGTTCCTTCGAATAATAATGTAGCGGATGCATTCCGATTCGGGAGTTCGGCAAACTCATCGACACGAGCGATCCGCCGCGATATTCCCCTGACAAGATCGATACAAAGAGCTTTTACTGCGGGAACCCGAGACACTTCCGGTCGACCGGGCCCCAATTATTGGCAGCTAAAAACGGATTACAACATCAACGCGACCCTGGACCCTGAAACACAGACAATTTCCGGACGCGAGACGATCGCTATGCATAACAACAGCGGTGATCAACTCGACAAAATCGTGTTGCGTCTCGATCACAACATTTTTCGCGCCCGTGTACCGCGTGGTTTTTCGGTTCCCGCGGAAACGACCGATGGAATGATTGTCACGCGGATTCGGATCAATGGCGCCGAGCTAGATCTCAAGGCAAAACCTCCCGGATTTCAGGGGAGTGAGCAGGCAAATGTCGAAAAATCATATGTAACGGGTCTGGATCAAACTTTAGCGCAGATCGTGCTCGAGAACCCGATCGCTGCGCATACCGTGACAAAAATTGAAATTGAATGGAATACAAAATTACCGGGCGGCGAAGGCGGACAAGGACACCGTATGACTCAGCGCTGGAACAACAAGCTTTATCAGCCAACGCAATGGTATCCGCGTCTTGCAAAATATGATGATTTGCATGGTTGGGATACAAACGTATATCTCGGCCCGTCTGAGTTTTACAATAATTTTGGGACGTTTGACGTAAACATAACAGTTCCGGCCGGGTGGATCGTCAGCGGTACGGGGCTTTTAGAAAACTCTGATGAAATATTTTCAGAAGCCATTCGTAAGCGCATCGCAAATATAACGAAGTCCGATGACGAACTGATGATAGTTTCGGAACGCGAGCGCGGCAGCGGAAAGGCTCTATTGCCAAGAAGCGTGAACAATTGGCATTTCGTTGCGGACGAAGTCAATGATTTTGCGTGGGCGACTTCAAACGAGTTTGTTTGGAAGGCGACACGAGCAAATATTCCGGAAAAGGGTTTTATTCCGATTCATATGTTCTATTTGCCGGAGCGAGCAGATCGTTTCAAGCAGGCCGGAACAATCACCCGTCACGCGCTTGAATTTTATTCCAAACTGCTGATTCCCTATCAGTTTCCGCAGTTGACTCTACAGGACGGCCCAAGCGCGGGAATGGAATATCCGATGGTGATCAATTCAAATCAAGGGGCCGCAGATCACGAAACATTCCATCAATGGATCCCGATGACAGTGGGAACAAATGAAACGCGCTATGGCTGGATGGATGAGGGATTTAACCAATATTCAAACATTCTTTCCGATGCAGATGCTGCGGGGAAACCATATAGCATCGACGGTTTAGGTCAAAGATACGGCACGATCAGCGGCGATGAGGATGAGCCGCCGATGATGTGGAACTCAAATTACGGAGGCACACTCTACGGTTTTCAGGCATACGGGAAAACAATGTTGATGTTCTCGATGCTCGGCGGGATCGTTGGCGACGAAGCAATGAATAAGGCGATCGCTAAATATATGGATGTCTGGAAATTTAAACATCCGTCGCCCTGGGATTTTGCCTTCTTTATGAATAACGAACTCGGGCACGATCTGAACTGGTTTTGGTATTACTGGCTGTTTACGACAGAGTCAGTAGACGGGTCGATAAAGAGTGTGGTCGCTAAGAATGGCAAAACAGAAGTGACCGTACACGAAGCCGGAGAAATGCCATCCCCGGTCGTACTAAAGATCGAATTCGCCCCGGGAACCGGGAATATCAATCCTATGGCAAATTCCAAAGTGCTCGACGCCAAAACGGCAATCGTTACCTGGCCGGAAGATGTGTGGTTTGGCGGAAATCGCGATTTCAAAGCAACGCTCGATTTTGGTTCGAGAAAAATCGATAAAATTACGTTCGATCCATATGGGAGATTTCCCGATACAGACTCGAAAGACAACGTTTGGAAGAGCAACTAACTTGGACATTTCCTTCGACGAAGAAAAACCCGCCACATTTGACGGGTTTTTCTTTCTCGAAATCCAACATCTTCTTAATTATTTGCAGCTTCAGATTTCCCGCAAACTTCACCAAACGCTTCGACTAAAGTCTCCGCGATCACTTGCGGAGGACGTCCCTCAAGGTCTTTTCGCTCAAACATTTTTACTAATTCACCGTTCTTCAAAAATGCGATAGAAGGCGACGAAGGCGCGTATGGTGCGAATTTTTCACGCGCGGTGTCGGTAGCGTCAATATCTGCTCCGGCAAAAACGGTTATCGATTTGTCGGGTTTTGATTCGGAATTTTCGAAAGCCATTGCGATTCCCGGACGAACACCGCCCGCGGCGCAACCGCACACAGAGTTTACGACAACCATTACGGTTCCGTCCGTGTTATTTATCGCGTTTTCTACATCTTCGGATGTCTTTGTTTCTTCAATTCCAAGCTGTGATAGCTCTTGCCTCATTCCGGCAATCATTATTTCAGGATATGGCATAAATTCTTTAACCTCGTTTCTTAAATTTTATTCAATCAATGTAATCTTGATATTTTTATAAAGTATTGAATTTTGGCAATAAATAGTCAAGTTTCGAACTGGTCAAGGCCGATGATCATCAAGACTCAATTATAACAAGTGTGTTAACCGGAATCGCATCAAAAAGCTCTTTCATGTCCTTGTTTGTCAACGCGACACAGCCGGCGGTCCAATCTGTAAGATTCCCGTTTCCGTGGATATAAATTTCACCACCGAGATTTGTATATTGAGGCGGCATTCGATTTTCGCTTATCGCACTCACAATTTCATCGTGCTCTTCCGGAGTTATCAATTCCGTTTCTAGACCGCGTTTCGCATCTTCAATATTCGGGTAGCTCATTCCGAGGGAGAGGAAATATTTACTATGTTCATTTTTCGTATGGATAAAAAATTCACCTTCGGGAGTTTTGCCGTCGCCTTCTTTTTCCTTGTCGCCTTTGGGCGTATATCCGAGTGCGATCTTATAAACGATGATTGATTTTTCACCGTCAAAAACTTCGAGTGTTCGCTTTTCTTTTTTTATAACTATTCGCGGATTTTCCATTTCGGGCAGATCAGACGAGTTCCAGACTCCAGCGGAAAATTGATGGGCGAAAATAAATCCCGCAGATGCAATTAGAACTACAAATGAAGAGAACAATACTTTTTTCATAACCTAACCATGTGCCGCTTCGATTTCTCTTCTTATTATTACGCGACGACGATCATCGCCATCACCTGAAATCAAAATATCTATTATCTTCCGATCAAAATTCGTTTTACCAAGGCGTTCGGCCCATTCGATGATCACGATCGCGTTTTCGTTTTCCAGTATCTCGTCAAGACCTACGGCAAAAAGCGCATCGTTTGCCTCCTTAATTCTCCAAAGATCGATGTGATAAACATCAAAACTTTCAGTCTTGTAAAGATTTACTAACGTAAAACTCGGGCTGGTAACGTCATCCGCCTCAAAACCGAGCGCGCTGACAATTCCTTTCGTGAGTAAAGTTTTGCCGGCGCCTAAGGTTCCGGTCAAGAAAATAATCTCACCGCCCCGAAGAGTCGTGGCGATATTTTCGCCAAGTGCAAAAGTGCCTTCAGGAGTTTCACATTGCCTTTTATCGAAGTCCGATTTCATTAAACTTCAATTCCTATTTGCGAAAACCAGGACTCCTTGTCCCAATAACCACGCTGAATAATAATTTTCTCATCGGCAAAATGGAAAAACCCGCAACCGCAAATCTCAAATGATTTGTTTGTCGGCTTGATGTCATTAAATTCGCCAATGAACGTACCGCCGCCGATCCATTCCCAAGCTGCCCAATCACCATCGGACATAATATTCTCGGCCGTTGCCCACGCATCCGGAAAGCCTTTAAAAAATTCCGCGGTATCAAATCTGATTTGCTCTCGTCCTACCGATGGTTCGCCCGTCGCGATCTGAAAGTTTACCGCGTCCGGCGCATAGCATCGAACGACCTCATCCAGATCCTTAACGGTAAAAAGCTCGATCCATCGCTCCAATAATTCCCTAGATTTTTTCATCTGAACCTCCAATCTCCTTGAAAGCCTCGACCAAACAATCGCGAACATCGCTCGCCAGCATTACACGTTTTCCAAACTTCCGCGCGGCAATATCCGCGGCAAAACCGGCGACGAAAACCGCAGCATTTACTGACTCAAAAATATCGACGCTTGCCTTAATTCCTTGCGCGACAAATCCTGTAATTATCCCGGTAAGATTGTCACCGTTACCTGCCTTTCCAAGACCTGGATTTCCGGTCGGGTTAATTACGACCTTTCCTCCAGGTTCGGCGATCAGAGTCCGTTCGCCTTTCAGCACCACAATAACTCTATGCTTTTGCGCAAAATCACGAACTGCACCGACGCGATCCCGTAGCGCGTCTTTGTTTTTGGTCCCTAAAAGTCTTAAAAATTCTCCTTCATGCGGAGTTAAGATCAAGGGCGATTCCTCCGAACCTTGCAGATCAAATGGTGCGAGTGCGTTTAAACCATCGGCATCAATAACGATCGGGATCTTGCGGGTTGCAACTATTTCACGGACGAGTTTTCGCGTTGTTTCCTCGTCGGATGCCAAGCCGCATCCGATTCCAATAACATCCGCTTTTTCGCCCAATGTTTTTAGCTTTTCAAGTGCGTCTACGCTAATCGAGCCCTTTCCTGTTTCAGCTACTCCGGAAACCATAACCTCCGGTAAAACTCTCTCAGAAATCGAGCTTAATGCTGATAGCGGAGTCGCGATCCTAACCAACCCGGCGCCGCTTTGCATCGCTCCATTTCCCGCCAAAACCGCCGCACCGGAATAAGCTCTTGAACCAACAACTAGAAGCACGTTTCCTCGTTTGTTTTTATATGAATCAGGTGAAAACTCTGTTTGCGCGAGCCAAGCCTCCGCGTCGTTAATTTCGCCAAGAAATGTCTGCGATAGCGAGCTGTCGAGCAGCTCCTGAGGCGATCCGATGTTTGCGATTTGAAGTTCACCGTTGAAATGCGACGCTGGGGGTAAAACATTGGCAAGTTTCGGTGCGGTGAATGTAACGGTCAAATCCGACTTAAAATTTTCGCCAATTCCTTTGGCTGAATTTGCGCTCAACCCTGACGGAATATCAACTGAATAGACAATTGGCTTACTCTCTGACTCGCGGATCAAGGCGTGAACTCTTCTGACCAATCGATCATAGCCGTGACTTAACGCGCGATTTAAGCCAGTTCCAAACAAACAATCTATTATCACATCGAATTCATGAAGATCCTGCATGTCTTCCCAAAACTGAAGTAATTTATCGATCTCCGTTTCTTCGAAGGCAAACAAGGCTTCATTCCCATCACTAGGAGCGTTTCTCGTACCAGTTAAATGATTACTAACGGTAGCATCCTCGTCATCTTCTATCTTTTTAAGCGTTTGAAAATTAACCTTAGCGGCACCCTTTGTATCTTCCACCTTTCCGAACAAATATGTAACGACGCTCGCCTTCCGGATATGTAAAATGCGTGCTAGTGCTGCACCGTCGCCGCCATTGTTTCCTCCCCCGCAAAGAATCAGAAATGATTTGCCTTCAACCGAACCTCCAAGTTTTTCGGAAATGACCCCGGCAGCCGCGTGTGCGGCATTTTCCATTAATACAATTGAGGGAATGCCGTATTTTTCGGTTGACAAACGGTCGACTTCGCGCATTTCTTCAGCTGTAAGGACCTTTCGCATATAGGTAAAGTGCCACAATTATGACGAAACGTAAAAGCGAAAGTGAAAGCTTTCTTGACGATTCGATCCATTTGTTTAGACACAAAAAAGAGCCGCCTTAGTATTCCTAAAACGGCTTAACCATATATTTTTTGGAGAATGTGAATGTACACTTCAGAGAAGAGCTGGCTGTAATATTGCCGCTAGCACCTGACCACCTATTCCCTTCCGTTGTTTAAAATAAAGTTCTATTGGCGTCCGCTTTCCACAAACTTTCAGTCACAATTCGTTTTTGATTGTTTCGAAAGTCGTGCTGAGCGATTCGGGAATCGTACGGGTTTCAGCGATGGCGGTCATGAAATTTGCGTCCCCGACCCATCGCGGAAGAAGGTGCATATGAAAGTGCTCTGTAACTCCAGCACCTGCAGCCTTACCTTGATTCATTCCCAGATTAATTCCGTGGGGTTGATATGCTTTCCGAATGATAGACTGAAATTTCTTCGTCAAGTCCATTAGTTCATCAGTCGTTGCTTTGGAAGCTTCATCGAGATTCGAAATATGCTCGTAGGGAAGAATCATCAAGTGACCGCTGATGTAGGGATAGATGTTAAGAATCGCAAAATTAAACTCGGCCCGATGCAAGATAAAATTCTCTTCATCGGTAGCCGAGTTGTTCAGAATTTCGCAGAAAACACAACCGCTCACGTCCGAGCTGTTTTGCTTATCCGCTTTTATATAATCGTATCGCCAAGGACTCCACAATACATCCACTATAAATTATCCTTATTCGTTGATAATTTCTTTGAGGTCTTTGCCTGGCTTAAAATATGCCACACGCTTTGCGGGAATAGCAACCGGTTCGCCGGTTTTGGGGTTTCGGCCCTTTCGCGCGCTTCTTTCTCTAACTCTGAAACTTCCAAATCCGCGCAATTCTATTTTCTCACCCTTATTTAAGGTGCCGACGATGCTGTCGAAAATAATTTCGACTAATTGCTCGACGTCCTTTTTTGTCATATCGGCTTCTTTGGCAACTATCTCTACTAGATCAGCTTTTGTCATTGATTTTTCCTCGGACCCATTATTGTTTAGCTACAAAAACCTAACTTCGCGATATTTTCAAGAGTTCTTAACTTTCCGCTTTCTTACTTTTAGACTTTTTTCCTTCATCTCCTTCGGATACTCCATCCACATTCGCCGCCGCAGCGTCCTCAGATTTTCCTGTCGCATCCTTAGCCACGGCTTCCACTTTGTCTTCGGCTTCCGCTTTCACTTCTACGACAGTTTCTTCAGACTTTGCCGCTTCCACCTTTTCTTTCTCGACTTTTGCTTTAGCTTTAGTTTTAGCTTTTTTTGCCGGTTTCTTTTCGCTGTCCGAAGCGTCCGCAACAGCTTCAACTTCGATGGATTCTTCGGTCGGTTTTTCTTCCTCCGCTGAATCTTTGACCTCAACGACTTCGGGCTTCGCTTCGCCTTCTTCTTTAGGCTTGGCTTCCGCCTTGACCTCATCGACATCGGGCTTCGCTTCACCATCCTCGTTAGGCTTGGCTTCCGTCTTGATGAGCTCATCGTCCGCCTTAGCTTCTGTTGCTTCGTCCGATTTTTCAACAGATTCAGATGGGGAATCTTCCACTACATTTTCTTCCGCAGCAACTTCGATCGATTCGTCAGCCTCTACTGCTTTTTCGTCCTTCCCGGTCGCTTCTTCCTTTAACGCCTCCGCTACCGCTATCGCCTCAGGAGTTTCAGGTTTTTCGACCGCTTCTTCCGACCTTCCACTCCTAAGATTAGCCAATTCTCCAAGTGAGGCCATCCCGCCTTTTGCATCGCTCGAATAGGTTTTGGTGTCAACAATCGGCTCATCTTCCTTGCCAACGGCCCTCGCGGAGAGTCCAATTTTTTCTACATCGTGTTCAACTCGCAGAATTTTGAAATCGAGTTCTTGGCCAACCTCAAACTGCGTTTCGGGATTTTCGATCCTTTCATCAGAAAGTTCGGAGATGTGACACAAACCCTCGAGATCAGGTGCGAGTTCAACGAATATTCCGAATCCTGCAAAGCGCGAGATTTTGCCTTTGACAACATCTCCCGGTTTGTGTTCAGCCGTAAAAGTCTCCCAGGCACTGGGTGTGAGTTCTTTGATAGAAAGCGAAAGCCGATGTCCTTCTGTATCGATGTTGGTAACGATAGCTTCAACCTCTTGCCCTTTCTTCAACACATCCTTTGGATGCTTAACTTTCTTCGACCAGGAAATATCTGAAACGTGTACCAATCCATCCACGCCGTCTTCGATCTCGACAAACGCGCCAAAATCCGTTAAATTCCGAACTTTCCCGTGAACCTTGGATCCAACTTGGAATCGCTCACCGATCGTATCCCATGGATTTGCCTGCAATTGTTTCATGCCGAGACTAATCCGCCGTTCCTCGGGATCAATTCCTAGCACCTGAACCTCGACCTCATCACCTTTATTTACAAAATGTTTTGGATGCTTCATGCGCTTTGCCCAAGACATTTCAGAAACGTGCACTAGTCCTTCAACACCAGGCTCCAATTCTACAAAAGCCCCGTATTCCGTAACACTGGAAATTGATCCTTTGATCTTTGAATTAACGGGATAGATCTCTGTTACCGTTGACCACGGATCCGGAAGCAATTGCTTAAACCCGAGCGAAACTTTTTCTTTCTCCCGATCGAGCTTTAGAATCTTAACCTGCACCGAATCATTTACCTTAAGCATATCTCCGGGATTATGCAGTCTTCCCCAGGACATGTCGGTTACGTGAAGTAAGCCATCTATTCCGCCGATATCGATAAAGGCACCATATTCCGTCAGATTTTTTACCTTTCCATCAACAATAAAGCCAACCTCAATTTTCTCAAGGGTCTCGGCCTTTTGTTTATTAATAATTTTGTCTGTGATTACCTTTCGTGAAAGTACAATGTTATTTCGCTTTCGGCTAAACTTAACTATCTTTGCCTCGATTTTTTCGCCCTTCAGCGCGTCGAGATTGCGAACGGGCCGCGAGTCAATTTGCGAACCCGGCAAAAACGCTTCCACACCCTGCAGGTCAACTCTCAATCCGCCTTTTGTCTTATCTTTTATTACACCCGTGACCGTAATATCATCTTGGAACGCTTTCTCGATCTCATCCCAAGAACGTCGATTTTGAGCATCTCGATAGGACAATGCCGGAGGTCCATCTCCGCTCATGCTTTTGATGACGACGTCGATATCTTCACCTTTTTTGATGGTTACATTTCCGTCAGAATCCGTAAATTCTTCAAGATCTACGACGCCTTCTGACTTGTAGCCAAAATCAACAAGCACACCCTGATCGGAAATTCTTACGACCTTTCCAGTTACGGTTTCGCCGGTATGATATGGGACCTGTTCCTGCTCAAATTGAGCAAGCATAGCACCAAAGTCCATTTCACCTTGCGTTGCATCGTCATCAGAGTCAGCAGTTTTTGTGGCTTCAGGCTGGGTTATCGCGGTTGCGGGTTTAGGTGCTTCTGCTGCACCAGTTGTTGTTTCTTGATTGGTTTGTTCCGTAGCTGGAGTTGGGGTTTCTACCTTTTCTTCAGCATCTTTAATAACTTCGTTTGACATTTAAAATCGTGTTAATTCCTTAGTTGTTTAATATAGCCGCGTCTTAATGATTTAAAATCGAGCTTCCACCGCACTTTACCTAAATATATAAAATACTAAAAATCAGCTTGCGGGGTTAGCCAATTTCAATCATTCGCATTTGTTGAGCAGTAAAATTTTGCCCCTGCGCTCTAAACTTGTTCCGGCGAAATTTATTCGCCAAAAAGGGGCATTGAATTTACCTCTCTCGAAACCGCAAATGATTGGGTAATTCTAGAATTTACACGCGGAAGTGCTTTGATGTCAAGATAATACTGTAAAAAACGTGCTTTTTCGCAGCAAACGTTAAGTTACTGAAAAAACTTTATTTAGAAAGTGTTTGCGTAAAGAGTTCGATCTGCGAAACTTTAACGCTTATTTGCTATTTTTTCTGAACTGCTTGAGGACTCCGATACGGATAGATATCTCCGTTTCGGCGCAAAATTTTCAGAAGAAAACTTCGTTTCGATATTCGTTAAAGGAGCGTGACGGTAGAACAAGAGAAAATCACACGATAAGGGGGGCGTAAGACTTTTCTGAATGCAAGCACCCGCTTTTTCCGGATGAACGATTAAGCTGTTTTACGGGTATATAATTCAGAAGATTCTGCTTCCGACTCATTTTCATCTACTTCAACTTCGAAACCCACTTCGGACGTAGATATTCCGGTCAGTCTAAGACGAAAATCGTCCGCGTCGCTCGAACCTCTCAAGGCTTCATCGAGATCGATCAACCCCGACTGATATAGATACAAAAGCGATTGATCAAAGGTCTGCATCCCTAACTGAGATGTTCCGGCCGTTATCGCGCCCCGGATTTCTCCAAGCTTTTCCTCATTCAAAATACAATCGCGAACCAGATCCGAGGAACGCAGAATTTCAACCGCCGGCACCCTTGAATCGCCTTTTGCGGATTTCATCAGACGCTGTGAGATGATTGCTTTTAATAGCCCGGCAAGCTGAATTCGAATCGTTCGCTGCTGATATTCCGGAAAGGCCGTTATCATTTTCGACAGAGTTTCCGCCACGTCAAAAGTATTCATGGTTGATAAAACCAAATGACCGGTTTCCGCAGCCATTAGAGCCGTCTCGATGGTTTCGGCGTCTGTTAGCTCACCTACCAGAATTACATCCGGATCTTGACGCATCGCGCCCCTCAACGCTTCAGCATAGCTTTTTGTATCGACATCTACTTCTCTTTGCGTGATGTAAGATTTCTTATCCTTATGTAAAACCTCTATCGGGTCTTCGATCGTTACAATATGCGCGCTCTGTGTCGAATTTATGTAATCAATTAATGCGGAAAGAGTCGTGGACTTACCCATTCCGTTGGTTCCTGTAACAAGCACCAATCCGCGACTTTCATCAGCGATCTCATTTAGTACTAAGGGTAAGCCAAGTTCGCTAAATCCGCGAATTTTATCAGTTATAACCCTGGCTACAATTCCTATCGAATTTCGCTGCTGAAAAATATTTACGCGAAATCGTCCCAACCCCGAAACACCGTAGCCCAAATCAACTTCAAAAGAATCCTTGAATACCATTTTCTGCCGATTCGACATCATCGAAAAAGCCATCTCCAATGTCTCTTCTTGAGTTAGGCGATCAACGCTTGAAACCGGGCGCAAATCTCCATTTACGCGAATTATTGGATACGATCCCGCTCGCAAATGCAGATCTGACGCACCAAAACTCATCGCCATCCGCAGTAAATCATCGATTCTTTTGGACATAAAAATACTTTTTCCGACAAATTGAAATATGTTTGACGTAATTCTAACGTTACATGAACATTTCAGTCAATCTTTTTTTCGCAGGCTTGGTAAACGATTTTGAGATTTTGTTTGACTTATATAAAGGTCAGAAAATAGAATCGATTCCATGCAAACCCGAACACGTCGTCAGCACGAGGTTTTGGAATATCTTACGGAATTTATTACAGAGCGCGGATATGAGCCATCATATCAGCAAATTGCGCGGGCGATGGGGGTTCGTTCAAAAGGGGCAATTGCGAAACACATTGAAGCATTGGAAAGTCAGGGTTTGATTTCAAGAAAACGTGAAAATGGTTCGTTTGGAATCGAACTTCTTAGCGAACAAGTGGTAGGTAGCTCGGTATTAAAGATCGATTGGCTCGATATTCCCCTTGTTGAGACCCAATCCGATGGCATAATTTTATCAAAGAGCATGCTCGGGGACGAACCTTCAAAGAATCTGCGTGTTTTTCGCGTGCCGAATGACGCCATGCTCGATGAGAATATTTGCGAAGGCGATATTGCTCTTGTCGAGAAACGTTCCTTTGCGCGCGACCGCGACTGCGTCGTTGCGTTAATCGAAAGAAAGAGAGCTGTGCTAAAGAAAATGTACCGGCGCGGAGCGAAGATAGAACTTCGACCGGCGAACGATGATTATGAATCCATCATACTTTCTGCGAACAAAATCAAAATACTTGCGGTTTACAAAGGTTTGATTCGTCCGATCGCGTAAACCCAATAAAATTAGCCAAAAAGTTATATTGCCAGCGATCTATCTTTGTCCAATGATATCCAATAAAGTAATCTAGGGTTCTTATTCAAAATCAATCAGGCGGGTTTCAAAAATTAGTGACAGATAAACAAACACCTAGTCCGAGTTTTAGTTTAACCTTGCGGGTTATTATTCCGAACAATCCGGGAAAACTCGGCGAAATTACCACAACAATTGGCAACGTCGGCGGTGACATCGGTGCAATTGACATTGTTCGCGTTGGAAAGGGTAATATCACGCGCGACATTACGGTGAATGCTCTCTCTGAAGATCATGGAAAGAAGATGGTCGAAGTCGTCTCGATGATCGACGGTGTGGAGGTCGAACACATTTCCGACAGAACGTTTTTGATGCATCTCGGCGGAAAAATTGAAGTAAACTCCAAAGTTCCCCTCAAAACCCGCGCAGACCTTGCCATGGCATATACACCGGGCGTTGCCAGGGTTTGCGAGGCGATTCATAAAGACCCCGAAAAAGCTTATACGCTCACAATCAAGAAAAATACTGTCGCCGTCGTGTCAGATGGCACCGCTGTTTTGGGTTTAGGAAATATTGGAGCCGCTGCTGCGATGCCTGTAATGGAAGGCAAAGCGCAGCTATTTAAAGAATTTGCCGGAGTCGATGCCTTCCCCATTTGTCTCGACACGACTGATCCCCACGAAATCGTTCAAACGATCAAGCATATCTCGATTGCGTTTGGCGGCATAAATCTTGAAGACATTTCTGCACCCCGCTGTTTTGAGATCGAGGATCGACTCAAAGAAGAACTCGATATTCCAGTATTCCACGATGATCAGCATGGCACCGCTGTTGTTGTTCTGGCGGCTTTGATAAATGCATTGAAGATCGTCGGAAAAAAGATGGAAGACGTCAAAGTAGTCGTAAATGGAATTGGTGCCGCAGGAGTTGCATGCTCGAAAATTGTAATGGCGGCAGGCGTGACGAATTTGGTCGGATGCGATACGAGCGGTTCGATTTACCGGGGACGGACGGAGAATATGAACTGGGTGAAAGATTGGTTTTCACGCAACACGAATCCGAAAGACGAAAAGGGAAATATCCACGATGTGATGAATGGCGCAGACGTCTTCTTCGGACTTTCTGCGCCAAACGTGATCGGTGTAGAAGACCTAAATAAAATGGCCAGTGACCCGATAGTTTTTGCGATGGCAAATCCTGACCCGGAAATTTACCCGGAAGAAGCCGCCGACCATGTTGCCATCATGGCGACTGGACGTTCGGATTATCCAAACCAAATAAATAACGTACTTTGCTTTCCGGGAATTTTTCGTGGGGCGTTAAATTGTCGGGCATCTCAAATCAACGAAGAGATGAAATTGGCGGCAGCTGAAGCAATCGCCGCAATTGTCGGCCAAGACGAGCTTCATTCCGACTATATAATCCCTTCAGTTTTTGATAAACGTGTCGCGAAAGCGGTTTCGAAAGCAGTCGAGAAAGCTGCTAAGGCGACAGGCGTCGCACGCCGCAGGCCTTCAACTCCGTCCGCTGGTTTTTAGCTATCTACTTTTTCGCCTTGGCTTTTCCGTAGCAAACACTGGCTGTGTTGTCACCATCGATATTTGCAGTTAATATCGTTACTCTGTCACGACCAAAAACCCCGCGGATTCTGACTCGCACTGCAGATGCATCGCCACCAATTGGCAAGATAACTTTTGGGGTTGCGATCATTTCGCTCGCTCCTTCGTCAAGCTCAAATCCACTAATGATTTTTGAAGCCGATTTTCCGTTTTCAACCAAAGATTTTGTGCCCTCGTCGTCAACAATCAATGTTAAAGGGTGTACTGAAATTTCAAGGTTTTTAATCGCGGAATATCCATCGTATTGTTTCGTGGTCTCGATCGCAATGAGGATCTCAATTGCACCTGTTGCGACCCGGTTTACAACGATACCGACGCCCCGGTGTTGATCCGGACTATTTTCCCTGCATTTGGTGAAGGTTTCTTGTGCATCCTTGAAACCGATGAGCCTAGAGGCTTTTTCCTGCGCATGGATCGAAGCTGACATTATTAGGATGAGCGAAAAAAACGCACCCTTGATAAAAAATAATACGACTCGCAACTTCATGATTTTCTCCGAATGATGACAGATAAATTTTTAACAGTGTTCGATTCTTGCTCGGAACACAATTTAAATCAAGCGTTTATTAGACTTTGCCAGCTGTTTAATGAGTTCTTTGCCTGTGGAGTTAATGGTTTTCCGGTTGATCGACAAAAATGAATCTAATCAACAAACTTATAGCCCAATCCATGCACCGTTAAAATATATTTTGGATGTTTTGGATTTCCTTCAAGTTTTTGACGAAGCCAGGCGACGTGTACATCCACAGTTCGTGTATTCGGCATTGCATCGTAACCCCAAACTTCATCGAGAAGAACATTACGTGAGTGAACTTTTCCACGATTTTCAACCAAAAACTGTAAGAGTTTGAATTCCATAGCGGAGAGATCGATCGCCTTATTTTCAACCTTTATCTCGGCGCGATCGAAATCTACATAGACATTTCCAAATTCGACAAAGCGATTTTTCCCAATCGTTCCGCTTCCCGAACGCCGAAGAAGTGATTCAATTCGTGCAAGCAGTTCCGCGATTTCAAACGGCTTGGTCAAGTAATCATCAGCGCCGAGTTTTAATCCCAATACTTTGTCAATCGTTTCTCCCCGCGCAGTCAACATCAATATCGGCGTATTGATTCCTTCTTTTCGCAAATCCCGGCAAACATCAAATCCGTTCTTCTTAGGAAGCATTAAGTCCAAAATTATTACATCGAATCGATTTTCAATTGCTTTTTCGAACCCTTCGCTGCCATCTCGTGCGACGGCCACGTCAAATCCTTCACTAACCAAACGGTCTGATAGAGTAGTAATTAAACCTTCTTCGTCCTCAATCATTAAAACCCTATTCATTCTATATCTTGGAGTTCCACCCGTTGTAAATTGGCAACCGAAGTATAAATCGGCTTCCTCTTCCGATCTCGCTTTCAACCCTAACAGTTCCCTGGTGATCTTCGATAATTTGTTTAACTAAACTCAGTCCAAGCCCATTTCCACTAATTTGTGAATCAATAACTTCATCCGCACGGTAAAACGGTTCAAACAGATGCTTCTTGCCATTAGAGGATATTCCGATTCCTTGATCTTCAAAACAAACTTCAAGATTCGCCCCCGTGGTTACCACCGAGATTTTCAACCATTTATTCCCATCGCTGTATTTCAATGAGTTATTTATTATGTTTTGGAAGGCTTGTGTCAGTGCATTTGCGTCACCGAAAATCGGCAGCAAATCCGTTTCGATCTCTTTTTCGATTTTGAACTTTTCCAAATTTATTGCGTGATCACATTCTGCCAAAGCACCCGCAATAATATTTTCAATGTTAAGTTGCTGAAATTCATATCTACGTTTTCCGGACTGCGCGCCCGCAAATTCCAATATCTGCTCGACCATTGCGGAAAGTTTTTTCCCTTCGTTCTTTATCAAAATGCCGTAACTTGCTATCTTTTCCGGCCCGCCAATCAGACCATCAGAGAGATTTTCGCCTGCCGAATAAATAACAGAAAGCGGCGTTCGAAATTCGTGCGAAACTGAGGAAACAAAGTCGATCTGCCTCTGAGCAAGCATTTTCGATCTTTGGGACAGCACAAAAATAAGGAGCATACTCAACGCCAGTAAAGCTAAGATCCCAAAGCTAACTAATAAATTCCTGAAGCGTGTCTGCACTACGAATGCCTCGATCGAACCGCTCGAATGCTGTACATTCAAAGTCCAAATACCCTCAGAATTCCCAATGTTGCCCTTAAAAATAGCAATTTTTGATTTATTGTCCTCGATCCGTTTTAAGCTGACGTTGACGTTTTCATTTTTTTCTTCTGAGGACGAACTATTACTGAGATAGGTTTCGCTGACCAAGACCTTTCCATCTTGACCTTCCCGAATTTGCGATTCGATGATTGTATTTCCGGTTACATCGGGAAAAAAAGCAAAATCGCGCGGATTCAAATCAAATATTTTATTTGTCGCGTCGGGAGCGCCGGCAATTTCCCCGCCGGTTCGAAAAACCGGACTTTTGTAAGAATTCACGATCAACATGTTGTAACTTCCGTCGTTTCCATCCGAAAAATACTTAGCCGATAATTTCGCTAAAATTTTGTTTCGTACAACATCCTCATCCAAAATAATGATGAGAAAGCCGATTGCTTTCACGCGAGACAATTCGAGTTCACGGGTTTTTATTTCAGTTCCTGGATTCTTTCTTATAAATACGTCTTCAGGTGCCGGTTCGTTTTCATTCACGGGCATAACCAATGCCAATTTCGGCTTTTTCAAATCGGTCAGATATTCAACGACAGGAATCGCTTCACTTTTTTTCCTGGCGGCATCGTGAATTCTCCTAAGATCGTTCGTCCAATTCGATTCCGAAAACTCCGCTTTGCCACGCTTATACCTAAGCGGTAATTCGTCGCCTGCGGATCTTACAAAGAAGAATTCTTGAACCAATTCGGGGTTTTTTGATATCGTTTTCCAAAAGACAAACCGTTTTGTAAAGGGACGCCAGTCTTTCGACTCAATGTTTTTCGGGTCGAGTTGAAACGCAAAATAAACCGACTGGATTTCGCGATTAAAGTCTTCGGCAAATCGCAGTGTATCGTCTTTTAAGCGTGTCGTAAGCCGGGTTCTTTCCGAGTCTCCGATCTGTTCGACCCATCGATATTGAAGGCTTGCGAGTAAGACGAGCAATCCAAAGAGCGCGAAAATTACCAAAATTGAATACCAATTCTTCGTCATTAATGGGATTATGCAGGCAAATAGAAGCGAAAAACAATACTTTCTGCGAGATTTTACAATCTTAACAATTTCTTTTCATTGTCTTAACAATAAAATAACCCGGGATGTTAGTGTCTTAAGTAGTTAACTATATAAGGCGCAACGGCGCGGATCTTTACTTTCGATCGAAGCGAAATTGATCCAATCATTAAGACACCGGGAACACTTTTCCGTAATTTGAATAAGGGAATCGATAAAAAAGAGTAGTCAAGAGAGGAGAATAAAGTAAATGAAAAAATTAGCAATCATATCGATATTAGCGTTCGGAATTTTCACGATCTATTTTGGAAGCAATGTTTTGGCCGATGCTGCGGAGGTCGAAGCCGTGAAGGTTCCACTCGAAAATTATTTGAAAGGCCACGAAACCGGAAAAGCAGACTACATGAAGAAGGCTTTTCATAGCGAAGGAAAATTAATGTTCATCCGTGACGGAAAATATACGACTAGAGATTTTCAGGACTATATCGCCGGGATGGGTGGCGAAGCAGCGAAGGATGAAGCCCAACGAAAACGTTCGATTGAAAGCATTGACATATCCGGAAACGCAGCCGTTGGCAAGATCATCTTGGATTATCCGGGTGCAAAATTCGTCGATTATATGATGCTTTTAAAAATTGATGGCGAATGGAAAATCGTAAATAAAGCGTTTTATATAGAAAGAAAATAACGGGACGGTCAGTTTTCCATTTTGTAAATCGCGGACAAACTTAACAAATTTTACATTCTTTTTGCTTTCTCTTAACCAAACTCCGTGCAAATTTTGGCAACATTAAGTTGTTAACAAATAGCAACGGAGTTTTTTTTAAAATGAATAAATTAATAATTCTCTTTATTTCACTTTCGACTTTATTTTCATCGGCTTTTGCCAACGATGGTTTTCGCGAAACAAATTTCGAAAAGGTCAACCAACTCATGAAAAAACTGGAATCCGAAGGTTTTAGCGGTGCGGTTTTGGTTGCCAGAGATGGAAAAATAAGCAGCAATGGTTATGGATTTGCTGACCGTGAAAATAAAATATCGAATTCACCAAACACCGTCTTTTCTACAGGCTCGGTCACAAAACCGTTTACTGCCGCAGCAATTCTGAAACTCGAAATGCAGGGAAAGTTATCTGTAAAGGACAAACTCTCAAAGTATTTCAAAGATTTATCTGACGATAAACGGGAAATCACTTTGCATCACTTGCTTTCACATTCTTCGGGTTTTCCCGATGGCATCGGTCGTGATTATGAAGTGATTGAAAAAGGTGCATTTCTAAAACGTGCATTTTCAACAAAATTACTCTTCAAACCCGGCACCGAATACGAGTATTCAAATGTCGGATTTTCCATTCTGGCCGCGATAATTGAACAAACGTCGGGAAAAATGTACGAAGAGTATCTTTATCACAATCTTTTTCTTCCTGCGGACATGAAAAATACGGGTTACAGCATTCCAAAATGGCCTGACGAGCAGCTCGCTATCGGATATTTAGGAGCTGAACGCTGGGGAAAGATGACCGAGAAATCAAACCGGAAGATCGAGATGTATTGGAATTTGCTCGGAAACGGTGGAATTCTCAGCACGGTCGAAGATTTATATAAATGGCATCTAGCGCTCGAAGGCGACAAAATTCTGAGTAAAGAAGCAAAAGAAAAACATTACAAGCCATACATCAAGGAGGGCGAGGGCTCAAATAGTTTTTATGGCTACGGATGGTCAATTGTTCCTACTTCAAATAACTCAACTCTGATCACTCATAATGGCGGAAACGGAATCTTCTTCTGTGATTTCTGGAGATTTCCCAAGGAAAAGACCGTGATAATTGTAATGACCAATAGCCTCAAGCCGATCTTCCGCAGCTTAGCGGATGAGATTTCGAAAATCGTCCTGGTTCCGGGTTACCAGTCAAGTTTCACAAGCAAAACGACAAAGATCACAAATGACAACGAAAGTGCAGACGGAAAAATTGCTTCAGTGTTTTTGGAAGCCGTAAAAAGCAAGAGCCCTGAGAAGATCAAGATCCTGATAAACGAGAATTTTCACCCAAAGCTACAAAAGGCGGTTCCCGTCGATAATTTTGTCAAAGGACTTTCCCTTCTTGGTGGGGATCTTGAGGGCCTAAAACTCGAATCGGTAAACAAACAGGGTTCGAAGATAATTCTCAAATTTACGGACAATCCGATGCAGGTCTCGCTTACGATCGAAGATGGAAAAATAGGAGGAATAGATGTTGATAACTAAATTATTCCGAAATGAATCGGCCACCATATGGTTTCTCATGCTGATTGGGGCATTAGTTTTAACGACATCGCTTTCCGCCCAAACAAACGTCACCACGGTCGAATTCCCAAACAATTCCGCCGGGGAACGTGGGCGGATATTGATGAAAATGGTAGATTCCGACAACGACGCAGAATTGAAGACTTTCCTTGAAAAACAGATGGTGCCCAATAACGAGACATCACCTGAAGAACGGTTCGAGCTTTTTCAGAGAATTCGGGAAGATTTGCGCGGATCAAAATTGAGAAAGGTACTTGGCTTCACCGACCGTTCAATTTCTTTGGCAATCGAAAAACCTAATGGAATGTTGTTGAAAATTATTCTTGAATTTCAGCCTGCCGATAATAGAATCAGCGAGTTTGGTATTGAAATGATGAGCCCTGAAGACTTGGAGTCAAAAAGTGAACCTCCGCAAAGCATCGCCGAAATAGAGCTTATGCCGACCGTCGAAGAATATCTTGCGAGTCTTGCTCAAAAGGATCAGTTTTCAGGGGTTGTCATGATCGCAAAGAATGGAAGATCTATTTTCGAGAAGGCTTACGGCGACGCGGAAAAAGAATTCCAGGTAAAAAACAAAGTAAATACAAAATTCAATATCGGTTCGATCAATAAGGTTTTCACGACATTGGCGATAGGATTGCTCGCCGATGAAGGCAAACTTTCTTTTGATGACACGATTGAAAAACACCTCCCCGCATACCCAAATAAGGATGCGGCGAAAAAGGTTACGATCTATCAACTCATGACAATGACTTCCGGGATCGGCGATTTCTTCAATGAGGAATTCGAAGCACTTCCAAAAGATAGAATACGAAGTATCGATGATTATCTTCCTCTTTTTTCTTCAAAGCCTTTGGAATTCGAGCCTGGAAAAGGTCAGCGCTATTCAAACGGCGGGTTTGTCGTCCTGGGTGCAATTATTGAGAAAGCTTCGGGTAAGGATTATTACGATTTTGTTCGGGAGAGAATTTTCATTCCAATCGGGATGGAAGATACTGATTCTTACGAACTCGACGTGGTGGTTAATAATCGTGCAAACGGCTATACCTACAGCGGGAACTGGACAGAAACCGAAGGGGTAAGAAAAAATAATTTTTATTCGATGCCTGCAAGAGGAAGTTCGGCGGGCGGCGGATATTCAACAGCCAAAGATTTCTTGAAGTTTGCAAATGCAATTGGTTCCGGGACGTTCCCAGTTCCGAAATCCTTAAAGGACTCAAAAGGAATATTGACGGCTGATATGCTCTTGTCTGGTCTGAGGATCGGCGGGGGTTCGGATGGGGTAAGCGCCGTAATCTTATCAAAACTACCTAAAAATTACACCGTGATCGTTTTATCAAATTATGATCCGCCAAGCGCTGAAACTATCGGTAGAAAGATTTCCGACTGGATCGGAAAGTAGCTGGCGTTTTCCCGCTTGAGATCGCTCTAGTAATGATCGATTTTTACATCCTTTACAAACTCTTTGCTTTCTCTTAACCACTTGTTATTGATCTTCTGTGATACTTGAGTTTGGATTTGTGGGATATATTTTATTGGAGGCAACAATATGAGGTTAATCGTAGTAAAAGGTTTAATAATCGGGGCGATTTTAATCGGGTTTGGGAATTTTATAAATGACGCAAGCGCCAAACTAGGTTTTGACGAAAAGGCGCTTGAATTGATAAAAAAATCGCAGGCGGCAATTGGTGGAAACTCGGCGATCGAATCTGTAAAGAGCATGACGATCACTGGCGAAATAAGTCAACTTCGCACAACCAAAGGTGAAAAGAAGGCGGGTGAGATGGAGATTAACTTCATCTTACCGGATAAATTCTCGAAAACCGTAAAGATCGGAGAATCGGGTGAAGGCGCTGACTCCAGGAAGATCAAACGAATTGAGACCGTTGTAGTAAGCGGCAGTGGTGGAAACGAATTCGAATTTGAAAGCAACGACGGTGATTCCAAAGATGGCACCAATGAAGAGATCATTATTAAGAAAAAGGGGAATAAAGACGAGGCTACCTGGACTAGCGAAGACGGCAAAACAATCGTTATAGAAAATGACGGCAAGTTTGAGGGTGAAGATAAAGACGGTAAAAAAACAAAAGTTTTCGTTCACAAAATGGGGTACGGTGATTCGGAAAAACGGACAACCGAAGATGAAAAAGAAATTACAATCGATAAGATCGGAAAGGGTGATAAGGCAGATTTTCCGAGGCAGAACGAATTTTTGAAAACAGCTCTCGCCTTGCTAATGACCGCGCCCGAGGGTACCGACGTCAATTACAATTATATTGGCCGCGGGAATGTGGATGGCGACGCCAGCAATATCATTGAAGTCGAATCATATGGCGCGAGATTCAAGTTGTTTCTCAATGCATCGACAAACCTTCCTCAGATGATTACCTACGTTGCAATGGATTTCGCCGACGGCGTAATAGTAAGGGAAGAAAGACGTAATATGTCAAAAGAAAAAATTATCGATCTGAAGAACAAGATGGGGGAAGGAAATAAGGTAGAACATCAAATCAGGTTTTCGAATTTCAGAAAAGTAGGAGGACTGAATCTACCGCACCGATGGGTAGAAACGATCGACGGGAAACCCGAGCAAACAATAGACATTAAGAGTTTCGCGTTTAACCCATCAAACATTGCCGAAAAATTTAGCAGCCAGAAGGTTTTCATTCGTAAGATGAAACCGGAGAAAAGCAATTGATCAAGAAAATCAAAATGGAAATAAGGCGTCGCAAATTTACCATCGCGACGCTTTATTTTTGCGGATCGCAAAGCGAAGTAATGGCTCGAAATTCGCGATGGAGAATTCGAAGAGGAAGCACGCCGCTTCTATTTAATCAATACCCGCCGCAACCGCACGAATTTCACTGTAACTAAAATCCTCTCCCAAAAATTCTTTGATTGGCGCGAGCCCATTGGCCGCGTCCAGTTCGAAGATCGCGTTTCTTATCATCTCGATCTTCTTCTGTTCAACGAGCTCTTCGATTTGAATTTCGCCAGTAGGAATAAACCTTACGAGATGATTTTCAATCGTATTTCGTTTTAGTCCTCTTTCTTTTGCAATTGCTGCGACCGACTTCCCGTCTCTGAATAATTTCAACGAAATCGAATATGTGTCATCCCCATTTCTATTGCGCAACGAACGCTTTTTCCGTTTAGCGCTTTTTAACTTGATCCTTGATTCAAGAGTATTTTCATCGCAATATTTAACGATCTCGACCATAAAATCCAACCCGTATTTGTCCATTTTGACATCGCCAACTCCTGAAATTTTAAGCATCTCAGCTTCGTGTTGTGGTAAATACGTTGCGAATTCGACCAAAGTCGCGTCGGAAAAGATCACGTATGGCGGAACGCCTTCGGCACGCGAAAATCTCGTTCGAAGTTTTTTTAATTTCTCAAACAATTCAGCAATATACGGCAGCGATTTATCGCCAACCAGCGAAGTGCCCTTCTCCTCCTTTTCTATGAGCTCAAAAAGTTCGACCGCGCGATTTCCCTTTAAAACTTCCATACTTTCCCCTGTCAGATGGAGTGTCGGAAATTGTCCTTCGGTCTGCCCGACGAGGCCTTGCGAGATCAGATCCTTAAAGTATTGAAACCAATCATCCTTTGAAATATCCGCACCGACGCCATAGGTTTTTAAGTTAAGATGCTCAAGCCGTATCTTTTTGGATTTTGACCCTCGCAAAAAATCGATCAAATAACTCAAACCAAATGCCTGCCCGGTTCTCGCGACCGCACTCAATGCCTTTTGCGCGATAATAGTGCCGTCGATTTTTTCAAATTCGGAGCGGCAATTGTCGCAATGCCCGCAGTCTTCTTTTAAGATTTCATCGAAATATTTGAGGAGAAATTTCCTTCGACACGTTTTCATATCACCAAATTCACCCATTTGATTAAGCTTGTTAAGCATTATGTCGGTCTGCTGCTGATTGTTATTCACTTCGGCAAAACCTTTTAGTTTTACAACATCGCCCCAGGAAAAAAACATCAAAGCGTCGCTTTCGAGACCATCTCTTCCGGCGCGACCCGTTTCCTGATAATAACTTTCGACGTTTTTGGGTAGATCCATATGAACGACAAAACGGACGTTGGACTTGTCGATCCCCATTCCGAAAGCAATTGTAGCAACGATGATTTTTGCTTCGTCGTTGAGAAAAAGTTCTTGATTTTTTTGCCTGGTCGCCCGATCCAAACCCGCGTGATAAGGCAGCGCGCTGAATCCCTCATCTTTCAGATCCCACGCAAGACTCTCGGTAGATTTTCGGCTCAGGCAATAAATTATTCCGCTTTGTTCTTTTCGGTTATCGAGAAAATCCAACAAATGTGAATAGGAATTTCGCTTTGGTTTTACTGTGTAGAAAATATTTGGACGATTAAAACTCGAAACTAAAAGCTCGTAGCTTTCCAACTGCAGATATTTGATTATATCTTTGCGTACCAATTTATCTGCTGTTGCCGTCAATGCGATCAGCGGAACTTCGGGGAAATACTGCTTAAGCTTGGCAAGTTGCCGATATTCGGGACGAAAATCATGTCCCCAACTCGAGATACAATGAGCCTCGTCGATCGCGAAAAGAGATATATCTAATTCTCTCAGGAAATCGATAAATTGATTGCCGGCCTGGAAAAGCCGCTCGGGTGCGACATATAGTAACTTTAATTTACCGCTCTTTATTCTCCCGAGTACTTCGACCTGTTCTTTTGAGGTTTGCGTCGAATTTAAAAATGCCGCGTCGATCCCGTTGCTTACGAGTGCATCAACCTGATCTTTCATCAGTGCGATCAACGGAGATACTACCAAAGTCAAACCATTATTAATTAACGCAGGAATCTGGTAGCAGAGTGATTTTCCACCACCCGTCGGCATCAGCAGGACGCAGTCTTTTTTTGATAAAACGGTTTCAATCGCGGCTGCCTGATTCATTCGAAACGAATCGTAGCCGAACTGATGTTTGAGAATTTCTTTGGCTTGTGTGAGGACCATAAAAACTTCCTTTATAATTTTTTAAACATTATGTAAGCATTAGTAAATCCATCGTGCTTACTTTTATACGCTTCGGGAATTTCACCTATTATTTCGAATCCGAGACTTTTCCACAAGTTCACCGCCTTAACATTGCTTTTTACAACAAAATTAAATTGCACTGCGCGAAAACCAAGTTCCTTTGCCAATTCAAGGGAATGTTCGCACATCGATCGCCCGACGCCCTTCCGCCTTGCTTCCGGCGAAACCATATAGCTTCCGTTTGCAATGTGTGAGCCAAGTCCGGGTTGATTTGGTTTTAGGTAATATGTGCCAACGACTTTGTTTCCGTCGAGCGCTACGTAAGTTTCCTTTTCGGGGTGGCACCAATCATCCAAAGCAACTTCCCGAGTCGTGTCCGGTGCGTATGTATACGAATCCGCCTGGGATATGACATATTTGATGATCGCCCAGATTTGGTCTTTGTCTTCCTCTCTATACTTCCGAATCGTTATCGTCATCTTCTTCTTGCGTCTTAATCTCGCGTGCAATTTTCGGAACGATTTTCTGCGGCACCGCGATCGCAGCTTTTATGTGCCTCGAGTTAGTAAAATGGCCAGCGACATAAATTCCCGGAATATTCGTTTGAAAGGTTTCTTCGTCATAAACCGGCACATCGCCATATTTACCGTTTCGGATTTCGACGCCCATATTCTTTAGCATCGATAGATCCGCGTCGGATCCGACTAGAACAAATACGACGTCATTTTCAAGTGTCTGTTGTTTTCCGTCTTCATCTTCTAAAACAATATCCTTTTCGCGTATTTCAACTACCTTTCCAAGAAAAAACAAATTCAAACAGCGTTTTTTGAGTTGTTCTTCGAGCGGTTTTTTAACCCAATACTTAATACACCCTTGTTTTGGATTGGATTCCTCCCAATCCTTTCGAAATATCGCAAGCGTCGTTTCCGCACCTTCATCGGCCAAAAAAAGTGCCGCTTCGCCAGCCGAATTTCCACCGCCAACAATCAGAGCTTTTTTCTTTACCCATGGATACGTTTCCCTGAAATGATCGTAAACCTTGGGCAAATCCTCGCCTTTGACACCCAACTTTCGCGGATAATCCATCGCACCGTGTGCAAACAAAACGTTTCTCGCTTCGTATACAGCTTTGTCCGTTTTTAATTTGAAATGATGCTCCGCGATTTGCTCAACTGATTCCACGGTTTCTTCCGTCTGAACATTCAATTCATTATCCAAAACAAATTTTACATAATAAGAAAGAAGCTCCTCACGAGTCGGCTTTTCGCGGGCGGGTTTAAGATCGCCTTCGCGAAATTCGAGTTCATCGGTAGTGGAAAAAACGGTCAAACCAACCGGATAATTGTAGATCGTATTTCCGATAAGGTTTTTCTCGACAACAAGATAATTGAGACCGAGGCTTTTGGCTTCGAATGCTGCAGAAATTCCCGCTGGTCCAGCGCCAATGATTATCAATTCATAATGGACAACGGATAATGGATAATTCATTATTGAGCTCGTTTTTTGGCGGTTTTGATCGAAGCGGTTAGTATTTTTTGCAGCTCATTGCAATCATCGATCAATGAAGAATCTTGCACTTTTGTCAAATATTTGGAATCTCTCAATAGACAAAGCCAATACTCAGTTTCATAGGCTTCCTTCAACGAAATCGACATTTTATGAACGAAATCTGCTTTTGACTGCGCTTGATTTCCTTCCGTAACATTCGCGCCAATTGATGTTCCGGCGCGCAATATCTGCTTGGATAAGACATATTCTTTCTGAATGCCACACAAATGTTTGTAAAGTTTAATGATTCGCAACGCAAATTTGTAAGATTTATCTTTGAGGACATTCTCTTTATTTTCCATTATCCGCTATCCGTTTTCCATTTTCTTTAGCTCATTTGTAAACTTCTCGATCTGAACCTTCGTATTTTCGAGCTCCCGCTTTGAATCCATATACTTTTCCCACTCATTGGTATTCGTCAGCGCCTTCACCGTATCTTGATCAAGCGCGTGAGACATCACAACGAGCAGATCGCTCACCGCTTCGTTTGCCTGCAAAAGTGACTGAATTATTGTGTATGCGAGCTTCGCATTTGAAATATCTAAATCTTCCATATACTTGTATCGCGGAATCCCGTTCCGCATCGTCGCCTTATCGTTCAAATAACCTCTGAATAAGGGGCAAATCCGCAACCTTCATCGAGAATTCTCCGGAATTGAGTTCCGTTCCCGCTTCAAGAAATGCATTGCGAACATAAGCAAGCGCGAGCGTTTTTCCTAATTTTGGTGATAATGTAACTGACGTAATAAAGCCTGCGCTTTTACCATTAATCGATTTCAATTCCGCGCCAATGAGATCGCGTCCCGCACCTTCCATAACCCTCGGGTTTCCGCCATCTGCGTTACTTTCAAGCACCAAACCTATCAATTGTTTTGCGACCTTTCCGCGAAAATGAATGCGAGCAATAACTTCCTGCCCGATATAGCAGCCTTTGTGATAGCTGATCATTCCATTAAGGTTAACTTCCGGCACAACCGTCTCCTCGTCCATATCGACCCCGTATTTTGGAATGCCTGTTTCTATTCGCAAGGTTTCGTATAGTTCATCTGAAATCTCGATCGAATCAGATAAAGATTTCCTAAACTCCGTAACAGCATCATTCGGAACAAAGTAATCGCTGTCGAAATTAATTACTCCCTCAGTCGAAATAGGCTTATCTTTCAGGTCGCCAAAGAACGAAAAGAATTCGTAATTTCCAGAAAGATCTGTTAATTGAAAATCGCCCGCGAATGTGAAACGAAAAAGGTTGTCGAAAACCTTCTGTCGCGTCGCTTCTTCAGTTTCAAACAGAAATTTCTCGCCAATACGCCTTACACGCGCGACGGCAAACATCCTTCCTTTGACCGTTGGAAAAGCAGCTAGCATTTGCGCGCCGTCTTCGAGCTTTGCAATGTCGTTGGTTATCAAACCATTTAAAAATTGCACCGCCTCGCCGCCTGAAACTTCAAAAAGCCCACGTCGCTGTTTATGAAATCCCAAACCGCCGTTTCTAAGTGTTTCGTAATCTTTCAGAAAATCGTCCATTTACTTCAATAACTCGTCGTATTTCTTCTTTGAAAATCCAGCAAGCGCCATGTCTTCGTAAACTAAAACCGGTCGACGAATAAAAGTATATTCGTCAACCATCAGCTTGATCATCTCTTTCTCCGAAACTTCCCTTTCATGCAAACCCATCGCCCGATATTTCATTGCGCGTTTGGAAAAAAGACTTTCCACGCCGGCGACTCGTTCAACCAACTGTTCTATTTCCCTGCGCGAAAGTCGTTTTTCCTTTATGTCATGAAAACTTTCAATTTCGACACCTGCACTTTCTAAAAATTCAACCGCCTTCTTACAGGTCGAACAATGCGGCAATCCATAGATCTTTACTTTTTTCATAATTCCCGTTTCGCTCAAAGCGCTAAAACCATCTCGTATTGCGAATGCGTTTTCGAAAATCCGCTATTTTCAAGCAATTTGATAAGTGGAACGGCTTTATCATCGATATTGGTCATCAACAGAGTCTTTTTTGTTCTCGTTTTAAGCTCATTCAACAATGCATTCGCGTATCCGCACCGTCGATATTTCTCTGCAATTGCGATTTGCGCGATCTTGCCAAATTTTTCCAAACACGCCGCGTAACCGACAACTTCGTCATTTTTATATACGCCCAAAATGGTAAGGTCAAAGTTTAGTGATTTTGCCCGCTTTAGACAATCGCTCGAATTCTGCCATGCCGGGTCAAAAGACCAAAGCGCCTCTAAATGGTCCCAATCGGGATTTTCGATTGTTCGAAGCTCAATGTCCGTTGAATCTTCTTTCGGCTTGGTACTTCCCTGATTCTCGTAGATTACAAAATCACGCGTAACTTCAAAACCTAACCGGAGATAAAGTCGGTACGCTGCTTCATTATCGATGATCACCTCGAGCGAATATCGTTTGAAACCAGCATCTTCCAAACGTGGAACTATGAACTCAAACATCCCTGTGCTGATCCCCTTTCTGCGATAATCAGGTATAACTCCAGTGCCTGAATCGTGGACTGCCTTAACGCCTTTCCAATCTCCTATTGAATTCATCGTCGCACCCACTAGCCTTTTCCCGTCAAACGCCCCGACTGAGTGTTGAAAACTTACGCCCTCAAACTCGAGCCGCTTTCGATAGGTTTCGATATCCGTTTTCATATTGACTTGATAATCGGAAAAAGCTTCGTCCATCGTTTGAAAAATTTGCGGATAATCGGCTTCTTCGAATGTTCGGTAATTGATCATAGGTTTTTTATCATCGTGCCCAAAACTTGGTAATCCTCAAGTTGCTGATGCACCCGCCGATGCATCGCGAAAACCTGAGGACTCGGATGATAAAGCGGAATCATACGATACCCATTCCATTCCAAAATGCTCGCTACATTCTCTTTTAGAGTAAACGAATGCGCGTTGATTCTATTCAGCGCTTCGAGCGAAACGGTTCCGAGCGGCACGATCACGGGCGGATCGATCAACTCGATAGTCCGCTGTAAAAAGCCGGCGCAATTATTCATCTCGCTTTTTTTTGGTTTGCGGTTGGCACCATTGGGCTTTCGCGGACTGCACAATACTGCGTTTGTTACAAAAATATCGTCACGCTTCAGGTCGATCGAATTAAGTAAGATTTGGAAATTCTGGCCGGATTTATCACCCCAAAAAGGCCTCCGCGTACGATCAGCGCCTTGTCTGCCCGGAGCTTCGGCAACAAACAAAACCTTTGGGTGAAGATTGCCGTTCATTTCACTTAAAACGGCAATTTTGTCGGTCAAATCAGGGCAAATTATGCATCCCCTTGCCTCCTTGGCGAGCGTCGAGAATAGTTTTTGTTTGGTTGAACTCATCAATTTGCTCGTGTATTGTGAAAATAATAACAAATAAAGGATCAAAAGGTTTTACTATGACTCAAATTACTGAAGAGCAGGTCTTAGACCAGCTAAGAAATATTATCGACCCGGATCTTAAGAAAGATATTGTCACACTAGAATTCATAAAGGATTTGGAAATTAAAGGCGGCGATGTTTCGCTAAGAATCGTTTTGACAACCCCCGCTTGCCCGGTTAAAGAACAATTCGAATTGGACGCAAAGCAACTTATTGGATCGATCGAAGGTGTGGAAAACGTCAATGTGATAATGGATGCGGAAGTGCCAAAAGGCAGGGGTCTTGCAAACAATGTGACGATCGAAGGTGTTAAGAATATTATTGCGGTTTCTTCGGGAAAAGGCGGTGTCGGAAAATCCACGGTGGCAGTAAATTTGGCTGTCGCGCTTGCCAATGACGGCGCAAAAGTCGGTGTAATGGATGCCGATGTATATGGACCAAATGTTCCGATGATGCTTGGTGTCGGTAATGAACAGCCCAAGATTGCTAATGAAAACAAACTCGTCCCGATAGAAGCACACGGTGTCAAACTAATTTCGATGGCGGTTTTGGTTCCCGCGGATAAACCGATGGTGCTTCGGGGACCAATGCTCCACGGTGTAGTTCGACAATTCCTGAGCGATGTCGATTGGGGAGAGCTCGATTATTTGATCGTCGATATGCCTCCCGGCACGGGCGATGTCCAGCTTTCTTTGGCGCAGTTAGTTCCGGTGCAAGGTGCAGTTTTGGTGACGACTCCGCAGAAAGTATCGCTTTCAGACGTTACGAGAGCGCTTAAAATGTTTGAGCAAGTGGCGGTTCCGGTGTTAGGTGTGATCGAGAATATGTCTTATTTCATTCCGCCCGATATGCCTGAAAAACGCTACAACATTTTTGGCGAAGGCGGCGGAAAAGACTTTGCTGAAACCCACGGAATTCCATTTCTTGGAGAAGTGCCGATCGGTTTAGAAGTGCGTGAAGGTGGTGACAAAGGAATTCCCGTTGTGATCTCTAATCCCGATTCGCCTCAAGCTGTCGCTTTTCGAAAAACGGCTGAAGAAGTTGCAAGACAGATTTCGATCGAAGCTATGAAGCCGGAATTAAAGGTTGTGACAAGGGCCCGATAGTACAACAACAAGAATTACGTTCGTCTTCGTTTTTCGACCCGGGCTATGGCAACGTTTTGATCTTCTATTTTCGTGCTGAAATATGCGGGGAGTTTACCGTTTTTCTCTAAATCAACCCAAATTTGTAGACTACGCTTGTACCAGCTGCTCGCCTCCCTATAGCTATTCAGCTTTGATTCCTTTGGACCTACACTTTTACTTCCGGAGTCTTCGTAAACCTCTCCAATAAATGCAATAGTTTCAGCCAAATTACCGATGTTATAAACATCGTTCGGATCTTTTTCCCGAAGCTTTTCCTGGAGCACCAAAGATTTTCTGAGCTCAACGAGCGATTTATCATTATCGCCCCGTTTATGATAAACAAATCCCAAGCTCCCGTATGCCAATGACAACTGGCTCATGGCAAGATAATTTTGGGGATCGGCCGCTACGGCCTTTTCACAGAGCTCGATCATCGCATCGATATAGCGCGATGCCTCGCTTAGTTTCCCGGCCTTTGCTTCCATGCGCCCAACATTCCCAAGGGAAATTGCTAAGACAATTTGAGATTGCACGGTTGGAGGATCATTTACCGATGCAAGTTTTTGGCTCGCTTCTAACGCCTTTTTATAAACTTCAAAGGCCTCTTTCGGTTGCTGCCTCAATTCGGCATTTTGTCCGATTCGACGGTAAGCCATCTGCGTAACGCTGAAAATCTTCTCAGCCATTGATAAACCGTCCGGCATTTTCTCTTTCAGCGCCTCGGAAGATGGGATGGCCTCCGAGATTTCGATGCTCTTTCTGTAGTTTGTAAGTGCTTCATTGGCATCGCCGTCCTTCTTAGAAACGAGCAGATCACCGAGCTCAAGGTGGAAACGTGCTGATGTTACTTGATAGAGCAAGTTTTGCGGTTCTGCCTTCAAGGATGGCTTTAATATTTCTATCGCGCTACGGCAATGAAATTCCGCATCCTTAAAATCATTTACAAGCATTAGCACCCGAAAAATCTTGCTGTGAACATTTGCGGCCAAATAATTTTCTTTAGGATCCCTCGATTTCCTAACAAGGGATTCTCTAATAGCAAGTGATTTCTTATAACTTATCAATGCCCCTTTCGAATCTCCCAAATTCGATCCAAGTGAGCCTCCCTGCACATCACCAGTTTTTTCGTAGCCGGCAGCCAATTCACTTTGCAATGTCATGTCACCTTTTGAATCGGCCGCCAATTTATCTAGATAATTTAACGCGCGTTCGACCAAAAGCTTTCTTGCCGGAGTAGAACCCGGAAGATCTTTAATCGAATCGTGAACTTCGAACATCAGCGAATTCGCCAGGGTACGAACATCGCTAAACCGCTCTTCCGCTTTTGCCCGCTCCTTCCCCGCAACAATTGCCTGCCACGAAGCTACGGTAATCCCCGTTATCAACGAAAGTACAACCAATGCCGCTGCGATTACCCCTACTCGATGTCGTGCAACGTATTTTCCAGCCCGGTATTTATATGTTTGAGACCGTGCCGAAACCGGTAATCCGCGCAAATATCTTGAGACGTCTTCCGCAAATTGATAAACCGATCCATACCTTTCCGATGGATCTTTGCGAAGAGCCTTTAGAACTATATTGTCTAAATCGCCACGTAATTCGCGGCGCTCAATTTGGGGAGGGGCGATTTCTGTGTCTGTTGTATCAAACTGATTTTCCAGCGTAATACTCGGGCGCGGCGGCTCTGTTTCGCAGACACTTTTTACCACTTCGTCGAAAGATTTGCCTTTTACATCGTATGGACGATGACCGGCAAGGAGCTCATACAAAATTACCCCCAGCGAATAGACATCAGTCGATGTCGTAACCCGATTCCCCAAGATCTGTTCAGGCGAGGCGTATTCGGGAGTAAAAATTTTTCCCAAAGTTGCTGTGTTAAGTTCTGGTTCGTCGTCAGAAAGTAGTTTTGCAATTCCAAAGTCAAGCAGCTTTGGAATTCGATCTTTGCTGACAAAGATGTTTGTCGGTTTCAGATCCCGATGAATAACAAGATTCTTGTGGGCATGATCAACCGCAGAACATATAAGCAGAAATATATCTAAACGCTCTCTAAGAGTGAGCTTCTCGTCGACACAAAATTGGTTGAGAGGTTTTCCTTCCACTAATTCCATTACAAAAAATGGAAAGTCGTCCGAGGCGATCCCGCCGTCGATCAATTGGGCGATGTTTGGATGCTTGAGTGAAGACAGGATTTTGCGTTCGCGCGCGAAGCGTTTCTCGATTGCATCGGAATCCATTCCGCGCTTTATCAGCTTTATCGCAACCTTTTGAGTAAAATCGGAATTCAATCTCTCGGCAGAATAAACCAATCCCATTCCGCCTGAACCAATCTTTTCAAGGATCAGATAGCCCGAAATCGTTTTGCCAATAAACCTATCTTCCCGCTCATTTTCTACGATACCGTGTGCAAGCAGAACAGGTTGGCTGATAAAGTCTTCTGATTGTTCATGGGCAGAAAGGAGTTTTTTAACTTCATCGCGGATATCATCCGGAAGTTGAGATAGCGCCTCAATGCGGGCGTCGGGATGCATTTCATCTAGCGATGAAAACGCCGCTTTTATTTTTGCCCATCGAATCGAATCCATAATTACTCGATAAACTACGCGGAAAAGTGCGCCAAATCAGCTCATTCGGCTTTGATTCTTTGATAGAGCCAAGCGCGCGCAATCGTCCATTCACGTTTTACGGTAGCCGGCGAAATTTTTAGTACTTCGGCAGTTTCTTCAATCGTCAGACCGGAGAAATATCTTAATTCGACGATCCGGCATTGCTGCTCGTCAAATTTCTCCAGTTCTAATAGCGCTTCATCCAAAACTAAAAGACCCGCATCCATTTCTGTCGAAATTGTCGGCGAATCATCAAGCGAAACTTTTTCCAACCCGTGTTTTAATGATTTTCTCTTCCTTGCCGCATCGATCAATATGCGTCGCATCGCTTGAGCCGCAATAGCAAAAAACTGTCCTCGGTTTTCCCAATCTACGGAGCGTTGATTGGTCAACTTGAAGTATGCTTCGTGAACCAATTCTGTCGTTTGGAGAGAGACCTGGTGTTCTCGATTTAAGAAACTCGCCGCGAGTCGGCGCAATTCGTTATAGACGACCGGAAGCAGTTTTTCCAATGCCTCGTGATTGTCTCCGTTTGATTGACCGACCTCATCTAAAAGTACCGTAACTTCACTTTTCATTGTGCCAGATTTTATCATAACTGCATCGCGCTAATCCCGAGCGATAGAAACAATATATCGATTTTTTTCAAGATTCTGAGCCAAATTTTGAGTTGTATTCGCGTAGTAGATCAGACAAACATTTCAGATCGGAGAATTAATTTATTGGAGGAACAAAGGGCAATGAACTATCGGATGATTATTCAAGATCGCGGAATAGCCAATCGACTCAGCCGGAGTCTGGATATTGACAATTCGCGGGCTGAAACAGTGGGAGCGGGGGCAGAAGCCGTGGCCTATGTAGCCAAATTCCTAAACGATCTGTCTTTTGACACCCGCTTGAAAAATGAAATCGAAAAACTGAAGCCGCGCATTAAGGCGAGGCTGGCGCCAAATGGAGGCGTATTGCTTTGCGTCGTTCTCACTCAAAATGTCGAATACGGTTATAAGAGTTTTAACAACATCTTGATCGCGGATTCTGGTTTCGATTATAGATCTCTGCTTCTTCGCTACCAAAATTTGCCGAAATGGACAATCGCAACAAATTCCGCCTTCATCGTGAATGAGATCTACATTTGGGTGACAGAAGTTTAGAAATTCTTAAGCCGAAAAAGAGATGAGATGGCGAGTCAAATTTCGGAAATCTGCCGTGCTGAGCCAAATGCATCGCACTTTCCGCGTAGTAAATGAAAGAGAAAATTGGAATAGGAGAAATAAAATGGGAAACATTCAAATCGGTGGCACACTATATATCAAATCCAAAGACTGCAAATTATTAAAACGACCAAATGGCAAGGATCCGAGCTACGGTTTTATGATGCTGCAACCAGGGACGGCGATAAAATGGCTAGGGCAGGCTCCTGAAGACAGGGCATTCCATAAAATCCAAGTTAACGGACAAATTGCCTATTTTACTCGGACAAAATCTCTCAACCCGACCCTTTGCCGAGCCTGATTTATTTGGCTGTGTTATTTGCAAGAGAATGGGAAAAGTTGAAACGAGATGGGGAAATAGTGTCGGATTGATCGATTGTAATCTATGCAAAGGAACCGGAGGCAGGCCAAACACGATGTCATCGCAGGCTTTCCCAAGCCATGCCGCGGGAACAAAAGGTTAAAAAATCGAAGCAACAAGTAGGAAGATGATATGGCGAAAGGAAAATACCGTACTTTGATAAAAGCCTGATTTTTTTTCTATTTCGATCCATCAGCTTTGAGCAGCTGATTTACCAATAAGCTTGAAAAAATTATGAAGAATTTTAATAAATATTATTTTTTCTTGCTATTGATTTTGGGTACATTCTCAAATTTGTTAAATGCACAAAATTGCACGGCGGAAGAGCTGGCTAAAAAGCTCGGCAGTTATAAAGATCGAAACGGCGGAGGTTCAACCTTGGGAGTCGCCGCGGCAGATTTGGCGCGTGAAAAGATGATCTTAACGAACGTTCACAAAATGGTTGCTGCGAAGTATGTCCCAGTTGGTGTTGAGGCACAGTACAGTTCCCATTTTGGCTATGGCATGCCGCTTCCCGGAGTGGTGAAAATCGCCGACTCGTTTGGGTATAGCATTTATCTCAAGAAATATTATTGCGATAAACAGAGCGCCGACAAATCGAAATACTATCCGGCAGGTGAAACCGGGACGATTTTGAGCATCGACGTAAACGTCATTAATCGATACAAACTTTCCGCTTCAGACATCGCTGATAACTCATTTCGCGGATACCTTCTTTTGAAGGAAAAACCGCAAAAGATCAATGGCTTCTATTATTTGGGAAATGAGTTTACCGGCGATACCAGAGCCGCACGAAAGTACTATACATGGCTCGTAACCTACGACGATACACTTCCGTTTATCTACTTTACCCGCAAAGAGTATTTGCTTTTATCAAAAGCGCGTCTCGCAAAAACGATTTCACAATACGGTAGTGATTCCGGCTATTTCACCGAATTTGTAAACAGGATCAACGATGCGTTAAAACGCCCGGAATCCGAACTGAATCAAGAGGCAATCGTCAATGGGAGCGATGAAGAGAAATTTACCGGGTTTGTCGAGGAAAGTGATCCATACGCCCGCCATCCGGTTAAACACAACACGGCTTATTACCGAAAAGGGCTGCCAAAATCTGCCCCGCAGTTTATCTCGGTCGTTTTTTCGGTTATGGAAGACAACGAATCCGCAGTTTATGTTGCGAATATGAACGAAAACAAGAAGGTCGTTGATTTCAATGTATTGCGAAATATGTTGGGAAAATAGATAAGAAAATGAATACGAAAATAATCATGAAATTCCGCGAGAAAGTTAGTTTAACAACGATTACTTTGGTTCTGCTGTGCTCAAATACGGTCTTCGGCCAAAAGGCCGAAAAATTCGACATCATCACTTTTAAAGCACCCGCCGGATGGCAAAAAGAAGTTGCCAAGGACGCCATTCAATTTGGAATCGACGATAAGAATGGCGGAATTTGTATGATCACGCTCTTTAGATCCGTTCCCGGAAGCGGCGATTCAAAGGCTAACTTTGATGCTTCTTGGGAAACGGTAGTCAAAGAACTGGTTACCGTTTCGGGCGAACCCCAAATGCAGCCGGCTGCGGATGAAAATGGTTGGATTGCTGAAAGTGGTTTTGCCCAATATGAAAGCGATGGAAAAAAAGGTTTGGTTTTGCTGGTTACAATTTCAGGAAACAGCAAAATGGTCAATATCCTAATTTTGACCAATACGGAGGCCTTTCAACAAGACATTGCCGCCTTTTTAGAATCAGTTAATTTGCCGAAAATTGAAAATAGAAAACCCACAGGTAATTCTCCTGCTACCGACACAACAAACAATACATCAACAGAAAAACTCGCTAGAACTAATTTTGATGAGGGTTGGGTGAGTGTAGCGAAAGCTGATTGGGTCGAGGTGACAAAAGGACAAATAACGGTCTTACTGCATTATCCAAAGGCCGGAACTGATATTGCCGGTGATCCAGAACCGCGAACGATCGACGCATGGAATATTTTGGTTGCTCCTCGATACAGTGATTTGAAAGGCTTTAAGGTCGTCTCTCCAACTGACTATCAGAGAGCTTATTTGGGTGCAGGATTCTTGACTGATAACCAAGCACGAAGGCAAGTCTTTGTTAGCTTATTTCAGAAAGCCGGAACTGGCTGGATCGAAATTATTACGCCGGATAAAAATTCATTTACTAATAATTTTGGATTCGATATTGACAATGTCATGTGGGATTCCAGCAACGCGATTTGGGAACCGCTAATTAAAATGTCTGCCTATAATAAATTTGCAATTTCCACATCGGATTTTGACGGTGAATGGAGTGACAGATTCTCGAGTAATTCATTTTATACCAACATTTACACAGGTTTAGATGCAGGAATGAGTAGTTACTCATCGTCTGAAAAATTTGTGTTCAGCGGCTACAAAAATTTTAGCTGGAATCTGGTTGCGTCGAATTCATTTCAAGGCAGGACTGCGGTCGGACAAGGCAAAAGTGCAGGAACTTTCAAAGTATTAAATCCATGGCAAATCAATTTCTCAAACATAGAAGGCAAACCAAAAACCTTTAATGCCTATTTTTCATACATTAGGGGCAGTAAGGTCTTGTGGATGATAGATGCTCAAAATCCCGGTTCAGGAATTTACACCGGGTATGGCTTGAAAAATAAATTCTGAAAAACGACTCGTATCTACAATGTTGTTTTTGAAATAGACTCGCTTTTGAAAACCCATTCGTGGAGATATTGCACAAAGGGAGAAGGAAGGATCCGCCGTCAAAATCGGGAATCTTGCTCTCGAAACAAACTCGATCTCGTTTTGAGTTTACAACCATTTACGACGCCAAAGACTGATCCTGGCACCGGTAAACGAAACCGAAACGAAACGCGATGGTGCATTTAATTTTTATAACAATGGAGCAATGACAAGATCATACTTATATGACACTCAGTAGATCAACATATAATAGGGCAAAAATGAATTGATTCTGTCAAAGCCCTGCTCTACACAGTTTTATAAAGTTTTTCTCGACATGATCAGGTAAAATAATACTTAGATTTGGGAATCACACAAATTATGAGAAACCATAAATTGCAACTTTTATTTGGTGTCATCTTGATTTTATTCAGCACCAATATATTGCTCGCACAGAAGGCGGAAACTTTTGATTTGATCACCTATAGTCCGCCACAAGGGTGGGTAAAAAATTCTGCAACAGAGGGCGTCGTGACTTTTACGACTTCAAATGAAAAAGACGGTTTTTGTGTGATCGGAATTTATACGAGCAGGGAAATTTCTGGCGATGTAAAAACCGATTTTGAAACCGAATGGACTAATCATGTCGCGACCCCCTTCAAAACGGAGCTCAAACCAGATGCCTCAGAAAATCCTCGGGATGATGGTTGGAAACAAATATCGGGCGCCGTCATCTTTAATGGAGAAGGCGGGAAAACCCTTGCGGTTCTTACTGTTTTTATCGGCGGAGGAAAAGTCGTGAGCGTGATCGCCATTTTTAATGATGATGAATATTCTAAGGACGTCGAGGATTTCGTAAATACTTTGACACTTAAAAAAATGGATTCTGACGAAGCACTTCACGAGCCGCAACGTTGAGAAACCGTAAGCGAGCATTCTCCCGATAACGACAAGACTCTCCCTTATTTTTTTTTGTTTAGAAATCCAAAATAATTTGAGCCGTTCACCCTTCCGATAACGCGTAGTGATATAGAAAACGAGCCATCGAGCGACCGTTAAAAGCTTCCGTGACAAGACGAAGTTGATATTTGTCCAATATCCATGTTGTAGGTAAAGAATCATGAAATTCAAACCGATTGGATTCACATTTGCCCCGTTTTATTATGGTCTTTGCTTTTTTTCGTACTTGCTGAAAACGGGCTGAAGCTTGAGTTTAGAAAATGAATCTCTCTGAATTTTTGAATACAGATCTTATGATCGAGGTTAAGAATATGAATATAAGCAAACTAATGTCGCTCTTTATAATTCTGGCAATCAGCCAACCGATCTTTGCCGATTTCAAAATCTCGCAGCAGACGACTATGGAAGATATGGTCACCGAGACCACAATTTGGTCGAAAGGAGTTCGGGTGCGCAGGGAGCAGAAAATGGTCGCGGAAGATCCTGATATGGCGGCGATGATGGAGAGCATGTCGCCGAACCTACCGATGATCACCCAATGTGATCTAAAACAGGATGTTACTTTAAATGATCGCGCAAAATCGTTCTTTATTGATTACTATGATTGGTCGGGGCTTTCACCGGAGCAAAAAATGCGGCGTCCAAATCAGAAAGTTACGATCAAGGGAACAAC
>JBBKXN010000118.1:0-2653 GCA_037969475.1 Pyrinomonadaceae bacterium | reverse complement strand
TCTCTCAGATTTCATTAATTCAGACAAAATCTGCGTTAAGCTTGACCAAAAATCTTCAGCATCGATATGTTTCACGCTTTCATTAAAAACCTGGACGGCGCGCTCAAGCCAATCCCGATGTGAAAGCTGTTCGCGAAGATGCAGTATCTCTATATCCGATGAAACCCGTTGGCAAAACCTGGAAATTTGTCGCTTAACGTTTTCGTCGGTTATTTGATCGCCGATAACCAGCGCGTTTCTTATTTCGCCGCCGACCCCGATCGGAAAAAGCTGGATCAAATTCGGCGCGTTTTCCTGTGCCGATTCCTTTCGCAAATTCAACTCAAGCGGCAATCCCTTTTTCGCCATTTCGTTGAGTCGTTTGTCTTCAGCCGAAAACTTGAACCGCAATGGATGTTCTTTCAATTTCCCTCCGGCAAGAATTGTTTCAAGCTGATTTTCGTATCTTTCAAGCCAGGCGAGCGAGGAAATAGAATAACGCCGCTGAAGAAATTGCAGAATCGCCGTGCAAGCTTGTTTGTACGTCAGATCAAGCAGCGAACCAAAAAGCGAGCGCCATACGGCAGATTCCTCATTAATTATGCTTTCCCCGTCAAATCCTGAACCGGAACTTTGCTCACTCGATTTATGAAAATCCTCGATCAGCCGCGACGTGAGCGCAGCATCAATCGATGTATCCGTAGCAAATTTATCGCCTGTGATCGTCTCAGCATGCTCATCGGAATCTTTTTCCGGGTTAACAAAATCCTGCGATTCTGTCTCAAAATGCAATTCGGCGGGAAGTTCATGATCTTTGACAAATTCAAAAAGCGCACCCGTTTGGTCATCATTCAGATTTTCAAGCTGTGAAACCACATTTTGTAAAATTTTTTCCGATCCGCTCAGAATGACATTCTCAAAAAACTTCGTTCTCGAAAAATTCTGCCAATCTCCATTAATCGCTCGCTGAGTAGCAATCCGATAATCCTGCGAATGAAGAAACGTTCTTCCCACAATTGCGACAATTTGTTTACCTTCGTTTTTGATCGGAACCGCCATACAATTCAACCCTGCATGGCATTTATATGAAACGGTTTTCTCGGCTTCGATAGCCATCGAATAGGCTTTTCCGCAGTATTCTGCGCAGCTTGGAGCAAACTCTTCTGAATTATAAAGAACCTGACAAATTGAATTGTCATTGGATTGGGCAAGCACCATCGAATTTTCATCAACAGTAATAACCGATACCCCGCTTTCATTGGCTATCTGATTCTGCATTTCCATCCACAAAGAATTAATTGTCTGTTCCTTACTTTTCATTTATTAACAATTTGATGCCTGGATATAGATACAGAACTATCCATATATTCAAGTTTTTCCACATCTTCGAAAGGCACGTATTGGCTAGATAGAGCCAATTACCCTGAGTTTTCAATAATTTGTGAAAACCTTGATTTTTATTACTGGGAATAGTTTCAATTATGTCATAGATATTAATTTTCAGCTTATAACAACTATAAAAATAAACCTTTCGTTTCTCAGAGTTGATTTTCAGAAACCTAATGTTGGATACATAAACCTTGGGTTGTCGGCATAGTTCCCCTTGTCGAACGAATTCGATGCATACATCTTTCACCAATCGCGTTCCGTTTTAGAACGGCATCTTTCATTGGAGCCCCATTTTCAAAGGGCTCGTGTGTGTGGCACGGTACTTGAAGTTAATAATCTTAAGGTCAAAGACGTAATTCGACGAAAAGACCTAATTCATGAGCAAGGTAGGGAGAATAATATGACAAACGATAAATACATTTCAACAATTAATAGTTTGGTTGAAACCAATAAAGACGGGCAAAACGGATACAAAGAAGCCGCTGAGGGCGTTGAACGCAGCGACTTGAAAAAGCTGTTTTACGATTTTTCGCAGGAGCGTTCGAAGTTTGCAGGTGAGCTGCAAACTTTAGTTCGCGAATTGGGCGGCGAACCGGAAGATTCAGGCAGTTTTTCGGGAACAATCCATCAAGGCTGGATGAATCTGAAATCAGCGATTACCGGGCAGGACGAAAAAGCCATTCTTAACGAATGCGAACGGGGTGAAGATTCTGCGGTTAGCGCTTATCAAAATGCATTGGAAGAGGAACTTCCTGCAAACGTTCGGTCGATCGTGCAAACTCAGGCGACAGCGGTCAAAGACGCACATGACAAGATCAAAGCCCTGCGCGACATGGCAAGGGCGGCAACAAACTATAAGTTAACAAATGAATATTGACGGCAACAAGAAGGGGAGCGATGGTCGCTCCCTTTTTTTACAGATTTTCGTCGATATTCGGCTTTTCCGCGCTGATTCCCGCCATGGTGGTTGCCGTGTTCATGGGCGCCTTCATCACGCTCGGCGTAATCTTCACGGCTACCCTCTACTTCATCCAGGAGGGGGATTGGCTACTGGCCTCGGGGCTCTTCATCCTGGCCAACATCGGTTTCGCCGGCGCCAACGTCTTCTACGACTCGCTCCTGTCACACGTTGCCGACGATGACCAGCTCGACCGGCTGTCGGCCTCCGGCTATGCGCTTGGCTACATGGGCGGCGGGATCCTGCTGGTGCTGAACCTGCTCTGGATCACCTCGCCCGAACGCTGGGGCTTCGCGGATGCAGGTGGCGCGACGCGCGCTTCATTTG
>JBBKXN010000117.1:0-4017 GCA_037969475.1 Pyrinomonadaceae bacterium | reverse complement strand
TTTAAACGCAAAGAACGCAAAGTTATCCGCAAAGAACGCAAAGGGTTATTCAAATTACGTATGAAGAAACATAGATCGGATACCCGCTGCGAACGAATCGAAACCATCTCCATTCGTTTTTTCAAATGCGTAATCCGCGATAGACCGACAATACGCGATAGGAAGTACTGCCAACTCACCTATTTTGGTCACGAACAGGTTTTAATTTGTAGTTTTTAGGATTTAACGGGCGATATCAAACTGTCGGAGTCAAATTTCCATTTCCCATCGGGTTTCAGCCGAGGCCACTAACTCAGGCCGCCTTCGGGGGCAAAAAATCGGCAGCAATCAACTTGCGGATTCGAACCAGCGGCATTTCAACATCCTTTCCAAAAATATCAACTGACTCTAATGCAGTTCCCGGGTTAAATTCCAAGTTCGAGAAATCTAATTCTCGTCATTCACTATTTCGATCGGTTCATTTTCTTTGATAACGGTATCTTGTTCATCAATGCTTTCTGCCTTTTCATTAAGGTCAAGAGAAATTCCAAAGATCTTCGGGTTGTCAAGAAAATCTGCCAGTTTATCAGGATTGAATTTGGCACGAATTACAGTTGCCTGATCGTTGTTAACCGTAACGACAAGGATCTTGATGCTATTCCCCGATTCGCGCATATTCATGTAAACTTGCTCACCGCCTTTCGAACGAATTCGCAGGATCGGGCTCCAATCCTGGCTGAATGAATCGCGCATCACGGATCGCATTTCCTGATCCAGCGATTCCCTGGTAAATTTCAAATCCGTGTAAGTCGTTACCTTAAAACTTTTGACCCCGGCAGGACGGACAATTCCGACCGCGAATCGGGCGAGCCACATAAATGGAATTTTCACTTTTTTCGCCTGAAACTTAGATTCGATCTGATCACAGACGGCGTCAAATTCATTTCGCCTGGCGTCTGCGGTCGAAACAGCAAATGATCCGAATATAATAAAGAGCGCGAATGCAGCGACAAGTTTTCTTCGGTCAAACATCATTTTTACTCCTTATCATCTTTTTCGATCTCAATTTTTGGAATATTCAACCGTCCGCTCATTTCGGCGAGAAGATCGATGTCGATCGGACCGATCACGTTTACAAGCGCAATGCTTTTGTTTTCAGAAATTACAACCGCGACGCCGCTCATCGTATCGCCTGAAAACATCGTGAAAACATCGATCTTCTGGTTTTTCTTTTTGCTGCGGACGTTGGCAAGCCGTTCCCATCCGGGGCCTTCCAGTTGAGCGCGAATCGCATCGACATCCGCCATGTTGTAATCGTTTACTTTCTCAAAGTTGTAAACTCTAACGTAAATTCCTTCCAGGCCTTTGATCGCTTCGCCAACTTTTTTGGCGTCTTTGTCATTTACTTTAACCAAAACGCGCTTTGCTAACGCAAGCAGTTTTCCGTCAATATTAACTTCGATTATCTCATTTGCCTTGTTTTCGAGATAATTCAGATTCTCAAATCGAAGTCTTGCATCCTGAGCATTTACGGCGATCGCAGTTAGCGTAAAAAGGACAAGTAACATCACTTTTACCAGCTGTTTTTTGTATGATTTCATGATCAATTTCTCCTGTTGTTATCGGTTTTCTTAAATGTAACTTCTTGTGTTTCGACACCGGCAATCTTGTCCTTCACCAAACCCAGTTTCGAGCTTGTGATAGAAAGTGCCAGCATCAATTGCCCGTAAGCATATTTTTCTTCTTTGGTTAGTTTGACTAGCCCGGCCCGGGCAGGTTCGTTTGCCAGTTTATGAACCGCTTTTTCCGGCGCATATTTCGTTGTTACAATCCTCTTTTGCGCGTGTTTCAGCGACGCTTTTTTTGTTTTAGCTATTTCGTCAATCTGCGCAACCTCAATTTTCGGTCGATCATCCGGCAATACTGTCGCACTTTCGGCTTTGAATTTATTCGGAACTTCGATGGCCGCAGCACTTTTGTCATCGGTGACCTGCGTCAAAGTTCCAAACATAATAATTACGACAGCGACAATGGATGCAAACGCAAACGCAAAAACAAATCTCTTTCGCGGCGCGGATTTTTCGGCAGTCATTTCCGGCGATCGCATTTCGTTCAGTTTCTTTCCACTGAAGCTAAATTCACAGAGCAAATTTTCCAGTTTTTCGATTTCGGGATCCTTACCCGTTTTGTCCCAAAGATAATCTTGTTTCATCTTCTATTCCTCAATTCCAAGCTTTTGCCGCAAAAGTTTCATTCCGCGATGCAGATTTACGCGTACCGAATCCGCTGTAAGCCCGGTTTGTTCACTGATTTCCGGTCCCGTCATTCCTTCCACTAAGCGCAAAACCAATGTTTCGCGATAGGCGTCCGGCAGTGATCTGATCACGGTCAATACTTCAAGCGCCTCAGAAGTTGGAACCGGTCTGCTTTGCAAATTTTCGGCAAGTTCCTCAGTCGGTTTCCCATTCCGATAGAATTCTGCTGCCCGGTTGCGTGCGATCATCGCTAACCAACTGCCTCCGGCGGTTGTATCCCGCAAATTGTGAAGATTCGCGAAAGCCGACATGAAAACTTCCTGCACTATGTCGGCGACCTCATCACGCGGAAGCCTTGCAAGCAAGATCCCATGGACAAGAGGCGCGAAATGACTGTAAAATTGGCTAAACGCATGATCGTCGCCCGCACAGATCCGTTCAATGATCTCTACCTCCTTCCGTCTTTTTTCGGACAGTTTTGCCTTTGAATTTGTCGCTTTTGCAAGCAAAAACAGATTACCGGTCATCTCGCGTTCTGACATGAAAATTAAGTTCCTGTTCGGTCAATAAATACGAAATCAAAATAATTAATTTCCCCGTCGTGATATATTTTCGAAATTTATAAAAATGCTGTTGGTATAGACGAGTAAAATGCCCAAAGTGTTAACAAAAAAGATTTGTATGTATCAAAATGCAAACGCAATACTTCCAATGATTGTTCGAATTAATAAAATGTTCCCGGAATTCGTCAAATCCCGGTTAGTTGATCAGAAATCAATGCTGCGGGTTTCGTTTAATGGAAACAATCCCGTAAAATTGCCGTAATAATAGAGTTAAATAATCATTCCCCCAAAAATGACAAAAGGAGTTTGGAAAAATGAGACAAGTAATTTCCGGTTTATTTTTCGTCTTTATCTTGATAGGTATTGGCGATAGGGTAATTTCCGCTCAGACAGATATGAAACCACCAGTTGCAAAAAAAGAACCCAAAGTTTTAAAGATCCACGGCTATGAAATAACTGACAATTATTTCTGGCTGCGCGACCGCAATGATAAAAAAGACTCGGCTGTGATCGATTATCTGACGGCTGAGAACAAATATACTGAAAGCTTTATGGATCCGCATAAAGGGTTTGTTGATAACCTTTACAAAGAGATGATCGGCCGAATTAAGCAGACCGATTTGAGCGTTCCTTATAAGCTCGGCGATTATTGGTATTATTCGAAAACCGAAGAGGGACAGCAATACCCGGTTTACGTTCGGGCGAAAACGCGCGTCGGTGAAGGCGAGCATGTTTTGCTGGACCAGAATGAAATGGCCAAGGGTTTTGAATATTTTTCGATCGGGGATTTTGACATAAGCGACGACGGCAATTTTCTTGCGTTTTCGACCGACACAACCGGTTATCGGCAGTACACGCTTCAAATCAAAAACTTGAAAACCGGGGAAATACTGGCTGATAAGATCGAGCGTGTCACGAGCTCCGCATGGTCAGGAGACGGGAATTATTTATTCGTAACCCAGGAAGATCCGGTTTCAAAACGCACCGATAAATTATGGCGGCACACGGTCGGATCAGATAAGAACGATCTTCTATATGACGAAAAAGACTTGCTATTTAATATCGGGGTCGGAAAAACACGTGATAGAAAAATGATCGTTCTCGGCGCGTATGCTAAAACCTCGCGTGAATATCGTTATATTCCGGCGGACCAGCCGATGGAGGAATGGACCGTGATTCTGCCGCGGGAAGAAAATCATGAATACTCTGTCGATCATTAC
>JBBKXN010000116.1:0-33302 GCA_037969475.1 Pyrinomonadaceae bacterium | reverse complement strand
CTTTGAATATGTGCCGCTGGGGGTCGGTGCAATAATTCCGCCCTGGAATTTCCCACTTGCAATTATGGCTGGGATGACAATGAGTGCGGTAGTTACGGGAAATACGACCGTTTTAAAACCTTCGCCTGACGCACCGACGATTGCCTATAAGTTTATGGAAGTGCTCGAAGAAATCGGTTTACCCGACGGCGTCGTAAATTTTGTTGTCGGAAGTGGAACAAAAGTTGGTGAGCTAATGGTACAAAGCCCCAAAACCCGATTTATCTCGTTTACCGGATCGAAGGCGGTCGGTCTGCACATTTATGAGGAAGCAGCAAAAACTCGCGACGGGCAAAACTGGATGAAACGCGTAGTTGCCGAAATGGGCGGAAAAGACGCGACGGTTGTTGCGGATGACGCGAATTTGGATGAAGCGGCAGCCGGGGTCGTCGCGGCAGCTTTTGGGTTTCAGGGGCAGAAATGTTCGGCCTGTTCCCGATTGATCGTCGATGAAAAGGTTCACGATGAGTTGATGGAGAAAGTCGTCGCGCTTACTGAAAAACTCAAACTCGGATTGCCGACCGAAGCAGACACGAGCCTGAGCGCCGTAATAAATCAAAATTCTTATGATAAAGCGACGCGCTATATCGAAAAGGGAATTGAGGAAGGCGGGGAAGTAGTCGCAGGTGGAAAGGCTTCTGATGAGGACGGTTTTTACATCGAGCCGACAATTATCGATAATGTGAAACCCAAGACGACGATCGAGCAGGAAGAAATTTTCGCGCCGGTCTTGGCAGTAATTAAGGCGGATGATTATGATCACGCGCTCGAAATTGCGAATGATACCCAATATGGTTTGACGGGTGCCGTATACTCAGGCAGCAAAGAACGTCTCGCACAGGCACGCAGGGATTTTCACGTCGGAAACCTCTATCTAAACCGTAAATGCACGGGTGCCTTGGTAGGTGTCCATCCTTTCGGCGGTTTTAATATGAGCGGAACCGATTCAAAAGCAGGTGGGCGCGAATATTTGCTGCAGTTTATGCAAGGGAAATCGATCGCGGAGAAATCGTAATCGGAATAAAATTATGAAAAATAGTAACTTAAGAAGCCTATTCTTATGGCTTTTGGCGATTAGCGCGTTTGTTTCGGTAAACATTGGGCAGTCAAAAACTCCGCAAAAGAAAACAGCGATATTTGCAGTTTTGAATAATGGATCTTCACTTGAACCTATCGCCTTCATCGAAAAGGGAAAGCTTAGCGCGACCGTAGATGGAAGCGATGAAACTGCCAGAAAGAAAGCATTCGGTGATATTTACTATAAAAAGGGATCAAAATTCAAGTTAATTTTTGGTGGTAAAGAAAATGGTGACGTAAAAGTTACCGGATTTGATCCGGCTAGCGAATGTGGTTCAAATATCGCGTCTATTGAAGTCGGAACGGAGCGAACCAATATTAACGGATTTGTGATGGGTCTTGCGACCGATATGACGATCAAGAAAGCTGGGTCAGACGTTCGCCGGTTGCCGACAAGAGCTGAGAGAAATGAGATCGAAGCATTGATTCGGCTGGAACTTGCCAAACATAAAGTCGCGAAAGATCAGATTAGTGGAATGAAATATCATAACCTAACGGCTTTGGATGTGGATGGCGATGGTAAGGCAGAGCAGGTCGGAAGTTTTTGGATACCTCTGGGGGAAAAGGAAAGAGGGCTTCTTTTTTTCATCGCCAATCAAGCCAAAAACGGAAAATATTTTTTTTCGCACAGCGAATTTCAACGGAAAAAGGACACCGAGGTTATGAGCGGTGAAATCAAGGCTCTAGAAGACGGAATATACAACGAGCTCCTGTTAGATGTTTTTGATATTGATCAGGACGGGGTAAGTGAAATTTTTACCTGGACACAGGGCTTTGAAGGCAGCTCTTTCAATGTTTATCAACGAAAAGCGGGCGTTTGGAAATTGGTTTTCGAGGGTTCGAATTATCACTGCGGTTACTGATTCCATCGAATAAGTTGCTGGAGAGTCCCGCGACCGGCTTTGACCGCCGGGTGCGGGGATTTTTATTTGATGCGTTGCTTCTTAGTGGAAATTGATTCTTATACTAAAGACGTTATTGCCTGAAGGAAGAAAGTTAATGAAAAAAAAATATTTTGGAACTATTGTGAACCTGTTGGTTATTCTTGGAATGGTACTTCCTGTCATTTCGCAAACGACCCAAACCGGGTTTCCCGTAAAACGGGTAGAATCCCCGCAAACATGGGAACGCGACGGGTTAAATGCCGTAAATGAACGACGCAAAACGAAATTTAAACGTCGAAAAGCAAAAAACGTGATTTTGTTTATCGGTGACGGGATGAGCATTTCTACATTGACGGCTTCGAGAATTCTCGAAGGGCAATTGCGCGGTGAAAGCGGTGAAGAAAATTATCTCTCGTTCGAAAGATTTCCTTTTACGGCACTCTCAAAAACATACAGTACCAATCAACAAACCTCAGATTCAGCGCCGACGGCGGCCGCAATGTTGACCGGATTCAAGACAAACGAAGGATTGATTTCCGTAAATCAAAACGTATCGAGAGGAGACTACAAAGCTTCCCAGGTAAATATAACAAAAACATTTCTTGAGATGGCTGAGGAAAACGGTAAATCTACCGGTGTAGTTTCAACGGCGCGTTTAACTCACGCGACCCCGGCTGCTTGTTTTGCCCATACTCCGGATCGAGATTGGGAATCGGATGCCGACGTTTTGCAGTATGGAAAGGAAGCATATGATGCCGGTTTCTCCGATATTGCGCGCCAGCTTATTGAGTTTCCCTATGGTGACGGTTTGGAGGTCGCGATGGGCGGCGGTCGTATGAATTTTATACCAAAGGAGATGCGGGATCCTGAATATCCGGATGAAGCGCGAGCGATCGGGAAACGATTGGATAAACGAAACTTGACCGAGGAATGGCAATCGAAATATAAGAATTCAGCTTTTGTCTGGAATAAGAAACAGTTTGATGAAATTGACCCGAGAAAAACTGACCATCTCCTGGGACTCTTTCAACCGTCGCACCTAAATTATGAGTATGATCGCCCAAAGGATAAGGCGGGAGAGCCTTCCCTTTCTGAAATGACTTCTAAGGCGATTGAAATTCTTTCAAAAAACAAGAAAGGGTTTTTCTTAATGGTTGAAGCCGGGCGAATAGATCATGCACATCATGATGGAAACGCATTTCGCGCGCTTACTGACACAATTGAGCTCTCAAACGCTGTTCGAGCGGCGAAAAAGAAAGTAAATTTAAAGGACACGCTGATAATCGTCACTGCGGATCATAGCCATACGTTAACAATTGCCGGATATCCGGCTCGCGGGAATAACATCTTAGGCTTGGTACGGGAAGTCGGCCCGGATGGAGCAACGGAGTCGAACGCCGCATTGGATAAGAGCAAAAAGCCTTTTACGACCCTCGGTTATGCCAATGGTCCCGGTTATGTCGAAGGTGATCGACCTTTGCTAACTGATGAACAAGTAACAAATCCGGATTACAAACAAGAGGTGGCGATACCGAAATCCTCAGAATCACACGGCGGCGAGGACGTTGCGATTTTCGCCGACGGTGCGAACGCCTGGATGTTTCACGGATTAATGGAACAAAACTGGATATTTTATGTGATGCAGGATGCAATGAGACTTAAGAAATGATGAACGATTAGTGGCAAGAAGTTTAGATGACGAGAATAGGCCGGCAGGTTTTTAAATGAAGATTGTTTTTATGGGGACACCACAGGCTGCGGTTCCTGCGCTTGAAAAAATTATTGAAGATGGGCATGAGGTTGTCGCCGTCTGGACTCAGCCCGATCGTCCTTCGGGACGTGGAAATAAGGTGACCTCGCCGCCCGTGAAAGAATATGCGCTTCGAAAAGGGCTGAAGGTCGTCCAACCAGAAAAAATCAAAAATAAAGAGAGTATCGGCTTGTTCAAGTCTCATGACGCCGACGTCGCTGTTGTCGTAGCATACGGACGGATCTTATCGCAATCTTACTTGAATGCGTTTCCAAATGGCTGCATCAACCTTCATTTTTCACTTTTACCGAAATATAGGGGCGCCGCGCCGGTGAACTGGGCAATTGTAAACGGGGAAACAAATACAGGAGTTACCACGATGAAAATGGATCGCGGCCTGGATACTGGAGACATTTTACTGCAGCGAGAGACGGCGATTGGTGAAAATGAAAATTCTATCGAACTGATGGATCGACTGTCACTCCTGGGTGCCGATCTATTGAGTGAAACGCTATCGCGGCTTGACGATCTTAAGCCTGTCGAGCAAGACGATGATGACGCGACTCTTGCCCCGATGATGTCAAAAGAAGACGGTATTATTGATTGGAGTATGACGGCAACTGATATCTCGAATCGAGTGCGCGGATTTCAACCGTTTCCAAGAAGCTTCACGAATCATAATCTGGAGAAGCTGACGATCTGGCGTTCGGAGGTTGCTGATTGTTCCGCTAACGACAGCAGAATGCCAGGAGAAATTGTTAATGTAAATAATGAGGAAATCATTGTAAAGTGTGGCAGCAAAACATATTTACGCATAGTCGAATTGCAGCTTGCCGGAAAACGACGAATGAATGTTAACGATTTTCTGAATGGTGTTCGGATTGAGGCTGGCGCGGGATTAAGTTAAGCAGAAAAACGTTATTTTTGTTTTCATGAAGTTTCAAGTCATAACATTTTACGAGTTTCGGGCTTTATCGAATCTCGAAAGTATCAAGAGTTCGTTAAAAAATACGATGCTTGAAAATTCGGTTTACGGAACTGTGATCATTGCGGAAGAAGGTTTTAATTCGACGGTTTGCGGGACGCGAGATGATATCGAGCTGTTTTTGGCAAAAGTTGAGAATATATTCAATACTCGTATTCGCGGTAAGTCGTCTTTTCACGAAGAAATGGCATTTAAACGGCAAAAAGTAAAAATAAAAGAAGAAATTGTCACGCTTAGAAAAAAAGTTGATATTAAGGTTGGAATTGGCACGCACGTCGATAGTGCAAAATGGAACGAGTTACTTCAGGACCCTGAAATGATGGTTCTTGACGTTCGCAACGACTATGAACACCGGGTTGGGACGTTCAAACGCGCGGTAAATCCCCAGACCGGAAGTTTTAACGAATTACCGGAATTTGTCGAGCAAAATCTCGATCCTAAAAAGCACAAGAAGGTCGCGATTTTTTGCACAGGAGGGATTCGATGTGAAAAGTTTGCGCCTTATTTGAAGGAGCAAGGGTTCGCCGATGTTTATCAGCTCGACGGCGGAATTCTGCGCTATCTCGCCGAAACTTCCGGCAAAGATAGCTTGTGGGAAGGCGAATGTTTCGTATTTGACGAACGAGTCTCGGTCGATAAACGGCTCAAAAAAGGAATTGCCAAGGACTTTTCGAGTGAGAAAAATAACGCGTAGATTTCCATGAAGTTATGAAAATATCGCCTTCCAGAAGAGCCGCGTTTGAAATTCTAAATCGCATTGAAACTGAAAAAGCGTTTTCCTCGATCCTTCTGCCGAAGTTCGAAAAGGAGCTTGGACCCAAGGATTCTGCTCTTTGTCACGAGATAACCCTTGGCGTACTTCGAAAAAAACTCTACCTCGATCATGTGATCTTTACATTTACAAAGAAAAAGCTGGCCAATTTTGACGCTGAGGTAATGACCGCACTCAGGATCGGACTGTATCAACTATATTATTTAGATAAGATTCCGGATTACTCTGCAATAAATGAATCCGTGAATCTTGTTAAGGCTTTTAAGAAACGGTCGGCAAGCGGCTTGGTTAATGCAGTATTGAGGCGCGCCTCGCGGGGAAAAGTTGACGTTAGCGCTGAGGATTCGGTGACGCGTTTGTCGATTGCATCCTCCCATCCCAGATGGCTCTTAGAGCACTGGATCGCACAGTTTGGGGAAAAAGAGGCACAAGAGATTGCGGAAGCAAATAACAAAATTCCTGAGACCTACTTTCGGTTGACCAGAAAATATTTCAAGAGTTCTGAGAAACTGAGGAATGAAATTCTTGACCATTTTTCTCATGCAAAAGGTTCCGTAATATCCGATCGTGCCACAACCCTTTATCAGGTGCGTCGTTCGGACGAAAAATTGCGCGAATTGGCAGAAAGCGGGTTTATCTATTTTCAAGATGCTGCATCCCAATTGGTTGGCAATCTCGTAAACCTTGGCGAAAACGAAAATTTTTTGGATGTGTGCGCCTCACCAGGCAGTAAATTCACCCAAATTCTGGCGGGTTTTGAGGGAAATCGCAAGCTTGCGGTAGCCGGCGACTTTCATTCACACAGAATTCAATCATTGAAAAGTAATATAGAATTACAAGGTATCGAAGACTCCCATATTGTCAGGTACGACGCGATGGATTCGCTGCCTTTTGCCGACGATACCTTTGACACCATCCTGATCGACGCGCCGTGTACCGGAACCGGCACGATAAGGCACAATCCTGAAATCAGATATTTTCTCGATCCGGCGGATTTCGCGGAATTATCTCGTAAACAACTATCAATACTTGAAAACGCATCGAAGGTCATTAAGGATGGAGGGCGAATAATTTATTCGACTTGTTCGCTTGAACGAGCTGAAAATGAAGACGTTATTAACGAATTCCTTTTAAATAACAAAGGCTATTGTAAATTGCCTCCCGTTTTTGACGATCGCTTTATAACATTAGAAGGGTTTGTTAGAACATTTCCCCAACATGAGTCTATGGATGGGTTTTTCGTCGCAGTTTTGATGCGAAAGGCTTAGAAATGGGGTTTTGGGATTATTTTGAAAAGTGATAAACTTCCGCTTTATTTTCGGATTGTTTTCAAAGGTATTGATTTATGGATTTTTTGCAAAAAGGCGCTTCGGCTATCGGAAGACTCTTGATCATAGGTGCACTAGCGGCAACCTTTATCGTCGGAGTTTTGGGAGTTGGTTATCTCCAGCTCAAGGGTAATGAAATTACGATTCCGAAAGTTGTTGGAAAGAATTTTAATGTCGGAGGAGACGAATTGGCGGCAAATGGTTTGCGAATAAAGAAAATTTCGTCAAGGTATAGCGAAGAAGCGCCAAATACAATTCTAGAGCAACGTCCTAAAGCTGGCACGATTGCAAAAACCGGGCTAATGATCTCGGTCGTAGTTGCACAGGCAAATCCCGACGGTAATGAGGCACCGGCTGAATTGAAAGATGACGAAGAAGTGATTGAAGAGATTAAGGACCTCCCCGAACTAAAAACTGATAAGGCGAAAAAGAAAGCCAGAAGCAAACCAAAAACGACAAATAAAACTCGGGACGTAATTGATAAACCGACCACTGACGAACCGGGAACCACCGGAGCCCCAGGTAGCGGAGACGACGCGAAGACAACGAATCAAACAGACCAAAAACCGGCGGCTGACGGAAAACCGAAACCTGACACAAGGGTGCCTCCGCCCCCGAAGCTAAAACCGGATAATGTAAAGCCAAAACAACCGAAACCAACTAAACCGAAAGATGGCGGAACAACGCGACCGCGGATAAGCAACTAGAGTACTTTCAACTGCAACTAAGAAAACTAGAACAAAGATAATGAATATGTTTGAAATTGCGCCTTCAATCCTATCTGCGGACTTTTCCCGTCTCGCCGACGAAATTGGCGCGGTCAAAGAAGGTGGAGCAAAGGTTTTACACGTGGATGTAATGGATGGGCAATTTGTTCCAAACATTACGATTGGAATACCAGTAGTAAAGTCGCTCAGAAAGGCCACCGATATGACGCTTGATTGTCATTTGATGATCGAAGAGCCGAGCCGGTATGCGGTTAAGTTTGTTGAGGCAGGTGCAGATATGGTTTCGGTTCATGTCGAAGCAGATACACACCTGCAGCGAACGGTTACGGCGATTCAGGAAGCTGGCGCGAAAGCCGGGGTTGCAATCAATCCTGGCACACCGCTTGGTACGCTTGAAGAAATACTTCCGTTCGCCAATTTTATTCTTCTGATGTCGGTAAATCCTGGATTTGGCGGCCAGAAATTCATTTCAACTTCTTTAGACAAGTTAAGACGGTTACGCGCGATGATTCAGGAACGCGGGTTTGACTGCAAAATAGAAATTGATGGCGGTGTTGATCAGGAAAATATCGCAGAAATTGTTGAGGCCGGGGCGGAAATCATAGTAGCCGGGTCGGCTGTTTTCGGCGGTGGAAAGCCAACCGAAGCGGTTAGACAAATGATTGACGCGGCAACTGTTTGGGTTTGACGATTCATAGCAGATTGATTATTAGAGGGAATTATGAAATTTACGATATTTAGGGCAATTAGCATTGGTCTCGTTTTGACAGCATTGCTCGGATCAGCAATTGCGCAAACAGGAACACCTTCCCAAAGGCTTGAAATAATGCGTCAGAAGCTCGAAACCCTTCGAACTTCTTTGAAGACAAGTGCATCTGTAATGAAGCGGGATAAAAGCGACGAGAACGATGAAAATAATCCTGAAACACCACTTGGTCGTCTTGTTTCGTTGGAAAAAGATTCCTCGAAAATGCTTAATGAAGTGAATACCACGCTTGGAAAGCTTGGCAGGGCCGAGAAGGTTGAAATCGAAGAGATTGCTTTGCTTGAGGAAGACGTTTCGAAGTTTCAAGCCAAGGCCGATAAAGCACTTCTCGAGACCGCTGAATTTCGATCGCAGCCAGTTTCTCAGGAAGGAAAGGCACGTACAAAGAAAAAGAAGAAAAAGTTTTTGGGCATTTTTGGCGGCGGAACTGATGAGTTTGAAGACTTGATCGGAACGGTGACCCCGGGACGCGACAGGGAACTTTTTATTGTTGCAACACGCGAAGTCAGAAAAAGAAACTTCGAGGTCGGCAGACTTCTTTTCCAGACGATTATTTCAACCTACCCTGACTCACCTTACTTGCCGATGGCAAAGCTTGCGGTTGCCGATACTTTCTATTTGGAAGGTTCGACGAGTTCTCTTATCCAGGCAGCTGCAAATTACCAGGATTGGTGGACATTTTTTCGGACGCATCCTCTCGCGGACAGAGTTTTGTTAAAGGTTGCGGAATCCGAAATGCGGCAAATTGGCCTTCCTGACCGGGATATTTCCAAGGCAAAGAAAGCTGAGCAAAGGTTGGAGGCGCTTCTCCAGCAATACCCAAATTCGTCGTTACGCCCGCTCGTTGAGGCGCGTTTGGGTGAAGTTCAGGACAACCTCGGTCTACATAATCTGTATGTTGGTAATTTCTACTACAAGCTTTCAGTCAAGCAGGAAAAAGGCGGTTTAAAAGGAGCGCAGTCGCGTTATTTGGAAATACTTGAGAAATATCCGAATTTCAGCTTTATGGATGAGGCGCTCTACAAACTCGCGGTGACATATTTACTGGAGGAAGAAACTGATCAGGCGGCGCGCTACTTTCAAGATATCGTTCGCGACTATCCCAACAGCGATCACGTTAAAGAGGCGAAAGAGCAACTTGAGCTGATCGGAGCAAAAATTCCGGAACCAAATCCGGAAAGATTAAAAGTCCTTCCCGAAGAAAAGGCTTCTTTTTTCAATAATTTCAAGAATGAATTTCTAGGTATTTATCCGCTCACAATCGATAAGGACGGAGTGTTAATGACGAAAAAATTCGACGAAACAAAATTCGAACTCATCGATCAGGTCATTGAAAATCAGGGAGATTTGAAGGACTCGCAAATTCCCAAATCGTTAACGACCGTAATTTCGATACGTACACCGGAAAAAAGTAAATGAAAGAATTAACGGCTAGTTATGCCGTTCCGGAGAATCCGGAGTAAGAGGGTATGCGACAGGAGTAACATGAAGAGAAGTTTTATTATTTTTGGAGCTGCGGTCATTTTTGCGTTGTCCTTAAGCGCTTACGCGCAGGATACGGATATCGATCAACCAAGCCCTAGCGCAACGCCTACTCCTTCGAATCTCACGGCTGTTCTGGAAAAAAATCTTAATCTTTCGGCTGATTCACCGATATCCCGGGAAATTCGTAAAGACTCCTATGCAAAACTCCTCGAAGGTCAGCGATATCTTTGGAAAATCAAATGGTCCAGATCTGAAGCGACAAAACTCCGATATGAGTCCCTTGCGAAAAATGCCCTGCAGAATGCGGTTGAGCTAAATCCTAAATTAGCAGAGGGTTATACTGCGCTTGCCGAGTTGTCATTAATGGGGTCGAAACAAGACATTAATGAAGCGATTATGCTTTCCGAAATTGCGATAAAACTTGATCCTGATAACTTTGGTGGACACAGATTTCTCGCAAGGCTTTATACCTTAAAAAGTAATTTAGGTCGGGGCAAGGTTAATTCCGACCTGATAAAAATGTCGATTGCGGAGTGGAACGAAATTGGTCGCCTTGATCCCAGAAATGCCGAGGCATGGGCGTTTTTGAGCGCATTGTATGGCGCTTCGGGTGAGAAGGTCAATCGAATCGATGCTCTTCGTAAATGGCGGTCATCCGCGGCTCCACTTGATATCGATTTTTACGCAAGTATCATGCAGGGCGCGACGGGACTCTCGGTTTCTGCTGCGTCGACCCAGCTCGGCGGGGCATTGCTCGAGGCAGGAAACTCGAAAGAAGCTCTTGAGATATTAACCCGTGAGGTGTCGGTTGAGCCGGGGAACAAGGAAGCAATCGACCTTCTAAGTCAAGCGCTCGAACAGGCGGATGAGGCGAACCTGGAACTGACCGTAAACGCCCTGAGACAAGCAGTTTTCGCGAATCCGGATAATCAAACTCTCGTTCAATTGCTTGCCGAGACGATAGCAAAGGCCGGTGAGGTTGACGGAGCAGTTCAGGTATTGGAAGACGCAGTACGTAAATCTGTGGTTGGGAATAGGTTCTCTGCCTCTAAGTTTCAACTTGCGATAGGTGACATATTCGCGGAATCCAACCGTACTGATGAAGCTCTCACCGCATACCGGAAAGCGCTCGCGATCCGAGGAATAACCGGTAAGGGGAACGTCGCGGATGATGACAAAGACTTCGCGATACGCGTCATCAATAAAATGGTCGAAGCTCTTCGAAAGGCTAATCGACGAGAAGAGGCGGAAAAATTATTAAGGGATTCGAAAACACTTTTGGGTAATAACAATTCCGAGATCGATAAGCAGCGAATCGATCTATTAGTTGAAGGCGGAAAAATGGAGGCTGCCCTGGCATCGGTGCGGGATGCAAGGTCGAAATCACCTGACGATGTTGGGTTTTTGCGTCGCGAGGCATCAATTTTAGTCAAACTTGATCGCGTGGATGAAGGTGCAAGGCTGATCGATAATTTGCTCGTAAGTAAACGGCGGAAAAATGAATTGGAAATCTTGTACGATGATTTTTCAAATTACCTTTTTCTTTCGTCACTTTATGTAACGGCAGGTTTGGAAGAGCGGGCGTTAGGCTCTATTCAAAGCGCTTTCAAGGCAGCCGATAATGCCGAAAAAAAACAGATAGCTAAATTAAACCTGGCGTTTATTGAGCAGTCCTTTGGACGCTACGACAATGCGGAAAAGAATCTCAGGGAAATTATTGAGCAATCTCCAGGTTATCCCATTGCACTGAATAATCTGGGATATCTTTTGCTTAGGCAAGATAAGAATCTTGAAGAAGCTTTAAGTTTAATCTCAAACGCGGTAAAAATAGAGCCAAGAAATTCGTCATACCTTGATAGTTTGGGTTGGGCATATTATAAACTTGATCGCTTAGACGAAGCAGAGCTCTATTTGCGTAAAGCTTCGAGATTTAATGCAACCTCGGTGACGATATTAGAACATCTCGGAGATGTCTTTCGAAAACGCGGAAAATTGGAAGAAGCGAAACAGGTTTGGCAAAAAGCACTCACACTTTCCTTAAATTCTGACGATTCCGACCGTTTGAAGACCAAACTAACTCGATAATTAGAAAAAGAATATCGAATAGATGCTGCAGTAACTCTTATCTATAAAGAGTTTTGGCAGCATTTTTGATTTAAATTTATTTGGAATAATTGAGTTATTCTTATTTTTGTTTAAATAGCGGAATTTCTCTATGAAATTTCGTAAAAGCTGTCGTAGATTGAGCGGCTCACTCACCTTGAACCGATCTCATACGATAAACGCAACCCTGCAGCGATGCGGGTGAACGCAAAGCCGTGAATCTCTATCGAGATTGTCTGGCTACCGAAATGAGGTCAAAAATGAAAGTTAGACGATCCACCAGCGGATATTCCTTTCCCAAGTTCGTAGCAATCATAAGCTCTTTATTGCTTGTCTTTTCCGTGAATATACCTGCACAAGACGCCTCCGTTAAAAGTGAAGTCAGGCTCCGGTACATTTCCTCAGCCCCAACGGAAGCCACCCCCGGTATCAGATATGTAAAAAAGTCTGAAACGTCTGCGAATAAGACTTCTCTAAAAATTCTTGAACCAACTGATTTTGATCTTGAGAGAAAAACGTTTGATTTCATCAACCAAAAACGTAACGAGAACGGTCTGGCAAAACTCATTTGGAGTGATGATGCAGCGAAGCTAGCCCGCCAGCATTCAGAGAACATGGCCAAACATGATTTCTTCAGTCATGTCGGGTTAAACGGAAGAATGGTCGACCAACGCGCGATAGATTTCGGTCTCGATAAATGGAAGTCGATAGGCGAAAACATCGCATTCTGTCAGGGCTTTTCAAACCCGGCAGATTTCGTTGTGCAAAGATGGATGCTTTCAGACGGACACCGAAAGAATCTATTGAATAGGATGTGGAAAGAGTCTGCAATAGGAATGGCGAAAACCGACGAGGGGAAATTCTTTTTTACCCAAATTTTTATTGTTAACTAAAATTGTTCCGCCGAAAGGCAGGGCAGATGTCGCCGTTTGATTGTCGCATGCGCAAAGTGATGATCGACGGCGGCATTTTTCGTGCTTAAACAATATCGAGTTTTGTCGTTATAATCATCTGTCCTGTCCGAACCATGAATTATGGATGATTTTACTCGAAAATTGATCACCGAATGGCGAAGTCTTGGTCTGCCCTTCGAAGGCGAAAAAATACTTATAGCCGTATCCGGCGGTGCGGATTCCTCGGCACTTGCGCTGGGCATCAGACAACTTATCAATCTAGAAAAAATGAAGAATCATTTTTTCGTTGGACATTTTGATCATCAGATGCGCGGTAAGGACAGCACGGCGGACTCAGAATTTGTTCAGAGCTTTTCATCAAACCTCGGCTTTGAAATTGTGTCAGGAATTGTAATAGACGGCAAGTTAAGGGAAATGGGTAATCTCGAACAATCGGCAAGGGATGCACGCTATCGATTTTTGGTAGAAACGGCTTTGGAAAAAGGCTGCTCGACTATTCTAACGGCCCATACGAAGAACGATCAAGCGGAAACCCTTCTACTAAATCTCGTCCGCGGAAGCGGAATTGAGGGGCTCTCGGGTATGGCTCCGTTAAGGGACGTTTATCAAAATGAATTTGACCATCGTGAAAGTCGCGAATCTCAAAAAAAAGTGATAATCGCTCGTCCACTATTGACCTGGGCTTATAGAGAGGACACAGAAGGATTCATCAGATCTCAAGGAATCAACTTTCGAAAAGATGCGATGAACGATGATATGAGGTTCGCGCGGGTTCGGGTACGAAAGAAGCTTTTATCGGTTCTGAAGGAATTCAATCCGAATATCGTTGACACCCTATCCCGAACCGCAATTCTTCTGCGTGACGAGGCAGTCGCGCTGCGAGCATTCGATGAGCTTCTTTTCACCCAGGCGCTCGTCGATAACCCGAATCTACCGATAAAAACATTCGACTCGTTTTCTAAGCACGAAGGGACCCGACTCATTAGATATTGGTTGTTAGGGCGACGAGGCAACCTTCGAAGAATCAATCAAACGCATATTAATGCGATTATGTCGCTCGTAAACAGCCGGAAAAGCGGCAGAAAAACAGAGCTCCCGGGTGGAAAATGCGTTGTGAAACGTGACGGAATGTTGTTTTATGAACAGAATCAGGTTGAAAAATGAGTGTTCGACAACTACAATTAGAGGTTGGGGTTTGAACATGGGTTCGAATCGGATTATGACGAACTTTGGAAGAGGAATCTTCATCAAAGAATCTGTTGGATTAAGCAATTGGAGGCTATAAGTTGAGTTCTAAAGCAAAACAAGGTTTATTGTGGTTGATGATAATTTCGAGCGCACTGCTATTTGTGTGGTTTTTACAAAACAAACAGTCCAGTCCGCCGAAAGACTTGAGTATAAACGCAGCAATCACGCGCATAAACAACAAGGATTTTAAAAAGGCAGATTTTGGTCAGTCGCAGGTCGAATTCACCGACAAAAGTGATAACAAATTTATCACGACAATCGGCAGCGATCCGATACGCGAAACTCTGCTTACGAATATTACGGAATTCAACAAAGCAAATTCAACTACGCCGGTCGAAACCACCGAGGAGCCCACCTCGACGGGTTGGGGATGGCTCTTGATCATTCAAATCCTGCCTTTCTTATTGATTTTTGGCTTCTTAGCTTTCACTCTTCGTCAAATGCAGGCGGGCGGCAACAAAGCGCTTAGTTTCGGTAAGTCTAAAGCGAAGCTTTTGAACAATCAGCAAAAAAGAGTGACGTTTAAGGATGTCGCCGGAGTTCAGGAAGCGAAAGAAGAGCTCCAGGAAATAATTGAGTTCTTAAAAGATCCGCAGAAATTTCAAAAACTTGGCGGAAAAATTCCCAAGGGCGTTTTGATGGTCGGACCTCCGGGGACAGGTAAAACTCTGCTTGCAAAAGCAGTTGCAGGCGAAGCGAATGTACCGTTTTTCTCGATTTCGGGTTCGGATTTCGTTGAAATGTTCGTAGGCGTTGGCGCTTCGAGAGTCCGTGATCTCTTCGACCAGGGCAAGAAGAATGCTCCATGCATAATTTTTATTGACGAGATTGACGCCGTTGGACGCCACCGCGGAGCCGGACTTGGCGGCGGACACGATGAACGAGAGCAAACTTTGAATCAACTACTCGTTGAAATGGACGGTTTTGAATCGAATGACGGCGTGATTCTAGTTGCCTCAACCAATCGCCCTGACGTGCTTGACCCGGCGTTATTGAGACCGGGACGATTTGACCGTCGTGTGATGGTTGGACGGCCGGATATCAAAGGCCGAGAAGGAATTTTGAAAGTTCACACCCGCAAAATTCCGCTAGATGAGAATGTCAACATCAACATCATTGCGCGTGGGACTCCAGGGTTTACCGGTGCTGATCTTGCGAACCTTGTAAACGAAGCCGCGCTAAATGCCGCCCGTTTTGACAAAAAGGTGGTTACGATGGCGGATTTCGAGGTGTCAAAAGACAAGGTGATGATGGGAGCCGAGCGTAAGAGCATGGTCCTGTCCGATGAGGAAAAGAAACTCACGGCTTATCACGAAGCAGGGCACACCCTTGTCGGGCTCAAGGTGCCGCAAGCGGATCCCGTTCATAAAGTTTCGATAATTCCGCGTGGAATGGCATTAGGTGTAACGATGCAGCTTCCGGAAGCAGACAGGCATAGTCACACGAAGGAATATTTGATGAGTCAGATAGCTATTTTGATGGGTGGACGCATTGCTGAAGAAATCTATTTCGGGGAAGCAAATGTAACAACCGGCGCATCAAATGATATTGAGCGCGCTACGGATCTTGCTCAGGCGATGGTTTGCGAATACGGGATGAGTGAACTCGGACCTTTGACATTCGGGAAAAAGGAAGAGCAAATTTTCCTCGGACGCGAAATTAATCAGCATCGAGATTATTCGGAAGAAACAGCTATCAAGATCGATCGGGAAGTTAATAAGATCATTGCGGAACAATATGACCGCGCGCGTGAGGTGATCAGCGGAAATTCTGAAGCTATGGTCCGCCTATCAGAGGCACTTCTCGAACGCGAAACGCTCGACAGCGTGCAGATCAGACGTGTCGTGGCGGGTTTGCCGCTTGATGCCGAGGATGAGACCACCGATACGGACGACGACGGAAGTCCGGAAGAATCTAAGAACCCGTTTAAGAAACCGATCCTGCCTCCGATAACGGGGAACAATCCCGCGACCGCGTAAAAGGTAAAAACTTTCGAAATCGAACAGATGCGAAGACTTATTCGCATCTGTTTTTTTTTGTTATCATTACGCAGACTTTTGCTTTTTGACCTACACGTGCACGGCGAAACCAGTTCGCGTTTCAACGTGTTCCGTCAAAATTCATTAAAATTATGTTAAAGGCACAAATTTGGAAAACATCTCGGCGCGAATTTGATCTCTCGGAACGCGTTCGCGTAATGGCGATTCTCAACGTCACACCCGATAGTTTTTCAGACGGCGGAAAATTTATTTCGTTAGGCGACGCACTAAAACAGGCGGAAACACACGTCATCGAAGGTGCGGATATTCTTGACGTCGGCGGCGAATCGACACGACCCGGCGGTGAAAAAGTTAGTCCGGACGAGGAGATCGATCGCGTCGTTCCCGTTATTGCAGAACTAAAAAAAAAGTTTGATATTGCGGTATCAATTGACACATCAAAGAGCCAAGTCGCGGAACAGGCGATAAATGCCGGAGCGGAAATAATCAACGACGTTTCAGGGTTGCGATTTGATTCCAGGATTGCGGAAGTTGCGGCAAAGACATCGGCCGGACTGATCTTGATGCATTTGAGGGGTGATTTTGAAAATATGCACAAGTTGGATCCGGTTGAAAATATTTTGAACGAAGTTTCTGAAGGTTTTGAGTGGAGCATTCAAAATGCGAAGTCCTTTGGTGTAAAGGAAGATCGAATTTGTCTTGATCCCGGAATCGGTTTCTCAAAAACAATTGAACAGAATCTTGAATTGATTGCAAAGCTCAACGAACTCAATCTTAGGTTTGCGGACTATCCTCTGATGGTCGGAACGTCGCGAAAGTCATTTATCGGAAAGTTATTGGGCGGCGTTTCGGTCGTTCATCGCCTAAACGGCACGATTGCTTCAAACGTTGTGGCGGTTCTCAAAGGTGCAAAGATCATCCGTGTACACGATGTAAAACCTCATGTGGAAGCTGTAAAAATCATCAATGCGATAATGAGTTTATAAAACTTGGAATCGGCTCAAACCCTTTTGACCACGATACGAGTGTCTGTCAAAATCTATTTATGCATAAGCTTCGTTTAATTGTCTTGGCCGCTTTTGTGTTTCTAATGAGTACTGGTTTCAAGGAATGCTATAAACCGGTCACGCGATCGGGACTGCCAGAACACATAAAGACCGTTGCGGTGCCCGCTTTTCAGTTTGATGCGACCGGTGCGCGTTACAGGGTTGAGTCTCGATTTACGGATGCCGTAATTCAAGAAGTCATTCGCAAAGGTCGCGGCTTAAAAGTCCAAGGAACTCGTGAAGGAGCGGACGCAGCGATCGAGGGAACGATTAAAGACTTTAGTTTTTCAGGTGTTTTGCTCGATCGTGCGGGCAGGGCGCGTGTTTACGAAATAACGATCACATCGGCCGTGACGGTTCATGATCTCAAGAACAATAAGATCATATACGATAACCAAAATTTTATATTCCGCGATTCGTTCGAGTTTTCGGAGGATCCGCGTTCGTTTTTTAACGAGGAAGACCCTGCGGTCGAACGAATCGCACGTGCCTTCGCGGAATCTGTCGTTTCGACCATAACGAATGGGATCGGGGTGCAAAAAGCAAAAGGGAATTAAGTGGCACAAAAAATTCTTTCACGACAGGATTTGAGGATCAAACTTCGAAAACGCGAATTTGCTCCGGTGTATTTGCTTTTCGGTGAAGAAACCTATTTGCGAAATCTAGCAGCAAAGACTATCACTGAAATGGTCCTGAAAGATTCCGAGATTCGAGAATTTAACGAATCAGAAATAAGCCTCAAGTCGTCAGACATCCAAACTGCCCTAGCTTCTGCAAACCAAATACCGATGATCGACGCCCGGCGAATCGTCAGGGTTTCCGATGTCATAGTTTCAGCAACGAAAAATAAGGACACAATTCCGGAAGAGGACGAGGCTGCTATTAAGGAATATTTGCTCAATCCGGCCGAGAGCACAGTTTTGGTGTTTATTGCTGATGAATTTGATAGGCGCAGAAAAATATCAAAATTATTGATCGAACATTCAGTTTCGGTCGAATTTGAGATGTTACACGACCGTGATCTTCTTTCGTGGGCTAAAGATAGGCTCAAGGATTTTGGTGCTTCTGCCGATGAGAAATCACTCATGCACTTGATCAGTTTGGTTGGCAGCGACGTCAGAAAACTTACGATCGAGCTCCAGAAGCTAGCGACCGCAGCGTTGCCGGCGACCGTAATAACGGACGAGTTGGTCGAGAAATTGGCGCCAAATACACGAGAACTTTCAAATTTCGATCTTGCAGATCATTTATTGCAGAAGAACAGATCAGGTGCGCTAAAAGTAATGAAAAAAATTCTCGATGATGGGGCAGAACCATTGATGCTCCTTGGATTGCTTTCCTACAATTTTCATCGACTTTTTCTAGCCAAGGAAATGATGTCGGAGGGAATTGATCGTAAGGAGGTGTCCCGGGTTATTCGCCTTCCGTGGAATAAACAGCAAGAGTTTTTGGAAAATGCCAGACGTACAGAACGCGGGAGATTTGCGTGGATACTTCGGCGACTTGCGGAGACTGATTTATCGATAAAAACTTCTGTCGCAACTCCGAGATTGCAGATTGAGATGCTTATCTGCGAGCTCGCGGCGTAATCACCATACCCAATTTAAAATTAAGAGGGAGTATCCATTTACCGGATACTCCCCAATTCCTAACTAATAACTTGAACACTATGCCAAGGCATTAACGTGTTTTGTTAAACGTGATTTATAGCGCGCTGCAGTATTCTTATGCAGAATTTTCTTATTGACCATCCGATCAATCAACGACAATGTTGGCACAAGTGCTTCCTGGCTCTGGGCCTTATCACCCTCTCCAAGTGCGGTGCGAAGCTTTTTGATCTGCGTTCTTAAGCGGCTTCGGTTACTCCTATTATTTGCGTTGCGCTTCACATCTTGCCGCATACGCTTCTTTGTAGATCGATGATTTGCCATTTATTAACTCCGAATAAATTCTACTTCGTCTTCTCCACGAAATTACAAAGTATAAGTTTTGGTTTGTTGCATGTCAAGCGCCCAATTTGCAGTATCTAACGTGCGAATCGGCTTGTAATGAAGTGCATCGTATCCACGAGCAACACAGCGATCGGCGGGTAAAAGACAAATTCCGGACTTAGCGACTGTGAAAACAGCCTCGGCATGACGGTGCTTGTAAAGCCATCCATCAAGTTTCCGATAACCAGTCCGACCCCGAGTGAGATGAAAAGGCCGATCACCAAAAACGCGATCGCAGTGAGACGAGAGTAGGGTCTAGTTTCCTCTTCGAGCTCGGTAAGAAGAGAATCGTGGATCTTTTCGTAGCTATAAGTGTACCTTTCAAAACCCGCGCCGAGACGTTTTAACAAATGAAGAATACCGACGATAAAAAGCGTTAACAGGATAATGCGCCCGATAATATTTGAGTTTGTCCAGAACAGAGGTTTAAAGATCGCAACGAAACCCGTCGAAATAAATAACGCCACTACAGGGAAAATGATCTTCTGCATCGCCATTGATTCACGACGTTCATCCTCGATCATACGGTCGATAATTGCGTTGTAGCGCTTTTCGTAGGCCATTTGGCGGACGCGTTTTGCATGCGGATTATCGGAAGCAAAAATCGAATCGTCCCCCAGATTGCTGTATTCAGCCCGCAAACGCTTTTTGTCATATTCCGCCCGCGAATGAGGGTCACTCAAAGTCCTGTAGGCCCGGGCAATTCGTGCAAAATCCCGTGTCGCGCTTTCGTCGCCTTCGTTTAGATCAGGATGTTTTTTTCGCGCAAGGCGGCGGTAAGCCGATTTGATTTCAGCTGCAGAAGCATTAGAAGAGACGTCTAGAAATTTATAATAATTCACAATCGCAGATCATTCTCACTAAGGGCTGGCGGTGAGCGGAAAATCAGTAGATTTTCCATGCCACAGTGAGAATTATAGCACAAATTATGGTTTGCTTTTCGGCTGCAAAATTATTCTAAATCGTCCAATTGGAGGCTGATCGGGTTTGCTCCGGCACCTTTTACGACGTCAATGATCTTCACAACCTGACCGTAAGAAATTCCGCGAGGAGCCCTTATAAACACCGTTTTTTGGATAAGATCCTCATCCGGGACACCTTGTTTACCCACCATGCTTTCATTCAGGACTTTATTTTTGGTACGTTCTGCAAAAACCTCTTTCAGTTTGCCGCTGAGCGCTGCGGTATCGTCTACGGTGCCGACCTCAGACCAGCCGTTTAATGAGAGAGTGAGATCCTTGTTAATTCTTGCAACCAGTAAGAGAGGCGATGATTCACCATTCGGATCTTTGTCTTCTCCGGGAAGTTTTGTTTCAAACTGACTTGGCGCAATCGGGGAAATGACCATAAAGATAATGAGCAATACGAGCAGCACATCGATTAAGGGCGTGACATTCAATTTGGGCTTCATGTTGATATCTCCTTTTGGATTTAGACACAGACGAAGCACGAATGTTCCCAATCGTTCTAAGTTGCCGTCTACGTTCGCTCTATATCCGCATTTATTGCGATGAAGAGTGCTTTTGCTTTGAGTAGACTTTCAAGATATTCGCTTTCTGGATCACTGTCGATTACGATTCCGCCGCCGACATTGAAAACCGCTTCATTTTCCCGGACCACCATTGTTCGGATCGCCACGTTTAGGTCAAAACGATTATCAAAACCGCAGTAGCCAATTGCACCCATCGAAAGCCCGCGGTTCGCATTTTCGAGTTGATCAATGATCTCCATCGTACGGATTTTAGGACATCCTGTTATTGATCCGCAGGGAAAAATTGCTTTGATAACTTCCGAATACGTGACATCCTTCTTCAATTCTCCGGAAATTGTTGAAACAAGGTGAAAAAGGCTGGCATGGACTTCAACCTCACAAAGTTTTTCGACTTCGACGCTTCCAAAGTCGCAAATTCGTCCCAGGTCGTTTCGAAGCAGATCAACGATCATCGTATTTTCTGCTTTGTCTTTTTCACTTTGAATGAGTTCTGTCTCAAATCCCTGATCTTGTTTGGGCGTTGTTCCACGATGCTTTGTACCCTTAATCGGAGATGCCGAAATCTTATTTCCGGTAATCGTTGCGAGCCTTTCGGGTGAAATACTCACGACAGCATCTCCTTTTGCACGAGCTAGAAACGCTGAAAACGCTGCAGGGTGAGATTTTCGCAACACATCGAAAATGTTTTGAGGTGTCATTTCATCAGGCAATACGGCGCGAAATTGCTGGGTCAGATTCGTTTGGTAGGTTTCGCCATCACGAATGTATTCCTGTATCTGCTTCACAATTTTTATATATTCGCGGCGGGAAAAATTTGACGAAATTTTAGATGGTCCAATGATGTTGGGATGCCGGATTGGTTCTGTCTCAAAAACGAGATCTGTAATTTCCGCAAATCGAGTCTTATCGCCGGAGAGTTTTGTTTCGCCTGAATTATAATCGTGTGCGATTATTACGCTAAAGGCTGCCAGAAAAAGATCCGGTTCTTCAAGTTTTGAAATTTCTTTCTCCCGCGAGCAAATTCCGTGCAGCTTTTGACCGAAATCGTATGAAAGTGAAAAGATCGAAGCGAAATTCTCGTTGGTGAGTTTTGAATCTAAAAACTCAAGGGTTTTATCCGCCGAATCATTCGAAATCGAAAATATTTCGACAGGGCGAATTCCGGCTAGGAGAAGATGTGACCCGAGGTTCCCGACACCACAACTGTCTAAAAGACATACATTCTCGGTTTTCGAGAGTTCGAGAAGTCTTGCGACTAATTCGTCGGCCGATAGGTTCATTCGATTCACGTTGGAAATTCTAACACGCGGAATTATCTTTTCTTTAAACGCGGTTATAGCGTAAAATCTTTGAAATCATCAAGTTTTCTAATTTCACTAACCACAATATGGAAAATTCGGCAAAGAAAATGGACTTGATTCGCGGTTTGGGACTGCTGGCAGCTATCTCAATTATCGTCGGCAATGTCATCGGTACGGGAGTGTTTTTAAAAGCCCGTGTGATGACGTGTAATGTCGGAAGCCCAAAATGGGTAATAATTGCGTGGATTGCTGCGGGAATCTTATCCCTTGCGGGTGCTCTAACGTACGCAGAACTTGCTGCGATGAAACCGCAAGCCGGCGGAGAATATATCTTTCTTCGCGATGCTTATGGTAGGGTTTGGAGCTTCTTGTACGGCTGGATGCAGATCTTCATCGCGAAAACCGGTTCGCAGGCCGCCGTTGCCGTTGCGTTTGCAATATTCCTTAACGATTTTGTAGGTAAAGGTCTCAAACAAACCTTGGTTCAAACGAGCTTTCTCGGCTATGAATACGAACTCACATCCCTCCAACTCGTCGCCGTCCTGATGATAATAATTTTTACGGCGTTAAATTCACTTTCGGTTTCGTTTGGTGGCGCGCTCGCAACGTTTTTCACAGTTATAAAGATCGCATTGGTTTTATTGATCGGATTGGGCGCGTTTTTTCTCGCCGACGGGACATTTTCCGGTTTGGGAATGGTCAATGATGGCGGAGCATGTGAAGGGGTCGAAAATGCAGTTAAATATGGAGCCGCAGGTTTCACGTTTGCCGGTGGTTTTGCGGCCGCAATGCTGGGTGCGCTCTGGGGTTATGATGGCTGGAACAATTTGACGCTGGTTGCGGGGGAAGTGAAAAATCCACAAAAAAACATCCCGATCGCGCTGATCAGTGGAATTATTCTCATAACGTTCCTCTATGTGATGATTCATTTCGCATATTTTTATGTTTTGAACCCGACAGAAATCGCCTCGGTTTCGAAAGACTCATCGGTTGCTCAGGAAGTTGCTCTTAGATTTCTCGGGGCCGGTGCATTGTCCTTGATGGCAGCCGGATTAATGGCTTCATCGATTGGCACATTGCATACTTCAATACTCACAGGAGCACGCGTTCCGTACGCGATGGCGAAAGATGGGATGATGTTCCAAAGTCTTGGCAGGCTGTCTGAAAAAACGCATGTGCCCACAGGCGCGTTAATAGTGCAGGGGATTTGGGCCTGTCTTCTCGCGCTTTCGGGCTCGTTTGACACCTTGACCGATTACGTGATCTTTGGTTCTTGGATCTTCTATGCGCTTGTTACCTCTTCGATATTCGTTTTTCGAAGGAAATATCCTAACGCCGAGCGTCCTTATCGCGCATTTGGATATCCGATCGTCCCGATCCTATTTATACTCGTTTCGGGATGGCTGCTGGTAAATACCGTTTGGACAAATCCGTCTAATTCGTTAAAAGGATTATTTTTAATTATTCTCGGGCTGCCAGTTTATTATCTTTTAATAGGCGGATCTGCGAAGTCAAAGGATGAGTCAGAGGATGAGTCAGAGGATGAGGTTTAAGCGATGGACAACCCAAATAAATTTGGTGAAGAACGTCGCGCCATGCGAAGGTATCCGGTGAATATCGATGTCGAATGGGAAGGAACGGTTGGACGCCAGAGCGGGACCATTAGCGACATTAGCAGTCTCGGATGTTTTATTCTCTGCTCCGGCGAGGTAGATGATGAAGAGATCGTGAAAATTTTTATGCCGCTCGGTGATGGTATGAAAGTGCAATTTTCCGGCGAGGTCGTCAACCACGTTTTTGAAATAGGCTTTGGCGTTAGGTTCCAGGAATTAAATCGTTCTCAAAAAGACTTTATTGAAGCCATTATAGAGCCGCTGATTGACTAACGATCCAATGCTTCTACTGCTTCGAGGGCGATCTCGCGGTCATCGAAATGGAATTTATCGGCTCCAATTATTTGATAAGTTTCATGACCCTTACCGGCGATAATGACAACGTCATGGGTTTTTGCCTTTTGTATAGCTAGATGAATTGCTTCCCGCCGATCCGAATTTACCAGATACGGACACTTTGTCTCTTTCATTCCCGCTTCGATCTCGTCGATGATCTTTAGCGGGTCTTCGGTCCTTGGATTATCTGAAGTAATAATTACCAGATCACTATGTTGGCCTGCAATTTCACCCATCGGTCCACGCTTCGTTCTATCGCGATCGCCTCCACAACCAAAAACCGTTATAACGCGTCCTTTGGTCAATTCTCTCGCCGTTTCTAAAGTGTTTAGGAGAGCGTCATCGGAGTGAGCGTAGTCGACCACAACCGCGAAATTCCTATCATGCGCAACACGTTCAAATCTCCCCGGTGCTCCAACGCAGTTTTCGAGGCCTTTCTCAATCGAATCTAAATCATAACCAAGCTCGAGTGCTGCTGCGGTGGCCGAGAGCATGTTGTAGACGTGGGGTTTACCAACAAGCGGGGACGTGATCAAACGGGTATCGTCAGGCGAATTTAGAACGAAAGTCGTACCTTTAAGCAGCGATACTTCGACATTTTCAGCCGTCAGGTCAGCTGAGCTATTCTGCGAAAACGTAACGACGCGCTGACCTTTTTCCTTGAGTTCGATTGCCAGTTTCAGGCCCCAAGGGTCATCGATGTTAATGATGCTTGAATTCGGTTCGTTACCCAGTCGTCCGTCAAAAAGTTGTTTCTTCGCGTCGAAATAATTCTCCATAGTGTCGTGGTAATCGAGATGGTCGCGCGTCAGATTTGTGAAGATCGCAACGCTGAAATTTAGTCCGTCGCAGCGCCTTAAATGAATAGCCTGCGAGGATGTTTCCATAACGGCTACATCGCATCCTTTCTCGACGGCTTCGCGCAGAAATCTCTGAGTATCGGACGCTTCTGGCGTCGTACGAACCGCTGGCTGCGATTCGTTCCCAATTCGATATTCAACGGTCGTCAGCATTGCGGCCTTGCGATTTGCAGCTTCGGCAAGCGCCAAGACGAGATAGGTTGTAGTCGTTTTGCCATTAGTTCCCGTTATCCCGACCAGTTTTAATTCGTTTGAAGGGTTTCCGTGGACGATCGCGGCGGCCTCCGCGAGCGCCTTTCGGGTGTCTGCTACTTTTAGCCAAACACCGGTAAAACCATCTGGCGGGTCGAGTTCGGAAATGATTCCCGCCGCGCCGCGGCGCATTACGTCGTCCAAGAAACGATGTCCATCTAATGTGAGACCCTGAATCGCGGCAAAAAGCGTTCCGGGGCCTGTTTGGCGGGAATCGTGAGTAACATCCGAAATCTCGGCGCGCGAGTCACCAGAGCAATCTGCATCGATTTCTGTGGCGAGTTTATTTGCATTTACGGTTGTTTTCGTCAAAATATTTCCTTGGTGTTGCAGCGCAGCGGCTGAACCTTGTGTTGATATTTTCGTAATAAATCTTACTATTAAGATTACGGGATATACAAAATGAAAATATTAAAACTGATCCTTTTATTATTAGCCATCGGCGCGGGTGCTTATGTTTTGCTTTGGTTGTTTGGCCTCATCGCCAGTTTATTCTGGTACGCGTTTTGGATAGGGATTCTGGTAATCGGCGGAACCGTCGGATACAGGCTTTTTTTGGGCAGCGGAGATGACGAAAAACCTCAGCTTGAGGAACCAAAGCCGACTGCGATCAGCGAACTTCAAAACGCGGATCGAACTCTTGAAGCGTATAAGAAGAAGTATCACTCGGAAGAAACTGAAAAGTGAAAAATTCCGATAAATTCCGTTTGTTAATCCTCTAAGAATGATTTTCCCACAACGATATACGCGCTTCTTATGAGCAATCACCGCGCTAGACATTCCAAGGGTTATCCGATAAATTCTGAATTGCATCGATTTTTGCAATAAGAAGCCGAGGTGGTGAAATTGGTAGACACGCTAGTCTTAGGAACTAGTACCGTAAGGTGTGCGAGTTCGAGTCTCGCCCTCGGCACCAGGTGAAGAATGAAGTCTTTGTTTTTGTAGCTTTAGCACTTTTAATAGAAGCGCACAAATTATATCAATATGTTACTAAAGCTCGCTTGTGTTCACTGTTTAGCGGGCTAGATTTTTCAATACTTTAATTAATGAATACAGAACTAATAAGCATTTCCGACACGAATAAAGAGATCAGAATCGAAGTTGCGCCTGAAGAGGTTAGAGGTGTGTACGATTCGGTAAGTAGAAAATACGCGAATAAAGCGCAGGTTCCGGGGTTTCGAAAAGGAATGGCTCCGTTAGACGTTATCCGTATGCGTTACAAGGATGAGATCAAATCTGACGTAATTCAGGAATTGATTCCGCCGAAAGTAACCGAAGCTATCATCGAACATCAATTGAGCCCGCTTGCTGAACCACATCTGCATCTTGATGATGCGGAGAATGTTAAAGTTAACGGCTCGCAACCAATCGCACTTAGCGTTCATGTTCAGGTTATGCCCGAAATTCCCAAGCCCAAATATAAAGGGCTCGAGGTGATTCGCCGTGTTCGACCGGTTGAAGATGATGAGATCGAAAGTTTTATAGAAGACCAGAGACAACAGCAATCGACGCTTGTTCCGATAGAAGGTCGGAAATCAAAAGACGGCGATACTGTGATAGTAGATTTGAAAGGAATTTTTGAAGATGATCCGAAAGCTGATCCGATTGAGGTAGATGATCTCGAAGTTCAGCTGGGAGATGAAGTCATCGAGAAATCGTTTTCAGAGAACCTGGTCGGTTTAGAAACTGACGATGAAAAGGAATTTACCGTTAGCTATGACAAAGACTTCTCATCTTCCGCACTAGCGGGCCGGACAGTAAACTATAAGGCTAAAGTGAAATCGGTTGGATCGGTCGAATTACCCGACCTAGATGACGAATGGGTCGCAAGTCTGGGGGAAGAATTCAAGACCGTAAAAGAACTCAGAGCGACACTGCGCAAAGACATGGAATCGGTTGCAAAAGCGGATGCGGATAGCCGTGTCCGAAATGATTTAATAGCGAAGCTGATAGAAGGAAATGAGTTCGAAGTTCCCAATGCTCTTATCGAAAATCAGGCGCAGAATTTACTAAATAACTTTGCTCAGGATTTATCGCAGCGTGGAGTTGATCTAAGTAAAGTAGATCAAAGTTTCGTAGAATCGACCTATCAGCAAATGAAAGGCCAGGCCGAACGCGACGTCCGCGGTGCGATTATTCTCGAGAAAATCGCCGAACTCGAAAAGGTCGAGATTGGAAAAGATGCCGTCGATAAAGAAGTCGAAAATATGGCGAAACATTATCAAACGACCGATGAGGAAATCCGGAAGACGATTGAACAGCAAGGCGGAGAAGCATCGATTGAAAATAGTTTGCGAACGCGGGAGGCGGTTGAGGCTTTGGTGAAGCAGGCGAAAATCGCAGACGGTGAATGGATTGACGAAAGCCAGGCTACATCTGAAATCGAAGAGGCATCGAAGGAATCGAAAGAGAAGAAGGAATCGCAGAAAAAAGGAAAAGCGACTAAGCCTAAAGCTAAACCAAAAAAGAAGGTGAAGAAAAAGGCTGATGGAGCATAAGTTTAAATCATTTTTTTATTGAAAACGTAAAATAATTTTAGGGTTTGCATTTTGTGTGATAAATTGTAAAATCATGAAAGTTGACAACAACCGTTGTTAGCAACAGTTTATCTCCACTAAGTTAAACAAACTCCTTAGATAATCAGAAAAAACCGAAAGGAAGATACATAAAATTATGGCTTTAGTTCCAATGGTGGTAGAGCAGACTTCGAGGGGCGAACGTGCTTTTGATATCTATTCGCGGCTTCTCAAAGACAGCATTATATTTATCGGTACGCCGATCGACGACACTATAGCAAATTTGATAGTTGCACAGCTTTTGTTTCTGGAAGCTGAGGATCCGGAGCGGGATATTAATCTCTATATTAATTCGCCCGGCGGTTCGATCACTGCAGGCATGGCGATATACGATACGATGCAATTCATTCGAAATGATTGTACAACGATTTGTGTTGGGCAATGTGCATCGATGGGAGCACTCCTTCTTTGTGCGGGGGCGCCGGGAAAACGCTTTGCACTGCCAAATGCCAGAGTGCTGATTCACCAACCGTCCGGTGGCGCATCGGGACAAGCTACCGATGTTCGAATCATGGCGGAAGAAATAATCCGAATGCGTGAAATGACTTCGCGTATAATTGCCGAGCATTCGGGGCAGGATTACGATCAGGTTGAGCTTGATGTCGAACGTGATCGAATCATGACGGCGGCGGAAGCGAAAGTCTATGGTTTGATAGATGAAGTTATCGAACATCGTGAAAAGTCGAAATAAATAGTTTTGCTCGCCGATAGGTTTTCGAATTATGTCAATGCTAAGACAAGAAGAAATATTGCGTTGTTCGTTTTGCGGTAAGACGCAAAACGAAGTCAAGAAACTGATCGCTGGTCCGAGTGTATATGTTTGCAATGAGTGCATAGACATATGCAACGAAATAATCAACGATGATGAGAAAACCGAAGCAACGTCCGTCCGAGCCAGCCTTCCCAAGCCGCAGGAAATCAATGAATTTCTGAATCAATATGTGATCGGACAAGAGGAAGGGAAAAAACGTCTTTCGGTTGCGGTTTACCAACACTATAAGCGCCTCGAGCTTGGTAAACGGCGGACCGATGTTGAGATACAGAAATCAAATATCCTGCTTATCGGCCCGACTGGAACCGGCAAGACACTCCTTGCTCAAACTTTGGCGAAAATTTTGAGTGTCCCGTTTTGCATAGTTGACGCGACCGCCTTGACTGAAGCCGGATACGTTGGCGAAGATGTCGAAAATATTCTGCACAAACTTGTCAGAGCAGCCGGCGACGATATTGAACGCGCTCAGGAAGGAATAATATATATAGACGAAATCGACAAGATTTGTCGAAAAGACGACAATCCGTCGATCACTCGCGATGTCTCTGGAGAAGGTGTTCAACAGGCACTCTTGAAAATACTCGAGGGAACGACCGCGAACATACCGCAAAATGGAGGGCGCAAACATCCGCAGCAGGAGTTTACGACCGTTGATACAAAGAACATTTTGTTTATTTGCGGTGGAGCGTTTGTCGGGCTTGATAAGGTTGTCGCGAAGCGCTTACGCAATAAATCTCTCGGGTTTCAGGCGGAGGTGAAGGATACAAACGAACGACAGAAGGAGGCTTTCGCCAATTTACAGCCCGAAGATTTGATTCATTATGGACTCATTCCGGAATTTGTTGGCCGGCTTCCGGTCTTAGGCACACTTCACGAACTCGACGAAGATGCTCTGGTAAAAATCCTTACAGAGCCCAAAAATGCTCTGATCAAACAGTATCAGCGTAAGTTTGAATTTGATAATGTCCGGTTGAAATTTACGGAAGGTGCAAAACGTTCGATCGCTAAACTTGCGCATAAACGCAAGCTCGGTGCGCGGGGATTGATGACTATTCTGGAAGAGATTCTCCTCGATCCGATGTATGTTCTTCCGTCTCAAGACACTGTCAAAGAGCTTGTGATTACGAAGGATATTGTTGAACAAAAAGCTTCAACTCTGCCTCTCGAGGTAATCGAAAGTATTGAGGAAGCTGCCTGATTAAGTCTGAAGTTGGCGGCTATCGTTTCTAACCTAGCAAGAATAAGAAAATCAAAGGGAATAAGATCCCAACTGAAGCCAGTTTCCAGCCTCTTTTCCAGAAACTGTTTTCTCCTTTCTGGATAAACATTCCGGTACAGGCGATCATCAACATCGCAATCCCAAAAATATCCGAATACCAGATCCATGCGGTGTTTGTATCAACGTGGAGTTGAGTCATTTGTCCGAGAAGCGGTGTAGTCATGTAGTATTCGCGTTCGCCTTTTCCGGTTTTTAGGTCAACCAAAAAGCGGTTGTTTTCGAAATCGATCTGGAGTTTCCCATCGCGGTCACGAAAGCCACGAAATTTCTTTTCGAGATTCCACGCCTTTGACTGTTCGATCAAAAATTCTTTGGTAATGTCATCCTTATTTTCCGGGAGATTTATAGAAACCGGTTCGGATTTGTACGTGTAATTCCGGGGATTCCAGGACGATCGGTGATTTAAGAAAATACCGGAAAGTGCAAATGCGATAATCAAACCAAAGAAAAAATAGGCTATATCGCGATGTACGGCTCGATTGTTATATTTCATAAATATCCCATTTGGGTTCTTTTCTTTGGGCGATTAGATTGGTGAAGCGACATATCGCCTGCGCCTCTCGGATTATTGAGCGCCAAGCCGTTACAAATTAATACGCTTTTGCAAACACAACTCGTTTGGCAGAAGATTTTCCGGAATAAACGCATTCCCCAGCCATTTCAACAGAATTTAATGGAATGCAGCGAATCGTTGCTTTTGTTTCCTGCTTTATCTTTTCCTCCGTTTCGCTGGTGCCGTCCCAATGTGCCATTACGAATCCGCCGGCTTCGATTTGCGTCTTAAACTCATCCCAGCTATCTACTGCGAAAGTATTTTCTTCACGAAAATTCAACGCTTTATTGAAAATGTTTTCCTGAATTTCATCGAGAAGGTTCTTAATGTGAACCGCTATACCTTCTAGCGGTAAGGTCTCTTTCGAAAGCTCGTCGCGACGAGCAACTTCGATGGTCCCGCTTTCAACATCTCTCATACCAATTGCGAGTCTCACGGGCACGCCCTTGAGTTCGTATTCCGCAAACTTATATCCTGGCTTATATTTTTCATCATCGTCGATCTTTACCGAAATGCCGAACGACTTTAATTCATCCACGATCGGCGTAATTTTTCCTTTGATCTTTTCCAGATCTTCTTTCTCTCTAAAAATGGGAACGACCACCACCTGTATGGGAGCAAGTTTTGGAGGCAATACCAATCCGTTGTCGTCCGAATGAGCCATGATCAGGGCCCCCATCAAGCGGGTCGAAACGCCCCAACTCGTCGCCCAAGGATATTCCTGCTCATTATCTCGATTGACAAACTTCACGTCGAAAGATTTAGCAAAACTTTGCCCTAAAAAATGTGAGGTTCCCGCTTGAAGTGCTTTTCCGTCCTGCATCAATGCTTCAATGCAATAGGTGTCGACAGCGCCAGGAAATTTTTCGGCCGGGGTCTTCAATCCCTGAATAACGGGCATAGCCATCCAGTTTTCTGCAAACTCTGCGTAAACACCAAGCATTTTCTCGGTTTCTTCGATCGCTTCCAGTTCAGTAGCGTGAGCTGTATGACCTTCCTGCCAAAGAAATTCCGATGTACGCAAAAAGAGTCGCGTTCGCATCTCCCAACGCACAACATTTGCCCACTGGTTGATCAAAATCGGTAAATCGCGCCATGATTGGATCCAACCCCGATAGGTATTCCAAATCACCGCTTCTGAAGTAGGACGAACGATCAATTCTTCCTCGAGTTTTGCGTTTTCGTCAACAATAAGACCCTTGCCATCAGGGTTTGCTTTCAAACGGTAGTGAGTAACTATCGCACATTCCTTGGCGAAACCCTCGGCGTGTTCTTCCTCTTTTTCAAGAAACGATTTTGGTACAAAAAGAGGGAAGTACGCGTTTTGATGTCCAGTCGCCTTGAACATATCGTCGAGCGCCCGCTGCATTTTTTCCCATATCGCAAAGCCGTATGGTTTTATCACCATACAGCCGCGGACCGCAGAATTCTCCGCCAGATCTGCACGTTTGATGATTTCGTTGTACCACTCCGAGTAGTTTTCGTTTCGTTTCGTTATTCCTTTAGCCATAAAAATCCTTTCGATAAAGATTATGATGATAAGGGAAAATGTTTCAAGAAACAACGTAAACGAGTGCAAACCAGGCGTTTAACCTGCGACTTTATGAATCTTGTGGTAGATTATCGATATGGGCGAATTCAAATTGGATTTTCAGGATACCAAAACCGCGTTTGCAGACAAAAGTGACGCGGAGCTAAACGAGAAATACCGGCTGTTCAAATTGCTTAACTCACCTGTCCTCAATGAAATAGGTACAAGGTCAGCAGAATTTGCTTTAAGTATTGGCCTCCCAGTTTCATGGCTAATAAAGAACACGTTTTTTGAACAATTTTGCGGAGGGGAAAACATCGAGGAATGCCAATCTACGGTTGACCGACTTGGCAATTTTAATATCGGAACTATCCTGGATTATTCCGTGGAAGGTAAATCGGCAGAAGAAGATTTTGACCGGACCAAAGACGAGACAATTCTTAATCTCAAACGGGCAAAAAATGACGATGATATTCCTTTTGCGGTTTTTAAGGTAACCGGAATTGCTCCGCTGGGTACATTGGAGAAGGTTTCCAACAAGGACGAACTGGTCAAGGAATCGAATCGAGTAAAATGGGAAAATGCTCAAAGTCGGGTCAAAGAGATATGTGAGTTTGCGCATTCTATCGATCAACCTGTGTTTATTGATGCAGAAGAATCGTGGATTCAAGGTGCGATTGATTTTCTGGCGACCGAAATGATGAAAAAATATAATCTCGAGCTTCCACTGATTTTCAATACGATTCAACTTTATAGACACGACCGACTTCAGTTTCTTAAGGATTCTCATGCAACTGCAAAAAAAGACGGTTATAATCTAGCCGTAAAACTTGTGCGCGGGGCGTATATGGAAAAGGAACGCGAGCGAGCGAAAGAAATGGACTATGTATCGCCGATCCAACCCAGCAAAGCAGCAACGGATCGCGATTATGATCTGGCGGTAGATTATTGTCTCGACAATATCGAAGAAATTGCTTTTGTAGCCGGAACCCATAATGAACAAAGTGTAGAAAAACTCGCGCGTAAAATGCATGAGCGTGGCGTTCCTCATAATCATCCAAACGTTTTTTTCTCACAACTTTTTGGGATGAGCGATAATCTTTCCTATGTTTTGGCCGCGAACGACTACAACGTCTCCAAATATGTGCCCTACGGTCCGGTAAAAGACGCCGTTCCTTATTTGATCAGACGAGCTCGGGAAAACACATCGGTTACAGGGCAAATGAGTCGTGAATTGGAATTAATCAGCAAAGAACTTTTTAGAAGGAAAAGCGCCAGATGAACTTCGGCAATATTCGTTTCGTATAATAACTAAGGCAGGTAAAAGTTGATGTATTGTCCCGGATGCGGTGAAGCAGAGCAAAAAAAAGATTCCTATTGCCGAAAGTGCGGCGTATTTCTTTCTGATTTTGGGAAAATCAAAAGGTCGGAACGACCTGCCCAGGAAAATTTCACCGCAAACACTGTTTTAACGTTTATGACCGGGATCGCCAGTCTTTCGTTGGCGATAATTCTCTATGCAATGTTTTTAGGGAAGGATGATACGCCGGTTATCATTTATGTCGTTGCCGGGTTTCTAACAGCAATGTTCTTTTGGCAGCTGCAGCTATTTGTTCGGACG
>JBBKXN010000115.1:0-2939 GCA_037969475.1 Pyrinomonadaceae bacterium | reverse complement strand
GTTTACGGGTCAAGCCTTCGCCTGAAATCCGGTCAACGAATTCATGCATTGCGTTTTCGTCAAATTGCCGGGCGATTTCCAAAATTACTGATTTTGCAGAAATATTAGATTTTCGACATTTTTCACGAATCAACTCCGGAATCCCGGCGATTGTCAATGATTCTGTGACAGTTGTCCTGCTTTTTCCAATTTTTTTGGCAATTTCTTCGTGTGTGTAGTCAAATTTTTCACCCAAATACGCGAGACCATCGGCAACTTCCCAAATCGTCAAATCTTTTCGCTGCAGGTTTTCGATCAGAGCGATTTCAGCAATTGAATGTTCATCGAGATCTAGTTCGATACACGGTATTTCTTCCAAACCCGCAAGAGTTGAAGCTCGCCAACGACGTTCGCCGGCGATTATCATCCACGTACCGCCTTCCTTGTTTGGCTTGACCAGAATCGGTTCAAGCACACCGTTCAGCTTGATCGAACTTGCAAGTTCTTTCAAATCGCCAATTTCTACACGTGGCTGATTAGGGTTGGGATAAATCTTCTCGATCGGTAAAGTTCTACCGATCGAACGATTCGTTCTGGTCAGTTCCTCGACATAATGCGAATCATGACGCATTTTAACTCCGGTCGGCAATCCTCGTTTAAGCACGGCTTAACACCTCCAAGCATAGTTTCTTATATTCATCCGAACCAGAAGAATTCGGCGCATAAGTAAAGATTGGCTGTTTATGCGCAGGTGATTCTTCGAGTCGGACACTCCTTCTTATAACCGTCTTAAACGTTTTATCCCCGAACACTTTACGTATATGCGCTTCCACATCTTTCGAAAGCGCTGTCCGCTTATCAAACAAAGTGACCAAAACTCCTAGGATTTCCAACTCAGGATTTGGCCTTGACCGGACTTTTTCGATCGTTTCCAGCAGATCATCTGTACCTTCAAGCGCAAAATATGACGACTGGATAGGGATCAGAATATGGGTTGCGGCGACAAGTGCGTTTACCGTTATCAAACCCAACGTCGGTGGCGTGTCAATAAAAATAAAATCGTAATTAGACCGAATTTCGCCGATCCGGTCCCGGAGTCGATAGATCGCCTCAAAATCGCCAACAAGTTTCGGCTCCAATTTCGCCAAATTTATCTTGGATGGAACGATATCTAGGTTTTTGACATTCGTTTTATGAATGAAGTCTGTCCATGGGCTTGAAACCTCAGTAAACAGCTCATAAGCACCGCTCTTTATAGAAAGCGGATCGATAAAAGAAAGCGATGTATTTGCTTGGGGATCAAGATCAATAATCAGTACTCTCTTTCCTTTAAGGGCGCACGCCGCAGAAAGGTTGATGGCGGTGGTGGTTTTTCCAACCCCACCTTTTTGGTTAGCAATCACTGTAATCATGTTTTTTCGGGTAGATTCTCTTAACCGATCAGATCAGGCCACTCCTCCGTACGCGGAACGGTGTCGTCGCCACCAAAACTCGAATCCGGCTCATTTGATGATGCGGACAAATCAATAACCTTTTGGTCAACAAAAATCGCACAATCGAGGCGCAAAGCCAGCGCTATCGCGTCTGACGGTCGGGCGTCCAAGGCGATGACATTATCGTCTTTGTCGATGATCTCTATTAAGGCATAAAAAGTATTTTCCAACAATTCGGTAATTTTCACTTTTGAAGCCCGGTATCCGCTTTCGATGATAAAATTCCGCAATAAATCATGAGTCATCGGGCGTTGAGGAACTATTTTTTCAATTTCAAGCGCGATCGCATTGGCCTCATACGCGCCGACCCAAATTGGCAAAATTGACTCCGAATCTATCCCTTTTAACACGACTATTGGAGTATTCGTGTTCGGATCCATTATTAGCGCACCGATTTTGACTTCTACAAACATTAACACCTCAGATTTAGAATCTTAACAAATTTCGCCATACAACGTAAAAGACTTAGCTTGAGAAATTTTTACTTTTACGATCTTTCCCAGAAATTCTTTTGAAGCCTTGAAATTTACCACCTTATGACACGGCGTATGACCGGAAAACTCCGACTCCTCTCTCGTCGAAGCCTTTTCAACCAATACCTCAACCGTTTTATTAAGATAAGATTGTAAAGCATTGAACTGATGTAGCTTTTGCGTTACTTCCAGCTCTAGGAATCGTCTGGTTTTTTCTTCAGGTGAAACATTATCCTCCATCATATACGCCGGCGTGCCCGGGCGGGGAGAATATTTAAAGATGTATGCGCTATCGTATTTACAATATTCAACCGCGTCGACGGTCTTCTGAAAATCCTCAACTGTTTCATTTGGAAACCCAACAATAATGTCGGTCGTTAAAGAGATTTTCCGCGGAGACGACAGAATCTTATCAATTTTCTCAAAATAACTTTCGATCGTATGTCCCCTGCGCATTGCCTTCAGCACAGCATTACTTCCCGACTGAACCGGTAAATGAACCCAATTGCAAAGGTTTTCATTCTCGTTTATTGCCTCAACAATATCCGGATGAAAATCTCTCGGGAAAGAAGTGTTGAATTTAATTCGTTCAATTCCGGTCGCTGCCGCCGCCCGCAAAAGCTTACAAAACACCGTTGCGCCACGAAACTGTTCGAGACCCGAGTTGTTTTTGGGGCGGTAACTGTTTACATTTTGACCAATCAAATGAACTTCCTTGACGCCTTCACGCTTCAATTTCAACATTTGGCGGATAATCTCGGAGGCTGTCAGGCTCTTTTCCCCTCCGCGGGAAAAAGGAACAATGCAGTACGTGCAAAATTTATTACACCCTTCTATAATTGGAACAAAACCGATGTACGGTGAATGTCTGAGATTTTTATCAACTGACCAGTCATATTCGTTTTCCCTTTCGCCTAAATCTATGTATTTTTTCTTTCCTTCAGATACTTTTTCGATCGCGTTCGTTATGCGTCCGACCGCCTTTGTCCCGACC
>JBBKXN010000114.1:0-55229 GCA_037969475.1 Pyrinomonadaceae bacterium | reverse complement strand
CCGCAACCTTGACCGCCGCCGCCACCGCCGCCTGAAGAACGGCTGTTGCTGCGTCCGGCAACGTCAACATTACCTCCTGACGAAGGCTGCAAGAATTTTAGCTTAATAAATTTAGTGTCAACTTCGGCAGTATCCTGAAGTTTTGGAAGGTCATCATTCTTTACAAGCTCGATCGTCTTCTCGTCAATACATTTTGCGCGAACACCTGAAAGAAAAAGCTGAGATTTGAGCAACACATTCCAGGGTAGATTATCGGATCGAATATTGATCGGCAGCTCAGCAATCCCGTCTCCCATCAGAAAATTTATGTCATATCGACGATGGATCTGATACAGCAGATCATCGAGGATCAGCTGCGATGTCTGTGTAAATTTGATCGGCTGACCGACGAAATTCGCATCGCAATAACCCGATGTCTGAACCAAACCCGCATCCTTAAGAGCCGCCTGCTTAAGCGCTTGTTTTATTTCGGTCGCCGAAGAAATACTTTGCGGTACATAAGCGGTCGCGGCTTTTGGTTTGGCAAAATTCATTTTTTGGGCGATCGATTCGATCAGCTCCTCCCGCATTCTCAAGCGCGGCTGGTCGGCTTTAAAAACCTTTTCCGCCTTCGCCGGGAGATCGTCATCGACAAGTTTAATTGCCGATGGTTTAAATTCCGCGGACAAATTCTGCGCAAATGCGCTGATTGATAAGACGAGTAAAATTGTAAGAACATTTAATGATTTCATAGGATAATTTGGTAAAAAGCCGCAGATGCGGATCAATTACTTCCTCCCGCGATTGCTGAATTTTCCCTTGCTGCAGGACCCTTAACATCTTCGTTTACTGAATACGCCTGACGGGTTCCGGTTTTTATCGAACGCCCCCAGGATTTCAAGCGAGTTGAAAAATATTTGTCATCAAAACCGAACACCACACCATCGGGTCTGATATCGCGAAGCCACGCATCGTAAAAGCGGGTTCCGACGGCGAAACTCAATGTTCGATCGGCGGCGATCGAATAAAACATCACTTCCTCGGCACCATTTCCACCGTCAACGACCCCAACCGGGATCAGATCATCGACGGAAAAAAGCGTCGAAGCGGGCTCGCCGTATTGTCCATACCCAAGCCTATTGAATGCTGCTTCGAGCCTTGCTTTTGTATCGGGCCGCGGAAGCGGGGTAGCACCGGAATTTCCTACGGTCGCGCCTGCGCCTCCACCTACACCGGTCGTCCTGCTTCGACCGCCGCTGTTTGAACTCGAAGCGCCTGGTACCAGGATCGTATTGCCAGTAGTAGAGCCCGGTTGACCACCTGAAGAAACGACCCGGGGCGAAAACGTACTGCCGGTAAATCCTGCATTTTGTGTAAATGCGCTGAGACCGCCCCTGTCATTGAACGGATCGCGGATAACCAGATCATCCGGCTGCGCTTCAAAGACCAAAACCTTGGCCAGATCACCTTCAATTTTCGGATCAATATCACCGACTGCCGGTTGAGCCGGAAGGTTCATCTCCAACGCACGATTTTCCATGCTCCAGATAAAGACGCTGTAAATAAGCATCGTCAAAAGAGCCGCGAGAAATGTCACAGCAAACAGCAGCGCCAATTTGACGGGTAATTTGCTCATGACGGAAGGCTCCGGGATATGTTGAGTATTTGTTGTCATTATTTTTGCGCCTCCGTTGCTTGACTGACAGTGACATTTTGCGGCGTCCTTGGTTGTTCAGCAGGAGGCGGCGCATGATATGCCACAAGCGTAAACCCGGCCGAAACCGAATTTTTAAGTGAAACTACGGAATAATCTCTGATCACCAATATTCTGGGCATGCGGGAAATATCCGAGAAAAATTTTACAACCTGCGGATACGGCCCCGTAACCAATGCCGGGATCTCGCGTTCGTAGAGTTGGGCCGCACGCGGAGATTTTATGGATTCTTTTACAGCCGCAAGACCGGTAAGCGTTACACCATTGCGCTGAGCCGCTGTTTCGACCTGTCCTAAGACATCAGAAACCTCGGTCTCTTCAGGTAAAAGCGGCTTTGCTTTCTGATAGAGCACAACGATCTTGTTAAATTTTTCGAGAAATTGGGCCTCGCCCGCAAGAAGGCGCTCAGTTTTTTTGTTTTCAAGCTCTTTCTTTAATACGACCTGTCGATATTCACGATTGGATTCTGCCCAACCGCTCAGAAGGTACGAATAAATCAGATAGCCTAAGCCAAAAGACAATACGCTCATTATGACCAGCGTAACGACCGGACCGCGCTTGACCGATTCGTTTAGGATCGTATCTCCTAAGAAGCTTGCTGAATTTGGGTTTTTACTAGTTCTCATAACATTACTGCTTTGCTAAAACTTTGTTCTTACTGTGCCGGAGGCGTTACACTTGCTGCCGGGGGTGCTGCCGTAATTGGAGGCGCCGCTACGGGCGGTGCTCCGGTCGCCGGGGGTTGCGCACCCGGAGGTGCTCCGGGCGGATTTGCACCCGCTGCTTTTGGATCAGGCGGAATAAATTCCGCAAGCGGCAGGTAATTTCCGCGTATCGTCCAGGCAATAATTCCCGGTGCCGGGCCCGTTGCCGAAAGAGATGAACCTTCGATCGCTGGCGCAGTTTGCTGTCCGCCTTGCGGCGCAAATTGCTGAGCGACACCTTCCTGCACCTCGTACGTCAAGTTGCTGAATAAACGCGAGCCGCTTTCTTCACCGCCTGCAAATTCCAGTGATCTTAAGAAGGATGTAACTGCATCTTTATTGCGCGCCAATCCGGTCACTTCAATAACGCCGTCGGGATTTAATTTCATATCGGAGACGTAGAAGGACGCGTCAAGGTCAAAAGGATAATTCTTGTTTAGCTCGTAAAGCATTCCTATTCCTACCGGCTGCTGTCTTCTTAATGCGCTAACCTGAGTGATAAAATCCTGATACCATTTCAGATTTGCTTCATACGATATTCTTCTCTCGAGCGCGGGTTTTAGCTCTGCCGCTCTTGATTCCGCTCTTACATCTCTTACCCCGAAGACGATCTGCTCAATAATATTTGCCGCAAAAAGCGCTGCAAGGCAGGCAAAAACAAATACCGGCAGCGCGAGGATCATAAAGACTGCCTGCGAACGCCGCTGGGCGCCATACATTTCCTCAAGTCTTCTGCGCTCGACCTCTCCCTTGTCGGCGAGAACCAAAAGGTCACGCGCCATGTTGACGATAGGTAAAACTTCGGCGCCCGCTGCCGCCTCATCACCAAATGTAAACGAGCCAAAAAGCAAACCACCGGCAGCCGCTTCAGCAAGAGGCGCTTCGATCTGATTAAATTCAAACCCCGTATCTGTTTCGTATTGCTCGGCTACCGCGTGTACCTTTTTGCTCAGTTCGCGCTCGGTAGCAATAATGATATGGGCATAACTCGAAAGCTGGAGCTGCTCGAGCCTCTCGGACGACAATTGAAGGATCAATTCTTCGAAAGCGTTTTTGATATAGGCGTCGAGTTTCGGTGATTCAGCAGATACCTTGCCGATCGCAGCTTCGGTCTCAAATGGTGATTTTGTCCCGGCGGCGCCTTTGCTGTCAGGTTTCGGAATACTCGCGCTTATTTCGCTTGGAGACAAAAACCCCTGTTCGTTAAATAATCCGGTCGATGGGCTCCATAATCCGTAGCTAAATCCAGCTTTGCCGATAAGAAGAAATGCTGTCAGCTCTTGTTCGCGCCCGGCGCGTGTAATTGCAGCACCCTCGGGCAATGCTGTCAGGAAATATCTCGCGACGCACCGGACAGGAGTTTCTATCGCCAAATTTGAAGCCGAAATCGAATCCGCTCCAAATACGGTGCGCATACGGCCGCGTGTCGCTTCGATATGATCGCGCGCGACCTCTGTCATCGCTACCTGACCATTTGGCAGACGCGAAAAGGTGCAGGCTGTATCTTCGAGCCCCATTTCAAAAACGGGATGGCTGTCCGTTCCGAGATACATTTCACGCTCGGCATTTATCAGCCATTCAAATAATTCGGAATCGCTAAGCGCCAGTTTTTCTCCATCCAGCGCCAGGATCCTGGTACGTTCTGAAAAATCTCCGGCAACGGTAAGAAACCTTGTCTGATAAGAGAATTCCTCGATCCCGAGATTATTCTTCCGGCGCATTTCCAGAGCCGGAACCAGATTTGTGTCAGATGGTAAACGCGACAGATCCATATCATAGGATCCGCCCGTCGATAGACTCGGAACGGGCAATGCCGAAACCGTGTCGCCCTCTCCTGTCCAAACTATCGATAGCTGGTCAGGCGATGAGCGATCCGCATCCAATAGGTAATCGCTTTCCCAATCGTTTCCGCTTAAGGTTATATCTCGAGAGTTACTCATAAAATCAACTTCCAAATTTAATAGTGTTTAAAGCCGTTTCTTTGATCAAATTCGTAGCTAGCCGCCTACCACACCGCCTAAATTTCTTGTTTGCGCGGTATATCCGCTTTTGGTTCGAGCGTTTTTTCGCTCACACAGCTCGCGCAGCTCTTCATGATTTGGCGAGATCGTCAAAGCGCTTTCCATTGTGATCTTTCGTTTTAGAAATAGATCCGCAAGCGATTGATTAAGGGTCTGCATTCCATAACGGTCCGAACCCGTCTGCATCATCGAATAGATCTGGTGAATTTTGTCGTCACGAATAAGATTTCTTACCGCAGAATTTGGAATAAGAATTTCCATTGACATTACTCGTCCGTTGCCAGCTGCATTTGGCAAGAGCGCCTGACACATAATTCCTTCCAATACGAGCGAAAGTTGTGTCCGGATCTGCGCCTGCTGGACAGCAGGGAACACATCGATAACACGGTTAATGGTCGAAGCGGCTGTATTTGTATGAAGAGTAGCGAGCGTTAAATGCCCCGTTTCCGCGACACGCAAGGCCATCTCAATCGTTTCCATGTCGCGCATTTCACCGACCAAGACAATATCGGGATCTTCCCGAAGAGCCGAGCGGAGCGCGCCACCGAAGGATTCGGTATCTTCGCCGACCTCACGCTGGGTAACGACGCAGTTTTTGTGGGTGTGGACAAATTCTATCGGGTCCTCGATCGTAATAATATGCTCGCGGCGGATGATATTTATCTTATCGATCATTGAGGCAAGCGTTGTCGATTTACCAGATCCCGTAGGGCCCGTAACCAATACAAGTCCGCGTGGTTTACGGCAAAGCTCTTCAACGACGGGCGCCAATCCGAGATCTTCAAATGCGCGGATCTCATGCGGGATTGCCCGAAGGACGATCCCAACGGTGCTTTTCTGTGTAAAAATATTTACACGAAATCTCGATAGACCGGGAATGTCTAATGAGAAATCGAATTCTAAATGTTGTTCAAATAAATTCTTTTGCCGGTCAGATAGGACCGAGTATCCAAGACGTTTGGTGTCTTCGGCTGTAAGAACCGGGTAACCGTCAAGGGGTTCAAGATGACCGTGAAGCCTAATTTGCGGTGGACTATCAACCCTTATGTGCAGATCGGAGCCGCCTTTTTCAATCAACTTCGTCAGAAGCTCCGTCAGGGCATTTTTTGGTTCACTTGGTGAACTCATATTTTGGACCTCTCTATCGTCGAGCCGCCTGGCAACCTCCGAGGGGGTGGTCACCTTGCGGAAATAAATCAACCAGAAAACATTGAAGACGAGTCAATTTACGAGAATCCTCAGGGGGTTTCCTCAAAACCTTTTGGGTTTCGGATTCAGGCGCTTGGTTATTCGTCTTGTGAACATACGTTACACGCATCAAAGCAAGAAAGTCAACATTTTTATCACTCGTTTTCCTACGTAGATCGATGATCTTTATCTCGTTTTGAATGACGAGGTTACATCGAATCTCCTAGAAACGTCCTAAATTCAACGTTTACTCGAAAGCGGATGTCAACATGTGCTTGTTTATCCCTATACTTTTAATACGCGCCAAATTCCGAAATATCGTACAGCTGAACTGCAACTTTAAGTTTGCGATATTGGCGCGCTGCTCAAACAAAAGTCGGCAATTAAAGAAATCGTCGCGAATTCAAAGTTTATAAACGTCTGACTACTATTTGAAACCAGTTCGTATATCCATTTCGCTAAAAGGGTTGCTTTTTTTGGCTAAAATGAATTACAAGTAGCTAAAGTTTTAGCTTGGTGCCCGAAGTTGGAGATCGTGCGCTATATAATCGGAGGCAAATTTGCAGACATTCCCGATCGCAGATAATGAGAGACTCGGCGAAAGAGTGCGTGGGCTGATCCTCGGGCGTCTGGCGCTGATTTTTCTGTTGCTGCTTGCCAGCTGGTGGTGGAGCAATACTTACCGCGAAATGCCTCTGGAATCCTTTCCCTACAGCATTTTTATTTTCTTTCTTGCATCGTTTGTTTTAACGCTTTTCTATCTTCTTGCATATCGGTTTAGCGATAAATTGATATGGCAGGTTCGAATTCAATTATTCCTTGATGTCATTTTTGTGTCATATCTGGTAAATGCGACAGCGGATTTCAATTCCCCTTATGTCACCCTTTACATACTCGTCGTCGGCGCAGCCGGATATTTTCTAAACCGCAGCGAAACTATACTCTTTTCGATACTTTGCGCGGCGTCCTTTGCTGTCGTCTCCGCAATGTCGCCGCATTCGCCTATATATTCCTTCAGCGGTGAAACATTACCCTCGAAATTTGTTCAGGTTATCGCCTTTAACACTGTGGGAATACTGGTAGTTGGGCTATTGGCAGGGCATCTGTCGGATAGGCGAAGGGTAACGCTGCAGCTTAAGCAAACCGAAGAAGATTTTGAAGATCTAAATGTGCTTCACGAAAGAATTCTCGAATCGATTCGTTCCGGTTTGATCACTACAGATCTGAGCGGAAGGATCCGAACCTTTAATCGAGCGGCAGAGGAGATTATGGGGCTCGCTTCCGGGCAAACGATCGGCACCAGCGTCTATTTACTTTTTGGGGAAAATATCCGTCCATCTGTCGACCTATGTTTATACCGTGCGTCCGAAGGAAACGAGTTTCCGACCGAACATTTTGAGGCCGAAACACGTGCCGACACCCAAAACAATGGCAATTCGCCAAAATCTATGGTCGCCGGTTCCGTAGCGCCGCTGATAGGTAAAATCGGAATGGTCAATGGTCTTATCCTGACATTTCAGGATGTCACCGAAATTCGTGGAATGGAGGACGATCTTCGACAATCCGACAGGCTTGCAGCGGTTGGGCGAATGGCGGCAGGGCTTGCACACGAGATCCGAAACCCTTTGGGTTCAATGAGTTCGGCGCTTCAGTTTCTGGATGAAAATGTAAAACCGGAAACGCCTGAAGCAAATTTAATGGATGTAGTTTTGCGCGAATCCGATCGTTTGAACGAAATTATTTCAAATTTTTTGACATATGCTAGACTTTCGGCGGGCGGCCTGCCAAGCGAGAAATTTGAACCGGTCGATCTTGGGAAATCTATAGATGATTGCCTTGTGCTGTTAAAGCACAGCCCGGAAGTCGATGAAAAACAGGTCTTTGAGATCGAGATGCCGGAAACTTCGGTCACGATCAATGCGAACGCAGCGCAGATAAAACAGGTATTCTGGAATCTATTGCGTAACTCCATTCAGGCAATGCCGGATGGAGGAAAGTTAACGATCAGGATCAATGATATGCCGGCAAAAGCTGTCAAAATTGAAGTTAGCGATACCGGCGTCGGTATAGGCGCCGAAAAGCTCAAGCATCTCTTTGAACCTTTTTCGAGCTACTCGAACGGAGCGGGATTAGGGTTATCGATCGTCCACAAGATCGTCCGTGATCATGGCGGAAATATTATCGTGGACAGCATGGAAAATTTTGGGACAACAGTAAAGGTTGAGCTTCCACACTAATTGAGGGAGAAATAGAAAAAATTCGAAAACGCGTGAAATACGCGTTTTTAATAGTTTCCAAACTCGTATTTGAAGGCGGCAGGGAGATGATAGATTATGGCAAATATATTGATCGTCGATGACGAACAAGGATATTGCAAAGTATTAAAGGTTGTATTTGAGAAAGAGGGTTACTCTGTTTCGACTGCCAATAGCGGCGAGAAGGCCGTCAAGCATATACAAAACGAGCATTGCGATCTGATAATTTCCGATGTGAAAATGCCGGATATGAATGGGATCGGCCTTCTAAAAGCCGCCCGCGATCATTCCGAAGATATCAGGATCATCTTGATGACAGCTTTTGGCACGCTTGAGACCGCAAGGGAAGCTTTTAAGCTTGGTGCGGATGATTTTATTCAAAAGCCTTTCCAAAACGACGAGCTCAAGCTGATCGTCAAAAGAACGCTTGAAAAACAGGAGATCATTAACGAAAACCGCGCCTTTAAACGTGTCCAAAGGGCGAGCGGAAGTGTAGATAATATCGTTGGCGACTCGGAAAAGATGCAAAAGCTTTTTGAGATGATCAAAATGGTCGCTAATGAAAATTCTACGGTGCTCATAACCGGAGAATCCGGGACCGGAAAAGAACTCACCGCAAGAGCGATTCATGACGCCTCCGAACGAGCTGAAAAGCCTTTTGTTCCAATTAATTGCGGTGCAATACCTGATCATCTACTTGAATCTGAATTGTTTGGTTTTATGAAGGGCACATTTACCGATGCCAAGGCTGACCGAACCGGGCTTTTTGCCGCCGCAAATGGCGGCACGATCCTGCTCGATGAGATCGGCGATATGCCGCTTGCAATGCAGGTCAAGATCCTTCGGGTGTTGCAGGATCGCAACATACGCCCGGTAGGTGCAACGGTCGAAATACCGCTGGATGTGCGGTTTATTGCAGCGACAAACACAGATATAAACAAGAAAATTAAGGATGGAACATTTCGACAGGATCTTTTCTACCGTCTGTCCGTGATGCCGATCAATATTCCGCCTCTTCGCGAAAGAACCGATGATATTCCCGCGCTCGCAGAGCACTTTATCGAAAAATTCAGCAAACATTCCGGGAAAAAGGTCGAGCTCTCCTCCGATGCTCTAAAAGCTCTAAAGACAAGAGCCTGGAATGGCAACGTCCGCGAACTTGAACATGTCATCGAGCGAGCAGTTGCGTTAACTCCGGACAATAAAGAAATTTCATCGGAACACGTTTCAGATGAGTCGCGAATCGGAAGCAGCGCGGTAATTACACTACCCTCTGACGGAATGCACCTCCAGAATTTTATGAACGATCTTGAAAAACAGCTTGTAAAAGAAGCGTACGATCGTGCCGATGGAAATCAAACACGCGCCGCCGAGATCCTCCAAATGCCCGTCCACGCCTTTCGCCATCTCATTTCAAAACACGAACTTCAGCAAAGCGAAGGAAAAGAGAAAGCCGCGGAAGCATAGCATCCAGAAGCAATGCAGAAACCCCAATGCAGAAACCCGCACGAAGTAAGGGTGGCACGTAATAAGCTTCGAATTTGGTGCGCCCAACAGCCTCTTGACCGACAGCACCCTTACTCCGTGCGGGTTTCCGCAAAAAAGTAGAACCCGAAAGGAATTATAGGCCGAAAATGCAGAAACCCGCACGCAGTACGGGTGCGACGTGGTAAGCTTCGAATTCGGTGCGTCCAACAGCCTTTTGACCGACAGCACCCTTACTCCGTGCGGGTTTCCGCAAAAAAGTAGAACCCGAAAGGAATTATGGGCCGAAAATGCAGAAACCCGCACGGATGCTTACGCTCCGACGCTATTTCGAGGCGGCGATCGTAGTTTTTACGAAGAACTCTTCCGTGCAGTCGTTATAAAACTTTTCTTTACAGGTGAAGAGCTTGGGAGCGTATTCGCGGGTTTGGTCGGCGATGGTGATATAGGCGGGGGTAGTTCCGTGGGAAAGCTGTGTCCAACCGAGGCGTTTACGATTTTGCCAGACGTAGGAATAGGCTTGTTCTTCGGTTTTTCCCTCAAGATGCTGGGCTTCATGGAGGAGGATCATGGCGCGCTCGGTGTCGTCTGCGGCTTTTGAATAGAAATCGGGATATACCGTGATGACGGCGAACGGGAAGTTTGTGGCGGCGTAGGCATCCTCGCTGTGGTTCAGGCCGTTGAGCCAATTATCGGTGCTGCGGAATGAGACAACGCGCTTTAGAAGAAATACTTCGCGGTTAAAACCTTTTTGCTCGAGTAAATTAATGGCGCGTTTTACGGCCACACGGTCGTGGTCGAGAGTGGGGAGAGAAGTGGCGATGATCGAGAGGTAGAAAATAATACATGTAAGCGCGCCGACAAGAACATTATTGATGACGAGATTAAGATACTTAAAAAACCTGCGCGGCTCCTGCGGGATCTCTTCGGAAGGCAACTTGGAAGTGGTGAAAATGTTCATTGTCTTAGCGCGCGCACATTTGTGTTGTGCGATGATAAAAATTGTATAACATTGTTTGTAAAATTGGAAGGGTCGGGAAGAGCCGGAGCGCGGGCATCCCTGCCCGCACGTTTTCGCAAGAAAACGAATCCCACGTGGCAAAGTTCGATTTGTGAAATTGAAGATCCTTTGTGTATTTCGTTTTTTTTTCAAAAAACGTGCGAGCAAGGATTCTCGCGCTCCGGCTATTCTTTGGTGCGGTCGAGAATCATATTCCTTGTTGCGATAAAATCTTCGAGAATGATCGCGGCGGCTTCGCTGTCGAGACGTTTGCGCACTTCTTTACCATCCAAACCCTGTTCCCAGAGGTTTCCGCGAGCTTCATAGGTCGAAACGCGTTCGTCGTGGAGATAGACGGGTATCTTGAGTGAAAGAGAAAAATTTCGCGCGATTCGCCTGGCTTCGATCGACATTTCGCTTTCTGAGCCGTCGAAATTGAACGGCAAACCCAAAACAAGGGCTTGGGCATCAAAAGTTTCAATGTGAGAGACGATCTCTTTTAGGAATTTTTTCCAACCCGATCTTTTTATTGTTGCGACACGCCGGACGACCGCTTGCGTTTCATCCGAGACGGCGATCCCGACTTTTTTAGTGCCCAGATCCAGGGATAGAAGCCTGCCGTTAGCCGGCGCATCATTAATATCTGTAAAATCGGGTCGATTCGGATTTTTTTTATCTTGCACGTTAATTTATGATAGTGGATAATAACTCGGCATTATCCGACATTCCAAAATTATTAACAAATTTGACTCAGAGGAATTATAAATGACATATCGCGGTAAGTTTTTGATTGCAATCATTTCTGCATGCATTACGTTCTACGCATTTTCCGGCGTATTGATAGGTTGGTTTGACGCGCGGGCGCAGCAGCCCATCAACGATCCGACTGCCCAACTGCGAATTTTCGAGAGCGTTTTGCAGCACATAGAGAATGATTATGTCGATGAACCTAATCTTGAGAAGGTAAGGATGGGTGCGTTGAGAGGTTTGACGTATGGTCTTGATCCATATTCCTCGTACCTTACCGCAGAACAGGTAGAAAGGTATAAGAGCGGCGAAAAAGGAAATAAGTTCGCGATCGGAGCTGAGTTTTCACAGTTTTCCTCTTATCTCTATATTATTTCGGTTACGAAAGGCTCACCTGCCGACACTGCCGGACTCAAAGCAGGCGATGTGATCGAATACGTCGGTCAAAAGGCGACACAGGATATTTCTCTTTACGACGCTGAGCACCTAATAAGCGGCGACGCCGGCACGAAAATTAAGCTAAGGGTTCACCGGACGGGCGAAAAACCCCAGACGATTGAAGTCACACGCGGTAATTTTGCAGCGCCTGCGCCGACCGGCGAGGTAAAGGACGGAATTGGTATCGTAAAAGTGTTTAGTCTTGAAAAAGGACAGGCGGATAACGCGAGAAAGCAGATCAAAGCCCTCAACGAAAAGGGAGCGAAGAAAATTGTTCTTGACCTGAGAGGTGTAGCAGGCGGTGATATCGATGAAGGCGTTTCGTTAGCGAATGCGTTTATCAAAGAAGGCGAGCTTGCTAAGGTGATCGGTCGGCAGAATAAGGCCGTCAAAACATACAAAGCCGAAGCAGGAAAACAAATATTTGACGGGGAAGTAGCCGCGCTGATCGATTTTGCTTCGGCAGGTGCTTCGGAAATCGTCGCGGCGGCCTTACTTGATAATAAGCGCGGAGACGTGGTCGGTGAAAGAAGCTATGGAGCGGGAACTTCGCAGGAATTATTTTTGCTGCGAGGCGGTGACGCTTTGCTTTTAACGACGCAAAAATGGGCCTCGCCTAAGGGCGTCGCGTTTTTGAATACAAAAAGAACCGAATCAGGTGTAAAACCTTCGGTTGAAGTAAAACGGCCTGAGACGCCTGAGCCGATCGAAGTAGAGCAGCTGATCGACAGAAACAACGAGAATAATGAAGAGCAGCAGGATCGACCTGTAAAAGACGAGCCGGAAGCTGTCAAGAAACCTGTCACAAATAATGAGGACATCCAACTCAAAAAAGCACTTGAGCTTTTAAAGGGTAAAGCTAAAGCTGCCGGGGCTTAATGTATTTTCCCTGAGAAACTGAATAAAGCTGGGCAAAGAGGTTTGTTCAGCTTTATTTTTTGAAAAAATTTTATGCTAGAATCGAAACGAGTTTTAGCTTGCTTATACCGATAAAAAATGCTTTCCGAAATAAATCGCACCAAATCTTTTGTTTACGCTTTTCTGATCTTAATTGTCCTCAGCGCATCAGATATTTTCGCTCAATCAACGGAACAAAATAATCCGACACCGATCTCTTCAAACGAGCTTTCGGGACAAATTCGCGCGAGAGATATAGGCGATTCAAGGCTGACAACCTATTACTTCGTATTTGACGGCAATCGCGGCGATATTTTTATCAATGTAGTGACAAAAAATTTTTCCGGCGATATTGATATATTTACGGTCGAAGGGTTAAATCCGCGAACAAAGATCACGATCTATGCCGACCGATCCGAAAATGAAACGGGACGCGTCGTATATATGCGTCGGCCGGAGAAATTGATGATGCGAATTCAGGGTCGTTCGCCAAATGATGACCCGGCAACGTTTCAAGTGAAATTTGCAGGGAGTTTTGGCCCGTTGGAAGCCATTGCAGGCAATGAAACGGCTCGTCCAAAGGCGGATACCTCAGGCCAGGGAACGGTTCGCGTAAACTCGGTTGGAACTATCATTGAACCGGAAAAAACGGATGTAAGTGTTGAAACGCCTGCGAAGGTGGATAAAGATGCGGTGGCCGTCGACGAAGAGATCAGCGATGAATCAAAGCCCGAAATACCGAGAACATTTGATCCGCGAAAAAAGCCGGAAACGCTTTTGGATGAAGCAATTAAGTCTAGCAGGCCAAGGGTGATCTTTGACGATCCGTACGCGCCGACGGAAGAGCCTCCTGCGGAACTAACGGTTGAGATCGGCGATAAGCCGAAGGCATCTGCGATTGTCAGGATCGAGCGTGCCACTGAGGATGAGGTTGACGTACTCGATCCGGCGGTTGAAGCAAAGCGAAAAGCGGCCGCTCTAACCAAGATCAACCTTGTGATCCTCCTAAAAAACGGGAAGAAGTTTGAAAAGAGAATGAGCAAGGTTTCGAGCTTTAACGTTTTTGACGGGGTTCTGAAGGTCGTAGCAATTAACGGGGAAGTTACAAAATTCTCGATCCTCGATGTTGAAAAAATAACGATCCAGTAAGATCTAATCGTTTTTATACGTTCCGATCACCGGATTATTTGGATTTACCAATTTAAGCTTGGCCAGCGTTTTGGCGAGCTCCTCCTTATCTCCTTTTTCCTTTAGCGCAGCCAATAAATTCTGCAGTGTCAATTCATGGTTTGAGTCGATCTCAAGCGACTTTTTATATTCGGCAATCGCCCGATCGGGATCGCTTGGCTCTCTGAGGAAGTAGGTCAAACCAAGATCAGTGCGCACATTTGGTTCTTTTGGATCGATCTCGATAGCTTTTGCGTAAAATTCTTCCGCTTTTTCGAATTGTTTCGCGTCAAAGAATGCATTTCCAAGCTTTACGTTTGCGCGGAAGTCGTCAGGTTTTATCTTTTGCGCGCGTTCGTAAAATTCGAGCGCGTTATCAAATCGTTCGATCTGCGCATACATTTCACCCGCTTCGATCTGTGCGTCGAAATTATCGGGTTCAGCTTTTGCACGATCTAAAACCTTTTGTACATCAGCCAACTGTCCCGCAGGATTTTGAACTTGCTGTGCGCCGGTCGGCAAATTTGACGATGGAATACTCGTTTCAGTCGCAGCGTTGCGGTTTAGGTAGTTTGCACCAAAGAAGCCGACGGCCAATCCGATGACAATTCCAAGAATTCCGTATGTGATTCCGGTTTTGTTCATTGTTTATGCGTAACTATGGAGCCCCGGAAGCAAATAACTCACACCAAGATAGGTAAAGATCACTAGCAGAAATCCAAGAATTGCGAAATACGCCGAGCTCCTTCCTTTCCAACCCCGCGAAATTCTCGTATGCAGGAAAGCGGCATAAGTCAGCCAGGCGATAAGCGCACCCGTTTCTTTAGAGTCAAATCCCCAGGGCCTGCCCCATGATTCGTTTGCCCAGATCGCACCTGTGATCAAAAGCATCGCCAGCCCCGCAAAAGCAAGACAGGCTGTTTTGTACATAAGATTATCAAGCGATTCGAGGGAAGGCAGACGTTCGCGCAATTTATCGGTGCGAAAGCTAAAGAGAATTACAAAAAAGATCCCGGCTAGCGCGGTGATCAATCCTGCAAGCTCGACCGGATTGGTTTTTAGATCCAAGAAGAGTTTGTCGCCGTTGTTCTTAAGAAACTGTTGCCCCGTCTGTTCAAATTCCGTATTTGAAATTGCCGCAAACTCCTGCGCCGAACGATTTTGACGCGACATTATTTGTTTTCCGACAAGAAGATACTGGCTCGAATCTGCTTTTAGCTGCGATTGGAGTGTTTCGGTAACGTTTTCGGTCGATTTTATACCCGAAACCAAAAATATGATTGCAATGATCTGAGCGACTAGCGAAAGACGCAGCGTAATATGACCGACCTTTCTTGCTGCCTCGTTGTTTTGATAAACGTAGAGCAGAAACGCCGCGATCGTCGTCAAAAGCAAGACGCTGGCTAACAAAAGAGAAGGCGCAACATACGGCAGCTCGAAACGAAAGAAGGCTGAAAAGGGCTTTCCGCTATCCGGATTTGGAATAAACATCCCGACCCGATACGCCAATTGTGTAAACACAGAAAAATTGCTGATCGATCCGATCACGCCAAGCGCAAAGACGCTCGCCCAAACCGCCATGCCTTCAGGTTTTACTTTATCTTTAAGTAGATAAATTATTGCAACAGCAAAACATACGAGCGTGACTCCGTAGCTTAAAGACGCTACGCCGACATGAATTGGACGCCAATATGAATCGAGCACCGGCGGAAGATCGATAAATTCTCCGCCGATAAATCGTGCAAGGGTTAGGATCAATGCGGCGAGGGGAAGTGTAAACGCTGCAAGTACCTGAAAATTCTTACGGTTAGAGTAAAAAAGAGTTACCAGACCCGCTCCAAACGCAAATGCAAGACTCAAATCATATAAATTGGCAAAAGGAATGTAGCGAAACATCCACGGAGTTTCCGGGTTGCCTGCCGCACGGAGCATCCCGATCTCGCGGTCGTATGCCGCGACCCAGCGCACAAGCCAACTCGAAAGGTTAAAGAAAACTCCCAGGGTCGCGGTCCAAAGGCCGATCTTTGCTGCCATATTTGATGGCGCATATAAATTTGTCAGCTGGAAAAGGGCGGCGAGCAGATAGCAGGCAAGCGCTATCATCATCAAAGCCTCATCGGATACGAAATTCTTCCCCGTCTGAAGGCGAAGAAAAAGCATTCCTATCGACCCCAGTATGACAAAAGTTACAGGAACATATTTTGCCCACTTGGAGATGGTTGTAACTTCGCTAATATCTTCTGCTGTAATTACTTGCGACATAATTTCTCACCTACTTTATAAACTCTCTAGGTAGCCTTACCGCGAATTCCATCAATATCTTTTACGATATTTTTGAACTGGTCCTCGAATTTAAAATGATTACGGTTTGTGTCACCCGAGATCAGCGTCTCAAATTTCCCGGTAATTTCGTTTTTTTCGATTAGCGCCCAAACGCGTCTGTGCGAGATGAAAAATACGAAAACGAGTGCGCATATCAAACCGATTCCGCCAAAATACCATGCGATAAAAGCCCCGCTGAAGGGATCGTATTTAATTGAAAGAATATGCGCAAGAGGAGATCTTTCGAAATCCTTCAAGCGCCACTTAAAACCCGCTTTTGGTGCACCGACCGGAATATTTTCTGCAACATTTCCAGCAAAAGCAAAGACACGAGTCTTTTCGCCGTCTTTTGGCGTAACTTTTAGCACGGCTGTCGGATTATTATAATCGCCCGAGCGTGTGTCCGGCTCGCCTTTTTGATTAAAGGTAAAGTCCGGCAAAAAGGATTCGTATTCGATCAATGTGCCGTCTTCAAGCTGTGTTTTTCCGTTTCGCGCCAGATCAATTGTAAAAGGCTGCGCACCTCCTTTCTCCGGCGTTAATTCGAGCTTCATCGTCCGCGCGTTGCCGACCGGGATCGTCTGTGCTTGAAAAAATCGGTAGCCGCGATAGCTGAAAGGCTTGTTCAGGCTAACGTCGGCAGTTGTTTCGCCATATTTCGGATCGTCGATGGTGATACGTGTCAGCCAGTCTAAGGTGTTAAAGGTTTCGATCGAACCTTTTGGATCTATCAATTTTTGCTGAATATCGGTGCAATGAATCGTAAAAGGAAGCTCGACGGCGTATCGATTTTGCTGATCAAGGTTGAATTCAATAAGCTCGATCTTATTGGTCGTTTGTCCCGGCATCAGATTGATATCAGCGTCAAAACCGGTTTGGAGTGCGACAAAATGTCCTAAAAAGAGTGTAAGAAGTGCTACGTGGACAAAATATGCGCCCAAACGATTCCATTTTCCGCGTTCGCCGAAAACATATAGATTTCCGTTTTTCTCTGTAATTACGGATCGAAGCCCGTGTGCCTTGAAGGTTTCCGCGATCTTTTCGGCGGCATCTTCCTGCGAACTCGCATCCAGCGAAACGACCGAACTTTGGTGCTGACGAAGCAAGAAATCCTTTGTGCCGTCTTGTTTTGGATTGGAAATATAGGTCCATGCCGACGGGAAACGATCTATCGATGCCAAAACGATGTTGAGCGAAAGCACCAAGAGCAGGAGTTTGAAATACCAGCTGTAATAAATATCGAAAAATCCAAGATTGCCGTAAACCGTCTTTTCCGCCGGGGTCAGCGATGCAAAATAGGCGTCAAATCCCTGCACATTCTGCTGGATTATCACCATTCCGAGGAACGACAGGAAAACCAAAATACACAATAGCGAAACGCCAAATTTAACGGAGCTCAAAAGATCCAGAACTCGATTAAAAATCGGGACAGATCTCCGGTTTATCTCCGTTTTGGTTCGCGAAACTTGTCTTACTGATTCTTCTACTGGTGGCATTTAAAGCGGCTAAAACTAATGAAAAAATACCGAATGAATTTATGTAGGAATCATATCTCAGCGCATTATTTTTGTCATCTTTGGGGGGATTAGAAAAACTCAAGCAAAAAAGAAGTTTTGATTTCGCCGCGCGGGTTTGGAAAATCGTCAAAGGCAAGTTATTCTTTGGGAAATACTAGTTTTAAGTGAGATTTAATGGACACAGCGACGGTAGAAATACAGGATACGAAAGCAATTGGGCTGCGGGATAAATTTTCCGCATTTTTCGAGCTCACCAAGCCGCGCATAGCTTTCATGCTGGTTTTGACCTCAGCAGCGGGGTTTTACCTTGGCGGCGGAAAAACCTTCGATCTGGGATTGTTTGTCCATTCGATGATCTCGATCACGCTGCTCGCATTTGGCGTTGCCACATTAAACCAATATTGGGAGCGCGATATTGATCCGTTGATGGAGCGCACGGCGAATCGTCCGCTTCCCAGCGGAAGAGTTTCGCCGATAGAAGCTCTGATCTTTGGTTTGGTTCTGTGCGTTGCGGCGGAGATATATTTATATTTTGCTGTCAATCCTCTGACGGCGTTTTTGGGGCTGACGGTGATCGTTGGGTATGTGTTTCTTTATACACCGCTTAAAACACGTACGACGGCATCAACAGCGATAGGTGCGATCCCGGGTGCTATGCCGCCCTTAATGGGTTGGACCGCGGCTTCCGGCGAAATAACTCTGGGTGCGTGGTTTTTATTCTCAATACTTTTTTTGTGGCAATTCCCGCATTTTCTCGCGATCGCATGGATGTACAAAGAGCAGTATAGAAAGGCGGGAATTAAAATGCTTCCGGTCGTAGAAAAAGACGGCAAACTCACTGCGATGCAAATTGTAATTTTTACTGTACTGCTGATTCCGACGAGTTTGGCGCCGTTTTTCCTTGGGATCTCCGGAATTTATTATCTCGCCGGGGCATCTCTGCTTGGAATTTGGTTTCTCATAGCGAGTGTCCAAACCGCACGTGCGAAATCTGTCGCAAAGGCAAGGAAACTCTTGCTCGTTTCAGTCATATATCTTCCAATAATTTTTGCACTGATGGTTTTCAACCACTAATTTTTATATGGAAATCGGAACAGCCGAACCAATCGAAGAAGAACACAGACGCAAGACTTCAAAGCGTCCGGGTGTTCGGAGCGGAAGCCGGGGAAACCGCAAAAATGGCGGTGGCGGCGACGGAAACGGCGGCGGCGGTGGTGGCAGCGGCGGAGACAAGCCTGATCAGGACAAAACTCAGCCGGACGATGTGGTTTCTCGAGAAAAATCCGGGATCACGATGTATTTTCTTTTGCTGGTTGTGGTGATGACCTTTGGCGGATTGATCGGTGCTTATGTGGTGATCGCCACCAATAAGGCGCTTGAATGGCGGCCGTTTGCACTCCCGATGCAGGTTTGGATAAGTACGGCGATCATCCTCCTCAGCAGCTTTGCATATCATTTTGGCAAAACAGCAGTTGATCGAGAGAAATACAAGACTGCGAAAAAGTGGTTTATCGGCACGACCATTTTGGGAGCAGCGTTTATTTCGTCCCAGCTAATGGCGTGGCTTGAGCTGGCAAATCGCGGCTTGTATGTGAAGGGAAATCCTTACGCGGGATTCTTTTATATTCTGACGGCGGTTCACGCGATCCATGTCATCGGCGGAATTTCGGCGTTGGGCTACGTGCTTCTGCGAACATGGAATACCGGGAAAAAGACCGATGCAAAGCGAAAGGCGGAAGCGAAGTCGATCGGTTGGTATTGGCACACGATGGGTTTGCTTTGGCTGATCCTCCTTTTCCTTTTGGGTTTTTGGAAATGACGCCGGAATCATTCGACACCGATCGCAATATACGCTCAACGCGTGCAATAAATATTGTTTCAGTGATAATTCCGGTTGTCATTGCCGTTTTGCTTGCTTTTCCTAACAAGATCGATCTCGGAACCTGGACAAAGATTCTTCCTCATATAATCGGTACCGTAAACACCCTGACAACGTTCACCTTAATTTTCGGCCTCATCTTTATTAGACGAGGCAGTATCGCTTCGCACCGGGTTGCAATGACAACTGCGTTCTCGCTTGGGATCGTATTTCTATTTTGTTATGTGACGTATCACCTTTCGAACCCGGCGAACAAATTCGGCGGGGAAGGTACTGCGAGATACGTTTATCTAGGAATCCTAGTGACTCATGTGCTTTTATCTTTAGTAGTTTTGCCGCTGGTGTTGCGGGCGATGTATTTTGCGATAACGGGACAATTCGCCCGGCACAAACGAGTTGTAAAATTTGCTTTTCCGATTTGGTTATACGTGTCCGCAAGTGGTGTCATCGTGTATTTAATGCTCTATCATATGTTTCCTTTAAACTAGGCAGTATATCGCTTGCCTAAAGTTTAGGACGGGTGTATATTTTAATTGTTGAAAATTTACCGCCAAAGATGTGGTTTCAAAAGACAGCATCACGGGGGAACCATTTTTCCGGTAAAACGGAATCGGGGCGAAGCAATTTTAATAATTGCAGGGAAACTTCTTCATTCCTAGCCCGACAGCTAACCTCGTAGGCGTGGCGAAGAAGATCAAGAAAATTGCCGTTAAAGGCACTATTTTAGTTCTTTGTGCCTCCAAATTTTCGACACGTAATATAGACTATCCAGTCTTCTCAAAGCGAAAAGTTCCGAGCCTACGTAGGGCTCGGAACTTTTGGTTTTAAAACAAATAAATTCTATTTAAGGGTTCGAAGCGGCGTCGAGGAAATTATCTTAAGGGGGAGCTTGAGATCTTTGTCAAATTTCACGCGGGTCGGTCTGCCGTCCGTTTCAAATGAAAAAGTTTGGGTTCGTTTATCCAAAATGACATCCTTCTTGACAATCGAGCGCCCAATTTCGAATTGAATTTCAAGCGGTAACCTAAAAGCCTCGGGTGTATCTTTATCCACTTTCTGAGTCTGTGTAAAAATCAGATCGAAGGTTTTAGAGCTTACTTTGTAATTTTGCGTGACTTTGATTGTCGGATAGCCCTCCGCATAAACCCATTGCTTAAAAAACCAGTCCAGGTCTTTGCCGGAAGCCTCTTCAAATGCATTTTGAAGGTCCTTTGTTTCTACGTTTGCGAATTTGTGTCGAAGCAGATATGAATTGAGGGCTTTCCAAAAAACCTCGGTTCCAACCTCTTCACGAAGAGTGTGGAGAACTGCGCTGCCTTTTTGGTACGTGATCGGGTCAAACAATGCGTCGTCGTTTTCGGGGTCAGCCAGGACATTAAAAAGGCCATGCTGCGCTGTATTGAGTCCTGAATCATATGCAAAATAGACGGATGCATCTTCCTGAATTTTCCTCAGATAATCTGCACGTCCGTACATTTTTTCGCGATAGGCGGCTTCCATGTATGTCGCGAATCCTTCGTTTAGCCAAAGCTCGGCCCAGTTTCGGCAAGTGACCATGTTACCAAACCAGGAATGCGCGAGTTCGTGTGATACAAGGTCTTCAACCAAACCCTGCCCAAACTTAAACTGAGCCATCATTATTTCAGAATCAGCCATCGTCGTCGCCGTGATATTCTCCATTCCTCCAAACTGAAAGTCTGCAACCATTGTTTGATCATATTTGTTGTAAGGAAAATCAACGCCGGTCAGCGCTTCGAAGATCCTAAACATATCTTTGGTTTTTCCGTAGGCTTTTGGAACGATCGCTTTCTGACCTGGATAAACGTAGAAACCAAGCGGGATATTTTTGTATTGATCGCTTATTTTTTCATATTTCCCAACAACAAAAGAGGTTAAATAAAGCGAATGAGGAATATTCATTTTGTAATGAAAGGTTGTGGTCTTATCGGGATTTTCCACGGTTTCGACGAGTTCGCCGTTTCCTATAACTGTCTCGCCTTTTTGAACGGTGATGTATTTTTCCGTTGTCGCTTTGTCATCAGGGAAGTCAAATGAAGGAAGCCAATGATGGGCTTCTTCGGCCTCGCCTTGTGTCCATATTTGGGAGGAATGGATCGTCCTGCCGCGTTCGCGAAGCGCTTTTACGAAATAGATCCCTTTTTTCGGAAATGCAGTGTATTTCAACCTGACTGAAATTTCCTCATCCGAGCTGTAGGTTTTATCCAGCTTAATGACGATCTTATTCTTTTGAATCTGAAATTGGAGCGGTGTATTTGAGGTTTCAAGCGTCACAGAATCAAACTTCATATCGACAGCGTCGAGCTCAAGAGTCTGGAAATTACCGGCGAGCGGTTTTAGCGTGATCGTCGAGTCTCCGAAGACTTCCTTCTTCGCAACGTCGAAGCTGAGGCGCATTACATAATGCTGAACATCGTAAGTCCGGGCACGGTTAAACGATTTACCTTCGCCCTGAGCAAAAGGTGTAAAGAAAAATGCGATCAAGAGAATGAAAGGCACTACAAAAATTTTCATATTAATTTCACGAGTCAACTGCAAAATAAACCGCAATTATGGCATATTTGGCCGGTTTTGTCTGTTCCAAATTGATTGAAACTACATCTTTTGCACATTGTGTTTTTAAGTTATCATTACGGCAAACAATTCAAGGAAAAAGTGTTCTAAAATAAAAAAAATTATGCGCAATATTCTGAGGTTCACGATTTGTTTTATCGTTTTATCGGGTATGGTTTTAGCACAAAATCCGCAACCGGTTCCGACGCCAAATCTCTATTCAGAAGCGACGCTGGCGAATATGAAGCGTTTGCAAATCGAAGCGTTGGCTAGCGATTATTCTTACAAACAGACTGCTTTCATGACCAATAATATTGGTCCGCGTTTGACGGGGTCGCCGCAGGCAGCAAGGGCGATCGAATGGGTTGCTGCGGAGATGAAAAAACTGGGGCTCGAAGTGCAGCTCCAAAAACTTACGGTCCCTCATTGGGTGCGCGGGGCGGAGACGGGAGAGCTAACGGAATTTGAAGGAATGGCAAAGGGTACTAAGCAAAAGATTGTTCTAACGGCGCTTGGCGGAACAATTGCTACGCCTGAAGCCGGTCTCGAATCGGAGGTCATCGTCGTAGGTAGCTTCGACGAACTAAATGCTCTCGGTCGGGACAAGGTTAAAGGAAAGATCGTGCTTTTCAATCACATTTTCGATAGGGAAATGGCGTCGGTCGGTTTTGGCGGAAATGCTTACGGACAGGCGACCCGCTACCGGGGCGGCGGAGCGGTTGCGGCGGCGAAACTCGGTGCGGTCGGAGCATTGGTTCGTTCTGCCGGCGGTTCGCAGAATCGTTTGGCACACACGGGAGGTATGCGCTACGAAGAAGGGGTGACAAAAATTCCGACGGCTGCGGTTTCTTTTGAAGATGCCGAGACGATCGCCTATCTCGCAAAAATGGGAAAAGTGCGTATGCGTCTTGTTCTGACGCCAAAAACGTTTCCGGATACGACAAGTTACAACGTTATCGCTGATTTAAAGGGTAGCGAAAAACCGGAAGAGATCGTTGTGGTTTCGGGGCACCTGGATTCCTGGGATCTTGGAACGGGCGCGCTTGATGACGCGGTGGGCGTCGCAAACGCAATGCAGGTTCCATTTTTGCTAAACAAACTGGGAATAAAACCAAGGCGAACAATTCGAGTTGTCGCATTCATGAATGAAGAAAATGGATTTGTTGGCGCAAATACCTACGCGGCTGAGGCCGATATTGCCAATCACTTTGCGGCAATTGAAAGCGACCTTGGGGCAAGCCATCCGATCGGTTTCATTTTTGCCGGGAAGACCGAAGCTCTTCCATTTTTCGCGCCCGTATCGAATGTTCTGAGCACACAGGGAGCGGGCCAGATCGATGTCAGGCCATCGGCGAGTTCGGATATTAGTACGTTGACGGCAAAAGGCGTTCCATCGTTTGGACCGTGGTTTGATACTAGAACCTATTTCAATTATCACCATAGTGCGGCCGATACATTTGATAAGGTTAATCCAAAGGAGCTCAGAGAAAACGGCGCAGTAATGGCGGTTTTGGCCTATGCCCTAGCAAATCTCGAACAACCTTTGCCAAGATAGCAATCTCAACTGCGTCCCTTGCTTTGGCGTTACGATAAGTGTTAAATGAAAGCTGAAATGGATAAACGACCGCCACCATATTTTCCTCAAAGCGCGCTTTCCCCGAGCGATCCAAATCGCTATAAAAAGTTTAAAGCGATCGTCGCGCTTTTGATCGTATTGGCTATTGGACTTTTAGCCGGTGCGGGAATCGGGATTTACTACTTAATATCCTGGATTGGATCATAAAAAACCGACGTTCAAATAAAATTCAACGTCGGTTTGCTTACAATCTTCCTACTTGATAACTTCAACGACTACTTCGGTTTTGAACTTCGAGCCGACGCCGCTTGTGCACCTATAAGGGCGAGTTGTTTTGCCTTCGGAAGTTCCTCAATAGCACGTTTTAACTGCGGATCATAATTGTTAAAAACCTGCTGCGAGGTTCTTGTTCCGTAAGCCGCTGTTGCCAATTCCGTCCGGACAATTCTTGCGATATATTCCTTCTCTTTTTCAACATCGCCAGCCTTAACGCCATATTTCGATCCGGCATAACTCTTAAAAGCGTTTAACAATGAGGGATCTATTGCAAAGTCGGTTCCAACGAGATCGTAATTATAACGGATCGGCCGGTCGACGGCGTACTTTTCAAATCCCTTAATTTTTCCGTATGCCAAATCCATCGAAAATGCAATTAGCGGATCGCTTAACTTTCCAATAATTCGGCGTCTTTCATCTGTCAGCTCCTCTGGTTTTATAAAAATGTCCGGTGTAATTCCGCCGCCGCCGTAAACAATTCGTCCCGAATCGGTGCGTTTTTCAGCGCCTTTGGGTTTTTGCGATTTGTCTTCGTTGAGCGAACCGCCGTTTGTGTAGTAGTTATAAAGGTTCCCATCGGAATAGTCCTTTTGGATCAGCCGACCAGAAGGCGTTTCATATTTGGCAATTGTCAGCAATAGCATCGAACCATATTCAAGTGGAAACGGATTTTGAACAAGTCCTTTTCCAAACGTGTTTTCGCCAACGATCAAAGCGCGGTCGTGATCCTGCAATGCGCCCGCAAGGATCTCGGAAGCCGAAGCGGTAGCGCCATTTACAAGTATTACAAGAGGAGTGCTATCCGGGTTTCGGTTATCGGAAGGATAGGCTCTTTCGGCACCCCGCACACGGCCTTTTTGCGTAAAGACAGTCTGTCCGTCTCGGAGGTAATTGTTTGCAACATAATATGCCTGATTTACCAAACCACCGCCGTTAAAGCGCAAATCAATGACTAGCTGCTTCATCCCGTTTGCTTTGAGTTTTGCTATTTCACTTTGAAACTCATCAAATGTGGTTCGATGAAAACCTCCGGTCATCGCAATATATCCAATGCCGGGTCGAACCATATATCCTTCCTGGATCGATGGCGTAGAAACGGCATCTCGGATTATTTCGACGGGCTCACGTTTTTTTGTGCCGTATCTTTCTACAACGAGTTTTGCGACTGTCCCTCGCGGCCCGCGTAGGCGGTCTCTGACATAAGAATAATCTTTCCCAAGAACTGATTCGCCGTTGACCTCGACGATCTTGTCTGCGTATCGCAGCCCGGCCCTATTAGCGGGTGCACCGTCAAAAGTGGCTTTAATAAAGGTTGCTATCACCTTCCCGTCTTTGTCCCGAAGATGATTAATGGTCGCGCCGATCCCAAAATATTGTGAACTTTGATCCGTTCGAAACTCCTCGAATTGCTTGGCGTCAAAATAGTTCGAATGCGGGTCAAGTGTATGGAGCATTGTATCGATCGCAGTCGAAAACAATCCATTATAATTGAGGTCATCACCTGAAAAATGATTATCCTGGATTATCGTGAGCGCATCTGCAACATCAGATTCGATTCGTTCGATGGTGACATTTGTTTCCTTTTCACTCACGGCGCGCGAAGTGCGGGATTTTTCATCTCGAAACTTCGAAACCGCATTCGATTGAGAAAAGGATGTCGTTGAAATAAAAAGCGATAAGAGTATAACGGCGGAAAAATTGAAATGTTTGATCACTAGAAAATCTCCTAAATAAAGATAAAGCCAAAAATACAAAAAAGCTGAAAAATGATAACATCCATTAGAGGAAAAAGCGATAAGATTAGTTGCTTCGGCGTTTGAAAAAGTATCCATTTTTCAATAGATTACATGGGTAGTTCGCGTATTTACCTAAACCACAAAACAGCACCTTTGCATGTCTCATTTACTCGAAGTTCAAAACCTGCAGACCCAGTTTCCAACCAAGGATGGAATCGTAAAAGCTGTCGACGACGTAAGTTTTTTCATCGATGAGGGGGAGCTGCTTGGGCTCGTTGGCGAATCGGGTTGCGGAAAATCGATCACGGCTCTTTCGATCATGCGTTTGATTTCACATCCGGGGAAGATCGTCGGAGGCTCAATAAATTTCAAGGGCAGAGAGCTGACCATAGCATCTGAAAACGAGATGCGTGCCATTCGCGGAAACGATATTGCGATGATCTTTCAGGATCCGATGACATCGCTAAACCCTGTTTATACAGTAGGAGAACAGATCGCGGAGGCGCTTCGGCTTCATCGAAACCTAAATAAAAAGGATGCCTGGGATGCGGCAATCAGCGCGATGGAAGAAGTCGCCATTCCTTCTCCCTCACGCCGGGTAAACGATTATCCGCACCAACTTTCGGGAGGAATGCGGCAGCGTGTGATGATCGCTATGGCCCTTGCTTGCGGACCCGAGCTACTTATTGCTGATGAACCGACAACAGCCCTTGATGTTACGATTCAGGCACAGATACTCGAACTCCTAAACGAACTTCGCGAGACGAGACAGCTTGCGATTCTTTTGATCACGCACGATCTCGGTGTGGTTGCTGAGACGGCCGATCGGGTTTGCGTAATGTACACGGGAAAAATTGTCGAAGAATCGCCGGTCGATGATATGTTCGAGGATCCAAAACATCCTTACACGCGTGGTCTTTTAAACTCTGTACCAAAATTAACAGATATTGATTCGGAAAAAGAAGTACGACTTTCGACGATCGAAGGTGTTGTGCCGAGCCCAACAGAATTACCGCCCGGTTGCCATTTTGCGCCGCGTTGCGCATTTAAGAAAGATATTTGTGAGCTAGGAGATATTGAGCTGCGTCAAATTGATGAAAATATAAAAGTAAGGTGTGTGCTGTTTGAAGATGAGCGAAAAAGCACGGCGTCCGCTGGCTGAGAGCGAAAGCGTTTTCTTGCGTTTTCCCGCGCTAGGTGATGCTTCAGAATTTATCGCTTTGAGTAAATTGAGCAAAGGTTTTCACCGTGGTTTGGTCAAGCCGCCGATCGATTTGAAGGATTTTGATGAGTATCTTGAAAAGAACAAATCGCAGTCGGATGAGTGCTTACTAATTTGTGTGAAGGCCCCGGAAGGTATTGCGGGTGCAATAAATCTTTCACAGATCTTTCATAAGGGCTTTAAGAATGCATACCTTGGTTATTACTTATTCGAAGGGTTTACGGGCAGAGGCTTTATGACGGAAGCGCTAAATCTTGCGGTTGAATATGCATTTACGGATTTAGAACTCCATCGTTTGGAGGCGAATATCCAGCCGGAGAATAAAGCCTCGATCGCGGTTGTAAAACGATGCGGATTTGTCAAAGAAGGGTTTTCGCGAAAATATCTGAAGATCGGCGGCAAATGGCGTGATCATGAGCGTTGGGCAATTATCAAAGAAGATTGGATTGAGCGGCGAAAAACGCAAAAATGAGCAAAATAGCAACAAAAACATCGCGGGAAAAACTGGTCCAAGTCCGGGATCTGGTAAAGCATTTTCCTGTTGATAACAGCGACGATCTTGTACGCGCGGTCGATGGTATTTCGTTTGATATTTTTGCCGGCGAAACGCTCGGACTCGTCGGTGAATCCGGCTGCGGAAAATCTACCGTTGGGCGCTGCATGCTTCGTTTGCATGAGCCTACTTCGGGAGAAGTTTTTGTCGGTGGTCAGGATATTATAAAACTTGGAAACAAGGAATTACAAAAACTCCGCAGGGAAATGCAGATCATTTTTCAGGATCCATACGCATCGCTAAATCCCCGTTTGAGCGTGTTTTCAATAGTTTCCGAACCTCTTAAGATACATGGGATCGGCGATAAAGCATCGCAAAAGGCTAAGGTAGCCGAGCTTCTTTCCAAGGTCGGGCTCGACCCGAAATATATGTCGCGCTATCCCCATGAATTTTCCGGCGGACAAAGGCAGCGAATAGGAATTGCCCGCGCTCTTGCCCTGAATCCAAAGCTTATTATCGCTGACGAGCCGGTTTCAGCCTTGGACGTTTCGGTTCAGGCGCAGGTCGTGAACTTACTGCAGGATCTGCAGACGGAATTTGGGCTGACATTTTTGTTTATTTCACATGGTTTGGCCGTAGTTGAGCATATTTCGGATCGTGTAGCCGTTATGTATCTGGGGAAGATCGTGGAAATTGCGGAATCAAAGGAGCTTTATAGAAACCCGCTTCATCCGTATACAAAAGCTCTACTCTCCGCAATTCCGATTCCCGATCCAAAGGTGAAACGTGATCGAATCGTCCTTCAGGGTGATGTGCCAAACCCGATAAATCCTCCATCGGGATGTAACTTTAGAACCCGTTGTCCGATAGCAACGGAAGAATGTTCGCGAATCGAACCGGATCTTAAAGAAATCGAAGATGATCACTTTTCAGCCTGTATCTACAACGAAAATTACGATAGTGCTCCGAGAGTTGCGTAAGTATATGAAACGAAACGAAAAATTGAATCGTAAATAGATTTTTGTCACAAGGAAAAATTACTAAATGAAAACCGCTTTTTAGAGTAAAAGGAGAAACTTATGAGCGACGACAATATGGACGTAGAAAAGAATGATCAGGATGAATCGCAGGAACCACCGATTCCGGAAGAAATGGAGGTTGAGCAAAAAGAGCAGCCGGAGATGTCCGAAGCTTCGACCCTTCTAAACATATTTTTCGAACCGGGGAATACTTTCGCTGATCTGCGTCGAAAACCGCGATTTATAATGGCTTTCATCATAATTGCGATTCTTTCTTCGGCATTCTTCTTTGCGTTTACCTACAAGATGGGCGAAGACCGAATGCGCCGGGCGATCACCGAACAGGCTGAGAAAAACTCACAATTTGCTAGTTTGCCCGAAGAAGCCAAGAAGCAGAATATCGATCTCCAAATGACCATTCAAAAGGTCGTGCGGTATGCACTGCCGATTTTTATTATCATTGGATTTTTGATCGGAACATTAATATATTGGCTCGGCGCGAAAGTGATGGGAGGAACGATCAGCTTCATGCAAGCCTTTTCGGTCTGGATCTATTCAACGTTTCCGCCAACAATTGTTTCAACAGTAGCAAATTTCCTGATCCTATTTCTGAAGTCGCCGGATGATATTGATATCATCGCGAGCCAGCGGGGATTGGTAAACGCTAACCCGTCACTTTTCTTTGGCGGAAAGGAAATGCCTGTGTTAACAACGCTGATCAGCACGATAGATCTATTTGCTATCTGGGGGCTAGTGCTCGCGGCGATCGGGCTTCATAAAGTAGCCAGACTATCAAAAGGATCCGCGTGGGCTATAGTGTTGATACTGACCTTGTTTGGCATCATGGTCAGAGTAGTAAGCGCTTATTTCAACGGTGTTCCTTCATAAGCTTTGTAAGTTTGCGGAGTGGAATCCAATCTTTGCGGCATTCCACTCTATTCATATCTTAATGCTTCGATCGGGTCGAGACGTGCCGCTTTCCAAGCGGGGAAAAGCCCAAAGATAATTCCAATGCCGACACTTGCGAAAAATCCAAGGGGAGGCGCCCACCAAGGAACATAGGATGGGAAAACAAGCGCGACGAGTAGCGTCAACAACCATCCAATTGCAAGACCGAGTAAACCTCCGAAGCCAGTTAGGGTGGCTGCTTCTACCAAAAACTGCAAAAGTATATCTGACTGCTTGGCGCCGAGGGCTTTTCGAATACCGATTTCACGGGTTCGTTCCGTTACCGATACAAGCATAATGTTCATAACGCCAATCCCGCCTATCATCAAACCGACGGATGAAATCACAAACATTGCGATCGCAACGCCTGCAGTTATCGACTTAAATTGCTCGATAATGCTTGCTGCCGTAGCCATCGAAAAATTGTTTGGTTCGCCAAACGGAACCTGTCTGCGAACGCGAAGCAGATCCTGAACCTGATCTTTTCCTTTTTCGAGCTGTCCCGGTTTCGCCACCGCGAGAATAAACAAATCGTCCGAATTCGGTTTTATTCTGAGCGCGGAACCCATCGGCATATAAATGATATTGCTCTGGTCATTGTTTCCGCCGCCGCCGCCAAAAAGCTGCTCACGCTTTTCTAGAACTCCGATGATTCGAAATTCTCTTCCGCCGATCTCCAATGTCTGATCAAGCGGAGATTCACCCGGGAAATAATCTTCTGCGACCGTTGAACCAATCAGCGCAACATCTTTTTTCATTTCATTTTCGGTGTCGGTAAACCAGCGACCCCGGGTAAGAATCTCGGTGTTGGTTTCAGCGAGTTCGGGGTAGGTCCCGGTTAAATTGATTGCTGAAGAAGTTTTGCCGTTTTTGCCGGTAATGAGAATTTTTGATCCCCAACGATCGCTCGATACATCAAGAAAGGGAACAGCGATGCTGATGGACGAGAGCTCGTTGATTGCTTGCGCGTCCTGGATCGTCAAAGGTTTTCGCATTCTTTCTTCACGGCTGCGACGTCCGACGTGAATTCCGATTTCATACTTGTAAAGAAAAATCGAGTTGGTTCCGAAAGACTCAATTTCTTTTTCGACGCCGACATTTATTCCACTAATAATCGAAGAAATCAGCATCACCGTAATGACGCCGATAATCACGCCGATGATGGTTAAAAAAGAACGCAGTTTGCTATTGCGTAAAGTGGCAAACGCCATTCGAAAATTTTCAAAAAATGTACTTCCTGGTTTCATTAGTTTCTTCCAATTTAGTCTGATCTTAATGCCTCGATCGGATCAAGTTTGGCAGCTTTCCACGCGGGAAACATCCCGGCCACAATTCCTACAACTGCCGAAACACCAATTGCGATCACTGCTGCATACCAAGGAATTACAGTCTGCAAAACGAATGCTGAAACAACCATACCCAAAACCTTAGCAACGATAAGTCCAATGATTCCGCCAATTGCGGAAAGAGTAGCGGCTTCAAATAAGAACTGCCTTAAAATATCTGATTGGCTCGCCCCCAAAGACTTTCGGATTCCGATCTCCTTTGTCCTTTCGGTAACCGCGACAAGCATTATATTCATTATGACAATTGCACCGACGAGCAAAGCAATTGCCGGAACCGCAAGAATTACGATAAAAACATTTCCTAATATGTTGTCGCGCAAAGTAGCAATTGCATCCGGCGTGAAAATCCCAAAATTGTCTTTTTCACCAAATGGTAGTTTCCGTTTGATGCGCATAAGCGTGCGTGCCTGCTCGACCGCATCGTCAAAAGTCTCGTCCGAGTACGAACTGCCGACAAAAAACAACCCTCGAGGTCCGGTAGCGCTTCCAAACTGCGAAATATAGGTTCTAAGCGGAACTGTTATAAAATTGTCCTGCGGTCGTCCGAAAACGGTACCTTTTGCGGTTTGCACTCCAACAACGCGATACGGAATGCCGCGAATGTAAATTTCGCCCTCGATCGGCGAACTCCGGGGAAAAAGCTCGTCTGCAATGTCGCGTCCGATGTAAGCGACCCGGGTAGAGTTATTGTTTTCCGCCTCTACGAAATAACGTCCTAGTTCTACGTCAACTTTGTCGATCTTCCCAATGATAGGTTCCGCCCCATCGACACTTATGTCCTCAAGTTTTTTTGAGCCGCGTTTTACGTCAACCGAAGTGCGTCGAGCTTTTGCACCGATTTCTTCGATCAGATCACCATTTTTTCTAATAAAATCCAGTTCTTCGAAGGTCAGGTCTTTATTTCGGCGCTGGGCTTCGGCAAGGGTGTCTGTGTCCTTAAAATCTTTAAAATCGAATCTTTGGAGGTTAAAGGAATTTGAGCCGACGCCTGCGATCTTTTCGTCTACATAGGTGTTAAACCCCTGAAGGACCGATAACACGAGCATAAACGCCGCTACACCGATGATCATTCCAAGAAGCGTGAGAAACGAACGAAGCTTATGGGCCCAAATTGCGGCAAGGGCGAGTTTTAATGTTTCAAGAAAATTCATAATTCAGAAACTAAATTATAACCAAATTACAGCATTTTACGAGGATCAATCGAAAAAGGTTTTGAATTGCACGGAAGGCGCTTCGGGTTTTCTAGTGTTTCCAAAACGAATCGCGGAAACCTTTTGAAATATGCTCAATCGCTGAAAGTAAGAAATTAGATTGGCAAAGGTCGGTTTAAATGTTCTAAAATTAAAATCTCATTGCTAATAAGCATTTTACTTATCTACTAAACTAAATAGGTTCGCTCAGCGTAGAAATTTGAAAGGAATATGCAAGAAATAACAGACCAAATGCCCAAAGACATTGAAAAGTATCCAATGGTTCCGATTCGGGACGTTGTGATATTTCCGTTTACAAAAGTAGCTTTTAAGATCGGTCGCCCGAGTTCGGTAAAGGCGCTTGAAGTTGCAATGAGGGGGGATCGAAATATATTCCTCGCAACGCAGCATGACGCTACGGTCGATGAACCAAATGCCGAGCAGATTTATCGAGTTGGGACGATTGGGAGAATACTTCAGGCTCAGAAGCAGGAAAACGGTCAGATCAAGGTTGTTGTAGAAGGAAAAGAACGCGGCGAATCTGTAAGGGTCGAGCAAGACACAGACGGTACGTTTTCAGCACTCGTGAGAAAAGTCGGGTCGCTCGATGAATCCGGTTACCGCACAGATGGATTCCTTCAGCAAATTCACGGTTTGGTCGAGCAGTTTTTGAGAATTGCGCCCGATGCATATACGGATGCGCTTCATGCATCGCTTCGCGGAGTTTCTTCGGCGCAAATTGCAGATTCGATGAGCTCGCATTTGCGAATTTCGGTTGAAGAGAAGCAAAAACTTCTGGAGACTTATTCGGTGCCCGAACGGCTGCAGGAATTGATAGCTGTTCTCGAGGTAGAGATCGAAAAGAAACAGCTTGACCGCTCGGTTCAAAACCGCACCAAAAAGCAAATGGATAAAACTCAACGCGAGTATTATCTAAACGAGCAGATCAAAGCTATCCATAAGGAAATGGGCCGAAAGGATGAAAAAGCTGAATTTGATGAGCTAAAAAAACAGATCGAAGAAGCAGGGATGAGCGACGAAGCAAAAGAAAAAGCGCTTCAGGAATTTTCTCGGCTCGAATCAATGCCGCCGATGTCTGCGGAAAGTACCGTGGCGCGAACTTATCTTGATTGGCTTGTAAACGTTCCATGGCAGCAGCGTTCGGATGAGATCGAAGATTTGTCGAAAGCGGAAGACATTTTAAATGAAGACCATTATGGTCTTGAAAAAATTAAAGAAAGAATCCTCGAACACCTCGCAGTCAGACAACTCGTGAAGAATCCGAAAGGAACAATTCTTTGTTTTGTAGGTGCTCCCGGTGTCGGTAAGACCTCGCTAGGGAAGTCAATCGCACGCGCGACCGGCAGGGAATTTGTCAGATTAGCACTAGGCGGCGTTCACGATGAGGCGGAAATTCGCGGTCATCGCAGAACATACATAGGTGCATTGCCGGGGCAGATCATTCAACTGATGAAACGAGCCGGAACCGTGAATCCGGTGATTCTGCTTGATGAAGTAGATAAACTCGGAAAAGATTTCCGCGGCGACCCAAGCTCTGCACTTCTCGAGGTTCTTGATCCGGAACAAAATTACACATTTCGTGACCATTATTTGGACATAGATTACGATCTTTCAAACGTATTTTTTATCGCAACGGCGAATGTTCTGCATACAATCCCTCCCGCACTTCAGGATCGCCTGGAAATTTTAAGTCTTTCCGGTTATACCGAAAGTGAAAAGAGCCAAATTGGAGCCCGGCACCTTATTCCAAAGCAGATCGAAGGCAATGGAATGGAAGTCGACAAAATTAAATTTACCGACGACGGCGTGTTGGAAATAATTCGCCACTACACACGCGAAGCGGGTGTCAGAAACTTAGAGCGCGAGATCAGCTCGTGTTTAAGGAAAATTGCTCGCAAATTTATCAGTTCAAATAGATCCGAGAGTTTCAAGGAGATAATTGACGCTGAAAAGGTCAGAGAACTTCTCGGCACGATAAGGTATCGAAAGCAGGATATCGGACGTAAGAGCGAGATCGGGCTTGTAAACGGATTGGCCTGGACCGAAGTCGGCGGCGATGTGCTTCAGGTTGAAGCAACAATAGTGAACGGGCGAGGCGGTGTACAGCTCACCGGGAAATTAGGTGAAGTAATGCAGGAATCCGCACATGCAGCTTTGACGTGCGTGCGAACTCGAGCGAAAGATCTCGGGATCGATTACAAAGATTTCCGAAGAAAAGATCTCCATATACACGTTCCTGAAGGTGCAATTCCAAAAGATGGTCCTTCTGCAGGGATAACGATGGTTACGGCGATGGTTTCCGCACTGACAAAGAAACCGGCGCGGTATGACGTTGCGATGACAGGCGAAATTACGTTGCGCGGAAAGGTTTTGCCGATCGGGGGTCTGAAAGAAAAACTTCTGGCTGCACATCGGTTTGGAATAAAAAACATAATTGTTTCAAGCGAGAATGAAAAAGATCTTTCCGACGTCCCGGAAGAGGTGCTTGAAGAACTAAATGTCCATTGTGTAGAAATGATCGATGAGGTTCTAAGAATCGCTCTCGATGACAGCGGCGATATCGGGAAAGAGGAAACGGAGAATCCACCGTTATTTACTGAAGAAAACCTGAATAAAGGACTAAACCTCACTTAATTTAGCCGGATTGGATACCGATGTCTGGAAGGGACTAATGAAAATCACTTCGGCGGAATTTATTAAGAGTGCGTTCGAAGAGTCTCACTGGGTTGATGACGGGTTGCCGGAGATCTCGTTTTTGGGACGCTCAAATGTTGGGAAATCAAGCCTCCTGAATTCGCTTTTGAATAGGAAAAAACTTGCTCGCACTTCAAATACGCCGGGGCGGACCCAAAGTATTAACTTCTTTCTAATTAACAAAGCATTCTATTTCGTTGATTTGCCCGGGTACGGTTATGCAAAAGTATCAAAAAAAATGCGGGAAGATTGGGGCAAAATGGCCGAGGATTACCTTGCTAAACGTGAGCAACTTGTGCTATCAATACAGTTAGTCGATTCTCGCCACGACCCGACCAGCCTTGATAAACAACTTTACGAATGGCTCGTATTTCACGATAAACCGAATCTAATTGTTGCAACAAAAGCAGATAAGCTTTCCAACAACAAGCTCATTCGAAGTGTCAACGTATTCAAAAAGGCTATGCCTGAAACGGAGATCGCACCTTTTTCATCCGTTACGGGAAAAGGGAAAGATATGATTTGGGGAGCGATTCAAACTGCGGTTTCCTAAAACGCCCAATTTAAACTTGCTTTATTCCATAAAATATACTAATAATTGAATCATCCCGAAAAACTCAAAGTTCAGCGGTACAGATTTTGCTTTATCAACAAGCACCGCGAAATAGCTTTTCAGTTACATTTACTCCACTAATCAAGTATTAATCACATCGATATAAACGTTAGTGCCCTTGTTAAAACCAATTTACATAATTCACACCTAAACAGTACCTAATACCATGTCAACAAAAACAACCAAAGGTAAACCCAGCAAGCCTAAAGAAGAGAGCTTGGATCCGAGCGAAGAAACTTCAACGGACGTAAGCAACAACGGCAAGGGAAAAGAAACAAAACGAAGCGCATTTCCCTCGAATGGCGATCTGCTGGATTTAGCGAAGCTAAAAGAAATGTCGATTTCCGAGCTAACAGGAATAGCAAAGGAAATGGAAGTCGAAGGCGCATCCGGTATGCGCAAGCAAGAGCTGATCTTTAAAGTTTTGGCCGCACAAACCGAAAAAAGCGGACTGATTTTTTCGCAAGGCGTTTTGGAGACACTCCCCGATGGATTCGGCTTCCTGAGAGCACCTGAGTACAACTATTTGCCGGGACCCGATGATATTTATGTCTCGCCATCGCAGATCAGGAAGTTTGATTTGCGCACCGGCGACACCATTAGCGGACAAATCCGACCCCCTAAAGAGGGCGAGAGATATTTTGCGCTGATTAAGGTTGAGGCGATTAATTTCGAGGCACCGGAACATTCCCGCGAAAAAATATTTTTCGATAATCTGACTCCGCTTTATCCCGAAGAAAAACTTCGCATGGAAACGGAAGATCCGAAAAATATTTCGGCTCGAGTTATTGATTTAGTTACCCCGATCGGCAAAGGACAACGTGCACTTATTGTTGCTCCGCCGAGAACCGGTAAAACAATGCTTCTTCAAACGATCGCAAATTCGATTACGAAAAATCATCCAAACGTAACTTTGATTGTTTTGTTGATCGATGAACGTCCTGAAGAGGTTACGGATATGCAGCGGTCTGTGGCAGGGGAAGTGATTTCTTCAACTTTTGACGAACCTCCGACACGCCACGTTCAAGTTGCCGATATGGTGATTGAAAAAGCGAAGAGATTGGTGGAGCATAAGAGAGACGTCGTTATTCTGCTAGATTCAATTACACGGCTTGCACGGGCTCACAACGCCGTCGTTCCGCCGTCAGGTAAAATTCTATCCGGTGGTATTGATTCAAACGCCCTTCAAAGGCCAAAGCGGTTTTTTGGTGCGGCACGAAATATAGAAGAAGGCGGCAGTCTGACGATTATTGCAACTGCTTTGATCGATACGGGCTCGCGTATGGACGATGTAATTTTTGAAGAATTCAAGGGAACCGGTAACTCCGAAATTCATCTTGATCGAAAGCTTTCCGACAAACGTCTATTCCCGTCGATCGATATTCAGCGTTCGGGAACGCGGAAGGAAGAACTACTTCTCGATCCGGAAGATCTCGCAAGAATTTGGGTTATGCGCCGCGTTCTCAATCCGCTTTCGTCTGTTGAGCAGATGGAAGTTGTGCTTGAAAGGCTCAGCAAGGCGAAAACAAATGCTGAATTTCTTGCCTCCATGCAAACCTAACTAATATCGAAATCATATGATGAATAGTGAATCGCAGCTTTTCGAAGGATGCGGTTTACTATTCATTTTTTTCTATCTACAATTCCAATAATTATGCGTGTAGCCGTGTTATCAGCCGAAGCAGTTCCTTATTCCAAAACGGGAGGTCTCGGAGATGTCGCGGGTGCGCTTCCCAAAGCACTTAAGCAGATTGGAATCGACTCCCTTCTTATAACCCCGTGTTATCTCCAAACAAAAGGTGAATACCTTTGGCAGGTCGCAATCGATGATCTATGGGTAGGCTGGCGTGGACATACATATCGTGCAAAGGCTTTTTACTCTGAAGCAAATGGATCGCCGACGTATTTGATCGACGCTCCTGAATTCTTTCATCGTGATTCTATATATGGCTACACCGAAGATTACGAGCGCTTTGCGTTCTTTAATCAGGCAGCGTTGGTTTTATTAAAACGCCTCGGGAAACGGGTCGATATTGTCCACCTCAATGACTGGCACTGTGGGTTTGCTGCTGCAAAACTTTCCCATCTTCGTTTCTGGGATCCTTTTTGGAGGCACACTCGCACAGTGTTTTCAATTCATAATCTTGCATATCAGGGCGGGTTCGATAAGGGCGAACTCTGGGACATGGGTTTTGGAAGTGATTTTGAACAAAACAGTTTTGCTTTTAACGGTTATGCTTCGGCACTCAAAGCGGGTTTGTCGGCTTCCGATATGCTTTCAACTGTTTCGGGAAGATATGGATATGAGATCCAGCAGCCCGAAAATGGTTACGGGCTCGATTGGCTGCTGAGATTGAGAAAAGACAGGCTTATTGGAATCACGAACGGCGTGGATTATGAAATTTGGAATCCTGAAACGGACGAGGCGCTTCCGGCGCATTTCAATTATCAGGACCTGACCGGGAAAAGAGAATGTAAACGTGAGCTGCTTACAAATTTCGGACTTCCCGTGGATCTCGAGCAACCTATTTTTGCCGTTGTTACAAGACTTACATCTCAAAAAGGAATCGAATTGATCCAACAGGTTGCCGGTGAAATATTAAACACCGGTGCCTATTTTATCGCGCTTGGGTCGGGCGATAAATCGTATGAGAATTTTTTCCAGCAAATGAGAAATCACGCTCCGCAGCAGGTCGGCACCTATATCGGCTACAATGAGGATCTAGCACATAGAATCGAGGCAGGCGCTGATATGTTTCTAATGCCATCGCGCTTTGAACCTTGCGGGTTGAATCAAATGTATTCGTTACGGTATGGAACAGTTCCGATCGTACGAGCAGTAGGCGGCCTCGACGACACGATAGAAAATTTTGACCGTGTAAATGGCCGCGGTAATGGTTTTAAGTTCAGCCAATTTAGCGCCGATAGATTTCTCGAAAAAATATATGAAGCGATGTTTGCGTATGCAGAACCAGATGCCTGGCGCCGACTCCAATACAACGGGATGACCGAAGACAATTCATGGCAAAATGCCGCCCGGAAATATGTTTCGCTCTACAATCTTACGCTTTCAAATTAGATAATGCTTTTTTATGAAATTGATGACGATGTGGAATTGCGTTTCGTCGCGGGGCGATATGCAGATGAATTATGCTCCGTAGTAAGAGAAAATTCAAAGCATCTTGGCGAATGGATGCCCTGGGCAACATCGGATTATGACATTCAGAAAGCTCATGAATTCATAAAGATAAAGCTGGAAAATATTGCGAAGGAATCCGAAATTCAGCTAATTATATTCCGTGAAAACCGGATCATCGGAACGATCAGCCTTTTCAATATCGACACAATAAATAAAACCGCCGAGATCGGGTATTGGCTCGCAAAAAAGGCGGAGGGTAAAGGCATTATTACCAAATCTTCGCGGGCACTTCTTAAGCACGGTTTCGAAGAATTAAATCTTAATCGAATTGTGATAAGATGTGCGACAGAAAACTTCAAAAGTCAGGCAATCCCGGAAAAATTAGGATTTACAAAGGAAGGCGTTTCCCGACAGGTGCAATGGCTGCACGATAGGTTTGTCGGTTTGGTCATTTTCTCGTTATTGAAAAAAGAGTGGAAAGAGAATTGAAAGTCGAAAACTGCTTATGATTATTGTAATTATCGGATCGCAATGGGGCGATGAGGGGAAAGGCAAGGTAGTCGATCTGCTGGCCGATCGTTTTGATATAGTTGCCCGCTATCAAGGTGGGCATAACGCCGGACATAGTGTTTACGTAGGAGATAAGGCTTTTGTATTACGACTTTTACCGTCGGGAATAATCCATGAGGACGCAGTCTGCGTGTTAGGAAACGGGATGGTCATAGATCCGATCGCATTCTTCGAAGAGATCGATCAGATCTCTGAAAAGGGAGTTTCCGTAACACCTGAAAGATTAAAAGTTTCAAGCCGCGCGCATTTGATAATGCCATACCATCGTGTCCTTGATCACACCTCGGAAGAGCGGCTCGGAAACGAAAAGATCGGTACAACGCTTCGGGGAATCGGTCCCGCGTATGAAGATAAAGCCGGTAGACGCGGAATTCGTGTTGCAGATGCGCTTTCGCCCGAAGTTCTAAAGTACCGGATCGAGCGAAACCTTGAAGAGGCAAATCGCGTGATCGTGCTCTACGGGCGCGAGCCCCTGCGGTCGGATGAAATATACGAGGAAATCTCTGTGCTCGCCGAACGCCTTCGCCCATTTGTCTGCGAAACTTCGCACTTTTTTGCTGAAGCGAAAAAACAAAACAAAAAGATCCTGCTAGAGGGAGCCCAAGCAACATTGCTTGATGTTGATCACGGCACATATCCATTTGTAACCTCGTCGAACCCGACAGCGGGCGGGGCATCGGTAGGGGCTGGAATTCCTCCGCATCATATCTCGGGAGTGCTGGGCATCGTTCGAACGTACGCCACACGCGTTGGTGAGGGGCCGTTTCCGACCGAGATGCTCGATAGCGAAGAGGATGTGGCAAACTTAATTCGTACGCGTGGGAATGAGTTTGGCTCGGTCACGAAACGCCCGCGCAGATGCGGATGGTTCGACTCCGTTGCAACCCGATATGCGGCCGAATTGAATGGCTTTGATTCAGTCGCGCTAACAAAAATAGATGTGCTTGACGCCCTTGAGGAAATAAAGATTTGCGTTGGATATGAAATTAATGGCGAACGCGTAAATACATTTCCCGCAGTTTCCCAGGACTTGCGGCAGATAAAACCGATCTATGAAACTCTTGAAGGCTGGAAAAGCGAAACTTTGGGAATGACTGAAATAGATGATCTTCCGATGAAAGCCCGCGAGTACGTGGATTTTTTGTCGGAATCGATCGGTGTTGAAATTGGTCTGATTTCCACCGGACCGGAGCGCGATCAAACGATAATTCTAAAGGATTCAGTAATGGAAAGCTGGTTTAACTAATCAACAAAGACGCACTTGATTTTGAGAGTCTAAAATACTAGAATCTAAAACTTCGCGAACTCAGTTCGTAGAACAAAAATTTATTTGGTCCGATAGCTCAGTTGGCAGAGCAAATGGCTTTTAACCATTGGGTCGGAGGTTCGAGCCCTCCTCGGATCACCATTTCTAAAGATAATTGAGCGATTCTTCGGAATCGCTTTTCTTGTTTTATCGGTGTTGAATTAAGAAAAGTCCCTAAAAGAGATAAAAATAATCGGGCGTGTCGAGAATGTGGTTCGTATTTTTCGCATTATTAAGACTCCTTCGAAATGTATTTAGTATCTTATGAGAATACACCGCGAAGTTTTGAAATATGGCAAAAATCGTGAATATTTTAGCCGCGGAATTGATTGATTATCGTCTGAATGCTGAAGCCGAGCATCAAGATAACCACCAGCCATCCGGCGATCGTCAACCACAGTGGGTGTTTATAATCACCGACAACCTTTGCCTTACGGGACGCGAGCAAAACGAGAGCGAGTCCGACCGGTAGAATAAATCCGTTAAAAGTTCCCGCAAGGATAAGAACCAAAACGGGGCGGCCAATTATCACAAAAACGAGCGTCGAAAACGCGATGAAGAAAATGGTCAAATGTTGTGATTTCTCGGAAATCTTCGTATGAAATGTTTTAAGGAAAGAAACAGACGTATATGCAGCACCGATCACCGACGTAATTGCTGCCGACCACATTACGATACCGAAAAGCTTATAGCCAACGTTACCCGCCGCGTTTTGAAAGACTGAAGCCGGCGGATTCTTGTCGTCAATTATAAAACCGAGCGCAATCACCCCAAAAGCCGCCAAAAATAATAAAAACCGGATTACGGCTGTCAGTAAAATTCCAGTAGTCGCAGCGGTATTTATTTCGCGAAGTGATTCCTTGCCTGAAATTCCAGCATCAATTAAACGATGCGCGCCGGCAAAGGTGATGTAGCCGCCTACGGTTCCTCCTACTAACGTAACGATCGCAAAAGAATCGATCTTTTCAGGGACAAAAGTTCTAAACACTGCTTCTCCGACAGGGGGGCTCGAAACAAAGACGACATAAATTATAAGCGCGAGCATTACAAAACCAAGAATCTTTACAAAAAGATCCATAGCTTTTCCTGCATCTTTAAATAGGAAAATCCCGATACCGATCATTCCGCTAATAATGGCACCATATTCCGGTTTCAATCCAAATAAGACATTGAGACCGAGTCCGGCCCCGGCGATATTGCCGATGTTGAACGCAAGTCCTCCAAAAACTATCAAAGCCGCCAGGAAATAACCGCTTCCCGGAATGGTTTCGTTGGCGACGTCTTGCCCGCGTTTTCCGCTGACCGCCAAAACGCGCCAAATGTTTAATTGCGCAAAGACATCAATAACTACAGAAATAAGAATTACAAAACCAAAACTTGCGAGGAGGGTTTTTGTAAATGCGGCGGTTTGCGTAAGAAATCCCGGCCCAACGGCTGATGTTGCCATTAAAAAGGCCGCACCTAATATCACCGATGACAGATTTTTCTCTTTCATTTCGCTAAACGACTCAAATTAATTATTTGCTTTCTATTCGTATTCCGGTTTGAACCAAGCTTTCATTAATCAGTTTGGCAAACTCAACCGCATTTTCCCCATCACCGTGGATGCAAATCGTCTCCGCTTTTATCGGAATTGTCTCACCAGTCGTCGCCGTGACAGACGAATCGGCGACCATTTGCGTTACTTGTGCGACGGATTCTTCCGAACTGCGAATTAGTGCGTTAGATTCGGTTCTTGGAGTCAAACTACCGTCTTTCCGGTATGTTCGGTCGGAAAATACTTCACTCGCCGTCCTTAATCCGGCTCTTTCCGCTTCTTTGATCATTTCACTTCCGGAAAGTCCGTAAAACACCAGATCGCGATCGATGGTGCAAACGGCTTCCGCAATTGCCCGTGCGACACGAGAGTCTTTCGCGGCCTGATTGTAGAGTGCGCCGTGCGGTTTCACGTGGTTGAGGTTTGTTCCTAACATCTCACAGATTCCCTTTACCGCAGAAACCTGATAGACGACGATGTCGAAAATGGCTTTGTTTGAAAGTGACATCTCGCGTCTTCCGAAGCCTTGCAGATCGGGAAACGACGGATGCGCACCGATCGATACGCCATTCTTGACAGCCAACTCGATCGTTTTACGAATTGTTGAAGCATCCCCGGCATGAAAACCGCAGGCGACATTTATCGATGAGACATATCCCATTATTTCAGCGTCGTTTCCCATTTTCCACGCGCCGAATCCTTCCCCCATATCGCAATTTAGGTCAACTGCTTTCATAATTTGCCGGACCTGAATTTTACGCCCATACGAAGGAAACTCAAATCTCTTTCATATGTTTCCCGGATTATTTCGGCTTCACGCAAGGATATCAATTCAAAGCTTAGGCTATCGCCCGGTCCGCATTGGGCAAGTTTTGAAAGATCGGTTTCTACAATGTGAGCTATTCTCGGGTAACCTCCGGTGGTTTGGTGATCCGCCATCAATACGACCATTTGTCCGTTTGGAAGAAGTTGTATCGTGCCAAAGTTTACCGCGGTGGAGAGAATTTCCGCGTCGTTTAGCAGGTAAAGCGGGGCACTCTCAAGCCGGTAACCCATTCGATTTGAATCGTTTGTGATATTGAAGCTCTGTTCGAAAAACGCAAGCTCGCTTTTCGCAGTAAGCCGCCTGTATTCCGCTCCCGCTGTAATTCGTAAAACAAGATATTTGGAAAAACGCGGGCAAAGTGAACCCGCAATTTGGAGATGGTCGTCGGCGCTTTTACTCGTTTCAACTTTGCGGAAGTTGAGCGTATCTCCCTTCATCAATTTTCGCCCCTGGTAACCTCCGATCTGTGCAAGAAGATTTGTGCTTTTGCTATCAAGCCATTTTTCTATTTCCAGGCCGCCGGCTACTGCAAGATAGCAGCGATTTCCATTTATTTTCTTACGAAACGTCAAAACGTCACCTTTTTTTGCGGAATAGATCTTACAGCGATTGAGTGGTTCTTTTTGCAAAGCAGCTTCGAAATTCGCGCCTCCGAGTGCGAAAGTTTTTGCGCTTTTGAAAACGAATTCTGATGCCGGGAAATGCATTTCGATCGCTCCTTCATTTTCAGGATTTCCGAGCAGAATATTAATCAAACGCAGGGCGTTTTGATCCATCACACCGTTTGGGTTGATTCCGGATCTCCGGGATCCGATGCGGCCTAAGTCCTGAATCGTGTCCAAAACCCCTGCTTTTTGAATAAATAATCCCATTAAACTTTCACAAATCTTACGATATCGCCCGCGTCAAAAAACGTGGCAGGTTCTTTACCGGCGTCGAACAATTCCACACGGGTTCGGCCGATGATCTGCCATCCTCCCGGCGATTCATGCGGATAAATTCCAGTTTGGTTTCCGGCTATGCCGACGCTGCCCTTTGCTACAACCGTGCGCGGATCTTGCTTCCGCGGTGTTGCGATTCTCGAATCAAGTTCGCCCATATAGGCAAACCCCGGAAGGAAACCCAGCATAAAAACGCGATAGCTTTTTGAGAGAAAGATATCGATAACTTTTTCGCGATCGAGACCATTTGATTGAGCGACGAAATCAAGATCAGGAGCGTTGCCGGCTTTAAAGGACACGGGGATCTCTTTCATAATAGTCTTGATCTCCGGCTGATTTTCCAACTTTTGAAGCTCGATCTCGATGAGGCTCTTGGCAATTTCGAAGGCAGTGAGGGCAGTACGAAATTTACGCTTGACGAAGAAAAGATCGTAAAAGATCGTAAGTGACGAATACCCTGGAGCGCATTCAATGAAACCCGGAAAAGGATTGCGATCAATCGCCCGAGCCAGAGAATTAACGAGTTCGTTAAGCTCGACTGAAATCTCGCTACCGAAATCGAAAATCAGTGCATTTTCGCCGAGCGGAGAAACTTGATATTTAGGAATTCCTTCCATCTCTATTCTTCCTCGTAGCTTTCAAGAACGTCCAGGAGCGTCGCCTTTTCTGTTTCGACATCGACGATTCTTGCCCCCTTTTCCTTCAATGCGTTAAAGGTTTTTCCGAGAAGCTCATCCTCGCTTTCTCGTTCAAAGGTCAAGGTGATCGAATCCTCTTTCCGTTCGACCTCAAAATTCGCGAGATTGTTGAGAGTGATCAGGCTATCTTCCAGCACACCTTTTAAACTTATTTTAACTTTTTGCGTCGGTTTATGAGATTTTCGTAAATTTGAAGGCGCATCGACGGCACGAATTCGCCCTTCTGAAATAATAGCAACTCGATTGCAGAGCTGCTCGATCTCGGAAAGATTGTGTGATGTGAGCAAGATCGACACTCCCTTTATAGATTCTATAAGCGATCTCATATTTGCCGCGGCGAGCGGGTCGAGAGAACGCGTCGGTTCATCGAGGAGCAGAATCGGCGGCTTGGCGAGAAGTGCACGCGCGACGGCGAGTTTCTGTTTATTTCCGGTTGAAATATCAGAAAAACGGCGCGAGGCCAATGGTGTCAGCTCAAGTTGTTCAAAGATTTCGGCGATTCGTGATCTTGATTCGCGATCGGGCATTCCGTACAAACGTGCGAAGAACATCAAATTTTGTGTGCACGTCAGCCGCCAATAAAACGAACGCTCTTCCGCCGTTGCTAATCCGACTAAGGAGCGTACTTTTACATCGTTTTTAACCGAATCGAATCCTTTGACTAACACGTCGCCGCTCGTCGGTTGAACGAGTGTAGCAATAATTTTTGTCAGCGTTGTTTTTCCGGCGCCGTTTCGGCCGATAAGCCCAAAAATTTCACCTTCTTCAATTTCCAAGGAAACATTTCGAAGCGCTTCGACCGAGTCTTTTACGTTCAAATGGAAGAATTTGCGTAGACGGGGAAATGCCGGCGGGTACGTTTTGGATATATTTTGGATTGAGATCGCGGCCATTTTATCGTTTGCGCTGTTTTGGATCGAGATATTCGCGAAGACCATCACCGATGAAATTAAAGGCAAGCACGGTAAACGCCAGCGCCAAGCCCGGAAAAAGTAGGTTATGCAGTGCGTTTGTCATTGTGTCGATACCGCGTGCTTCATCGATCATTGTTCCCCAAGTCGGGTTAGGCGGCGGAATACCCAGACCAAGAAATGAGAGCGATGCCTCGGCAAGAACTGCTCCAGCCATTGCGAGCGATGCTTGAACGATAAGCGGCTGGATCGCATTTGGAACAATATGAACAAAAAGCTGCCTTAAATTGCTCGCGCCCAAAGCCCGTGCTGCCTGTACGAAATCATATTCACGGATCTTCAAAACCTGCCCGCGCATCACACGCGCATAACCTACCCATCCGGTAATGCACATTGCAATGATCAAATGACGAACACGGTCGTTAGGAGTCGGGTTTGTGCCGCTTAGGAAGGCGACGATCGCGATCGCCAGCAGCAAGCCTGGGAATGCCAGAAAAACGTTAAAAACATATCCGGCAAGGAATTTATCCCACCATCCGCCGTAAAATCCAGCGATCGCACCGATTATTATTCCAAAAATACCCGAAATCGTTACGACAGTTATACCTACAAAAAGTGAGACTCTCGCTCCGTGAACGATTCGGGAAAATACGTCTCTCCCAAGTGAATCCGTCCCAAACCAATGTTCGCCGCTCGGAGCCTTATTTTTTAATGAAACCTCTCGTCCCGCATACTGATCGTATTCTCTGAACTGTTTTATCGGATCGTGCGTTGCGATCTGGTTGGCAAAAATTGCCGTGAAAATAAACACGATCGCGAGAAAGGATCCGATGTATGTAAGCCTGTTCATAAAATTAGTTGATTCTAATTCTCGGATCCAGCCAACGATAAACCATATCAGTAAAGGAATTCGCCAAAATATATGTCACACTGATGATTAAAACTACCCCTTGAACGAGCCTATGATCGCGTGTGTTGATCCCATCCAGAAGGAGCGTGCCGACCCCGCGCCAATTAAAGATCTTTTCCGTAATTATCGCACCCGCCAGCAAAACGCCCAGCTGCAATCCAAGAATGGTAACTACCGGAATCAAACCGTTTTTCAAAACGTGCTTGTAAATCACCACCTTTTCGCTAAGCCCTTTCGCGCGGGCAGTTCTTACATAGTCCTCGCCGAGTTCTTCAATCACGCTAGAACGCACCATACGCGTCAAAATAGCAGAAAGCGCAGCCCCGAGGGTGATGGCAGGCAGCACAATATCTTCAGGGTAATAACTTCCGGTTGGCGAGAATATAGGTATCTTAACGGCAAAAAAATAAACAAGGAGCGGACCGATCACAAAGCCGGGGAGGCAAATTCCCATCAATGCGAAAAATGACGCAAAATTATCGATCAGTGAATTCTTATTTGTGCCTGCAAGAACTCCGAGCGGAATCGAGATGAAGACTGCAACGAAAAGTGCGGCTAGTGCCAATTTTATGGTCGCTGGATAACGCTCGATAACCATATCGAGAACGGGTCGATCGGTATCATAGGAAATTCCCAGATCGCCCTGCAAAACGCCCTTCCAATAATCTAAATAACGGTTTTTTGCACCGTGCCATTCGAAACCTTCCTCCGAATCATAAGAAAAGAAAAAGCTTGGCACGTCCAAATTGTGCCTGTTTCTAAAGGCTTGAAGCTGCTCGGGAGTTGCGTTATCTCCAAGCCGCGCAATTGCAGGATCCCCGGGTACGAGCTCAATCAATATGGTTACGAGCGAAACTACCGTAAAAATTACGAGCACGAACAATCCCAAACGCTTGACGAAATTTAAGAGCTTGTACTTATTCATTCAAGAAAAGATTTTACTTATTGCCTGTGTGAATTGCGGCGATTCCGCCGGTTAGATTTTTGTATTTTACATCGGAAAGTCCAATTTGTCGCATCATGGCTGCTAATTGTTTTTGATCGGGGAATTTTGATACGGAGTCCGGCAAATATTCGTAGGCTCCGCGCGAACCGCTTACCATTCCACCGATTCTTGGAAGGATGTTTGCAAAGTAAAAGTTAAAAGCCTGTCTGAAACCCGGTATCATGGGGCTTGAAAATTCAAGCACAGCCATGCGACCGCCCGGCTTTAATATTCGCTGTAGCTCGATCAAGCCGGCTTTCCAGTTTGCAAAGTTTCTCAAACCGAATGCAATTGTAACGGCGTCAAAACTAGCGTCTCCGAACGGCAGTTTTAATCCGTCGGCTTCCAAATATGGAACGTTACTGCCTTTTTTTTCGGTTTTTTCTTTTGCAATTTCAAGCATTGGTCGGCAAAAGTCAGTGCCGATCACTTTTGTGTTTCCAAAGGTTTTTAGCTCGAGAGATAGGTCGCCGGTTCCGCATGCGACATCCAAAACAATCGCTTCAGGATTGTTCAAAATATCCTGTAGGGCAATAGATACCTTTGTTCTCCAGCGCTTATCAATATTTGCCGAAAGAAAATGGTTAAGAAAGTCGTACTTAGAGGCAATCCCGGAAAACATTTCCTGGACGGCTTTGGCGTGTTCGATCTCGCTTTTTGGTCCTCGTTCGGTTGCAGTTTTGCTCATAAAAAAACTTCGTTCCCGTTATTCTATCGAAAAGGGAACGAAGTTTCACGCCTCAATACTGTGTTATTCAGGGTCGTTTGGGTCCGGCTTTTGTTCGAGCTTCGGTTCATCCACTTTTGAAACCACCAAAGCTTTCGCAAATGCCTCATTCTTCCATTTAGCCGCTGCCGAATTCACGTTTGCGAGTGTAACTTTCTGCAGATCAATCCAGTCTTCTTTTACCGAACCCAATTTGTATGTTTCGGTATCAAGAAGCAAATCGGCCGAGCTCCTTTTTTTGTACGTCGCGGAAATTGAGCTTTTTGCCGCGGAAAACTCACGTTCAGACACCGGGGACTTTAAAAGCTCTTGAACCACCATTTTCGTATTTTCAGACAAGGTATTTGCGGTTTGGTTCATCCCGATCTTGTCTAGATTCCAGTCTGAGAAATTAAACATTACATAACCCGGCAGCACATTCGAACTAACGACAACCGAATCTTTGGACGTATCAACCATCCTTCCTTCCAAGACTTTTGCCAATATCAAATTCCGAAAATATTCACTGTCGTTTCGCGCAACCCCTTTTGCGGCAAAACGGAGCTCGCTGATTTTTTCACCCGAAGCAGGAATTATTTTTATATCTTTATCCGGCGCATCAGGGAGTTTGAATGAAAAAGGAATCTTCTCTGTCCGCTTTGCCCAACTTCCAAAATATCGGCGAACCGCGCGATAAACAAAATCAGATCTTACGTTTCCAATAATTGCCATGGTTGCGTTATCGGCTGCAAGAAATCTATCTTTTGCAAATATCAAATCAGCGTAATCAATTTTCTCAAGACTTTCACGCGTGCCTTCTTTTGGTCTCCCATACGGAAAATCACCAAGGAGTTTTTCCCTTGCAGCACGCTCCGCGAGATATTTCGGGTCCTTTTCCAGCTCGTCCAAAAGTGCCAGCCGTTTAGTTTTTGCCGCGGCAGTCGTTTCCTTGTCGAGAGTGGGATTAAGAATCGCCGGCGCTAAAGTATCTAAAACCGCTAGGAATTCTGAGGATTTTGCGGTAGCATTAATTTGAATGTAGTCGTAATCCGTAGTGATTTCCAGGCTACCCCCTAGATCTTCTTCAAAATACTTCTTAATTCCTTCGTCGGGGAAAATTACATCCGACAGAAGCGCAACCGTCCCCATCTTGTCCTTCGGATCAAACGCAGAACCACTATGAATGCGAAGTTTTACAGTCACTGTTTTGGATGAAGGATCGGACCAAATAAGGAGTTTGAGTTCGTTGAGAAGAGTTTCCTCCCGCGGTTTTTGAATATCGAAGTTTTGCGCGGAAACGATATTTGCCAAAAGGCAAACGGAAAGCGTCAAAATTAAAAAAGCCCGAACATAAATTTGCATAATGATAGTTTATAAAATTAGAGAATTTTGACAACTGGTTAGTTGCGGAATGGGTCGCTCCGGTTGTTAGCATTGAATTGGTTGTAAAAAAAATCTCAAAAATGAAGAAGTTAAACCTAGGCGGGCATCGCATGAAACATATTGTGCATCAACTAAATGTTGACTATTCTGTAAACGGCGGCGAGCTTAACATTGCAAGAAAAGTCAGTATAATCGTTCATTAGTTTTGGGAATAGGCATTTATACTAAAAGTAAAGAGGCTGGAAATGGGAAAGATTGTAAAATATTGTTCAACTTGTGAAGAAGGGTTCTCGGAGAAATTTAGTTTTTGTCCGAACTGTGCGACGGAGCTTACGGCTTATGAAATGAAGCCGGTTGCTGAACGGCCGGAAGTATCCGAATCGGTGGAAATTGAAGAATCTCCGTTCGCACTCGCTAATGAAACAATGGCGGACGTAAATGCATCGGATACAAACGCCGAAATTTCCGAAAGCGAAGGCGATATCCTGGAATTTGACAACTCGGCAAACGATATTGAAGAGCCGTTGGAAATTCGAGACGAATCCGGAGCTTACGATGAAACGGTTTTTGAACCCGTATCATTTGAGGCCGATGGGGAATCGGACGAAGAAGATTTAATGATCGAAGAGTTTGGGAATGAACCAGGCGACGAAGTTGCGGAAGTATCTAAGCCGGAGAAAGTGGCTGTAGTTAGAGCCTCCACCGCGCCGGTTACAACCCTCTTCGGGACCGACGGTATTCCTGAGGCCGATAAAACATCCGGATACATTTACAGCAGTAGAATCGACGACGATTATGGTGTAACGGTTATAAACGAAGGAAGCGGCTCACTTAGGAAGAAGTTGTTGCTTGGTGCATCCGCGTTAGTTTTAACTGCGGTTTTTGGAAGTGTTCTATGGTCGGTCTTTAATCACCCGTTTTTCGTCGCGGCAATCGATGATGAAGGTTTCCTGCCGGCGATAATCGAACTAACCCCGACTCAGATCGAAGAAGAGCCACCAAAGAAAGCTAACGATAAAGACAGCGGCGGCGGCGGCGGCGGCGGAACTGAGCGTGACAAACCGGCTTCTCAAGGTGAATTACCATCTCAAACACGTGATCGAATACCACCTCCGATGCCCGTTGAAAGATTAACAAACCCGTCTCTGGTCGTTATTAATAAGACTGAGGGAGACATCGTTAGAAAGCGGAATGATCGTATGGGAATTCCTGATGGATTATCGGGCGACATTTCTGGCGGTACCGGAAGCGGAGGCGGATTTGGATCCGGACGCGGAACGGGTGTCGGCAGCGGCCGGGGAACCGGTGAAGGTTCGGGAATCGGATCCGGAAGCGGAAGCGGAGTAGGAGACGGAAATGGACCTGGTACAGGATCTGGAAGAACCAGGACAGTCGAACCACCGAAACCACAACCAGCTGGCCCGACAACATCTATTAAAATTTTATCAAAACCCAGACCAGGCTATACCGATGAAGCGAGGCAAAATAATGTTCAGGGTACGGTAATGTTAAAGGTTACATTTATGTCAAACGGTTCTGTCGGCGGTGTTTCTTCGATAAAGGGTTTGCCATATGGACTCACCGAAAAGGCGATTGCGGCAGCGCGTCAGATAAACTTCACGCCTGCAATGAGAAATGGTCAACCTTACAGCGTCACCAAAACGATTCAGTATAATTTTACGATTTACTAGGAAGACGCGATCAGAGAAATATAAACGCGAGTCATTTTTGTTGGCTCGCGTTTTTTTTAGTCGATACCAAAAAAGCCTTTTATCGATCTTAGGACGCCTTTTGAATCTGCTTCAGTCATAGCTTTCTTTTGCTCCTCTTCTTGCGCAAGAGTGGTGCGACGCTCTTCGATAATTTCACTAATAACTCTCGCAACTTCGGGGTTATTATCGAGGATCGGCTTCATAATATATGGCTTGATCTCTAAGACCTGGGTCTCGGAATCCGCTATAACATTTGCCGTACGAGGTTCACCGGTGAATAGACTCATCTCTCCAAAAAAATCACCCTCGCGCAATGTCGAAACCACCTTTGAAACACCGTTTTCTTCTATTTGAATATGGACGACGCCGCGATGAATTATAAACATCGATTTGTCCTGCTGACCTTTTTCAATTATCGGCTCCTCGGGCGCAAAAACTCTTACAGAACAGGTGCGGGCTATCTTCTGGGTTTCCTCGGTGGATAAGGGGGCAAAAATCGGAACATTTATGATCCTTTCGCAAATTTCATCCTCGGTTTCAACAAAAATCTCGTCTTCCTCGGATTTTTTCGCCGTATAGATCGTCCGGGTGGGATAAGCGAAATCGAGATTTTCCCTCTGGAATGCGTACCAGATCCGCTGTCTAATCAATGCGTCGGTATCATTATGGTCACGATAATTCGTTATCCAATATTTAACTTCCCAATCAATTCCGTTGTCTCCGAGATTCCAGATCCTGACCTTAGGACGTCGTTTTGGCGAAACGTTTTCCGCCTGCCTGACAGCCTCACGAACAGTTTGGATCACCTTTGCCGGTGAATTTGTATAAATCGTATTAAAGCGCACGATTCGGGCGTTTAAATTCCCCTTGGGCGCAACCTCTACAGTTTGCTTTCCGATAATGCTGTTGCTGATAATCAGGAGTTTGTCCTGAAACGTCCGGATTTTCACGCCGCGCCAGGAAATGCCTTCCACCACACCTTGCCCCTCATTTTTGATCGAAATGATATCGCCAATTTGAAATGACTGGTCCGCCTGGCTGGCGACACCTGCGAAAAGATTTCCAAGCGTATCTTGAAGCGCAAGACCGACGACGATACCAAGGATCGTCGAACCGGTAAAAAGCGGTGCGAGCGGTATTTTTGGATACTGAGTTTGGAAAATAATAAAGAAGGCTACTATATAGATAATTACGCTGACGATTGTCTGAAGTAGTGATGCTACTTCATTTTCTCCCTTCTTAAGCGCCGTTCCGAAAATAACCTGCATTATCAGTTTAACTACGGAAACAACGATCGTCATCCACAAAAAAATCTTGATGATATGCAGAAGGTTGACGATCAAGCTCAGAAGCAAAGTTGCCGCCTGGCTCGGATCGGTTCCGTCGGTAGACACAACAACATTGTCTTCGCTTATTACAAGGTTAAACTGCGAATAAATCGATTGTCTCAGCCAATCTTCCAACATCGGAAGGCATATAAGAATGAGCGCGACTACTGCAATGGTTATGACAAAAAAGGAAAGTTTTCTCTGGAGTGGTGCTGTCGGCATATTATTGAGTTGCTAAAAAATATCAGTAAACGTTTGCGCAAGCAATACCAAAGAAAGGCACGAGACCACAACCGTGATAATCCAGGCGATAATTTTAAAAATACGGGAGTTTTTATGCTCTCCCATTATTTCGCTACTACTTGAAAGAGTTACGACCGTAACAAGGATGAAGGGAAGGAGCAGGCCGTTGATAGCTTGTGTAACAAGTAGGAGCTTGATCTGAGGTATGTTCGGGATCAAAGCAATAATTGCTCCGACGAGAATCAACGCGGTAAACGTCCCAAGAAAAATCGGAGCTTCGCGAAAACTTCTCGACAAGCCCTTCTCGAAACCCAATGCCTCGCTAATCGAGTATGCGGTAGCTAACGGCAAAACTCCCATTGCCAAAAGCGACGCACCAAAGAGCCCAAACGCGAACAAATATTTTGCATAAACGCCCGCAACAGGAACCAATGCCTCCGCTGCCGTTGCCGCAGAATCGATCTCTGTTATGCCTTGCGAATTCAGCGTTGTTGCAGTTGCAATAACAATAAACGCAGCGATCATCATTGCAAAAATAGTTCCGATGATGACATCAGCCCGGGCCAGAGACAGATCTTCTTCGTCCATCCCATTCTCGACGGCCGAGGATTGTACAAAAAATTGCATAAACGGCGTGATTGTTGTGCCGATCAATGCCACCACCATAAAGATGTAGGCAGGATCGAGATTAACTGTTGGAGTTACGAATTCAGTCCCGACGCGCGACCAGTCCGGGTTTGAGAGAAATGCGGCAAAAATATAGCAGATGAAAACCAGTGAAATTACCAAAAATACTTGTTCAACACGTTTCTGGGTTCCTTTTACGACGATCCACCAAATCAGCACCGAAACAACCGGAATTGTCAGATATCGAGATACGCCCAAAAGCTCCGATGCCTGCGCGACTCCGACAAACTCCGAAACGATAATTCCCATATTTGCAATTAACAGGGCGAGCATAACCAAGACTGTTAGCCTTACACCAAAGCGTTCCCGAATCAGATCCGCAAGCCCCTGCCCCGTAATTACCCCCATCCGGACACACATTTCCTGTATAACGATCAAACTAAAAACCATCGGGATGAACACCCAAAGCAATGTGTAACCGTATTTTGCGCCGACAGTCGAATACGTCGCTATTCCCCCGGCATCGTTGCCGGCATTTGCGGCGATGATCCCTGGGCCAAGAACGGCAATATAAGCAAAAAATCGGTATTCAGACAGATTTCGACGAAGACGCGATGAGGCGCGTTTGAGCGAGCTGGCAACTTTTCGAAAGGAGAATTTCGCAGTTTTCATTAATTAGTTCGCCTTCGTACATCGTCATTCTCAAAACTCAGATTCTAGTTTGAATCTTGCCTCAATTGCAAAAGGCTCCGCGGCATTTGTTCGTACCGAGGAGCCCGAAATGATAAAGGGGGTTTTCTTTGCTAAGCGGGAACCTCTGAGTCTACTCTGTACTCCTGCACGGACGTATAGCCAATAAAACCTATTAACAAAGCAGCCAAGATTATCGACGCACCGATTGTGCCAAAATCATAGCCGCCTTTTTCCGCCGATTTAGTTAACAAGTCCCCGAAAGTTGCACCAAACGGACGAGTTAGAACAAAGGCGATCCAGAATAAAATCACCTTGGAAATTTCCGTTCGATAATGTGCGACAATCACGAGCACTAATAAACCCGTGATCAAAGCCGCACCACCGCCAAATCCGAGTCCGGAATTATCCGCCAAATAATCACCCAAAGCCGTCCCCAAGGTGTTTGACGTTAAAATTGCCATCCAGTAAAGGAGTTCGATCTTAAACGTATCGATGTTTTCGACTGAGAGCGATCCGAACTTTAATTTCCAGAATGCGAGGATTGACACCAAAATTCCGACCAGGATCAACGATCCCATCGCGTACCCTACTCCCAGAGTTCTGTCCATATAGTCTGACATCGTCGTCCCGGCAGTACTGGTCGCGACTATTACGAGCCAGTATATTACCGGGTGATATTTCTTTGTAAAAAATTGCATCGTCAGCGCGACGAAAAAGAAACTTATAAGAATAACGGAGCTTGCGCCGTAACCGACGTTCATTGTTTGAGCCATTAGGTCGCCGCCAGTCTCGCCGAGCGTCGTCGCAGAAATCTTCATGATCCAGAAAACAAGTGTTATCGCAGGTATTTTGCTTATGTGTAAATCCTTCATATTATAAATCCTCTAGAATAAAAAAAATCAGCGGGAATCCATCCCGAAGGTCTTTACTTTATCCCTAAAGAGTTAAACGAAAGATTAACCAAAAGCAGTTTTTAGATCGTCTAGAAATCGAAATCAAACTTGGCTTTTATTTCGGTTCCAAGACTGTTGTAATAGCTTCCAAAATTGGGACTCGTTAGCGACGATAAACGGAAAAAAGGTGAGCTATTTTTTCAGAATAAAATAAACAGTTGGGGTGAAAATGAGCGAAAATAAAAGCGCGACCGCCAAGCCTCCGATAACCGCAATTGCGAGCGGCTGAAGAAGTTCTGCACCTGCACCGATGGCAAGGGCGAGCGGAAGCATTCCCAAAATTGCGGCGAGGGAAGTCATTAGAACGGGGCGGATTCGGCGTTTGCCCGAAAGGATTAATGCACCTTTTAATGAATCGCCTTCAGCAATGTGCTCTTCGACCGCATCGAGCATCAAGATCCCGTTTTTGGCGACGATGCCAACGACCATGATCATTCCCATCAGGGAAACGACATTGAGAGTTGAATTGGTGATAAACAAACCGAACAGCACACCGCCGAGAGCGAGAACCGCACCTGAAACAATTGCTATCGGATGAGCAAACGAGCGGAATTCAACCAGCAACGAAAGGAATACTAGGGCGACGGCGAGCATTAAGGAAAACGTGAGTTCGCGGAAACTCGATTGCTGTTCTTTGTATAGACCACCGTATTCGAGAGTCATTCCTGGCGGCAATCTCACGTCCCTCGCAAGCTGTTGCTTGATGTCGGCGACGGTTGTTCCCATATCTCGTCCGGTAATGC
>JBBKXN010000113.1:0-3387 GCA_037969475.1 Pyrinomonadaceae bacterium | reverse complement strand
ATACTATAACGATTCCGATTTGGATAGAATTTACGGACTGATTTTGGGCAGGAAGTAATTATGCAGCAAAAACGTTTAACTGAAATGGTTTCTTGTGCTGGTTGAGTGGCGAAATTAGCGCCAAGCGATCTTGCTCAAGTTTTGAGCAAATTACCGAAACAAGATTTTACCTCAGATGTATTAGTAGGATTTGATACAGCTGACGACGCCGGTGTGTTTCGGCTCAATGACACGACAGCGCTCGTGCAAACTGTTGACTTCTTTACACCTATCGCCGATGAGCCGGAAATTTACGGTCAGATCGCAGCATTGAATTCTTTGAACGATGTTTATGCAATGGGCGGAACGCCGTTGACTGCGCTTTCGATAGTTTGCTACCCGCAAAAAGGAGATTGGGACGTTTTGGGTGAAATTCTTCGCGGAGGTCAGGTCGCGATGAATAGTGAAAACGTAGTTGTTTTAGGCGGGCATTCGGTCGACGATCCGGAGATCAAATTTGGTTATGCTGTAACTGGAATTGTTGAACCTAATAAGGTTATCAAAAACTCAGGTGCACGGCCAGGCGATGTTTTGATCCTGACAAAACCAATCGGGACGGGCGTGATCAGCACAGCAGTTAAATATGGAAAAGCAAGCGAGGCAGCGAAAAACGCGTCATTAAAAACAATGACCACTTCTCTTCGCGCTGCATCTATAGTGATGCGAGAAGTTGGGGCGAATGCATGTACAGACGTAACCGGATTTGGATTGCTTGGGCACGCGTTCGAAATGGCGAAAGGAAGCCAAGTATGCTTGCGAATCGAGTCCCAAAAAGTAAAACTGCTGCCCGATGTCTTGGAATTGATCGAAATGAAAATGCTAACTCGGGGCGATAAGAATAACCGGATGTATATTGGCAATAATATTACGATTCACAATTCGGTTTCAGGAGAACTGCAGAGCGCATTATTTGACCCGCAGACTGCGGGTGGGCTTTTGATCAGTTTGGAGGAAAACAAAGCAGTAGATTTTCTTAATAAATTCGATGAAGCTTGGGTTATCGGACGTGTGGAGAATCTGACGGATAAAATGATTGAAGTCGCGTAACATCAATCATTATAACAGATACAGCTGACTATTTACCCAAATTCGAATAAGAAGCTTCGGAAGATAACATGTATTTATTAATTTTTGAATCAATTGGAACCTCTGAGCTGATTTTGATCGGTATCGTTGCCCTGATCATTTTTGGTCCTCGGAAACTACCGGAAATGATGCGGAGCTTCGGCAGAGCGATGGCGGAATTTCGACGTTCCACAAACGAATTTAAACAGTCGTGGGAAAAAGAAGTGGATATTGAAGCGCTCGAAAAGGAAGTTGAGAATGAAAGAGCTTTGAAAAGCGAATCAGGAAAAACGGTCGGGCGAACAAATGAAGCGCTTGAGGGCGAGTTGGTAGGTTTGCCGGAAATTAAAGAAATAAAGGGCGAGGATTTTGACCGGCTAAATCTAAAGAGCGGCGGCAAAGATCTGTCAGCAGAACAAATAACGGAACCGGAGCTTGAACTCAAAGAAGAGAATGAGATTGGCGCGAAGCAAGATTGGTTATAACAGGACGTTTTCTAATTGGTTCATCGATGAAAGAGAGATTTGAAAAATCCGGAGAAGAATTGGGCGGTCAAATGTCATTCATGATGCATTTGGATGAATTCCGCAAGAGGCTTGTAAACTCTGTAATAATAGTCGTTATCGCATTTGCACTATGTTGGTTTGTTTCGGATAAGATCTACAATTTTCTTTCGATACCAATCAGGCAGGCGCTTTCGGAGGCAGAACGAAATAATGTTCCAATAAATGGTTTAACCGGCGATGAAAATATTCAAAATTTGGCAAATATTCAAACTGGTGACAAAGGGCGTTACATCTTTGACCGATCCACGAAGCTAGGAACGAGCGTTATATCACCCGGCACTTCAGTTCTTTCGATCGCGGCGATTGATTCCGAAGGTAAATTAGCTTTATTTACAGACGAACCGATTATCGTAAATAATTCGATCATTCCAAAAGGAATTCGCCTGCCGGTAAATTTTGAAAAACTGGAAGATAATGACTCGGCGGCTGAAGAAAGCCTGATCGTTACGACAGCGGTTGAACCATTCACATTATATGTAACGGTTTCGCTTTACGCGGCATTTGCTATTTCCATTCCATTTCTTTTGCTCCAGATCTGGGGATTTATTTCGCCTGCTCTGTATAAACATGAACGGGCGTATGTTACTCCATTTATAGGACTTTCGAGCGTTTCATTTGTAATTGGTGCGGCGTTTGCGTATTACATTCTGTTTCCGCCGGCGGTGAAATATCTTTTGGGCCTGGGTTCAGATTTCAGATTACTGCTTCGCGCCAGCGACTATTTGGATTTTATTATCTTGATAATGCTGGCGATGGGAGTTATTTTCCAAATGCCCGCTATAACATATGTTTTGGCGAGAATTGGCATTGTTTCCGCAGGACTTTTAGCCAGAAGCTGGAAAATCGCGATAGTTGTGATATTAATTGTTGCCGCTGTCGTTTCGCCGACGGGAGACGTGCCAAATCTAATGTTGTTCGCGTTGCCGATGATGTTGCTTTATGTAATATCAATCTTTATAGCCTGGTTTTTTGGGAAAAAAAGAAGAAAAACAGCGGAAATTTGAGGATATTAAGATATTCTATCAAAGGCTTAATCAAAAACGGGATCGTGCAACCATTCAAAGGTTTCCGCGCATCTTGAAGAGTTAAGGATAACTGTATAGAATCAACCAGAATCTCGGGTATCGATTTACAGAGGGTCCGATTTGTAGAAGGAGTTGTATTACCAATATGTTCAGGAAATCATTGATTCGCGATCTCGCTTTGCTAAGCACAGTTTTAGTTGCCGGGTTCATTGCCGCATCTGCTCAGGTGGAACCTGCTCAGGATATTCAGGATAATCCGCGAAACGTCAAAGCCGAAGTAAAAGAAGTTTATAAGAAATGGGTCAATAATGATGTTGCATACATCATCACGAAAGATGAAAAAAAGGCCTTTAACGCATTAAAAACCGACGAAGAACGAGAAAACTTCATCGAGTATTTTTGGCGAAGACGCGATCCTAATCCGGATACGGAAGAAAACGAATACCGCGAAGAATATTATGAGCGAATCGCCTACGCGAATGAACGATTCGCTTCGGGAATACCAGGGTGGAAAACGGATCGCGGCAGGATTTACATCGCTTGGGGAAAACCCGATTCGGTTGAAGCTTATCCTTCCGGCGGAAGCTATAACCGCCCGAGTTATGAAGGCGGCGGTTCAACGACGACATATCCGTTTGAAATTTGGTTTTACAGGCATCTGGATGGCGTTGGTGATGGTATCGAGATCGAAT
>JBBKXN010000112.1:0-65574 GCA_037969475.1 Pyrinomonadaceae bacterium | reverse complement strand
GCTGGCATCTGCCCCAGATCATAGCGCTGCCATTTTTTGCGGCGATCATTTTTGCGATCGGCTGGAAGATAATTCTCAGTGGGTTGAGGGCCTTACTAAAACTAAATTTCCGCAGTATCAATTTGCTGATGCTGATTGCTGTAGTCGGCGCTTTTTATCTTGGTCAATATGAAGAAGCGGCGGTTGTCATTGTGCTTTTTGCGCTTGGTGAGCGGCTCGAAGAATACGGGATCCATTCAAGCAAATCATCGCTACAATCGTTGATCGATCGTTCGCCAAAGACTGCTTTGGTGAGGAAGGATGACGAGGAATCGCTTGTCAAACTCGATGAAATAAAGGTCGGCGATATTTTGATCATAAAACCTTCGGATATGATCGCGATGGATGCGGAGGTCGTGGAAGGGAATTCCTTTGTGGATGAATCGACAATTACCGGCGAACCGATCCCGCGAGATAAACACGCCGGCGATATGCTCTTTGCGGGAACGCTGAATAAGCAAGGATATCTGGAAGCGCGTGTGACAAAGCTTGCGGCTGATTCAACGCTCGCAAAGATCGTCAATACGACGTTTAAGGCGACGCAGACCAAGGCAAAAACACAGAAGTTTATCGAGACCTTTTCGGGATACTATACGCCTGCGATCATGTTCATCGCGATATTGCTTGTTGCGGTCCCGACTCTTTTCTATGGCGCTCCCTTTGAGCCATGGTTTTTGAAATCGTTGACGCTTTTGGTGATCGCGTGTCCTTGCGCTCTGGTTATTTCTACTCCGATCTCGATCTATAGCGCGGTTGGCGCGGCATCAAAACGGGGTGCGATCGTAAAGGGCGGCAAATATATTGAGGCGCTTGGACAGATCAAAGCGCTGGCGATGGATAAAACCCGGACGTTGACATACGGAAAACCGATCGTTACGGACGTCATCCCGTTTGGAGATAACACGCGAGAACATCTATTGGCATGCGTCGGCGGGATCGAGACTTACTCTGAGCATCCATTTGCACAAGCGATTACAAATGCGGCAAAGGCCGAGAAACTTGATCTTCACACGGCAACAAACTTTGAAGCCGTGCTTGGAAAAGGGGTCAAGGCTGATTGCGTCGTCTGCTATGACACACATCATTGTATCGGGAAATTGCCTTTTATTACCGAAGAGCATGATGTGCGCGATGAGATCGTCCAGAGGGTCGAAGCGCTTCAAAAAGAAGGGAAGACTTCGATCGTTGCAAGCAGCAATTCCGAGATTGAAGGAATTATTGCGCTTGCGGATGAGGTTAAGGAAGAGGCAAAAGCAGTCGTCGCCGAGCTTAACAAAATGCGTGTGATCCCTGTAATGTTGACTGGTGACAATGGAGCGCCCGCCCAGGATATAGCGGACAAGGTAGGAATAAAAAGGGTTCACGCAGAAATGCTTCCGAACGATAAAGCAAAGGAAATTAAAAAATTATTAGCGGAATTCAAGTCCGTCGGAATGGTCGGCGATGGTGTAAACGATGCGCCGGCGCTTGCGACCTCAACGGTCGGAATTTCAATGGGAGCAGCCGGAAGCGATACGGCCATTGAAGTCTCGGATGTTGCGATTCTCAATGATCGTCTGGATACGATTCCTTTTTTGATCGCGCTTGGCCGAAAAACTATTTCTACAATTCGTTTTAACACGGCATTAGCGATTTTGATAAAGATCGTTTTTGTCGTGTTGGCGATATTCGGTTTGAGCAGCCTGGCGCTGGCGATTTTTGCTGATGTCGGCGTGACGATCATCGTGATCCTGATCAGCTTGAGGCTTATGAGCTTTGAGTAAAGAGTAAATTATAGAACGTAGGCGAAGGGAGAATCGATGAAAAAGATCTTAGATTTTTTGAAGAAGCTGGAAAAAAACAATGATCGGGATTGGTTTAAGGCGAATAAGGGTCAATACGACGCGGCATATGAAGAATTTCTGGCATTTATCGAGAAGATAATCGCGGGAATTTCAAAGTTTGACCCTGAAATTATTGGAGTGGATGCAAAGAAATCGATATTTCGAATATATCGCGATGTGCGGTTTTCGAAAGATAAGAGTCCGTACAAAATTGCATTTGGCGCTTCGATCACGCCGGGTAAAGGGAAAATGTCTTCGGCCGGATATTATGTTCATATCCAGCCCACGGGCTCGTTTTTGGCCGGCGGGAAATACAGACCTGAAGCGGCGGAATTACTCGCAATTCGCAATGCGATCATCGATCGGCCAAAGGATTTTCTGAAAATTGAAAATGCTAACAAATTCAAAGAGTTTTTTGAAGAGATTTCGGGAGAGAAGCTGAAATCGGCGCCAAAAGGTTTTGCGAAGGATCACGCGATGATCAAATACCTGCGGTTGAAAAGCTTTGTTGCCTATCACAATGAAATTCCCGATAAAACCGTTTTGGATCCGAAATATGAGCGATACGTGTTGAGCGTTTTGAAGGCTATGAAACCTCTAAACGATTTCATGCGTGGGGCGCTTGAAATCAAGAAAAAATAATATTGGATTCGGTTAATCGAGAGGAAGCTCGCCAATCGCATTTAGAATTTTGCTGATCTTTTCATCGACCCTTTCGCGATCACTCTGAAGTGACGCAAGTTTTGTTTTTAATCCCAGTTTGATCTCTTCGAGTTCTTTTCGTTTTCGTGCGGCGGCCCTCATATCGTCACGGAGCTTAGCAAGATCTTTCTCGTCTGATTCGAGTTGGGAGATTAACCGCTTGGCTTTATCCGTGAGAAATTCTAGCTTCTCCAGGCCCTTGGTCTTTTCTTCTGCAAAATTTTCCATACATCGAAGCCTTATATTGAATGTGGTTGGTCGTTTCGATCCGTTCCATCGTTTTCCCGCGTTTCGTCAATAAGCGGAATAAAGCTATAGGGAATGCATCCTGCGATTCTCTCGGGAAGCTGAAATGTAAGACGCGCCCGGGCAACGATAAAAAACCGTTCAAAGCCAACGACTGATGCTTCGTTGAGCAATGAAAGTAAGACCGATTGAGGCATTTTGACATCACTCGATCGCCATACATAAACGGGGAAATCTCCGATCTTGGAATCAAAACTGCATTTTCCAACTGTCCCCGGTTCATACGGAAGCCCGATTTTGGCCAACGAATTCTTTGCCAGCTCTGACGCATTCGGAAGCTTAGCCGAATATGTCGTTTCATCATCGTAAGAAAATATGGCGGATTCGCACGATTTCATCGTTTCATCCATCTCGGAATAAAACCTGCTTGCCGTGAAACGTACAACGAGATTGGAAAGTATTTGTCGTCTTTCATCGAGCGAAAAAGAGCAAAAGTCCACATCCCCATAGCGATAATTCAAGACATTTATCTCATCATCACTAAAGAAAGAATAAAGCGCTTCCTCAAGCTCCTCCCATATTTCCGAAGGGTAAAAGTCGAAATCTTCCACAAAGAGAAAATCGCGTGCAAATTCGAGGAAGTCAAATTTTATAAAAGAATTTTGCAATGCTTTTTCCGGATCGTTGTTAGAAAAAAAATGCCTGTTTAGTTAGAAAAGGATAGGTCAACGCAAATAAAAAAGCAACGTCTTTGCCAAAATCACGGTAATTCAATTTTGTGCGATCGAGGTCAGATGAAATTAAACCTGAGATTATCTGAAACAATGTTGTTTTCGTATATCTCCAACAAAATTGTATAATTCCAGTAAAGTAAACTGATTCGGTATAAGTAATAAAAATGCAGATTTTGGCGAAACTCGTCGTTGCCACAACAATCTTGTTTTCCACCTGTTTTGTTAATCCGGAAACCAAAAAAATCGAGGCCGCCGGGATTGAGGTGGTCGGGATAAGCGATGGAGACACATTGACGGTTTTGTACCGTAACGAAAAGAGGCAGCAAAAGATCCGTCTCGCGACGATTGACGCGCCGGAATATTCGCAAGCCTATGGAACCAAATCGCGTCAGCATTTATCGGATCTTGTTTTCCGAAAGCAGGTTACAATTAGGAAAATTTCGGATGATCGTTACGGCAGGGTTGTTGCTGAAGTTTTCCTTGACGGGAAAAATATCAACGTCGAGCAAATAAAAAGCGGTAATGCATGGCACTACAAGCATCACGAAAAGCAACAGACCCCAAAAGAGCGCCTGATCTATTCCGCCGCGGAAGAATTTGCCAGAGAAAACAAACTCGGAATCTGGCAGGACAAAAATCCAATGCCCCCATGGGATTACAGAAAACACAATCCCAGAAATGGTTCGAAAAAATAAAAATAAATGGGAACTAACGGAGATTGACTATGAATGAAGCTTACGAAAAATTGGGACTATTTTATCTCGGAAAAGAATACGACGCTGATAAACAGGCAATTACCGAAAATTTGACCCTTTATGAATCAAAGGATCTTGTGACTCACGGTGTTTGCATGGGAATGACGGGTTCGGGAAAGACCGGCTTGTGCATTTCGCTGCTTGAAGAAGCCGCGATTGATAATGTCCCCGTGATCATTGTCGATCCAAAAGGCGACCTGACAAATCTCTTCCTGACGTTTCCTGACCTCGCGCCTTCAGATTTTCAGCCGTGGGTGAATCCGGATGAAGCCTCTCAGAAAAATATTACGGTCGAAACATTGGCGCAAAATACTGCGGAAATGTGGAAAAACGGTCTGGCGGAATGGGGGCAAACTCCTGATCGTATAAAAATGTTTGCCGATTCAACCGAGAGGGTTTTATATACGCCGGGAAGCACATCGGGAAGACCGATCTCGATATTGAAGTCTTTTGACAGACCAAAAGACATGAATGATCTGGAGGCGGTTGGAGATAGAATTTCGACATTTGTCAGCGGTCTTTTGGGGTTGCTTGATATTGATGCCGATCCGCTGACGAGTAAAGATCACATTCTCATCTCGAATATCATCCAAACCGAATGGATGGCCGGAAAAGACGTCGCGATCGAGAGGCTTATCGCTTTGGTTCAGGATCCGCCAATGGCCAGGATCGGCGCATTTGATATTGAGGCCTATTATCCGAAGAAAGATCGTTTTGATCTGGCAATGGTAATAAATAATTTGCTGGCGTCTCCGCAGTTTGCGGTTTGGACAAAGGGTGAAAGCATAAACATCGACAATCTGCTTTACAACGAATCCGGAAAACCACGGATGTCGGTGATTTCGATCGCACACCTTTCAGACCAGGAGAGGATGTTTTTTGTAACGCTTCTTCTAAACGAGCTCGTTTCATGGATGCGTACACAGTCTGGAACCGGCAGTCTTCGAGCGCTTTTTTACATGGATGAGATCTTTGGTTATCTGCCGCCGGTCGCAAATCCGCCTTCAAAAAAATTGTTTCTTACATTATTGAAGCAAGCGCGTGCATTTGGCATAGGGCTCCTGCTTGCAACACAGAATCCCGGTGATCTCGATTACAAAGCTTTGAGCAACGTTGGTACGTGGTTTATCGGTCGTCTTCAAACTGAGCGCGATAAAGATAAGGTCTTGGAGGGATTGGTTACCGCAAACAGCGGCGCGGACAAATCAGAATTGAGTAAACAGCTTTCAGGATTAGGGAAACGGGTGTTTATGTTAAACAACACGTCAGATTCTCATCCTTTCCTGTTTAATACGCGCTGGGCGCTTTCATATCTTGCCGGACCAATTATGAAAAGCCGTTTTAAGGAGCTCGCTGGTGATCAGGCAGACACCCCATCGAATGCACCCGCTTCTACCGCCGCTGCCGCGACAGCAGCCGCGCCATCCAATGTTGGCACAAGACCCGTACTCGATCCCTCAATTCCACAGGTCTTTATTCCGGGGCAAGGACAGGTTTATCAAGCTACGGCATTGGGTTGCGCAGACGTTTTATATAAAGATTCAAAGCTAAACATAAGCGAGACCCGTCAGCATATGTTTGTTGCGCCGGTCAGCGAATATGTAGATTGGAGCGTGGGCGAAGCAATTGAATACACATTGGACGAACTAGAAGATGCACCGCGTGATGGATTTAAATTTGCAAATATCGAGGCGAGCATTTCAGCAAGTTCTTTGAAGGCTTGGGAAAATGACTTTAAGACCTGGCTCTACAGCGGAAAACCTTTGGAGGCTTTTACGTGTCAGACGCTTGACGCCGTTTCGCAAACAGGTGAAGACGAACGCGCTTTTCGCATAAGGATTTCACAGGAATCACGCGAAAAACGCGACGAATTTTTAGCAAAGATCCGTGATGATTACGCAAAAGAGATCGAATCGCTGCAAAAGGCGCGTGTCAGAGCGGATGCGAAGGCGGCGACACAGCAATCTCAGGCGAGCACAAAAGCAGTTAGCACGGCTATTTCGATCGGGACTTCAATTCTCGGATCGTTGTTTGGAAGTCGAAGAAGCTATAGCGGAATTGCAACGCAGGCGTCAAGGATCGGTACAACGATGAAAGAACGCGGGGAAGCCGCAGCGGCAGTAAAATCGCTCGAAGAGATAGATCAAAAGCTTGTGGATATCGAAGCGGAGATTCAAGCGAAGCTGGAAAGCTATCAAAACGCCGATTCGATCGAGATCGAGTCTGTGCAAATTACACCAAATAAATCGGATATTAATGTCCGAAGGGTGGCACTTTCGTGGAAGCCGGATGCGAGCGCATAGAAAATTTAAACCGGATGCGTGTTTTTGGAGTTGGATTCGTCTATTAGATGATCCAGTATTTCGAACAAAATAAGGAGTAAAGAAATGGAAACAGCAGAAGCAAAACGACCGACGACCGGGCAGATCTTAGCAATGGAAATGGAGCATGAAGCAGCAATTGCGCGAAACCTGCTCGAAAGACTACCGGATGAAAAATTCGAATGGCAGCCGCACGACAAATCAATGACTCTTGGGCGTCTGTCCGGACACGTTGCCGAAACTTTTGATTGGACTGGTCCGACGATTCTTCAGGACGAATTGGATTTTGGTGCGATGGATTATCAGCCCGAGCCGGTCGTAACGACCGGAGCTCTTTTGGAAAAATTTGATACTTCGGTTAAAACTGCGCTCGAGATCTTAAACAATGTGAGCGACGAAGATATCATGCAGCCATGGACAATGCGTGACGGAGAAAAGGTATATATGACAATGCCGAAGGCCGCCGTAATGCGTGGGTTTGTGATGAATCATATGATCCATCACAGAGGACAATTGTCGGTATATTTGAGGCTGCTTGACGTTCCGGTTCCGCAAATTTATGGTCCATCGGCAGATGAACCCGATATGTAGATGGCGTTTTCTGAAACATTAGCGATCCGCCTTCGTGATTATTTTTCTACAAACGGTATAGACTTTGAGGAAAAGAAAATGATGGGCGGATTGTGTTTTATGGTTGACCATAAAATGTGTGTCGGAATTACGAATCATGATTTGATGGTCAGAACCGATCCCGAACGTTTTGACGAATTGACTGCAAGAAATGGTGCGCGTCCGATGGATTTTACCGGAAGGGTCATGAAGGGTTTTATATTCGTGGATGAGCCAGCGATCGAACGGCAAAGCGAACTAAAATATTGGGTTGATCTGGCACTCGAATTTAATCCGCGCGCCAAATCAAGCAAAAAAAAAGAAGCAAAAGAAATCTTAACCTTTTGAAAGTGCCAAAATCTTGTCAAAATGTGCGTTCGAAACCGGCATGACGGAAAGCCGCGTTTGTTTTATCAATTTCAAACCTTCGAAAAAGTCGTCTTCTTTGATCTGCGCCAGCGTGACCTCGTTATCAAACTGTTCGAGGGGTTTTAAATCCACCCAATTCCAGCGGTCGTCGTCCGGACTCACATATCCGCCGTCGGAAATCACTTTTGCGACCCCCTGCACTGCTTTCACATCGCCTGAGTTGTAAAAAAGAACAAGATCACCCTTTTTCATTTCACGAATAAAATTACGGGCCTGATAATTCTTTACCTTTTTCCAGACTCTTTTGCCTTCTTTTACGAATTCTTCAAACGTACATTTTTTCGGCTCTTCCTTCATTAACCAGTGGTTCATTGTTGATCTTCCTCTACGTATTTCTTAAAGCTCTCTAAGCTATCTTTTGATCTTTGGCTGAATTCAGCCTGCATCCAGTAAAATAACGCTCTCATCAAAATGCCTTTTCCTTTAATTGTTTCGGCCTGCGTGTAATCAGTAGTCAGCCCTTTGTCTGCAAGGGTTATGACCACGTCGTTTGTTAAAACATCGCCATCCAAAATAAAGGCGAATTTCTCGTTTTCTATAACCTGTTTTACCGTCTCGATCGCCTCGAATCGGTGGCCATCTTCCTCGATCACGATCTTGTGTTTACTCCCAACTGTTCCCGGTTCGCCGCTTAGTGTTTCAATGCTTTTGAATCCCTTGAGCCACTTGCCCATTTTCCCTGCATCCAACATCTTCTTCCACACTTCTTCGCGAGATTTGTTTATTGTTACGCGGTTCTCGTGATCTTGGGTCGGTTTCAAAAAAGCGGGTGCAAAAAATACGGCTGCGATGCCAATAATCACCGCGAGCAATCCTAAAAGAATTTTCTTGATCATCGGCTTTCTCCAAAGTTGGTGTCGGTGAACGAAATATTAGTTTAATATTTGAAGGTTTGCAATAGAAACTTTTGGCTGAGGAATTCTTAAAAGCAATATATGACGGAGAAGATTCAATGATCCCTGGAGCGCTTGAAGACGATCAGGAAATTGAAGTGGTTGAAAAACTGAATGAAAAGTGGATCTCGTAAGTGTCAATTTGGTTTTCCTTATAGAAATGGGCGAATCGATTAAACTGGGTTGGAAAAAGAAAGAATATTTAAGTTTTTGAGGAGTGATTATTATTGGAAATCCGGTAAATTGGTTTGAGATATACATTGCGGATATGGAACGGGCAAAAACATTTTATAATGCTGTCTTAGGAAAGGAATTGACGGAGCTGCCATCTCCGTATGAAGGCGAAATGTATGAATTTCCGATGGAAGAAAATTCGGCAAACGCTTCGGGAGCATTGGTAAAACATTCGCAAGGTCAACCGGGAATGGGTAGCACAATGGTCTATTTCCAGCGATGATGTTGCAAATGAAGCGGGCCGCGTTGCTGAAAGCGGCGGGACGTTGATGCAGGACAAAATGAGTATTGGCGACTACGGGTTTATTGCATTTTTGAAGACACGGAAGGAAATGCCGTTGGATTACATAGCCAGGAGTAGTTTTGGGGAAGGAAATGAGTGACGAGTGACGGGTAGACCGATAAAGGTGGAGCATTTCTTGTGACTCGTCACTAATCACTTGTCACTGAATTAATAATGATCAGAGTTTGGATGCATCAAATGTTTCTGCGTGATTCGGGCAAAGAGGAATCGGATCTGTCTTTGGACGCAGAGTCGAAGATCAGTCTCTATGAACTGTTGGAGCGTGTCTGTGAAGGCAACGAAGTTTTGCGTTTCAAACTTTTAGACGAACAGAAAAATCTCCGTACGCACGTGAATATTTTTATCGGTTCGAGAAATTGTCGAAACCTCGATGGTCTTCAGACTCCCGTAGCTCCCGATGACGAAGTCTCGGTCTTTCCATCATTGAGCGGGGGATAATAAACCAGAAATGTTTAATCGGTAATTCTCGCTATTTCAGTCCCATTTGAAACTTGCTTATTAGCTTATTATTTTGAAAAGTCAGAGTAACATTTGAAAATGTGCCGGGTTTCCACATATAGGTGGCGGTCGAATACCCCGCGACATTTGTAGAGCTGATTTCCTCGCCTTCTCCAAAAATTTCGACAACTTCTTCGTAAGACATCCCATTCTTGACCTTCTTGTAGTTTTCCATCGTAACTTCGCCTTTTTTCGCGGGCGACGTTGGTGTTGGTTCGCTTTCACTTTCTTCGATGGGTTTTTTCGGAATCGATTCCACAGTTTGGTCGTTTGATCGGGATTGCGAAACCCACCAAACTCCAATTGCAGCTGCTAACACCAAAACACCCAAACCAAATAGGAAAAGCAATCCTACTATGATTCCCACGTAAGACTTCTTTGATTTGGCAGCCTGAGTAAAATCATTTGTTGGTTTTACGGTTTCATTGGGCGAGGTTTCCCGCGAAGTGTAATCCAGTTGTCCGGGTTTTTCCAAAGTAACGGCATCTTCGTCAATCTCAAGTGGACTTCCGTCTTCCAAACAGAAGCTCATATTGAAATCATATTTTGCCTTACATTTTGGACAGGTTTTCATCAGAAAATTCTAACACACGTAATTCGCGGCAAGTGATTTGTAATAGTTTCCCAGGAATCACCGTTGTCGTCTGAGAAATAGACGCTTCCGCCCGTTGTGCCAAAAGCCAGATCCGAATTTCCCGCCGCACTAAATGAATCGCGCAAAACGCAGTCGTATGCATTTTCCTGCGGCAATCCTTTATCCAGACGCGTCCAGCTTTCACCCGAATCCTGTGTTCTATATACCCCCATTTTTCCATCTGGAAAAACACGGAATTCATCCGCCTTTATTGGAATTATGAAAGCCGTGTTTGGATTATTTGAAACGCACGCAAAACCGAAATCGGTTGGAAGGTGTTTTCCTTCGGAGATGTTGTCCCATGTTTTTCCGCCATTAATGCTTCGGTAAACGCCCCAATGGTGCTGCAGAAAAAGTTGATCAGGATTTGCGCTATCTCCGGCAACTTTGTGCACGCATTGTCCGAATTCGGGAGTTTCTTCGGGTAAGAATGGCGTTTTTATCTTTTGATTACACGCCTCCCAAGATTTACCCGCATCCTCGGTTCGGTATGCGCCGCCGGTTGAAGCACCGATCAGCCAATTCGTTTCCGACATCGGAATTATCGTATGCAGACACAATCCGCCGAATCCCGGTGTCCATTGGGCGCGATGCGGATGATTCCAAAGTCCTTCGCAAAGTTCAAACGACTCCCCTTGGTCGTCCGAGATAAACAGCGCGGATGGTTCTACTCCGAAAAACATTCGTCCATTTCCATCAGATGCGATCTGCCATATCTTGGCAAGCGAAGCGTCTTTTTCTTCGGGAAACATCAACGGCTTTTCGACTGCTTGCCAAGTTTCGCCCTGGTCATCGGAATAAGAAAGGGCGGTACCCGTCCATTCTGTAAAAGGTGAAGCCCATAAGCGCGAGCCCGAATTTCCTATCGCGAAGACGCTTTGACCTTCGAAATTTACGTTGCTTTGCCAACCCGTTTCTTTTGAAAACGTGAACATTCCTTTTGATGTTCCGACGAATATTTTTCTTTTCATTGAATAAAATCTTCTTTATACCATTGAGCGAATTTTTGGTCTTTCTTCACAATTACGAATGCCCCAATAAAATCAGCAGAAAAAACCTTGTATTAGTATTCCCAATCATTATAATCAAAACCAAAATAAAATCTAGAAAATCTATTGTTAAGAAAGTTCGCCCTGTTCAGAGAATGGAAGGAAGCTGAACGTGGTTTGAACGGAGGGAGAATATGAAAAAAGTTTTGATCGCAATCGTTGGGATAATTCTTCTGGCTGTTGTTGTGGTTGGCGTGCTTGTGTTTGTATCACCTACTGATTTCCAGGTTGAAAAGGAAATCGTCATAAATAAGCCAAAGGCGGAAGTTTTTGACTACTTAAAATATCTCAAAAATCAGGAAATGTGGGGACCATGGGATAAAAAGGATCCGAATATGGCGCACAAATATACCGGCACGGATGGTCAAGTCGGGTTTATATCTGCTTGGGAAAGCAATCACGATCAGGTTGGATCGGGCGAACAGGAAATCATGAAGATCGTCGATGGTGAGAGAATCGATTGCCAATTGCGATTTAAGATGCCGTTTGAATCCGCTAGCGACGGTTATTTTGTGACTGAAGCTGAAGGTGCCGATAAAACGAAAGTAAAATGGGGATTCAAAGGCTCATTCCCGAGACCAATGAACTTGATGCTTCTGGTGATGGATATGGATGCGGAAGTCGGCAAGGATTTTCAGGAAGGGCTTAACGACTTAAAGGTAGTATTGGAAAAGCAGGAGAGTCCAAAACCCGCTTCGGAATTGGCCGACGAGAATAGCAATTCTGCGACGGACAATAAGTAAAAAGCCGGCCATACGAATTTACATTCGATTCTTAATCGTTGAAGATAAAAAACCCAAGTCCGCCGGGATCACGGATGATGGCGTTATCTGCTACGCCATCCGCATTGAAATGGGTTATTTCTTCGGTGATAGGGATTCCGGCTTCACGGATCAGACCTATTATTGTTAAGTTTTTACCTCCGTTAAAGTAGTTAAGTCCGGGGTTGAAAAAAAGATGGGGACACATTAACGACTTCATGATGCTCAAATCTATCGATGAACCGTTGGAAAACGTTGCCCAGCCCTGTTCGATATCACCCTGCGATTTTTCAAAACCAACGGCCTCCCAAAATTCAACCGTGGCGTTAATATCATGCGCTTCGATACTCAAACCCGAAAAATTGCCCGTCAAGCCAAACGATTCTTTCTTTGGTTTGAAATTAATATTGGCTTCTGTTTCTGAGAAGTAAACTCGCACTCCGTTGGGATCGCTGCTGATAAAACCGTCCCCGGCTTCAATTACTTCCGCAACTTCCTCAACGCGGGAAATTATCTCAGAAAAATCGTCACCGTAAAGCTTTATTCCGTTGCGCGCGTAGCGGTCAGGGTTGACTTCAACCAACGCTTTTCCGTCAGAAAAAATGACGGCCTCATCATCAGAAAGTAATTCGAAATTCAGCTTCTTATAAAATCGAGCGCTTTCTTCCGGATCGTTTGTCGCTGCGTGAACGACGGTTAGAAATGCCATTGCGATGGTCTCCTAGCTTCCGTGCCTTAACGAAATTGCACTGAAAACATTTATGGTAAAATTCTCCAATAATAATGTGTAGAAATATTAAAACATTGTACAACTTTGCGCCACCTGCGACCGATCAGGAAATTCAGGCTGCCGCAATTCAGTATGTTAAAAAGATCAGTGGTTTTCAAAAGCCTTCGCAAGCAAATCTGAACGCATTTGAAAGAGCTATTGACGAAATCTCAGCAGCATCGAGAAAACTGATAGATGGTTTATCGACTTCGTCGGCTCCAAAAAACCGGGAAGAAGAGGCACTCAAAGCGAAGGAAAGAAGCAATCAAAGATTTGGCAGGATTTGAGGAGACATTGTGAGGCAATTCGCCTTCTTTGGGATTGCATCAACGATATCGGTGATTTTTAGCGAAGGCGATACCTGCGCAAACGGGCGAGGAAATCATTCGTCGGGAGCGTTTCTTTTACGATTCCCCGTAACAGAAAAAGCTAGGCCATCTGCCGGATCTATTTTCGGGAAATCTTCACGGTATTTTGGCGGCGGTTACGTTGACAAGAATGCTGTAAAAGGGCCGAAAATTGAAGATGATACTGCACACGGAACGTTTCGGTAGGCGATACGCTGGCGAAAAAGAATGAGGAGAAGAAGAAAATGAATTTTTTGGGCATCTCGACGGCGGCATACAAGGTTGCGGACATGGCGAAGGCAAAGGAATGGTATGCAGAGGCGTTTGGTGAAAAACCATACTTCGATGAACCATTCTATATTGGTTTCAATATTAACGGGTACGAACTCGGACTTCAGCCCGAGGAAGGAAAACCATCGGTGAAAGGCGATGGAATGACGACCTATTGGGCGGTGAACGATGTCGAGGCGACGTTTAAGAAATTTGTAGAATTGGGCGCGACTGTTCACGAGAAACCGAGCGATGTCGGTGGGGGAGTGGTTGTCGCTTCCGTGAAGGATCCCTGGGATAATATTATTGGCATCATTTATAACCCGAATTTTAAGTCGCAATAATAATGAGGAAATGCAGCGGCTATTTTCCCCAAGATGAATTACTGACGTTTTCAACCTACCCGCTAATTAAGAGGCAATAAGACTTACAAACAATGAACCAACCAAGCGTTTTGTAAAAGAAAAGATCAAACGCATTTCATCGGTGATGTAAACCCTTTTTAGCTCCAGCGACCGCGAATACATATTTTGTAAATAATTCGTACATAATCTATAACTAACGGGGTAAAAGAATTTCCACTCCAAGAGAGAATTTGTGCAAAAAATATTAGACGTCGGTTGTGGTGTAAATAAATATGAAGGAGCGATAGGATTAGACAATAATCCGCGCACCGGAGCGGACGTGATCCACGATCTTGGCAAAGTTCCTTATCCATTTGAAGATAACGAATTTGATCTTGTCGTCTCAAACCACGTTGTTGAACACATTCCGGATGTCATCGTATTTATCGAAGAGCTTTATCGGATTACGAAACAGGGTGGAAAAATAAAACTCCTCACGCCGCACTACACAAACCCTGATTGGGCATCGGATCCGACGCATCGAAATCATTTTAATTCTTATTCATTTAACCAATTTGTTGAGGGTAAACAACTTTTCGATTTTTACACTAGTGTAAAACTTAAACCGGTGAAGACTTATGTTTCGCTTGCGAATCTTTGGAAGGCTTTGGGAATCGAATTTTTTGTCAATCTCGACCAAAAGTTTCCTTCGATGCGGTTCCTTCGAAAATTTTGGGAGCATTATTTGAGTTTTATTTTTCGTGGGAAGGAGCTCAGCTTTGAGTTTGAGGTTGAAAAAAATTAGCTTTGGCGATCATTTGCAAATCCGCGGGGCAGTCATCCTGAGCTTTTTTGAGCCAACTATATAACCGGTTTTCCTCATCTCTAAAATGGATTAGTTAACATTATTCCCGGCTAAGACATCTTACCGACATGATCACTTTTTAGTATTTTTGGAGACGTTTAATGAAATATAAGTTATTAACGGTATTTTCGCTTCTGGCGTTTACCTTCAGTGTATTTGGAACAGGACTTGTTTCGACCAAGAGGTCCCGCACAAATGATTTGGCAAAGCTTTTGCCGGAGTCGGATGGCGTGATCACATTGGATTCAAATCGTTTATTCAATACAGCACTTCCCCAAATGTTGGCTGCGAACCAGCCGCTGCTAGAAAAGGTTAACAATAAACTCGACGATATTAAGTCTCAAACCGGGCTTGATCTTAGAAAGTTTAACGAGGTCGCAGCGGGAATTAAAACCAGGGAGACTTCCACGGGCGAAATTGCGATTGAGCCTTTAATTTTGGCAAGAGGGGATGTCGAATCCCAAGCCGTCGTTGCGGTCGCCAGATTGGCTTCAAACGGTAAATATAAAACCGAAAAGATAGGGAAATATACGGTTTATATTTTTTCCGTCGACGAGATCGTAGAAAAAAATAAACCGAAAAAAGCTGAGGACGATAAATCAGTTCTTGATAAAGCACTCGACAAAATGTTTGAAGGATTGTCGAATGAGCTAGCTCTCACGGCGTATGACGAAAAGACGATCGCATTGGGAAGTCTTTCGCGCGTTAAGGGAATGATCGGTGGCGCTCCGCGTGTCAATGTCGATGTTTTATCATTGCTTGACAGGAATCCAATGGCGCTTGCGAATATGGGAGCGCTTCTTCCAAACGGCATTTCAAGGTTTATAAAACTAAGCGACGACGAACTCGGGGAGACGTTAGATTCGATACGTCAAATGCAGGGTTCGCTCGATATAAACGACGGCACGGCAGTTCTTTCATTGATGGCGAAAACGTCCGCAACGGACCAGGCGGAAAGTCTTGAAGGGACACTGTCGGGACTAAGGATGCTTGGGCAAAGTGTTCTTGGAAGTTCAAAAAACGCCGATAAGAAGGTTTACGCGCGAATGGTTGAAAATGCTCAAATAACCCGCGATGAAAACTCCGTGATGCTGGATTTGTCGGTACCGCAGGGCGATATCGATATCTTGATAGGGAAAAACTAACGCGAATCAACGTAGTAATCGGGCTGTCAACTTTTTAGTTGGCGGCTTTTTCTTTCAAAAGAGATCTTTTTCCAAGTGTTTCGCCTTTTAAATACATTAAATCTTGCGTAGAATATTGCTCAATGAAAAGAGAAATTAGGTCATTTGAAATTTCCGCTTTGTTCGTCCTTTTTGTCCTGTGTTTCGGGGGGATGCCAAATCCTCTCGCGCAAACGATCAATCGGTCAAGAGTAACGACAAAATCTCCGACTCCGACTCCGACGCCGGAGAAAATCAGTAAACCAAAAACGGGAATTCTTGTCGATCAGGCTGATTGTGCTAAAACTTCGATGGGTTGCGGTTTTGAAAAGAGCCCCGATGTTCCCAAGTCAATCGCAACATCTACGCCGACCCCGATTACCATTTCGGATCCACGGCAGCCGAAAATCTCTTTATATGTGCAGTCAAAGGTAAACGGGATCTTGGCGAATCCTATGCTGAGGCGTGGGAGAATTGGTGTCAGAATTGATTGGCTCGATAAAAACGTCAGCATTTACTCGCGAAATTCGGACGCATATTTTATGCCTGCTTCAAATATGAAGAGCTTTTCTGTCGCGACGGCGATCGATTCGCTTGGCCCGAATTTCCGATTCATAACGAGCGTTTATGCCAATGAGAAACCCGATTCATTAGGAACAATACGAGGAAGCTTGATCGTTTTCGGACGCGGAGATCCGAGTTTTTCCACAAGTTTTTCGGAGGGTGATTATTATAAAGAATTGGATGAGCTCGCGGAAAAGATCGTACAGGCAGGTGTTAAAAAAATTGAAGGTGGAATTTTAGGCGACGAAACATATTTTAATACGGAGCCGATTCCCTCTGGTTGGGAATGGGACGATTTACAATGGTATTACGGTGCCGAAGTATCGAGTTTGACGATTAATGATAACGCCGTCGATCTCAAGATATTTCCTGCCGCCGATGCGACGCCGTGCGGTGTAAGTATCTCGCCGGTCAATACGCAGTTTCGAATTATCAATAAGTGTCAGACGGGCCCGGCCGGCACACCGCGAAAAATAGGAGTTAAGAAAAGACTCGACGAAAATGTTGTTGAAATCACGGGAACAATGCCGATAGGGGATGCCGGATATTCGGGATCAATCACGGCTTCTAGACCTGGAAGATTATTCGTTGAGCTATTAACCCAGCGCCTGCAGTTGAAAGGCATTGCAGTTGCGGGTGGATCGCGCGTAATAAATCGTTACGAACGTGCGGGAACTCCGCTTCAAACTGAAACGCTAGTCGAGCTCGCAAGACACGAATCTCCACCTTTGAGTTTAATCTCGCAGAAAACGATGAAGCCGAGTCAGAATCTTTATACCGAATTGATCTTGCGGGTTCTTGGTGAGGAACGCGGCGATAAAACGGACAAGGAAAAAACAAGCGAACAGAAAGGAATTGAGATCGTGCAAGGTTTGCTTAGAAAGGCCGGCGCGGAGCCGGAAAGCGTGGTGCAATACGATGGCAGCGGACTCTCCAGACATAATCTCATTACACCCGATTCCGCAGTAAAACTATTTTCTTATATGTCGAAAAGTCCAAATTCTTCTGTTTGGAGAAACTCGCTGACGATCGGTGGCGTGGACGGAACACTTAAACGCCGGTTTATCGGAACCTCTGCACAATCCAATGTCCGTGGTAAAACCGGTACGATCGACCAAGTGTCGGCATTATCAGGTTATGTCACGGCAAAATCGGGTGAGCAATTCGTTTTTTCCGTATTAACGAATAATCTGCCGAATTCTCGTCTCAGAACCTCGGTCATCGATGATATCGTTGTTGCGCTTTCAGATTTTGACAGTAGGGAAGTCGAAAAAGCGGCAAACTAATTATTTTCTTGTTACTTTTATGAGAGGCGAATTGCGCTTCTCGCTCGTTGCAAAAATAGATTTCATATCGACCGAATAGCAAATTGCCTCGCCCTGTTCCCGTTTACCAAGCTCAATAATTGCAGGCTCTTCCATCCATATTCGGTCGAAATCCTTCTCATCTTTGGGGATCGAAATTTCATAGGCATTGTAGTAGTCGCAGATGACAACCCGCGTCCCATCGGGCGAAATTTCTCCGCCGGTCAGATACCCATTTGGCAGAGCCGGAACGCTGAAATCTGAAACCTTACGGAGCGCATATTTCCCTTCACCGATTTTCTTACCCAGTTTATAAACTCCCGCAGCACCGGTAAGCCTTTTTGTAATTACATAAATCTCTTCCGTTTGCTGATTCACCAGAAGTGTTTCGGCGTCGTGGCGATAATCCGGGTAGGAAAAATGCAGTGCTTCGGCATCGCTTGTTCGCTGAGGTTTTTCAATTGACGAATTTTGGGCCTTTTTAGACACTAAAGGTTCTTCAACCCGATAAACGGTCATTTCGCTCCGGTCACGGCTATTGTTGCCGATGTCGCCGATGTATAAAAAACACTTCCCGTCCGCGGTTTTGATCGTCGCAATATCTTCCCAATCTCGATTTTCGGTGCGCCCAACCTTCCATGTTCCAAGTTTTTCTCCTTTTTCATTCAGGGCGAAAATAAATGGTCCGTTTTTTGAATCGTTGTGTGTCCAGAATACATTCTTGTTGCATCGTGACATCACCAAACCGCTGCTTTCCAAAATTTCGGGCGATTTGATAGTTCCGACGATCTGCGGTTTATCAAACATTTTCGAAATATCCTTTCGGGATGCGCGATCAAAGTCTGCGCCGCCAAAAAGGTCGGATGAACAACTCGCGACGCTAAAAGACAGAAACAAAAGAGATATGACAAAAATGCAAATTTTCGATATAGTTTTGACCATGCTTCACTACGATTATAACGTACATATGACAAATGGCGTTCGGAAACTTTTGCAGATGACGATTCGTATTTTTTACTAGTGAACACCCCAATGATAGTTGGAACTGAATGGCTCGTTGAAGCCAAAGGATGTAATAAAAGCCTCTTACGCGAAGAGAATGTTCTTCGCGAAATTTTTGCGTCGTTAATCGCCGAACTCGGTCTAAAAACTATAGGTAAAGACATTTGGCATACGTTTCCCGGAGAAGGCGGAGTAACCGGCTTGGTCGCCCTTACAGAATCTCATCTTGCATGTCATACCTATCCAGAAAATAAAATCGCAACGTTTAATCTCTATTGCTGCAAATCCCGGCCCGAATGGAATTGGGAAGCAAATTTACACGAAATGCTGGGCGCACAAGATGTTTCCGTGACTCGTATTGTGAGAGGGAGCGAGAGCATAGTAACTGGGGCTTCGGGAGGCACACGGTGACCACGCTTAAAGCAAATTGTCCGTCCTGTGCAGGCCCGATCGAGTTTAAAGCGGGCTCGACGATCGTTGTTGTTTGCCCTTTTTGCCGTTCGGCGGTTGCCCGCACGGATCGAAAGCTTGAGGATCTCGGCAAGGTTGCCGAAGTCGTTCAGTCAAAATCACCACTTCAACTCGGGCTCCGGGGCGAATTTGGCGGTAATAAATTCGAGCTAACCGGGCGCGCACAGGTAAAACACGAAGGCGGCGGATTATGGGATGAATGGTACGCAACATTTTCTAACGGTTGGGTAGGTTGGCTCGCTGAGGCGCAGGGCAAATTTTATATGACCTTTTATAAGCCTTTGCCCGAAGGTGTTGTCGTTCCTGATTTTGCCGGTCTTCAAATAGGTCAGGTTGTAAACGAAATTCCGAGCGAAACTCCGCTGTTGGTTGCGGAAAAAGGCACGGCAAGTTACGTAGCTGCCGACGGCAATATTCCATATAAACTTGAGCCGAACGAAAAGAATCAATACGCAGATCTAACGGGCAAAGGCGGAATTTTTGCGACCATCGATTACGGCACAAACCCGCCCTTCGTTTTTTTCGGTCAGGAAGTGACTTTAGAGGATTTGGGTCTCGCGGATAAACGTGCGGCTGAGCGCGAAGCCGCAAGCGTGGCGAGCGAAGCGATGGGCTGCCCGAATTGCGGCGGGACATTAGCACTCAAAGCACCTGATAAAGCCGAGCGCGTGACTTGTCCATATTGCAATTCACTTCTTGACGTCAATCAAGGAAATCTAAAGTTTTTGCACGCACTGAAGCCTTCTCCGGCGCCACATGATTTTGTGTTGGAAATCGGAAGTCGGGGCGCATTCAAGAATTTTGCGAACAGTAAGGAATTCGAAATAATCGGCGCAATGGTTCGCAGTGTAACTATAGATGGCGTCAAATACTTTTGGCATGAGTATCTTCTTTACAATCCGAAAATCGGTTTCAAGTGGCTCGTCCACTCCGATAATCATTGGAATTTTGTTGATACGATTAATATTGCCGATGTTGAGGTTGCTGAACCTATCGCCGGGTTTCGTCCTAGCGCCAAATTTGATGGAAAACGGTACAAAATATTTCAGGACACGCCGGCTACGGTTGAATACGTAAAAGGAGAATTTTATTGGCGCGTTGAGGTCGGTGATCGCGTCGCCGCAGCGGATTTTATTTCGCCGCCGTTTATGCTATCGCAGGAGCTGACCGATAAAGAAGTAAATTGGTCGCTTGGCACATATCTGCCGGTCAAAGCGGTAGAAAAAGCTTTCGATGTAAATGGACTTCCAAGGCCTTGGAACGTCGCACCGAATCAGCCGTTTGAGAGCGGGAGTTTGATCTTGTATGGATTTGCACTACTAGCGATTTTATTCATAGTTTCGATCTTTATGATTCCGTTTACTGGTCTCGGTACGACGAGGCTGCGGCAGGACATTTTGATCGATCCGCTTGAGCGACCGCTCGGACCCCGTATTGTTGAGAGCCAGGAATTTGAGCTGGACGGGAATCGAAATGTAAGGATAACGACTGCCGCTCCGGTGAATAATTCTTGGGCCGAATATAATATTGATTTGATCAGCACCGACAAAAGCGATATCGAATCCGTGCTTGTTCCTGTTGAGTATTATCACGGCGTCACAGGTGGAGAATCCTGGAGCGAAGGAGGAACGAGTGAATCGGCGACGATTTCAGCAGTTCCCGCGGGAAAATATAAACTTCGGATCGAGGCGACCTGGAAAGATTGGAATAAGCCGATGCCGGTTCGTGTAAGAGTAGAGCAAAGTGTGACAAGGGGCGTAAATTTTTGGATCGCATTTATACTTTTGTTGATCGTTCCGATAGTTACGTTATTTCGAAAACTTTCTTTTGAGTCGAGACGCTGGAGCGAAAGTATGTTTAGCGGATCATAGTGTAGGGCGAGATTATGTTAAGAAAACTTTATTATGCTTTTGGGATCGGGGTGATTTTGATGTATACCGTGTCGACCTGGCTTGGCTGGGAGTTTGCTAATTCGGGGCGAAATCGTTCGTTTCTGGGGGTTCCTTTTATTTCTAGTGGTTATCGTGGAGGAAAATAATGCTGATGACTTTGCTGAATCTGGGTGTACTTGGATTTGTCGTTAAATTTGAAGAGCTGGCGAATGTGCTGATAACGACTTTAGTTTTCGTTATTCTGGGGCTGATAATTTTTGCGATCGCATTTTTTATTTTGGACAAGGCGACGCCGTTTTCGATCCGGAAAGAAATTGAAGATGATCAAAATACCGCGCTCGGGATTGTGATAGGCTCGATGCTGATCGGTATCGCCCTTATTATTGCGGCGGCTATCAGCGGATAAGATTTGGGTGGAACGCGGAGTATGAAGACATTAACTTCGGTGCACCATTTTGTCTTCGTTTTGCATTTTCCGTTTTTGTAATGAATAGAACTCCACTTCTTTTTATCAATGTGTTTGTCATCGCTACCTGCGGTTTGGTTTACGAACTTCTTGCGGGCACGCTTGCAAGTTATGTGCTGGGCGATTCCGTAACTCAATTTTCGATAATAATCGGCCTATATCTTTTTGCCATGGGCGTCGGCTCGTGGCTTTCACGTTTTGTTGAAAACAACGTCGCCGAAAGATTCATCGAGATCGAGATCGCGGTTGCGATCCTTGGTGGTACGTCGGCACCTCTTCTTTTCCTCGCATTTGCAAACCTTTCGTATTTTAACTTGGTGTTGTACGGCATCGTATTTGGAATCGGAACTTTGGTCGGTCTCGAGATTCCGCTTCTGATGCGCATCTTAAAGGACGAATTGGACTTCAAGGAGCTCGTCGCGCGCGTGCTTACGTTTGACTACATTGGAGCGCTTGCCGCTTCGCTTCTTTTTCCGATCTTTCTCGTTCCGACTTTGGGTCTCGTGCGCACTTCGTTGGTTTTTGGAATCCTAAACGCCTCGGTAGCTATTTGGGGTACGTGGCTGTTACTTCCATTGCTAAAACCTCACAAAGTAAAACTGCTTAGAATAAAGGCCGGTATCGTTATTGTTTTACTCGCAATTGCAGCCATTAAAGCGGATTATTTGACGGTGCTTGCCGAGGAGGCTCTTTTTACCGACACGATAATTTATGCGAAAAGCTCTTCGTATCAAAGAATAATCGTTACCCGGGGTCGCGCAGGATTCGGACTTTTTCTAAATGGCAATCTGCAGTTTAATTCCTTTGATGAATACCGATACCATGAGGCGCTTGTTCATCCGGCGATGCTTTCCTTTGATGAAAAACCAAAAAGAGTTTTAGTGCTTGGCGGAGGTGACGGACTCGCAGTTCGTGAGATTTTGAAATACGACTCGGTTGAGAAAGTCGTCTTAGTTGATCTTGACCCGGCGATCACGGAGCTTTCAAGCAAACTTCCAATACTTGCCGAGTTGAACAACAATGCCTTGAAGAACGAAAGAGTCGAGGTGATCAACGCCGACGCCTTTGTATGGCTTGATGATAACAAAATCGAGCCCTTTGATGTCGCCATCGTAGACTTTCCCGATCCGAATAATTTTGCGCTCGGAAAACTCTACTCAACGAGATTTTACAAGCTCCTTAAAGCCAAATTAAGACCCGAAGCTTCCTTGGCGATTCAAAGCACATCGCCCCTTTACGCAAGAAATTCCTACTGGTGTATCGTCAAAACAATTGAGGCTAGCGGATTTAACGTAAAACCTTATCAGACTACCGTGCCTTCGTTTGGAGTTTGGGGATATGTATTGGCAAAACTCAAACCTTTTGAGGCACCGAAAACAATTCCCACAGATCTACCGCTTAAATTTCTGGATTCCAATTCAATGGCCTCGATGTTTGATTTTCCGCTCGATGAAGCCAAGCCAAAAGAAGAAATCGAAATAAACCGCTTGGACAATCAATCGCTGGTTAGATATTACGAGGCGGAATGGCGCAGGTTTGAGTAGGATGCTCACACGAAGAGACATTTTAAAATCATTTCTTGGATTGCCGATTGCGCTTTCAGCATGCAAAACCGGTTTTCCAGTGTCTGATATTGATGGGGAAATTGTCGGCGCCTCGAATAATATCGGGCATATCTTGCGTGAAAAACGCAATTTTGAGGTTCCCTTAGATAACTGGAAAGAAACAAAAGTCGCCATCGTCGGCGGCGGAATCGCCGGGTTGACGGCCGCCTGGAAACTAAAGAGCGAGGGATTTGACGATTTTCAATTACTCGAGTTGGAGCAGAAAATCGGCGGCACGTCTGCAAGCGGAACGTCCGAATCAATAAGTTATCCATGGGGTGCACATTATTTGCCCGTACCGTTTAAGGAAAATGCAGAGCTCGTAAGATTGCTTGACGAAATGAGCCTGATCGAATCGCGCAGTGAAACGGGCGAACTCGTAATTCCCGAGCAGTTTCTTACGCGAGATCCGGAAGAGAGAGTTTTTTACAAAGGCCGCTGGTATGAGGGTTTGTACCTCACGGCAGGGGCGAGTGACGAGGATTTACGCGAATTGAAAGCGTTTCAAACATTGATTTCGCGTTGGGTTGATTGGCGGGATTCAGACGGGAAACGTGCTTTTGTTGTGCCGATTGTGAATTGCTCGAATGATTCGGAAGTTTTAGCGCTCGACAAGATTTCATTTGCAGATTGGCTAACTAAAAATGAGCTGAAGTCGCCGCGGCTTATTTGGTATTGCGATTATGCGTGCCGTGATGATTACGGGTTGAGGTTGGATCAAACATCCGCTTGGGCCGGGCTTTTCTATTTTTGTTCGCGTGTCCCAAAATCAGGAGAAGAATCGCAGCCGTTTTTGACATTTCCTGAGGGTAACGGGCGCTTTGTAAATCATTTCGTTTTAAAAACGAAAGAACATCTAAATCGCGCGCAGATCGCCGTCGAACTGATTCCAAACGAAAAAGGTGTTGAGGTAGTTTATCTCGATACCAAAACTAATCAAATCAATGGTTTACATGCCGAAAAGGTTATCTTTGCGGCTCCTTTATTTACTACAAACTATTTGATTCGCGGTTTTCGTGATAACCCGACGTTTGACCCGACATTGTTTCAACACAACTCTTGGTTTGTAGCGAATTTATTTCTCAAAGACCGACCGAAAAATAATTTCGAAAGGGATTTTCCGCTCTCATGGGATAATGTTTTGTACGAAAGCAAATCGCTCGGATATGTTGTTGCGACGCACCAAAAGGGAATGGATTATGGTGCGACAGTTTTGACATACTATTATCCGATGGCAGAAAAAGACCTTCGGCAGGGAATGCAAAAACTCCTCTCACTCGATTGGAAAGAGCTTGCCGAAATTTGTTTAACGGATCTTGAGCAGGCGCACAAAAATATTAGAGAAGTGACCACGCGAATTGATATTATGCGTTGGGGACATGCAATGATCAGCCCGCGAACAAATTTTCTTTGGAGTGGTGAACGAGAAAAAGCTCAAAAACCCTTTCGTAATATTCATTTTGCCCACTCGGATTTAAGCGGAATCGCGATCTTTGAAGAAGCATTTCACCACGGACTTCGTGCCGCAAAGGAAGTATTGGCGTAGACGCAATGAGCAACGTATTAACCAAAAACAAATGGCTTTTTTCCCGGGAAATTGATCTGTCGGTTTTCCTCGGGAGTGCGGTCGTTTCGCTTTTGCTTCTTGGGGTCGGTTGGCAATTTGGCTTTCTAAATGCCGAAACCCCCGATTGGACATGGATTTCTGCGATACTATTGATCGATGTTGCCCACGTTTGGTCAACGAGTTTTCGAGTTTATTTTGATACCGAAGAGTTTAAACGAAGAGCTTGGCTTTACACCCTCGTCCCTATTTTAGGTTACATTTTCGGGGTTGTACTTTATTCGGAAGGCGCGTTGACGTTTTGGCGAGTGCTTGCTTACATCGCAGTTTTTCATTTTGTGCGCCAGCAATATGGCTGGGTTGCGCTTTACCGGCGGAAGGCGGGTGAGACTTCAAATTTGACGTGGTGGATTGATGCTTCCGCAGTTTATCTGGCGAGCGTTTATCCGCTGGCATACTGGATGACAGCCTCAAAACGCAATTTCAGTTGGTTTGTCGAAGGAGATTTTGTTGCCCTGCCCGGGTTAGTTGAAACGATATTGTTTCCGGTCTATGTGATCGCTTTGGTAGTCTATTTTGCGAAGTCGGTCTACTTTTACGTCAATGACGGCGTGCTAAATCCCGGAAAAGACATCGTCGTTTTGACTACTGCGGTTTGTTGGTACGTCGGAATTGTGGCGCTAAACTCGGATTACGCGTTTACCGTGACCAACGTTATAATTCACGGTGTGCCGTATTTTGCGTTAATATATTTTTATGCGAAGATGCGGCGCGAGAATTCGACAAGAGTTTATCGGGCATTGTCGAGTAATTGGCTGGTGTTTTTAGCCACACTTTGGTTTTTAGCATACGTTGAAGAGCTTTTTTGGAATCGAGGTGTCTGGCATGAGAAAAATTGGATTTTTGGGGCAAACTGGGATCTCGAGAAATGGAAGATGTTTCTGGTGCCCTTACTTGCTGTTCCGCAGCTGACTCATTATGTGCTGGACGGATTTATTTGGAAACGAAAAAATAACCCGAATGCCGGGTTGAGCGAATAAGATAGGAATGTTTCAGAATTTGAGAAAGATTTGGTTTTTGTTGGTATTGATTATTTTTGTGTCTGCATCTTCCTGCGGAAAATCAGAGAAATCGTCAGTAATACCGGATGTTTTCAATGCAGATGATACGCAAACCGCAATAGAATTGATCGACGAAGCAAACCGAAACCTGAAAAGCATTCGTGCGCTCTACAAAGCAAATGAATCGAAGGTCGACGAACTTAAGAAAGCCCTTAAAGATCAGGACATTGAAAAGGTGAAGAAACTTACCGATGATCTTTCAATGATAATAAACGACGGTTATGTGTTCGCTGAAAGTGCAAAGGAGAAAATCGTAAAAGCTGAGGAGCTGGACATCAATTCGGATTGGAAAGATTACTTGCGCCTCAAAGATGCAAGTCTTGCAATGCAGATCAAGGCTTTCGATTTCCGCAAAGAATCGGCCGAACTCTTTCGTGATAAATTTGGCGGTAATGATAAGTCGCAAATGGTCGAAGCGGCGCGTACTTTCAAAAAAAATGAGGAAAACTACGCAAAATATATGGGTGAGGCAGCCAAGAAAAATGATGAAGCTGACCAGCTGGCTAAAGAAGTAGAGAAAAAATAAGGCTGTCTCTTATGAAACAGCCTTATTCTTGAAAAACCAGACCGGAGCCTAATTAGTTTTCGTCATTCTTATCGTTCCTCAAGTAAAATTCGTTGAAAAACATATTTTCACCATTCTTGGATTTTTCCGGAGTAACTTTTATCGTTCGTTCCTTTTTGTCTCGAACGACTTTTAAGCTAACATCTCCCTCATCTTTCTGACCCAAAGCGTGAATAAGATCGTATGTCCGGCTTAGTTTCTTGCCATCAATTTCTACGATCACATCACCAGCTTTCAATCCGGCTTTCGCTCCGGCACTGTCTTTCTCAACACTCGTGACAAGCAATCCTTTTCCGTCAGAAACGCCAAAATAGGATCCAAGCTGATCAGTAAGCGGAGTCAATCTTGTGCCGATTGACCGGCTGGAAATTCGGTAGAAACCGAGGGCCTCGCCCGGACCAGTTGCTATCCTCGGCATTCTGGGCATTTTCGGCATCTCAGGGGCTTCAATCCGAGGCATTCGATAAACGCCAATGCCGGTTCCGTTTTCAAATCCACCGGGTGCAAAGACCGCGCCCGCCTCGCGTTTACCCATTTTGACGTCAAAATCGCGCTCGCTCCCGCCACGCAAAACCTTTATTTTTGCATTGTGGTCGGGGGCAATTTCCGAAATCAGACGACTCAATTTTCTGACGCTTGTTACCGATTCGCCATCGACACTTATGATGACATCGCCTTCATTGATACCGGCTTTTGCCGCAGGCGAATCTTCGGCGACTCTTGTTGCCACCACGCCACGCACGCTGGAAAGTCCGTATTTTGAGAAATTCTCATTCGTAACTTCTCCCATGTGAATACCTAAATAGCTCGAACCGCTGTTTCCGAACGCGATCGAAAAGGCCTGGCTGACCGATTTCTCGTCCGAATCCTTAGTTTTCTTTGACTCCGGCGCGTCCTGTGCGAAAAGGGTTGCTCCCGTTAAAAACATTAACAAAATGAATACAAATGATTTGCTTTTCATAAATCCTCCTAGTTTGACTGTTAATTATGCGAGATAACTTCAGCAACTCCAGATTACTGTGGGTATTACGGCTGTAATAATGTATTTGTTGCGCTCAATCGAAAGAAAGGTTGCTTTTGGCGATAAATCTACACTACCGGACTTTTTCAAACCCGGGACTTTAAATTTTGCAGTTTTTCGGCGGCCGCCTCAAGCGTTTCATCCTTCTTGCAGAAACAAAAACGAACCTGTTGCGAACCCAAAGCCGCATCGTGGTAAAACGAAGAACCCGGTACGACCGCGACGCCGACCTCACGGATAAGATGTTTTGTAAATTCGATGTCGTTCTCAAATCCAAAATCTGAAATATCCGTCATTACGTAATAAGCCCCGTCCGGAAAATCGCATTTGAATCCCGCATTTTGTAATACCGGTACGATAAAATCGCGTTTCTTTTGATATTGCGTTTGCAGTTCGATGTAATAGCTCTCCGGCAAACTCAAAGCATAAGCGCCCGCTTTTTGAAGCGGATGCGCGGCACCAACCGTTAAAAAATCGTGAACTTTACGAATCGCGGAAGATATATCGGGTGGCGCAATACAGTAGCCGACACGCCAACCTGTTACCGAATAGGTTTTTGAAAGCGAATTTACAACGACGGTGCGATCGCGCATTCCGTCTATTTGCGCCATCGAAATGTGATCGATTTTTTTACCATCTCTTGGATAAAGTATGTGTTCGTAAATCTCATCCGTATAACAAATTACATCAAATTCCATACAAAGATCGGCGATGAATTCCATCTCCTCCATCGTAAAAACCTTGCCCGTTGGATTATTGGGATTGCAAATAATGATGGCTTTCGTTTTTTCTCCAAATGCATTCCGTAATTCATCCTTATCAAAATTCCAGCCCGTTTCACTTTGATAGAGTGTCACGTGAACCGGTTTTGCATCAGACAATATCGCATCCGGAGCATAGTTTTCGTAAAACGGTTCGAAAACGATAACTTCATCACCTTCATCAACGGTCGCCATCATTCCGGCGATCATTCCTTCGGTCGAACCACAAGTTACGGTTATCTCTGTTTCGGGGTCAACATCGAGCCCCAAAAACCATTTTGTTTTCTCGACGATCGCATCCCGAAAATCCTTTGTTCCCCATGTGATCGCGTACTGATTGAAGTCTTGGGCAATTGCTTCCTGAGCCTTTCGCTTTATATCTTCAGGAGCGGCAAAATCGGGAAAACCCTGTCCCAGATTTACTGCATCGTACTTTGCGGCTTCACGTGACATTTCGCGAATCACAGACTCCGTAAAACTTGCGGCCTTTTTTGATATTCGATTTTTAGTTTGTGACATTATTAAATTCTTATTGACTTAATTATAGTAAATAAAACGTGATACATAAATCCAACGATGTATTCAGAATGCTAAGATAATATGTATTAAAGAATTCAGAAAATAAATCCATGATTGCGAAAAGCGACATCCAATATCCACACCAAATTTGGAAATTAAAGAAAGGCGACAGCGCTCTGATTGCAACGGCGATTCACGATGGACACGAATTGCGGGATGAAGTCGCAGCAATCATGAAGTTGAGCGAAGCCCATCGGCTGCGTGAAGAAGACCCCTACACAAGCAATTGGGTGGATATTGCCGAAACCCAAATCGTCGCTATTCGTTCGCGTTTCGAGGTTGATTTAAATCGTCCGCGTGAAAAGGCAGTTTATGTAACGCCGGATGATTGCTGGGGATTGGATGTCTGGAAAGTAAGACCTTCGGACGAAATTATTCAAAGATCTCTTGAAGAATACGACGCTTACTATTCTCAAATAAAGGAAATTTTCACCGCAGCCGAAAAAACTCACGGAAAATTCTGTCTTTTTGATCTTCACAGTTACAATCACAAACGAGGCGGCGCGGATTCCGAGCCCGAATCTTCCGAAGAAAACCCGGAAGTAAATATTGGGACAGGGACGATGGATCGGGCAAGATGGAAATCATTGGTTGATCGTTTTATTGAAGAACTAGGTGCATTTAATTTTATGGGTAGAAGGCTGGATGTTCGGGAAAATATAAAATTCAAAGGCGGTAATCAGGTGAAATGGCTTCACGACAATTTTACGGAAAACGGCTTTGGTCTGGCGATTGAATTCAAGAAATTTTGGATGGATGAATGGTCGGGCGAAAAGGATGACGAAATGGTCAACGCCATTCATCAAGCACTGGCTTCGACCATTCCCGGAGTTTTGGAAGAACTTAATAAATTGCGAAGTTAATTTTATTAGCCGAGAAACGCAGCAACCTCTGCTCGCTCGTTTGCATTCTTTGCGTTAAGAAAGAAGATGTATTACATCAAAAGATCGCAAAGAACGAAATTATGACTCAGCCGAAAAAGACGAAAAAGGAAAACCAAATAATCTCACAGTCTTTGATCGAAGAAATCTCACAGAATCTCGAAAAAGACGAAGGAGTTCGGAGAGATTTTCAAGATTTCGGACGGTTGAATATTGATCGCCCCTTGCCATTTTTGTGTGTTTACCGGAAGCCGGAAGGTCGCAAAGATCGGGGAACTGCGAATCTGATCCTGGGCGAGGCTTCATATTTAGTAGCAGAAAATGATGAAAATTTATCAGCTTTGGTCGAAAGCGTTTCTAAAACGATGGCTGATAAATTCGGGGCGTTTTTAATTATCGAAGTTTGGTCGGCGGATGTGGAGAAGGAATTTCGAACGGACGAATACACCACCGATTCAAAGGCGAAATTTCGTGTCTTTATTGAAGAGTCAAAAGAGATTCCTTCGACGGTCGAAACCCTGCATGAATCACTGGAATCATTCAACATTCCTTACTTTCGGAGCGAAGTCGAAACCGTTTCAGCGAAAGGCGTGACGCCACCAGGAATGCCGCCGCTTCTTAGTGAAAAACAGATAAGGCAATTGAGTTGTCTGATGATCGGTCTGGAAGTTTCGCCAATTTACTGCGATCGGGAGACAAACGAACTTTACCTTTCCACGCTGCGCTTTTTACGGCAAAAATTATCAAAAGCCTTGCAAAAAACCTTCTTTGAATTTGTTCATATTCAAACTCCCGAACGCCCAACTCAACCGGAAATGCTCGGACGGCGACTCGTAGTTGATGCAGTTTGGACAGCTGACGCAGAACTTTCGGCTTTGAGCGATACTTTCAATTATTTAATGGCAGTTACGCCGGTTAATTCCAACGAAGCGTTTAAGGAATTTAGGAAAAAAGGCTTCGAAGGCGATCCCGTTTTTCATTATCGTTTACTGACAATTGACCCGGAAAATCTAAAACGCAAACTTTACAGTATATCGTTCGAAGAGATCGAAGATCCGACGCTTGTCTATATTTTGCGCGATAAACGAATCGAACTCGACCGCCAAATTACCTTGATTGAAGACCGAAACACTCCACGTTTTCTTTACGAAAGTTTGCAGCTTTTTCCACCCGTTGAAGATAATTTGCTGAATTTAGCGAAAAAGATTCTGAACCAACCAAAACGCAAATCCGAGAAGAGCAAAAAATTGAATGCCGATGAAGTTGCGAAATTGGCCAGAAAAGAAATTGACTATTATCGGGAGATTTATCCTCAGATGACGGCAAAGGTTGAGATCAGAGAAGATATGCCTGCGGGATTGATGGTTACGAGCGGAAATTTGACTATTGGGCAACGCTCCTCAATTTCGGAAGCGAGAATCAATGCATTGATCCAACACGAGATCGGTACCCATTCCGTAACGTATTTCAACGGGCGTTCTCAACCTCTGAAATTGTTGTATTCTGGTCTACCGGGCTACGAACAATTGCAGGAAGGTTTGGCGGTTTTTGCTGAATATTTGGTCGGTGGTTTGAATTTCGAGCGGATACGAACGCTTGCCGCAAGAGTGATCGCAGTCCGACGTTTAACACAAGGGAAAACATTTGCGGAGGTTTTTGACGAACTCCGCAACAAATATAATTTTACAAAGCGAACATCATTTAACATAGCAATGCGGGTTTTTCGCGGCGGGGGTTTAACAAAAGACGCAGTATATCTGCGCGGACTGGTCGAAGTTTTGGAGTATTTGGCAAACAGCGGCGACATTGAAACTCTGTTCGTCGGAAAAATGGGACCCGAACATGTTTCTATAATTCGCGAGCTTCGATGGCGTGAGATCCTCAAACCATCGCCACTGACGCCGAGATATATGTCTTTTCCCGACACAGCGGAACGATTGGAAGAGGTAAAAAAAGGCATGACAGTTATGGATTTGATTTGAGCAATAAAAATAAATTTGTCAGTAGCCGGGCCTTTAGGGAGCGGCTTAAGATGGCATTCTCAGATGATGATTAATTTGAGTTGTTTGCTTCAAAGCCCTTCTTTACAGTCGGGCTGCTGACACGAATTATAAACGAGAGGGAAAATAAATATATGAAAATAGGCTTTGTTATAAACGATTTTAAGACGGAGCATCCGCGTTATACGACAACGAGAATCGCACGCGCGGCAAGAGAAATGGGGCATGAGGCCTGGACGATTCCGGTTGGCAATTTTTCAGCGGAAACCGACGATCACGCTCGTGCAAATGCGAGAATGTCGAAAGTCAAAAAACACAAGGACGGCGAAGCTTACTTGAAAGATCTTCTTGGGGATAAGGCACATCAAGAGCGAATTCGAGTTGCGGATCTTGATATTTTGATGCTGAGAAATGATCCTGCTGACGATGCCGAAAGGACCTGGGCGCAATCCGCAGGGATTGAATTCGGCCAACTCGCATTGCGCCACGGTGTCATTGTTCTGAATGATCCAAACACTCTCGCGGGAGCTTTGAATAAAATGTATTTTCAGCATTTTCCACCCGAAGTTCGACCAAGAACGCTAATCTCACGTGACAATGAAGAGATTCAGAAATTTATCAAAGCCGAAGGCGGCCGCGCGATATTAAAACCTTTGCAGGGATCGGGTGGTTCGGGAGTTTTCCTGGTCAAGAAAGATGATAAAGCGAACATTGACCAAATGATCGAAGCTATTACACGAGATGGCTATGCTATCGCTCAAGAATACCTTGAAGAGGCAAAAAAAGGTGATACGAGAATGTTCGTGGTAAACGGCGAACCGCTTTTTGTCGATGGACATTATGCCGCTTTCCGCCGTATTAGTGGGACGGGTTCTGCCCGAAGCAACTTGAGCTCCGGGGGCAAAATAGCCAAGGCTATTATTACGGACGAAATGCTTCACATCGCCGAAGTCGTCCGACCGAAACTGGTTACAGACGGAATGTTTATGGTCGGTTTAGATATCGTTGGCCACAAACTGATGGAAATAAATGTTTTGAGTCCGGGCGGGCTTGGAAGTGCCAAAATCCTTGAAGACGACACAATGTTTGCCCACGCCATCGTCGGCAAACTCGAGCAAAAGGTCCGCTACCGTGATCACAGCCAAAACGACAATTACCAGAGCGGGAAGATTGGAAATAAGGTTTTGGCAACTCTCTAGGCAAGAGAATCATTGGGAAGACGCGCCGAACCGGCGTCTTCCGTCTTTGTGGCTTCTTCGTCTTTATCAACTTTAACGGTTTATTCTGCGATCGTTCGTTCCGCCGAGGGCGTGCACCAGTTTCTCATTTGGTTCGCCGGTAGCAAGGTCGTTTGTTCTAATGTTTTTTGGCGTTTTTTCTGTTGACGGAAAACACAAAATGTGTCAAAAACAAACTTAGAATTTTTATCGCTTAGGAGTTTTTTTTTAGAAAATTAAGGGTATGAGAACTACTTTAAATTTTGCGCTTTTGCTAGTCGTATTTCTGGCCGCTGGTACGGCGGTTTCCTCGTTTGGACAGGCCGCTAAAGATCCTTCACCTGAACAATTAGTGAAGGATCTATACGAGAATCACAACAGTGATTCCAGCCCGTTTTTTCAAAATGAAGATCGCGCGCTCATTGATAAATATTTTGTAAAAAGCCTTGCAGATAAGATATGGAAGGACGCCAATGAATCTGAAGGTGAAGTCGGCTCTTTATCATTCGATCCACTCTATAATGGGCAGGACACGGAAATTACCGATTTTAATGTCGGCAAAGCTGATCTTAAGGGTACAAAAGCAAATGTGAAAGTTACGTTTAAAAATTTCGGAGACGAACAAGAATTGGTCTTTGATCTCACGAAAGAAAAAGGCATCTGGAAGATAGAAGACATAAATTACGGAGATTTCACATTGACCAGCGTGTTTGAAGAAGGTGATAGCTAGGCTCGGCGATACCCATTTTCTACTCCCATTCGATCGTGCTCGGCGGTTTTGACGAAATGTCGTAGACTACTCGATTCACGCCCCTTACCTCGGACGTGATCTTGGATGAAACTTTGGCTAAGAATTCGTGCGGAAGACGCGCCCAATCGGCAGTCATTCCATCCATTGAGGTTATCGCACGCAGCGCAATTGTTTTTTCGTAGGTACGAAAATCTCCCATTACACCTACTGACTGAATCGGTAAAAGGACTGCAAATGCTTGCCAGGTTTCATCGTATAGTTCCGCTTCCTTAAGCTCGCGAATAAAGATGCTATCAGCTTTTTGAAGAAGCGTAACCTTTTCCGGTGTGACGTCGCCAAGTATTCTAACCGCGAGGCCGGGCCCTGGAAACGGATGTCGTCCAAGGATTTCATCGGGAATTTCGAGGTCTTTTCCAATAAGACGAACTTCGTCTTTGAAAAGCTCACGGAGAGGCTCGATAAGGCGAAGTTTCATTTTCGCAGGCAAACCGCCGACATTGTGATGCGACTTTATCGTTACGCTTGCGCCAAGCACGGAGACCGATTCAATTACATCGGGATAAAGCGTTCCCTGAACGAGATATTTCACCCCGCCGATCTTTTTCGCCTCGGCATCAAAGACCTCGATAAATTTTCGTCCGATTATTTTTCGTTTTTCTTCAGGGTCCGAGATGTTCTTGAGAGCTTTGTAGAATTTTTCGCTTGCATCGACGCCGATCACCTTAAGGTTTAGTTTTTCGTAAAGTCGTAAAGTATCTTCAAACTCGCGATGGCGGAGCAATCCATTATTAACGAATATACAAGTCTGTCGTTCATTGATCGCCCGCTGAACCAACATCGCTGCGACCGTCGAATCGACTCCTCCAGAGAGTCCGCAAACGACTTTATCTTCCAATCCAACCTTCGCCTGAATTCTCGCAACCTCTTCCTCAATAAACTGTGCAGGAGTCCAATCGCCCTTACAGGCACAAACTTGAAAAAGAAAATTTCGCAATATATCGACACCTTTTGGCGTGTGCGAAACTTCCGGATGAAACTGAACCGCGTAGATATCCTTGTCCGGATTTTCGATTGCGGTAATAACGTTTCCGGTCGTTGCCGTTTTGTGAAACCCCTCGGGGACAACCGTTACGTGATCTCCGTGGCTCATCCAGACATCGAGCTCTTCAGGCAAGTCTGTAAAGAGCACCGTTTTGCCGCTCAAGCGTCGTAATTTTGCGTGTCCGTATTCGCGTTCTTCAGCAGGTTCGGATTCCCCGCCAAGATCGATCGCGATAAGCTGCATTCCGTAGCAAATACCTAATAGCGGTGAGCCAATAGTTTCGTAAAAATCTTTGCTGACTCGCGGGGCATCCTCGTCCGTAACACTTGATGGTCCACCGGATAGGATTACACCTTTCGGATTCATTGCTGCAATTGTTTCCGGCGAAACGTGAAAAGGATGAATTTCGCAATAAACTCCCAATTCGCGGACCCGCCGCGCAATAAGCTGCGTATATTGTGAGCCAAAATCGAGAATTAAAATGAGTTCGTGCTGGTTGGTCAAAGTTAGAAGTTGAGCCTCCGAAAATTTTGCGTAAGAAAGAGATTACATACAGCTATCAAAAAATTCAATCCTGATTGCGAACAAAAAGCTCAGGCTGGAAACCTGAGCTAGAAAAACCGAACCGCTTGATCGTATCTAATCTTATTGTTCACTTTCAGCAGTTTTTGTTATTTCGCTCTTGATACGGGTGATGTCACCACCGACTCCGCGAATTTTCTTCACAATAGTTTCATAGCCCCGATCGATGTGATAAACGCGGTCGATCATGGTTTCGCCCTCGGCGGCGAGACCGGCGATTACGAGTGAAGCGGAAGCCCGCAAATCGGAGGCTAAAACTTTCGCACCGGTCAATTTTGTCCTTCCATTTACAGTTGCTTTATTTCCATCGATCACGATATCGGCACCCATTCTGTATAGCTCAGCGACGTGCATAAAGCGATTTTCGAAAATTGTTTCGATTATTACGGAGGTTCCTTCCGCTTGTGTCATTAGGGCCATATATTGCGCCTGCATATCGGTCGGAAATTTCGGGTGAGGCTGCGTGATGATATCTCTGGCAAATAAACCCTTTTCTGAACGCTTAACAAAGAGCGTAGTTTCATCAACTTCAGTAATTTCAACTCCAACTTCTCCAAGTTTTTCGATAACAGCTTCAAGGTGTTTTGGCTGGCAATTTTTTATCGTTAGCTCACCATTGGTAATCGCGGCCGCGACAATAAAAGTTCCGGTTTCGATTCGATCAGCAATAATTGTATGTTCGGCGGCACCGAGTTCTTCCACGCCTTCAATAATAATAGTCGGTGTTCCGGCACCGGATACCTTTGCACCCATCTTGTTTAACAATTCCGCCAGATCCTCGATTTCCGGTTCGCAAGCGGCGTTACGTATCGTTGTAGTTCCGCTCGCTAAAACTGCCGCCATCATCACGTTTTCGGTTCCGGTTACCGTGACCTTTTCAAATGTTAATTCCGCGCCTACTAGTCTGCCTTTTGGTGCTTTCGCGACGACGTCGCCGGATTCGAGCGACACTTCCGCGCCGAGTTTTTCAAACGCCCGAAGATGTAGGTCGATCGGACGTGTGCCAATGGCGCATCCACCCGGCAAACTCACTTTTGCTTTTCCAAAGCGTCCTAATAGAGGGCCGAGCGCAAGAACGCTTGCTCGCATAGTTTTTACAAGCTCGTATGGAGCCTCAAAGATTTCGATTTCGGAGGCAGTGATCTTGTGGGTATTTTTATCCGGAGTCAGTGTTTCCGCGCCGAGATCTTCTAAAAGGCGGCGTTGGGTTATCAAATCTCGAACGTACGGAACATTGTGCAGCGTAATTGTTTTTGGACTCAAAAGCGTCGCTGCGAGACACGGCAAAGCCGAATTCTTTGCGCCGCTGATTGTAACGGTGCCTTTTAGCGGGTTTCCGCCAACTATACGAAATTTATCCATATGAATTTTTTGCCGGGAAAATACGCACGCTGGGGTTTGCGGATGGCATCTACAAATTTGTCAGAGCATTTTCCGAAAGATTTTTTTATAGCTGATACAAAAAAATCTTATCACGAAATTAAACGATTCTAAAACCGAGAGAGTTAGCGGCAGTATTGCTAGAATCTTTTCCTTAGACGAATTTCGAAGGCAAAATTATTGCGGTTTTTCGTAACATTTGTCAGCGAACGCTGTTCGTATTTTGCAATGAAAGAAAGCTTATTTGAAACTCGATATTCCAGCGCCAATACTTGATTTTGGTCTTCTGCAAGATTTGTCGAATACGTAACGAGGAGATTTCTATTGATTTGTCTTCCAACTGTCAGGCGGGCTGTCGGATTACTTCGTTCGCCTGAAATAATCGGATCGAGTGCGAATTTATTCAGTCCAAAAAGTCTGTCTGTCGCTTTCGAGATCGGTTTGTTGATAATTTCGTCGGCTAATATTTCTGCGGCCGTGTTTATCCCGCTTTGTGCATATGTTGGAATTCCCCCGCCCGAATTCGCAAGACTTCCTGTTGTGATCAGAGATACTACGTCGCCTTGGGGCAGAGAAGGATTCGAACGCAGAGTCGCAGACAAAGATTCTGTGTCGGTTAGCACGCCGTTGAGGCTAACGAAAATTTGATAGCCGTTGATCTGAGTTTCAGCCTGTAAGTTGATTAATGGCTCAATTGTTGTCGCGTTGGGCGGAAATGTCAGAACCGCGCGCTGGATTTCATATCGGTCATCTCTAAAAATTAGCGTCCCGCTATTTGCCGTAATTCTTCCCGAAATCAAGGGATATTCGATATCACCGGTAATTCTCAGATCCGCCGAAGCCGTTAGGTCGGCAATGTTGTTGCGAGCGTGGAATGCATTTCTTCCGATTACGCGAATGTCTAGTTTCGGAACGCCGATAACGGAAGTTCCAGACGATCCCTGCGAGAGCGACGCTTCGCGGCGACCGCTTATGAAATCCGCTAGATCTATGTCTTTATTGTAAACGCTTCTTTTCGCATAAAACGTGCCGGAAATAAGCGTGTCGAGTTCTCCGCCGCTTCGTCTCCCATTGATCTCAATTTCAGCATTTCCGGTTGTAATAAAATCTTTCGGTATGCGCGCGGTAATATTGTTCCCTTGGATCTCGACCCGATATCGGTCTAACTGCAGACCCTTTAACTGCGCACCGCCCGTGGCGACGATCTTTCCGCCGCCCAGAAAACCCGTCAACTGCTGAATCTGCACCTGATTTGTTGTAAAAATCATCGAGCCTTTTAACCGCTCAAATGTGATTCTTTCGGATCCGACAAAGGTCGACGCGGACGCGTTTTCGATGCTCGCGTTTCCATTCAGGCGCGAATTCTTGTTGACGCCCGTCAAACGCATTGCAACATCCGCAAAACCGCTGAAAAACATATTTTTTGAAAGCGCGTTCATTATTCTGAGATCAATTCTTCCGTCAACAGAAAGATTATTTACACCATTATCGTTAAACGCTTTTGTTCCGCTGACCACGACATTCGATCCGCCACCCGCAAATTTCGCACTCGCAATCGAAACTTCGTTCATACTAAAACGAACATCGATCGGCTCTATCGCATTTAAAGGAGTCTCGCCGATTAATAGATCAAACTGGCTAAACTGCGCATTGCCTTCCAGGAATTCTGACGTGAAAACACGTTTTCCTTCGTCGTTGACTTTAGTCAAATTTCCTTCAATAAAAACTCCGCCCGTTGCGACTCCGGAGAATTCAATAGCACCGGGCTCGGGTTTTCGGAATATAGCAATGTACGGGTCAAGGCGGCTTTTGTTAAACGTAGTCTGCGCCTTCAAAGGCACGTTTGGATCAGCAAAATTTACGCTGGCGGTGATCAGCTGATTTTGACCTTGAAATCTCGTCGTGACATTTGCATTAAGAATTCGATTTTCGGTTTTCCCTTCGAAATTTACATCGCCAAATGAGTTTTGGTTTATGACGATCCCTTTACCAACTCCGTTAAAATTAACATCAAAACTTGACGTATCGGAGGCATTGCCGATTGCCGTCGCTTTCACATTGACGACTCCCTCAATGTCTGGAATGCTCGGATTATCGGGGAAAAACGCCACGATTCTCGATACGGGAACGTCTTTTCCATCTGCTTCAAAATTGAAATTGCTCGTGTTTGTTTCGTACGTACCTTTGCCGTTGAGGAAACCGGTTCCAAATTTTGCTTCAAATTTTTCAACGTTGACGAGCGTTCCCTGGAATAAAACCTTTGATTCAAGGCTGTCAAACGACTGACCTTTTACCGAACCGTTCCTCGCGACGATATTCGCTTCGCCCTGCATGTCGTTTGGCAAACCCTTAAGGTTTAGATCGCCGGAAGTTTCCGCCTCCATGTTCCGCAAACTCTCTGGAATCGAGTCAATCGCAAGAGCTGAGAGCAGGCTACCTAGATCGATCTTATCCAAATTCGCGCGAACAGCGATATTATTTGTTCCGCTATTTGGCGCGCTGACATCAAACGTAAGTTTCCCGCCGTCTCGCTCCTGAAGAATTCCATTCCGCAGTTCAAAACCATAGGAGGTAGCATTTATGTCAGACGCTAAGGATCCCAAATCGCGACCGCGAAGAATAATCGATTCAAGGCTCGCTCTTCCATCCAACATCGGATCACTGATGTTTCCCGTAAGTGTCCCCTTAAAGACAAGCGCTCCGGCAAATTCGGCTTGATAATTGTCTAACTGCTGTTCGACGGAATCGGAGAGATTCAAGACCCGGAATATGCGTTCGATCTCGCTGGCATCTGAAGAGTCTAGAGCAATATTGAGATTTGAGTCGTTGCCATTCAGGTCAAACCGTCCGGTCGCATCAAGCTGACTTTTTGCTGTATTTAAGTTAGCGAAATCTATATTGAAGAGCCCGTTTGTTGCCGTTACGCCAAGTTTTCCCGCCAAAGGAATCAGCCCACGATCATCGGATCCGGCATTTGCGTCAATATCCGCGGTCAGATTCCCACTCGCGCGTTTCAGGTCTGTTCCGTTAAAACTCAGATCGACTTTCCCGGTGGTTTGGCCTTCTATCGGAATTACATTACCGCCTTGAAGTGCCAGCAGTTTTGATATATCAAGATTTGAGAAATCAGCTTTGACACTCGAACGCGATCTTTGGCTGGTAGCGATGGAAGCATTTCCATCAATCTTGCCGTCCATAACATTGGCTGAAAGATTATTGAGTTCGATCCGGTCGTTGTTAGCAACTACCGCAGCCCTAGCCGCGCCTAGTCGTATGCTGCCGAGGATGCCGCCACCGAGACTCATATCCAGACTCGCACGATAACGTCCCGAAGGTTCAAGAACAAAAACGGGTGATTTTACTTTGACGTTTTCGAGTTTTCCCGTTCCCGGTAAGGCGATAGTTCCTGCATCGAAATCTCCGGTCGTACCCTCGATTCGACCATCGCGAACAGTTAGTCGAACACCCGCGACATTTAAGCTTCCGAGAACCGCCGAATCTGTTGTGATCTTTGCGACCTTGAGGTTATTTGAATAAACTTTTGTTTCATTTCCAACGATCCTTACATCGACGCCGGAAGCGTTAATATTTCCAATTTTCGCACCGCGTGTATCGACTCCATCCGATTGAACATTTGACGCCGTTGCCTCGGTTACACCTCCGCGATTATTAACTAAGACGTTTTTTGCGGTTACATTTCGAAGCCGAGCATCTTCTGTTTCAAGTCGGTCGATTCTTACGTCGCCGGCATCAATAGTTGTTCCGGCATCACGATTTTTGAGCTTCGCATTTCTGACATTAACGCCGTGCAGCGTCGCACCCTGAACATCGACCTTAGCGGCACTGGCACTCGGCAAGTTCGCATTTATTGCTCCATTTTCCGATGAGATCGTCGCGCCGCTTACCTGTAATGATTGGATTTTTGCACCGACCGAGGAAAAGTTTTCCGCGCGAAAATTCTTTAACTTGGCATTCAATTTTCCGTCTCGATATTCAGCATCAGCGTCTGAAATATAAAGTCCGGCGATGGTTCCAAATGAAGTTTTGGCAGCGACAGCACGAAGCTCACCAAACCATCTGAAATCTGTTCCTGTGCCACGAATATTTCCAACAAGTTGGGGGTAATCGATAATAAAATCTTCAAATGTCAGCATTTCCGCAACGGCCTTGCCCTGCCCTTCGTAGACAGAACTTTTTCCGTTTATCGCAGCATTCACTTTTAAAGCTTTGAGACGAATATTCGCCGCGGCTAAATTCTCCGATGTTATTTCGCCGTCAATCTTATAGTTTTCGCCTTCGCCCGTTATCGTTCCCGCAAAGTTTCCAAAACCGCGGAGCGCCGTCCCGATCGGGAAAGTATCGGATGTTCGGGTTAGGTCAATCGTTGAGGTTATTTTGAAATCGTACTTAAACGCCTTCCAATCTTTTATATTGCCGCTTACGATTGCCGTGCCGACCGGGGAGGTAAGTTTGAATTCCGTGATCTCAGCGCCTGATCCATCGGCAACGCCGACTGCCCTTATGTTTACAGGATCGACCTTGCTTTCATCATATGTGAAAGTCGATTCGGTGGAAGTGAGGTCAAACTTATAGCGTTTTTTGTCATCGGGCACATCAAAATTTTCTGGCTCCATCAGAAACACAAGGTTTTTCGCATCGCCGGAAATCTTGCGTGTCGTTTCACCAAAGTGGACCAAACCATTTCGGAGCGAGAGAACGGTCGATGCATATTGGAATTTAACTACGTTTTTCGGCGGCAAGAGCTCAATTCCTTTAAAGTTTGAATTTCCTTCCTCATCAAAACTAACCCATACCTCGAAACCATTTACTTCCGTCGCGGTAACATCGATATTTCTTTCTGTTTTGAGCTCGTAAAGATCAAGAACGGTCATATCAAGCTTAGCGTTCTCGATTCGGAAAATTTTCTCACCGGTTTTTTTGTTTATGAAAACTGCATTTTTAAGAGTCAGATCGAGCGGAGCAACCCCCATTTTAAAGGTCTCCGCAGTAAAACCGATCCCCATTTCGTCAAAGGCCACAACGAATTGCTCTTTCACATAGCCATCAACATACCCGGTACGAAACAACGCAAAAATTAGTGCTGCAATGGAAACCGTGAGAATCGCGAGGCATCCCACCAAAATGGCGAAGTTTCTACGCGAAACAAATCTTCTTCGTTTTCGGGAGGAGGGAGAATCGGATGCGGGTCTCTTTTCTAATTGAGGCTCTTCAACCAATTCATTTTTTTCTTCTTTTTCTTCAGACATTTACGATAAAACTTTTGTCTAGACTGGGACACTTTCGACGATCTCCAAACCAAACGCTTCAATGGCATTTATGCGGGGAGGGTGATTCGTTAAAAGTATGATTCTCGTTAAGCCCAAATCCTTTAAGATCTGCGCACCGATTCCGTAATCCCGACGGCTTCCATAACCCGTTACCTTGCGTGCAGCTAGAAAATCCAAATCCTTCTCCTGCATTACGGCATACGTTTCAAGCTGATGAATCAGATCAAGATTGTGCTCATGCTGCCTTAAGTAAAGTATCACGCCGCACTTCTCTTCGGAAATTTTTTTAAGCGAAGTTTGTATTGCCTGAGAAGCCTCGCCAAGTTTTGATCCGAACATCGCAAACGTAATATTCTCGGTTTGGACGCGAACCGAAACAGGTTCGGTTGTCCGGGAAACATCACCCATTGTCATGGCAACGTGTGTTTCGCCATTCATCACATTTTCATAGGCGATTGCGCGGAATGTGCCGAAATCGGTCGGTAGATCCGTTTCGATAACCCGTCGCACCAAAGATTCCTTTTCTATTCGATAGCGAACAAGGTCAGCGACGGAAATGATCTTTAGATCGTGAGCTTTCGAAAAGACTTCTAGCTGGGGAAGCCGGGACATCGTTCCATCTTCATTCATTATTTCGCAAACTACTGCCGAAGGATTAAGGCCGGCAATCCTTGCAATATCAACGCTTGCTTCTGTCTGTCCAATTCTAACGAGCACACCGCCGTTTTTTGCCCGAAGCGGAAAAGTGTGTCCGGGACGTGCTAAGTCGTTCGGTTTTGTGTCTCGATGGACAGCTTTTAGAATTGTTGTCGCACGATCGGCGGCGGAAATTCCGGTCGTTACACCTTCTTTTGCTTCGATCGAAATTGTAAATGCGGTTCCCATGGACGATGTATTGTCCTGCGTTTGCGGAGGAAGTTGGAGATAGTCGCATCGCGATTCGGTGAGTGGCATACATATCAGACCACGTCCGTGAGTAGCCATAAAATTGATGATTTCGGGCGTCACTTTTTCGGCGGCGCACACCAGATCACCCTCGTTTTCACGGTCTTCATCGTCTACTATGATTATCATCTTGCCGTTTTTGATATCTTCGACGGCTTCTTCAATGTTGCTTAACGGCATGGAAATCAATACTTCGTGTGATTTTTTTAATTTTGCGGTTTTGGGCGCAAGTTGTTAGATGATTTTAGCTAAATAAAGTACTTTTGGCGAACATCGAATTTACGGCTCTAATTGCCAAATTCAATATTGTACTTACAATCTATTTTATGCGGTTTGCGCCAAAACTTGCCTGGAAATATTTTCGCTCATCGCGAAAAGGATTGACGCGCTTCACATCCGTTGTAGTTATCATCGGAATTTGCGCAGGTGTCGCTAGTCTAATAGTGGCGCAGGCTCTTTCGAAAGGTTTCGCAGATGAGATGCGTGATAAAGTTTTGGGTAATACTGCGCATATTTCGGTGTCGCAAAATGGCGATACGCGAATATCAAATTGGGAGATCATAAAACGAAAACTTGAAGGACTTGACGCGGTAAAGGAAGTGGAGACTACGGCATATGAAAGCGCCGTAATTTCAAACGGTGCAACTTCAACATACGCCGTGCTTAGAGTCAAGGATTTGAAGAATCAGGATCAGCCTGGTGCGGAGCGTATACCGTCGCCGGGATCCGTATCAGTCCTTATTGGAAAAGAATTGGCGGAAAAACTAAATTTGAAGGTAAAGGGTGAGGCTAAGATTCTTGTCGCAGGCGAAGATGAAAAGCCGTCGAGTGAGAACGTAGCGATCGCCGGTATCTTTGAAACCGGTCTTTATGAATACGATTCTACATGGGTTTACATTTCCTCTTTCGATTATAGAGCCTTAAAAAATCAGGAAAGCTTCTCTCCGAGCGCTTTTACCATATATCTTAACGATATATTTCAATCGAGACAGGTAGCAGATCAAATCAGGGAAATCCTCGGATCGGGCTTTAAGGTTATTGATTGGCAGGAAGCAAACAAACCGCTTTTTGCCGCACTTAGTCTGGAAAGGAAAGTCTCGTTTGCCATAATTTTCATCATTATATTTATTTCTGCTTTGAACATCACTACGACGCTCGCATTACTTATCAACGAACGAAAAGTCGACATTGCGATATTAAAAACATGCGGTGCCCGGACAAAAAACCTTGTCTCCATATTTCTTTTTGAAGGAATAATTCTGAGTTTGATAGGAATAATAGCAGGCACGATCCTGGGTTTCCTCGCCTGCTATATCGGCAATCGTTTTCGCGTTGTGAGTCTTTCAAAGCAAGTATATTCGCTAAACTATGTACCGTTTCATCCCGAATTTTTGAGTGTTGCGATTATTCTTTCCTTGACTTTATTACTGTGTACAATGGCGATGATCTATCCACTTATAAAAGTAAGTAAAATCAAACCTTTAGAAATTATACGAAGGTCATAGAAATCTGGATTTGGAGCCCGTTTAGAACTATTCTTTAGACAAGCTCGCTTATTATTTCTTGAAAAATTTGGCATCTGAGTTAAGATTTTGACTATAATAGATTTTCCAATTAGCCAAAGTCTCGGCATTTTTAATTTTTTATATGTTTGAACGCTATACTGAAAAGGCACGCCGCGTAGTTTTCTTTGCCCGATATGAAGCACTCCAATATGGTTCGCAGGAGATTCTACCGGAACACGTACTACTTGGTTTAATGCGCGAGGATAAAACGATTTCCGCGCGGTTTTTTCCTTTCCGTCATAATCTTACGGTCGACACGATCCGCCGGGAGGTTGAAGAGAGGATCGTTGTGCGCGAGCGAATTCCCCAATCTGCCGAACTCCACTTAGCTGCTGAGACAAAGCGTATTCTTGCTTTTGCAGGTGAAGAAAGCGATCGAATGAAAAACCGTCATATCGGTGTCGAGCATCTTCTTCTCGGGATTTTGCGCGAAGAAAAATCGATCGCTTCGGAAATTCTCTATCAATATGGATTGAGGGTTTCAAACGTTCGCGAAAGAATCGCACAGCAAAACGGAGTGCCAAATCGACGCCGTGAAAAAGCAAATCAGGAAACACCGAATCTTGAAGAATTTACGCGTGATCTGACCGCGGAGGCCGTCGAAGGAAATCTAGACCCTTTGATCGGGCGGGAAAAAGAGATCGAACGCGTTATTGAAATTCTTTGCCGCAGGACAAAAAATAATCCGGTTTTGATCGGAGAATCCGGTGTCGGGAAAACTGCGATCATTGAAGGTCTTTCGCAACGCATCGCCGACAAGAGCGTGCCAAAGTTTTTGGAGAAAAAGCGTATACTCTCGCTCGATCTGTCATTAGTGGTTGCCGGAACAAAATATCGTGGTCAGTTTGAAGAAAGGCTCAAAAAGATAATGAGCGAACTCAGACAAGATAAAAATTGCATAGTTTTTATTGATGAGATTCACACGCTTGTTGGCGCTGGCTCGGCGGAGGGATCGTTGGACGCAGCAAATATTCTAAAACCCGCACTTTCTCGAGGCGAGATTCAATGTGTTGGTGCAACTACGCCAAATGAATTTCGTCTGACGATTGAAAAAGATCGCTCGCTCGAAAGGCGTTTTCAATCGGTAAAAATAGTTCCTCCGACCGAGGAGGAGGCGATCGCAATAATTGAAGGTGTCGCCAGCCGTTATGAAGTTTTCCACCAAATTCGTTATTCAAAAGAAGCACTCAAAGCGGCAGTTTATCAGTCAAATCGCTACATTCCCGAGCGTTTTCTGCCCGACAAAGCGATCGATGTTTTAGACGAAGCCGGAGCACGTGCGAAATTGCGTTTTGAGAGCGAGAACGGCTCTGATCCCTCTTGGAAAGAAACCGTTGAAAATTGGAAAAGTGTGACTGACGAAGATAAGTTGATTTCGTTAGAACTCAAAACCATCGAGGATTCTTTCCTCTCAGTTGAAGTAACAAAAGACGATGTGGAAGAGGTAATCGCCCGTTGGACCGGAATTCCCGTTCAATCCATCAAGCAGGAAGAAGCCAGCAAACTTCTAAAAATCGAAGGCGAGCTCCACGAAAAAATTATCTCGCAGCGAACTGCAATATCTGCCTTGGCAAGGGCTATCAGAAGGTCACGGGCTGGTTTGAAAAACCCCGCGCGTCCCGTTGGTTCATTTTTATTTTTAGGTCCGACCGGTGTCGGAAAAACTGAAGTTGCACGAAAACTTGCTGAATTTTTATTTGGCTCCGAGCGAGCACTGATCCGTTTTGATATGTCGGAATTTATGGAGAAGCATACGGTTGCCAAATTCATCGGTTCACCTCCGGGATATGTAGGGCACGAAGAAGGCGGACAGCTTACAGAGAAATTGCGCCGAACCCCTTACTCTATAGTCCTTTTTGACGAAGTAGAAAAGGCACACCCGGATCTTTTCAATGTACTCTTACAGGTTTTTGAAGATGGAATTTTGACGGACGCGCAAGGAAATGAGATTGATTGCAAGAATGCAGTTTTCATTATGACTTCGAATATCGGCGCGCGATTCATCCAAAAACGAGCGACGGTCGGTTTTCAAAATAATTCCGAAGCCACGCAGAAGAAAATGGAAGATAAGGTGCTAAGCGAGGTCAAAAAAGTTTTTGCACCGGAATTTATTAATCGTTTAGACGAGATTATTTTATTTGACGAGCTGACGGACGAAGATCTATTGAAGATCATTGATTTGCAGATCAATGATCTCAACAAGATTCTAAGTGCGCATTCGCTGCAAATTCGCCTGACCAAAGAAGCGAAGAAATGGCTCATCGATAAAACATGTGCAGATCGCAGCTACGGCGCCCGACCGATTCGCAGAGCCCTTCAAAAATATGTCGAAGACTTGCTTTCGGAAGCGCTGATTCAAGGCGATTTCGACGAGGAAAAACTTGTCGAAGTTTTCTGCGCGGATGACCAGCTTATGTTGAGACCGCTTAGAGGAAAAGAGGCAAAAAATGCAATGACGACGTGAGCCTCTTGAGAGTAAGTAGAGATCAAATGAAGAGTCGCGATTTGCGGCTCTTTTTTTATGTATGTACTAAAAGAGCGGGGAAGAATTCTGGTTTTTGGTTTTTAGTTTTTCGACTTTTATCTGTATAATCCGTAGGTTTGAAGGGAAATTCTGCAGGGCTCTGGTTGTTTTCAAAAAAGGCAACCAAGAGATTGTAGTTCGAATCAAACACTGAGTAATTAACCCAACTTTAGTAAAGTCGAGTAAAAACGCCATACATTTAATTTTTACGTTGATTTTCGGGCGTTATAATAAACACACGATTTAGATATTAAATTTGCACTGATAGGTAAGAGGAATCGATATATGCATATTCTACGCGGTTTTGGAATTGTTTTAGCTTTATTTGCGGTTTTAGCCGGCACTGCTTTTGCGAAACCGGAAATTAAAACAAAAGTTTCCAAAAACAAAGCGGCCGTTGAAACGCCGCAGCAACTGGTTGAAGATGTCGATATTCAAGGCAACAGGCGCTTAAGAGATCAGGATCTGCTTTATTATATCAAGACTCGCAAGGGTGATACCTATAACGTCGCACAAGTTCAGCGCGACCTCAGAGAACTCCTTTCATTCGACTGGTTTGATAAAACAGAATCTCAGGTACTTATCGAAGATGGTGTGAGAGGCGGCGTAAATGTAATTTTCGTAGTTAAAGAGCTTCCAATTATTCGTGATCTCCAATTTGAAGGTGCTAAGGCAATTCAGGAATCCGACATCTTGAAAGCTTTTCGCGAAAATCGTGTTGGAATTTCAAAAGAAGCAATTTACGACCCCGTGAAAACACGTTCGGCAAGAAGGATCTTGCGCGAAATGCTCGCCTCAAAGGGTTATCCCAATGCAAAAATAGACGTTCAGGCAGAAGAAGTTTCAGCGACGTCAGTTGCTGTGACATTTAACATTGATCAAGGACGCAGGTCCCGAATCGTTAAAATAGACTTTGAAGGTAATGAGCATTTTAAAGACGGCGAACTAAAAGCTCAGCTGCAATTGGTCAAAGAGGCTGGGCTTATCTCGCGTTTTAAGGGTCAAGATATTTTGGATCTAAGAAAACTCGAGTATGATCTCGGCAAGAACGTAACTGAGTATATGCGTTCGAAGGGTTATTTTCAGGCACGGATCGGCGAACCCGAGGTTGTCGGGCTAGGTTATAAGCGCACCGGAATTCCAGTTTTGGGAATGTTGCCGCTTCCATTGGTCAGCTCGAAGGACGACACACTAAGAATCGTTATACCCGTTACTGAAGGAAAGATCTTTCGGGTTGGTGAAATAACTATCAAAGGCAATTCGATTTTTTCCGAACAGCAAATTACCGCAATTATTGGGCTCCAAAAAGGCGAAATTGCAAATGGGAAAAGGCTCAGAGATGCTCTCTATGAAGATTTGAAGAAGATTTATGGCTCGCAAGGTTTTGTTCAATACGACGCAGAGCTCAATCCGAATCTAAAAGATAATCCAAGCAAGCCGGACGAAGGAATCGTCGATATAGATATTACGATCGATGAAGGAAAACAATTCCGCTTACGGCGTCTGGAATTTATTGGAAACACATTTACTAGAGATAACGTGCTTCGTCGAGAAGTTCAGATCAATGAGGGCGAAATCTACAATCAGTCTCGTCTTGATATTTCGATCTTGCGTCTAAACCAATTGCAGTATTTTGATCCAATCGATAAAGACAAGGACGTTGAGGTAAGAACTGATCAGGATCAAGGTTTTGTTGATTCAATTATCAAGGTCGCTGAACGCGGACGACAGCAAATATCTTTTAATGGCGGTGTTTCAGGAATCGGCGGGTCGTTTTTCGGGTTGACCTATTCTACCAACAACTTACTTGGACGCGGTGAGGCACTTTCATTTAGTTTTGCAGCGGGTAATCGCCAGAGAAGTTTTCAGCTCTCCGTGCAGGAACCGTATTTCCGGGACCGTCCAATTTCGGTCGGCTTTTCGCTATTTACGTCGAAATCTAAGTTTTTTGGTTCGGGTACGGCACTATCGCAAAACATAGATGCACTGACAGGGCTTTTTGACCCTTTCGGAACTGTGACGGCTGATGAAGATACGTTATTTACGCAAACAACCTACGGAGGATCATTTTTTGCAACTGCACCTCTTTCGGAATTTTTGTTTAAGAAAAGACGCTTTACGTCATTTTCGCGAGTCGGTTTGACCTATCAATATAGTGCAACCTCGATTCAGGATCCGAAGGTAAATGAATCGACGAATCCGGCAGATAGAATTCCGGTAATCTTTGCTCAACCAAATGTAACTACGAGCCGGATAACCCCGACTTTTGTTTACGATACATCGCAGCCGTCGCGAAATGGAATCGATACGGTGCGGGGGACCCAGCTCTCAACATCATTTGCATTTTCGGGTCTTGGGGGTGATGTGCGAACGTATTCACCTTCAATTTCCTATTCATCTTTTATTCCCGTCAGAAAGAAACGTTCTGAGGAACCCGAGGTATTTGCTTTTCGTATTCAAGCTACTACGACGGGAAGTTTTGGGATCACGGATAAGATTCGCAATGCAAATTCAATCTCGTTCATTAATGGAATTCCGCTTTTCGAACGCCACTTCTTAGGAAGCGAATTCGATTTGCGCGGCTACAATGTGCGCTCGATCGGACCTTGGGTACCATACGACACATACCTGACAACCCAGAACGTAGCAGCGGCGACTAACATTATCGGCGCTCCTGAATCCACTGTTTCAACCTTAGCCGCGGATGGCACCATCGTAACGACAGAGCTTGTTATCCCGGATGCTGTAAAGAATGAGCTGATTGGGTTGGGCACGTTTACCGGACCGGCGGGCGCAAATTCTATTTTGTTCCAAAGAAATTTCCAGCCGATCGGCGGTGACACGAAAATTTTGGGTAACTTCGAATATAGGATCCCGATCTTTGGTCCTTTAACAATGGCTGCATTTGCCGACATTGGATCTGTCTTTAACTTAAGGAAATCGGGTGTTCAGAACATCAGTAGCGAATTTTTGAGAGATGATTTATTCGTTGGAGCAGGTACCGTAACATTGAGCACACTTTTAAATAACGTGGATGCAAATGGAGCCCCTATTTATGAAAGTAGTTTTGGTGCATTTCTATTTGACGGCACGAAGGTACTAAAAGCGGCGGATTTCCTAACGACTTATTGCGGCGGAGTTCGTGCGGATTGCCCGACGAACTTGGCGACATTGCCTGCGGGCACACCGGGATTGACTCCTTTGTTTCTTAGGGGCGACGTTCAAACGAATGCGCAGCTGAAGGTCAATGAAGCACAGTTTGATAGCTTTCGTGATTTCAAATCCTCAGTTGGATTAGAAATGCGAGTTCAGGTTCCGGTTGTAAACGTGCCGTTTAGGTTGATTTATTACTACAATCCCGGAGCAAAATTGGGATTCGTGGATGAATTGCCGGGGCTTTTCTTTAGAGGAAAACGCAGCGGACTGAGATTTACGGTTGGGCGAACTTTCTAAACGCGAGAGCGTGCAAATAGCTATTGAAAGTTTAGCTTCGGCGTATTTATATTAGAAGAGAATTCGATTGACAATTTGATTTTCTTAAAATAACATTGCTGTCCTTCCAACAAAAAGCGGAAATTGAGGGCAATAAATTTAACAATACAAGTTTCAAAAGGATAGTCAGAAGTAAAAGTTGATGAGCCTTTCGATTTTTAAGGAGTAATAGAGAACATGAAAACATTTCGTTTAATGATAGTCGGCGCGATTTTGGTAGGTATTTTTGCAGTCGCAGGTCTTGCCCAAACGGGTACCGGGCAAATTGCGGTAATAAACACGCTTGCCTTTGGAGGCGACGATAAGGGAGTCGGCGGTATTACCAAATACATGAATGCGCAAAAGAAGCTCGACAGTGAATTCACGGTTGAGAATCAACAGCTTACAAATCTTGGTAATCAAATAAATGCGTTGAAAAAAGAGATACAAGGTTTGCAGGATTCAGCAGCAAAAGGAGTTCCGGTAAAACAGGACGTTGTAACCGATAAAGCTTCGAAGCACGATGATCTTGTACGCCAATATAAGTTTAGCGAAGAGAGTGCTAAAGCCAAATATACCAAGCGCTTAAGCGAGGTGCTCGGTCCGGTAAATCAGGATATAGGCAATGCGATCCAAGCCTTTTCTAAGCAAAAGGGTTACGCAATGATTTTGGATGCAGCTCGTTTAGACAATGCTGGTCTGATACTTGCATTTGACACAAAGTTTGACGTAACTGAAGAGTTTATTAAGTTCTACAATGCTCGTCCGGCTGGAACTGCTAGCACGACAAATTAATTTGAACGTCCGTTAATGAAGAGTCGGGAGTTATCGAAGCAATTCGATAGCCTCCGGCTTTTTGCGTTTTTGTTGCTACATCGGTTTTTTACTTCAAAGTTTCTGAACTATAATACGACTTTAATTATGAGCATATACGATGTAAACGCGATCCAGAAAATCCTGCCTCATCGCTATCCTTTCTTACTTGTCGATAAGATCATAGAGCTTGATCCCCGCGAAAGAATCGTCGGGGTCAAGCAGGTGACGATCAACGAATATTTTTTTCGCGGACATTTTCCCGATTTGCCAGTTATGCCGGGGGTTCTTCAGATTGAGGCGCTCGCCCAGGTTGGAGCGATCCTTGCGCTTATAGAATTTGAAGATCGTGATTCAAAGATTCCTTTTTTTAGTGGGATCGAAAAAGCTCGGTTTCGCCGACCGGTCGTACCGGGAGATACCTTAATTCTTGAAGTCACGGCACTTCGAATCGGGAGCAAAGTTCAAAAAATGTGGGGCGAGGCGAAGGTTGACGGCAAAATAACTGCTGAAGCTGAGATAATGAGTGTCATCGGAAAACGACCCTAATTCCTTTTCAATTATTAATATGACTTTTATTCATCCTTCCGCGATTGTGAGCGAAAAGGCGTCGATAGGCGAAGACTGTTATATCGGAGCATATTCAATCATTGGCGATGATGTCACTTTAGGTGATCGGGTTAAGCTCGATTCTCACGTCGTTGTTGATGGAATTACGTCAATCGACTACGAGACCCGGGTTTTTCCATTCGTATCCATCGGACTCGCACCCCAGGATCTCAAATATGCCGGGGAAAAAACGGCGACGGAGATCGGCAAACGAAATCAAATACGTGAGTTTGTGACGATTCATCGCGGAACGGAGGGCGGAGGCGGGCTCACAAAGATTGGCGACGATAATTTGTTTATGGCGCAGGCTCACGTCGCGCACGATTGTCAGCTTGGAAATGAGATCATTATGGCGAATGCTGCGACTCTTGCCGGACACGTTGAGATCGCAGACAAGGCAAGTATAGGAGCATATTCAGGTGTTCATCAATTTTGCCGAATTGGACGCGAAGCCTTTGTCGGCGGCTATTCGGTCGTTGTAAAAGACGCCATGCCGTTTGCCGTTATTCAGGGGAATCACGCAAAATGCTACGGCTTAAATCGTGTAGGGATGAAAAGACGCGGCTACCCGAAAGAGACGCTAAAAGAACTGAATCGGGCATTCCACTTATTGCTTTCAGCGAAACTAAACACAACTCAGGCATTGGAAAAAATTAAAGAAGAAGTTTTGAATGTTCCGGAAGTCATTTTGCTCGTGGACTTTATCGAAACTGCGAAGCGCGGTGTAGTGAAATGAAGTTTGGATTAATCGCAGGGAACGGTAAATTCCCATTCCACGTTATTGAAGGCGCGAAAAAAGCCGGAGCGGCTCTATCCGTCGTTGCAATAAAAGAAGAAACTGACAAGCAAATAGAGGAAGCAGCCGAAAAGGTTCTTTGGGTCGGCATTGGAAAACTAGGAAAAATGCTTGCTTTCTTTAAGAAAGAGGGCGTTTCAAAGGTGATGATGGCCGGGCAGGTCAAGCATGTGCAGATCTTCAGCGGTGCTCTGCCCGACGTAAAAATGCTGAAGATGCTTTGGAATTTGCCGCAGAGGAATACTGATTCTCTGATCGGAGGAATCGCCGATGCTATGGATCGAGAGGGAATCGAGCTCATTGATTCAACCTTTTTCACAAAAGAGTATATGGCGGAAGAAGGTGTCCTCACCAGACGCGAACCAAACGAAACGGAAAAAGCCAATCTAGAATATGGAATAAGGATCGCGAATGAGATCGCCCGCATGGATTTAGGACAGACAATAGTGGTTCGGGCGAGTGCATGTGTCGCTATCGAGGCGATGGAAGGAACCGACGCTGTTATAAAGCGCGCTGGCGAAATTGCGAACGGCAAACTTACCGTTGTAAAGGTGGCTAAACCAAATCAGGATATGCGTTTTGACGTGCCGGTTGTCGGTTTGCCGACGATCGAGGCGATGATTCAGGCTGGCGTGACCTGTTTATCAGTCACCGCCGAAAAGACATTGCTTTTTGATCGCGACGAAATGCTGAAACGCGCCGACGAACACAAAATTTGTGTTATTGGAAGCTTGAGCGAAACCAACCTCAGCCAACCTGCGTAAGAAGCAAGGAAACTAACGTACAACCACATTTTATGAGTCCAAACTCGTAATTAAGAATCGTGGAATAAATATTCGGAGAACTTATGAAAAGATATTTACTTATTTTTGCAATTTTATTGTCGCTTACCTTACCTTCGGCTGCTTTTGCACGGGACGCAAGCGTCATCATCACGCCCGCTGAAAGGAAAATGGCAGAGGCGATCACAGCTAAACAACTCAGCGATTATCTACATTTTGTTGCATCAGACGCCATGGGCGGACGCGACACACCCTCTCAAGGCCTCGATATCACGGCCGAATTTCTGGCTTTTAATCTAAAGCGTTGGGGATTTAAACCGGCTGGAGACAACGGAACATTTTTTCAGAAAATGATGCTTAGCGGCAGCGCAGTCGATCCTTCAAGAGTCAGTTTTAAACTGGGCGACAACGAACTCAATTATGCCGAGGATTATTTTCTGCTTGATGGTGAAAGTACGGGTTCCGCTGAACTTGTTTACGCAAAATCCGGGTGGTTTGTTAAGGCGAAAGATATAAATGATTTTGAAGGTATTGATGTAAAAGACAAGATAATTGTCATTGACGGCGAGCGATTTAACGGCAGAGCGGTACTGCCGCCCGATGGAGTTACGCAGGACGACCTTGGCGGAGACCCCGGGGCAAACTGGGCAGATCCGGTATCTTACGCAAAAATGAACGGTGCAAAGGGCGTTATTCTTATTGCCTCATCCCGCGTTCAAAGCTCTTGGCCGCGGCTTGCCGCTTTTCTGAGCAATGGAAGGATGTCAGTCGAAGGACTCGGCGGAACGCCACGCGGTGGCAGCACTGAAAAATCAGTGCCGTTGATTCTTGTTTCGGAAAAGACGGGGGCGAAAATTCTTGCCGGTGCGCCGGGAGACATGAAGTCTGTAAAGGGATTTAAGGTCGGTAAAACGGCGACTATTACTGCTGAGAACTCCAAGAAACGCGTTCCCACACAAAACGTCGTTGCGATTTGGGAAGGCGGCGATCCGAAACTTAAAGAAGAAATGGTTGCTGTTGGAGCGCATTATGACCACGTGGGAACAAGACCAAACGCACAAGGTGAGGATAAAATTTGGAATGGTGCGGATGACGACGGCTCCGGAACGGTTGCTGTCTTGGCAATCGCAGAAGCCCTTGCAAAAGCGAAAACCCGTCCACAGCGGTCTGTGCTCTTTGTGTGGCACGCAGGCGAAGAAAAAGGTCTGTGGGGAAGCGAATACTTCAATAAGTATCCGACCGTAGATATTACAAAGGTAGTTGCTCAGCTTAATATTGATATGATCGGGCGCAGCAAGGCGGCCGGAGATTCAAATGCAAAAAATAAGGATCTTTCAGGTCCCAACGAAGTTTATGTAATCGGTTCTGAAATGATGAGCTCCGCCCTTGGTGCAGTTACCAAAGGGACAAACGATTCGTTTATGAAAATGACTTACAATTATCGCTACGACGATCCAAAAGATACGAATAGATTTTTCTTTCGTTCGGATCATTTTAATTATGCGGTAAATGGAATTCCGATTGTTTTTTGGTTTGACGGCGTGCACGAGGATTATCACGGCGCGGGTGACGAAGCGGACAAGATCGATTATGCGAAAATGGAAAGAATTACCCGAACGATCTTTTTAACCTTATGGGAGATTTCCGAATTGAAAGAAAGACCGGCAGTTGATAAACAACTTCCAGCGGAGCTAACGCGGCGGTAGTTTCTCAATGGTGATCTTAAACAGGGAATGTTTCGTGCGTTCCCTGTTTTTCTATTTTGTTCGCACGTAATGCAAAACTAAAACAGGAAAAGTTCTCTTATCCCAAATCTTACAGCCCTTTTGGATCAGGTTGTTCACCCGAGAGCCCAAGTTTCTCCTGAATAAATGCTTCCGCTTCATTTTCGCGGATCTCACCGTTAACAACATGTGTTTTTCCGGTCAAAATTTCACCGCGATCGACGAGGTTATCCGGAGATAAGAATAGGTTCCAGGGTGTACCCCATTTTCGGTAGTCGCCTGTAATATTTCTATATTTGAAATGAAGCGTGTTTTCACGATCCTTTCTTGATTCCGATTCGACGACTACGGGAAATTTTATTCCGCGACGATCCATCATATCTTCAACCTGTGCTTTCGTACCGTATAAACTTACGCCAATGACCGCAAAACCTTGATCTTTGTATTTATCGTAAAGTTTTTGCGTTATCGGAGCCTGATAATTTGAGCTATGGCACCAGGGCGCAAAATAAAATACCATCACGAGCTTTTTGTCTTTCGTGAATTCACGAAGGTTTATTTCTTGATTCGTTTTAACATTTTGGTATGTCCAATCCCTATACGAAATTTCCTTTTCGCTCAAAGGAGCATATTCATGGTCGTCGTGCTGGGCTAACCCTGCGTACGCCATCATCAGAGTCAAGACCGTCACAACAAAAGGCTTTCTCATAAGCAAACTCCAATCAAACCCTATACTCTCGAATGCGAATTCGCAAGAGTTCTATACTTCTGTCTTTATACGTATTCCCGGCTTCCCGCCAAACCAATAAATGAAGTTCAAATAAATGCCGCTAATAGATGAAAGACAAGCAAGAGCAGAAAAGATAATTAGCATCGTTATCTGCCAGGAGCCGGCGAAGTAATAAAAATGTGCCTGTCGGAAAAAACGTGTTGCAAGATTTGGTTCGGGTGTCTTTAATACTTCACCGGTCTCGGCGTTGATCAATATAGAGTCCATCCCCATACCACCGATCGCCTGATAATAAGGTTTGCCGTCGCGCATCAGAAGGGTTAAGGCAGTTGTTGGTAAAACTTTACCGGCGAATTGGTGAGCCTTTCCTAGTGCTTCATTTGCCGTTAGATTTACACTTTGCCCGTCGATGACATCGACCTTACCTCCTTCTACCGTATTCGGCAGTGAATATAAAAGACCACTAAAAGCCCAGGCCAAAACGGGAATCGATACAAACAATCCGAGCCAAATGTGTATTTGATATATAATTCTTTTCATAGAAGATTTAGAAGATCTTGAGTAAATTCGCGAACCGCCTTCTTTTGCGTTTCATTTTACTCTTTTCAAAAAATTCGTGATAATTAGCCATTAAGAAAATAGAATTCAAGTTTTAATAAAATTAAATGAGTAACCTACCAACAGTATCAAATCTTTTTAGGCGCGCGCTCGAAATTCGGGAGTCATCCCCAAACGCCTCTTATAAAGAGATAAGAGAGCAGATCGTGAGCGAAAATAGCGGGAATCCTTTTCCTTTACCGGCTTTTTTGACCATTCCTGAATTGGACAACATTGCGCCCGAAGAAGACTGGACATCAGGTCTTCCGATAGTTTTGCGCGGAATTCAAACCGAAGACTGGAATGAGATTGCGCACGGGATAATTATTTCTCTTGAACAAGTGGAAAATTATCCAAAGGAATCGGGCAGAGAAGACGCTCCTGAAAAAGAGTGGCGAAACCGGAATAAGGGAATTGCCTCAGAAAACAAGAAGAATTTTGATAAATGGCTTCCCGAAGATCTGATGAACATCGCAAAGAAATCGGCAAAACAATAAGCGCGCAAGCGTTAGAAACGTAAGCAGCATACGAAGAAATATCTTCGTATGCTGCTTTGTTTTTTTGAAGATTCTAAATTTGAATTTGAATAACCGCACAACAGCATAAAAGCCAACTCATTTTTGATAAATTGAACGCTTTCACGAATAATTGCCGGATGAGAGCAGTTTTTATCAGAGAATTCGGAGATATAGAAAATTTGGAACTTCGGGAGGTTGAAGAACCTTTTATCTCGGAATCAAAGCAGGTTTTGGTAAATGTAAAAGCCGCCGCCTTAAACCGCGCGGATATTTTACAGCGTCAGGGTTTTTACCCCGCGCCGGATGGGTATCCTGAGAGAATCCCGGGGCTGGAATTTGCCGGAGTGATCAAAGCAGTAGCCGATGACGTAAAAGACTTTGAGATCGGCGATCGAGTTTTCGGAATTACAGCGGGTGGCGGACAGGCGGAGTTTGTTTTGACTGAAGCAAACCAACTCGCTAGAATTCCAGAAAATTTATCATATACAGATGCTGCGGCAATTCCCGAAGCGTTTATTACGGCTTACGATTCGGTCTGGACGCAAGGGAAATTAGCGACACGTGAGATTCTGCTTATTCACGCCGTTGGCTCGGGAGTTGGCTTGGCAGCACTGCAGATCGCGAAAGCAAAAGGAAATTTTGTCATAGGTACATCGCGCACTCAGGAAAAACTTGATGCTTGCGAAGGGTTTGGATTGGACGTTTTTATTAATACGCGCCAATCGGAAGAGTTTTCACAGATCGTAGATCGCGAAACAAATGGGATTGGGGCAAACGTGATCTTGGATCTGGTCGGCGCTAATTATTTCAAGGAAAATTTGAAGAGTCTGTCGAGAAAGGGAAGGCTGCTTTTGGTAGGCTTGGTCAGCGGAAGGAAAGCAGAAATAGATATGGGGCTGGTCCTTACAAAGCGCCTAAAACTTATTGGCACAGTGTTGCGGTCGCGAAGCAGTGAAGAAAAATCTAACGTTACGCAAACCTTTGTACGTGAGGTTTTACCACTCGTCGAAGAGGGTAAGATTCAGCCGAATTTAGATAGATTGTTTAATCTTGAGGATGTGCGCAAAGCTCACAAGTATTTGGAATCAAACTCGAGTTTTGGAAAAGTGGTCTTGGAGTTCTAGTTAAAGGTATCTCAGTTTTCCAACCGGGCGGCGGCGTCATCGGTTACAATACATAAACCTGAGACGTGTTCGGTTCGAAGCTCAGCCATTCTCGCCATGGCTTCCTCGTACGTCAGCCCGCTTGCAGCGCAATTCTCAAAGGTAACTACCGACCAGATTGGCGCAGAAAATCCACTTTTTACGGCGTCGGAAAATTCGCGTTCTGCCGGAGCCACTCCATTTTCTTGAGCGGTTTGCATATCATCATCCTCTTTTAATTTTTCGGCACTCATTTTGTTTACCGATCCCAGTTATAATCCGTTTGGAAACATACTACTACATTTCCATTCTTTTAAAAGTTTTAACGGCGTTGATATTTCAGAATTTGATTGTAGTTATAGGGATTTAAGTTGCCTGTCAGCTGGGAATTTGAGTAAATAGTTTGAAATGGTAAACGAAAATGTAAAGGTCGCGCTCGTTCAGGAACCGCCGGTTTTCCTGAATCTTGCGGCAACGGTCGAGAAATTCAGAGCGATATCAAACGAATGTGTCGGAGATGGCGCAAAGATCATTGTTTTTCCAGAAACTTGGCTCCCGGGTTATCCAATTTGGATCGATGATGCCCCAAATGCAGCACTTTGGGATTATCCGCCCGCAAAGCGCGCTTACCAATATCTTACTGAAAATTCATTGGAAATTCCGGGCGTCGAATTCGAACAGCTTCGGGAGATCGTAAGGGCTGCAGATGCCTATTTCGTGGTAGGTGTAAACGAAAAAGAAGGCGGCACTCTCTACAACACGACCATTTATTTCGAACCGTCAGGCGAATACAAGATCCACAGAAAGCTTACCCCAACATACACGGAGCGTTTGATCTGGGGCATGGGAGACGGTAGCACGCTAAATGTTTTAGAGACGCCATACGGAAATCTCGGCGGCTTGATCTGCTGGGAACATTGGATGCCTCTCGCACGGGCTGCAATGCACGCCAAACACGAGGCGATCCATACAGCGCAGTATCCAACCGTTCACGAACGGCATCAAATTGCGAGCCGTCAATATGCTTTTGAAGGGCAATGCTTTGTGCTCGCATCGGGCTGTGTTTTAACGAAAAAGGAAGCGCTCGAAGGTTTCGAAACTTTGAAAACCGACGATAAAGAAGTTTTTGCGCTGCTCGAATCGATGCGGAATGATCGGCTCCTGCGCGGTGGAAGCGCAATTATTTTGCCGAATATTAGCTATCTAATCGAGCCTGTTTTTGATAAGTCCGGGATACTTTACGGCGATCTTGATTTGGGTCTAACAAAACAGGGTAACTTGTTTCTCGATACCGACGGGCATTATTCACGTCCCGATGTTTTTGAACTGCGTGTAAACGATAAAAAAAACAAGAATGTGAGATTTGAGTCAGAAGCCGACTGATCAATCCTCCAGAGCGGTCGGAAGCCTAAGGATAAATGTCGTGCCCTTATCTACACCGCGGCTCTCGGCCAGGATCTTTCCACCGATTTTTTTGACGATCGCTTCTACAATATAGAGCCCAAGCCCCGTTCCTCTGGTCGTGTCAGTTTTGCTGCTTTGTGCTCGATAGAATCTCCGAAAAATTGTTTTTAGGTTGGCAGGTGAAAGCCCGATTCCCTTGTCTCTTATTTTTATTTCAACAATATTTTTCGGAAGCTCGCGGAGCTTTACCATGATCTCGACCTCTTCTTTTGAATACTTAACCGCATTTTCGAGTAAGTTTGTAAACACGGTTTTGAGCTCCATCTCATCCGCTGATACATAAATTCTTTTCTCTTTCTCCGTGAATTTTATCGCAACTTCTTCCAGATTATTTTGGCTGCGAACCACATAAACCGCTTCCGTCATCAATTTCTGGACATCAATTAATCCGACATTTAGCGAGCGATCTCTTTCTTTCGTTCGACTCGCCTGCAAAACTTGCTCTACGGTTTTTATTAGCCGATCGCTATCCTTGAGCATTATGTCGTAAAATTCCTCGCGTTTTTCGTTGCTTACATCGCGCGATTTCATCGTTTCGAGATAGAGTTTTATTGAGGCGATAGGAGTTTTAAGCTCGTGCGTCATCGCATTCAGAAAGGCGTTTTGCTGTTCGTTACGCCGTATTTCGCGAAGGAGGAAGATCATGTTGAGGATCAAACCGGTGATGATCAGCGCAAAGAAAATTATGCCGATCACGAGCATGACGATCTCTTGCAAATTCAATAAGATCCAGCCGACATTTAGCGCAACTGCCAGCGCAACGAGGCTGATGCCCAAAACAAGAAAGAATATCGCTGATTTTCTACGCCGCATAAATCAATTGAAAATGTAAAACGGATAATGGAAAATTAAAAGTCAAAAATCCATTATCCGTTATTCGTTATCAATTATGAATTAGCTTAAGCCGCTTTTTTTAGCGGAATCGCGTTATTTTTCTTCTCTTTAAGATCGAGCGCATAGACGTCTCTTGCGAGACCAAGTTTTTCCATCGTCCAGATTTGAATCCAGTTGAAATCGAATTCGTACCAGGCCAGACCGTGGCGCGACGAACGAGGATATGCGTGATGATTATTGTGCCAGCCCTCACCCCAGGCGAGAAAACCTATTAGCGCGTTGTTTCGCGAATCGTCTTTTGTTTCAAAACGTCGCGTTCCCCATAGGTGGGTCATCGAATTTACAAGCCAAGTTGTGTGCCAGCCCCAGACGATTCGGAAAAACACTCCCCAAAGCACCATTGACCAACCGCCGATCGCAAATAAAATTCCGCCGACAATCAAATTTGTTATCCAATAATAATTGTCTAGCCAGTGATAAAACTTGTTGTCAACCAGATCCGGCGAATAACGTTTGTGCGTTTCGAGCGGATGCTCTTGTGCGTTTCCGCGAAACAGCCAACCCATATGTGCCCAGAAAATACCCTTTCGCGGGCTGTGCGGATCCTTCTCGGTTTCAGTAAACGCATGGTGAATTCGGTGAGTTGTAACCCAGCTTAGCGGTCCGCTTTGCATCGCGAGTGTTCCGCAAACCGCCAGAAAATTCTCGACAGCTTTTGGCACCTTGAAGCCGCGATGAGTTAGAAGCCTGTGATAGCCCAAACCAATTCCGAGGCTCCCTGCGATCCACCAGGTTACTGCCGCAGCAATCAGGTTTGACCAACTAAAATAAAAAAGCGCAGCCGCCGATAAAATGTGGAACAGGACTACAAAGAAGATTGTATGTGCTTGAATCTTCGGTGATTTTGCTTCCCTAATTTTTAATACGTTATCCATAATAATCTCTAAAAACCGAATTTTGCCGCTAATATTTTCGCTAAAACAAGAGTATCAGGTTTTAGCGAAACCGAATGTAAGAGTTTTGTAATAGCCAAATGGTAGGGTTTGACGTGGTTTCACAGGTTTTTTGGATAAGAACGAACGCTTGGAATCAGGTCGAATCTTCTGCGTTCCCTTATAAAATTTTCACACTGCTAAGCGGCCTTTTTTATTTGCTTGCGTGCCGATTTTTCGTCGCCTAAGTTATGTGCGTAAACGTCTTTTACGAGTCCTAGTTTTTCAAGAAGCCAAATTTGCGACCAATTGAAATCAAATTCGTACCAAGCCATTCCATGTCGCGACGAACGCGGGAACGCATGGTGATTATTGTGCCAACCTTCGCCCCAGGCCAGAAACGCCACGAGCGCATTATTTGTTGAAGAGTCGAGCGTTTCAAAACGTCTTGATCCCCAAATGTGCGTTATCGAATTTACGATCCAGACTGAATGCCAGCCCCAGACCGTCCTCAGACCCACGCCCCACAAGACCATTGACCAGCCGCCAATTGCAAAAAGTATTACGCCCAAGAAAATACTGGAAACCCAATAGTATTTTTCCATAAACATGTGAAACTTATCCTTCACCATGTCCGGCGAATAGCGTTTGCGCGTATCCATATCGTATAAATTTGAGCCGCCCCAGAAGACCCATATTATATGAGCCCACAAAAAACCTTTTTTGGGCGAATGGGGATCCTCGTCAGTTTCGGTCATCGCATGGTGTATACGGTGAGTCGTAACCCAACCGACAGGACCACCCTGAATAGCTAGCGATGCGCACAGCGTTAAAAAATATTCCATCCACTTTGGAGTTTTGTAACCTTTGTGAGTCAAAAGCCTGTGGTAACCGAGCCCGATACCGAGGCTTCCGGAAATCCACCAGGTTATTAGTGCAACAAGCACATTTCCCCAACTAAATGAAAATAATGCCCAGACCGCCGCAATGTGAAACGCCGTTATACCAACGACTACGCCCCATATAAGCTTATATGATTTTGAAGGTTGAAACTTTATTACGTTGTCCACTAAAAACCTCTTACTTTTGCTGAGTTGAATATACGATCAGGGATCTTGAGCCAATTAAAGAGTAGCAGGTTTAAGCGTATGAAAATGTAAGAGTTTTGTAATAGACAAAAGAAGAATTGAAAATAGTGGATCAGTTTGAGTCGCCAACGGCGAAGAACAATATAGCATGGGGTGAAGGCGTTTCGCCGTAACCCTATGATTTTGACAGCCAGAAATTCCGACGCTGAAAGAGTCGAACAAACGAGCTATATGGATGTTGGTCGCCTTCAGCGACAGTCTATTTCCTTTCGCGAACATAGCGATTCTCGCCAGGCTGTATTGTTTATCGCCTTTGGCGACCACAAACGCGATTGCTCAATACTTCCGCTAATGGAAAAAAACCGGAGTCTTTCCTAATTACGACGATCAAATAGTGAAAGAAAATGAAAACTTATTGACTCTTTGATTCCTAATCCGCAAAAGCGACGCTTAATTCTTTTAGCTTCAACGAATCGCTTAAATCGGCATTTTCAATATCATCACGATCAATATAATTATATAAGATGTCTCGCTGCTGAGGCCTGAAGCCGGCTTCGCGGATCTGAAAGCGGAGTTCTTTTTCGTTGGCGTGAGTGTTGGCGCCGGCGGCGGAGACTACATTTTCTTCGATCATTATGGAGCCCATGTCGTCGGCGCCAAAACGCAGTGCGGATTGGCCGAGGCGCAGGCCCTGTGTCAGCCACGAAGATTGGATGTGATCGATGTTGTCTAAAAATAAACGCGATACGGAAAGCATTTTCAGGTAATCGATACCGGTCGGTTCTTCGGTGATCTTTCGACCTAGCGCGGTGTTTTCACGTTGGAATGTCCACGGGATGAAGGCTGTGAAGCCGCCCGTTTCGTCCTGTAAATCTCTGATCTTTTGGAGATGCGCGACGCGATGCGACACGCCATCACCGATTCCAAACATCATTGTCGCGGTCGAGCGAAGATTAACCTCATGGACTGCCCGCATCACATCGAGCCATTCCTGCGAATTGCATTTCGTTGAGACTCTTTTGCGAACCTCATCATCCAAAATTTCGCCTCCGCCACCTGGCATCGAGTTCAGACCGGCATCTTTCAGGCGCTGCATTATGGTCACGTAATCGAGTTTTGAGATAAGGGAAATGTTGTGAATCTCCGGCGGCGAAAAACAGTGGAGTTGAAATTTCGGATATTTCGCATGAAGGGTCGATAGTAATTCTTCGTACCATTCGATATTGAAATCCGGGTGCAGACCGCCCTGCATCAATACGCCGGTGCCGCCAAGCTCGATGGTTTCATCGATCCGTTTGCAAATTTCTTCAATTGAATGAACGTATGTATCGGGCTTTCCGGGCCGACGATAAAATGCGCAAAATGTGCAAACGACGTTGCAGACGTTTGTGTAGTTGATATTGCGGTCGATTATGTACGTTACGATGTCGTTCGGGTTTTTTCGATTGCGGATTTCGTGTGCCGCCAGACCGATACGCACGAAATCGTCGGATTCTAGGAGGGCCGTGCATTCCCCGGCGGACATGCGGTTTCCGTCAAGCACTCTGTCTAAAATTGGTTGGATGTTGCTCATAAAATGTTGATAGGTAATAAGTTATAGGTAATTCGTAAAACTAAACAAAGTTAGATTTTTAGCTGCGCAAACCTTTTCGTACTGCAAAAATTACCTAAGAATCGATCATTACCCAAATGGCACGCGCTTTGCAAAGATGTCTCCACATCTCCTGAAATATCGGGGACATAAATTCGATCGATACTATATAAATTTTACTAGAGGTAAGAAAAAATGAGAAACGAAGAAAATGCAATGATAATTCAAGATGCAGCCCTTACACTTTTCGCGATAGTTGCCGGATGGTTTCTGATTTTCCAATCGGGATTGTTTTAGTTGCGATTCGAGATAATTCTCCCGTCTCATCGTTAACCAATCCTTAAACTCACCCCTTTGATTTCGCTCAACTTTGTCTTAGAGTATAAGAATCGTTCTGCCAACAGACTGCTTTTTAGAAGGATTCTTTACAAATGAAAATAAGAAATCTCCGTTATCTTTCCGCGCTTTTATTAGTTCTTTTCGCTTCATTCGCTTATTCCCAATCGACAAAACGACCGATAACTATCGACGATTTCTTCAAAATGAAGAATATCGCCAATCCGGTGATCAGTCCGGACGGGAAATGGATCGCCTATACCGTTTCTGAAATGGACTTGAAAGAGGATAAATCGGAAACCCGAATTTGGATGGTCAGCACATCCGACGGCGAAGCACTTCCAATGACGGCAAAGGGTTATTCGGCGACAAAGCCGAGTTGGAGCCCGGATGGGAAATATCTCTCATTCTTGGCAGGTAGGGAAAAGGGTGATGACGGCGAACCGAAGCCGTCGCAGGTTTGGACGCTTAATCGCCTGGGTGGCGAAGCCCAGGCAGTTACAAAAGTAAAACAGGGTGTTTCGGAATACAGATGGTCGCCGGATTCGAAAAGAATTCTTCTATCGATCCGCGATCCAAAGCCGGCTGAACTTACGGAAGACAAGGAAGACGATAAAAAACCGTTGCCGGTGGTCGTTGATCGTTTGCAGTTTAAACAGGATTACGAAGGTTATTTAGACCGTTTTAGAACGCATCTTTACGTTTTGAATTTAGGAGTCGAAAGCGCAGAACCCGTTCAGATCACGTCGGGAGATTTTGATGAGTCGGAAGCTGTGTGGAGTCCGGATGGAAAGTCGATCGCGTTTGTCAGCAACCGCTCTAAGAATCCCGATGGCTTGCCGAATTCCGATATCTGGATCGTTTCGCCCGACAACACGGATAAGGGGCAGACGCTTTTACAGGTAACGAAAAATCCGCGTGAGGATACAAATCCAGAGTGGAGTGTGGATGGAAAGGCGATCACATATGTGACCGTAACGGCGCCGCTCAAAACGATGTGGTACGCGACAAATCATCTTGCAACTGTTTCTGCCAATGGCGGAACTCCGACTATTTGGACCACAGCTCTCGACCGGAATATTATCGATCCGAAGTATTCATCCGACGGGAAATCAATATGGTTTCTTGTCGAAGACAGCGGCGAGCAGCATCTCGCATCGATCGATTTGTCGTCGAAACAAATAAAGCGTTATGTGACTGGGAACAATATCGTCAAGGATTTTTCGCTTTCCGGAAATACGGTTGCTGCTCTAATCACAAACCCTTCCC
>JBBKXN010000111.1:0-3160 GCA_037969475.1 Pyrinomonadaceae bacterium | reverse complement strand
ATATCGTAACTTTTCCAAATGCTTAAGACAAGAAAATCAACAAACCAGGTAAACTATATTTCCGATTTCCTTTATAATTTATCAGTAAAAACTTATGACACTTCGATACCGAAAAAGAGAACCGCTAAAACCCGCTCCTGACAACCAAAAACCGCCACTGTTACTTTTGCTTCACGGACTGGGCGCAGATGAAAACGATCTTTTCGGGCTCGCGCCGTTTATGGACGAGCGTTTTTATATCGTCAGCCCGCGTGCGCCAAATACGCTTCCGTATGGCGGTTTTGCGTGGTTTGAATTGATCATCGGACCGGACGGGATGGGCGTCGACGTAAAACAATTTGAACAGAGCCGCGCGATGATCCTCCAATTTATCGACGAATTGATCGCCGAACATGATATTGACCCAACGCGCATTTTCCTTTGCGGGTTCAGCCAGGGCGCGATGATGAGTTTGAGCGCTTTCTTAAGCGAACCGGAAAAATTCGCGGCGGTCGTTGCAATGAGCGGGCGGGCGATGCCGGAAATGCTCCCCGAAGCAAAGGATTTCGCCGCGCTAAAAGATTTCCCGGTATTTGTAACCCACGGAATTTACGATCCTCTTTTAACGATAGAAAATGGCCGCGCGACAAAAGAGATCTTATCGGCTTTGCCGGTCGATCTGGAATACAAGGAATATCCGATGGCCCATGAGATTTCTCAGGAAAGTCTGCAGGATGTCAGTGGTTGGCTCAGCAGAATTCTTGAAAGATCGCTTTCTTAGATCGTTCAAAATGAAATTTCGAAATCTCATAATTATTTTCTGTATCGCTCTCATTATTGAATGTGCGGCGAGTTCGGCAAATCTTCGAGAGGTTCAGTATTTTTCAAAGCCTTCGCTGATGGTTATTCTGATCTTCTATTTTCTTTCCAACAGTAAGAATCTTCCCTTTCAAAAAAAACTGATCATCGCCGCGCTTTCATTTTCGTGGATTGGAGACGTTGTTCTGCTTTTTGAAAAACAATTTTCGGGGCTTTTTATATTCGGACTATTGAGTTTTTTGGCCGCCCATATTTTTTACGCAGCATATTTCTGGCAAATAGGAAAAGTAAACCTGATTGATTCAAAACCGAGATTCGCTGTTATTATTGCGGTGCTTGTCTATTCAGTGGCTTTTTATTTCTTTTTGTTTCCGAACGTTGGCAGTCTCAGAATACCAATTCTGATCTATATGATTTTGATTTCGCTAATGCTATTAACAAGTATCCACGCGTTTAACCTGCGATCGCAAACTTTTGGAAAAATATGCGTCGCCGGGACGATGCTCTTTACTTTTTCCGATTCGATTTTGGCAATCAATCGATTTGTGGTTTCGATCTATCTTGGAAGCTCGCTGGTGATGTTGGTATATGCGACCAGCCAGCTTTTGATCACAGAGGGTGCGTTAAGAAATTTGAAGAATGTACAAGTCGAATTGTCGTAAATCATTGATCGATCAAACCGATTTTGCATCAAATTGACCATTTTTGTTGATCAGAAAATTATCTCTTTTCCGCCCGCAATTCAATCAATCCGCGCAAGGCTTTGTTGACCGCTTCGGAGTTAGGAAAATACTCCTGAATATCTGGTTCAAGAATTATCGGTCGCGAATATCGGATTTCTTGTTCGCCATCGGCTCTGTGAATTATGGTCTGATGTCCTTCCTGCATTTTTTTGAAATGCTTTCCTCGAATTCCATCGCTAAAATCGTATTCTTCACGCATTTCTTTTTTATTGGTGCTCATATTCGCTTCTTTCAAATTGCGTTGCTTTTTTAACGCTTATCATTCGTATTCGTTCTTCACGTTCGACATAGGAAGCAACAAGAACTCTGTTTTTGCTTGACATCCGTATTTCTACAAATCGGTTCTCTTCTGCTGAATGGTCAGCATCTACAATGGTAATCGAAAAGGGATCATAAAAAACCGATTCGGCCTCTGTAAAATCGATTCCATGTTTTCGAATGTTCGATTTCTCTTTCGTTTCGTCCCATTCAAAGACTATCATTGACGGGTATCGTAGATCACGTTTTTATTTTTCCACAATAAATGATATGGAAAGCTCGATAATTTTTTCAGACAAAACCTTATCCCAAAAACTCGAGCGCACCGAAGCAAAATGCAATGCGAGTTTTGTTGAGGCGCGGAGGAGGATGTCCCCTGAATCGGGGGCTGAATGGATCGAGGTTGGCGGCGCCTATGCGATGTTTGACGGCGTGGATTCGCCGCTGACCCAAACGTTTGGACTTGGGGTTTTTGAAGAAATTACAAATGACCATCTGTACGAGATCGAGAAGTTTTTCAAAAGGCACGACGCACGGGTTTTTCATGAGGTCTCGCCGATGGCAGACGATTCGCTTTTAGAATTACTTAATGGACGGGGTTACCGGCCGGTCGAATTGTCGAGCGTAATGTTTCAAACGCTTTCTGCCGGAAATTTGCCGGATCTTCGGGTAAATGAAGATATCAAGACACGCATCATAAACCCGGGCGAAGAAAAACTTTGGGCAAAAACTTCCGCCGACGGTTGGGCGACAGAGATGGAGGGTCTTTGGGATTTTATGTTTGAATTCGGACAGATCAGCGCACAATGCGCAGGTGGTTTTCCATTTATTGCAAAACTCAAAGAAGACCCGATCGCGACCGGAATGCTGTTTATGTATGACGAGATCGCCAATCTGGCCGGTGCGAGTACGGTCGTCGAAGGTCGACGCATGGGTGCGCAGATGGCTTTGCTCAATTCGCGTTTGCGTTTTGCCATCGAAAACGGTTGTAAATTGGCGATGATGTGTGCCGTCCCCGGAAGCCAGTCGCAGAAAAATGCTCAGAAAAACGGTTTTCAAATCGCATATACCCGAACGAAATGGCAGCTTCAGACGTAGTCTTTTCGCGACGACCCGCATTTACGAACGATCCGGCAAGCACATCTAAAGGTAGTGGGTCAGTTTGAAGATTTGCAACCGATCCCTTTTGCGGAAACACGCACGAAGTAAGTGTGTGAGAGCGGAGTACACACTTACTTCGTGTGATGTTATGAAGTTGACTCCATCGAGAATGCGAGTTTTGTTAAACTCATATTCTTGACAAAATAATCAAACCCGATGGAATCAACATGGATATATTACATTATGTTGGCGTTGATTTT
>JBBKXN010000110.1:0-3971 GCA_037969475.1 Pyrinomonadaceae bacterium | reverse complement strand
AACGTCTTCGTCGCTGGGAACGGTGTTTTCTTTTTCGGCTTTCTGATACAAAACTTCATTTTGAATCAATGTATCCAAAACCTGAAGACGAGCCTGCGCAAGTTCCAAAGGCGAAAGCTTATCTTCCTGCCCCTGTCCCTGCTGTTTGATCGCTCGCTCTACTTCTTCAAGCTTGATCGCCTTTCCATTTACAGTTGCCGCTGTTTCATTTGGGTCGAGACCGCTTACCGGCGGCGTCTTGCCGGTTCCGTCACAACTACTGATTACAAAAATCGCGATTGCTAATACGGCAACCGAAATAAACTTAAATTTAGCTATATGCACTTTGGCTTTTACTCCTTCAATCTGAACAATATCTAACATTACTTGATTATCCCAAAAAATTTGTTATAATTTCTGTTTTTGAGTTTGGCAAAATTTATCAAACTCTTTTTTACCTCGTAATAATATCCTGGAGGCTAATTATAATGGCAAAACGATGCGAAGTCTGCGGAAAAGGTCCGCAATTTGGAAACAATGTTTCACACGCTAACAACAAAACCCGCCGTCGGTTTAATCCGAATTTGCAAAGAATCCGCGTGCAGCGCCCACAAGGCGGTAATATGCGAATGAAAGTTTGCACTCGCTGCATAAAAGGCGGAAAAATTATCAAAGCCGCTTAACACTTTTTGAGACATAGCTTGAATCAACGGTTGCCAGATTGCGAAATAATTTCTCGTGATCTGGTTTTTAATTTTAAACCACCGCAATAACTTCAATCTCAACTCTGGCGTCTCGGGGAAGGCGCGCTGCTTGAACAGTTGCCCTTGCCGGTTTTTCTGTAAAATGATATTTGTAAACCTCATTCATTACGTCAAAGTCATTCATATCTGCCAAAAAAACCGTTGTTTTTACGACATTGTCTAAATCGGTTCCAGCAGCTTCCAAGACTGCCCTCAAGTTCTTAATTACTTGAACTGTTTGTTCTGCAATATCATCGGATACAAATTCGCCCGTTTTCGGATCGATCGGAATCTGACCCGAACAATAAACCATATTCCCTATTTTTACTGCCTGAGAATACGGGCCGATTGCCCTCGGCGCATTTTCTGTCGATATAATTTCTTTCATAATAACCCTTTGCCTTTCGAATATTTTCTTTAGGCAAAACGCGAATATTAACAGATAACCGCTGAAATGCAAAGTTTGCAGCTGACCATTCTTTTGCTTCAAATTCGATTAATGGTAAATTTTCCAGTTGGCAATTAAACAATGTCAAGAATTGACGCGCTCAACAGCGATTACACCTGGAACGCGTTCAACAGAGCCGATAACTTTGTCGAGGTGCTTCTTGTCAAAAACCTCGATCGTAATTTCAATCAATCCGCGATCATCGCTGGAAACCATCGCCCGAGCATCTCTGATTCCGGTTTTGATGTCGGCAATCGCATTTGTAATCCCGGCGAGCATGCCGGTACGGTTTTCCGTAGTCGCCAATAGTCTAACTGATTGAATTTGGTCTTTTTCGCTCTTAGCCCATTCTACATCAACGATTCGGTCTTTGTTGACCATCAACGATTTCACATTTTTACAACGCTTGTTATGCACTACAATGCCTTTACCAAGCGAAATATATCCGATGATCGACTCTCCGCGAAGCGGGTTGCAACAGCGCGCACGCGTCGTCAAGAGATTGTCGACTCCCTTAACAACGATCGCGTCTTCGCCGAGACCGATGAACTTTCTAACTGCTTTAACACCCGTCTGTAGTCTTGTGACTTTTTTCTTATCCGGATCGAGCTCCGCCAATTTGTCCGGTCCAAGGAACTTTCCTAAAACGTTCCTCGGCAGCGTTTTACCATAGCCGATCGAAGCCAATAGGTCTTCCGCCCTGCCAAGCCCATATTCGTTTGCAATGCGCTTCATTTCAGAGTCGTTATTGATCAATTTCTTGGGTGAGACGTTAAATTTATCTGCTTCTTTTTCGAGAAGTTTACGGCCGATATCTATTGACTCAATTCGCTGCTGCTCAGAAATGAAGTGACGTATCCTGGTTCTTGCGCGCGCTGTTACAACATAATTAAGCCAATCGCGCGAGGGTGTCGAATTGGAAGTGGTAAGTATTTCAATCACGTCGGCATTCTGAAGCTCTGTCTTAAGCTGAACGATCCGGCCGTTGATCTTGGCACCGGTACAGGTATCGCCGACTTCAGAGTGAATCGCGTATGCAAAATCAATGGGCGTTGCACCCTTTGGAAGCTGAATGACTTTGCCCATCGGTGTAAACGTATAAACGTCCTTCGGATATAGATCGAGTTTCAAAGATTCGATGAACTCTTCAGAGTCTTGATTGGCCTCCGTATTTTCAACTAGCGGAAGCAGCAGTTTTTCCACCGTCTTCCGCAACTCATCGAGACTTTCGTCTTCTTCACGCGCTCCAAGCTTGCTTTCCTTGTATTTCCAATGTGCCGCTACACCTTCTTCCGCAATCTGATGCATCTCTTGCGTTCGGATCTGGACTTCGAACGCGAGCCCTTTATCGCCGATTACGGATGTATGAAGAGATTGGTACAAATTATCTCTTGGGATCGCGATCCAATCCTTGAATCTTTCGGGAACGGGCGTCCATAGGTCATGGATTACACTAAGCGCCACGTAACAATTCTTTTTTTCGTTGGTAGTTATAACCCGCGCCGCAATCAAATCGTAAACCTGATCGATATTTAACTTTCGCTTTTTGAGTTTTTTCCAAAGAGAAAAAAGGCGTTTCACCCTGCCTTCGATCGAGACGTAAGGAACGTCGTTTTCGTCAAGCCGTTCAGAAATTGTCTTTTTAATACCGTCGAGTGCGGCTTCTAATTCCGGACGTCGCGCCTCAACTTCCACCGAAAGCTTTTGATATTCCTGCGGATGTATATTTTGAAACGAAAGATCTTCAAGTTCGCTGCGAAGTTTACCCATCCCGAGCCGGTGAGCGATCGGCGCATAGATATCCATGGTTTCGCGCGAAATCCGGGCTCTTTTTTCCGGCTTCAGAAACTGCATCGTCCGCATATTGTGAAGTCGATCAGCAAGCTTGATCAAGACGACGCGAACATCCGTGATCATCGCTAAAACCATTTTCCGGACGTTTTCGGCCTGCTGTTTTTCCTTTGACAAATTGCTTATATGTGCAATCTTCGTTAACCCATCGACAAGTCTCGTAATTTCATCACCAAAGTACTCTTTTATAGTATCCAGATCTACCAACGTGTCTTCAACAACATCGTGCAGAAGCCCTGTAGAAACGCTAACTTCATCAAGCCGAATATCCTCCAAAATGTCCGCGACGGCAATCGGGTGGACAAGGTAAGGTTCGCCAGAGGCACGCTTTTGACCTCGATGATGCAAGGCAGAAAACATATAAGCCCGCCGAATTAGATCAATGTTCGCATCGGGGCGATTCTTTCCTACTTTTTCTATCACGTCTTCGATTCGAATCATAATAAAACGTGCGTTTGCATCATTTCTGAATCTAAACTGGCCCGGACTTAGTAAAAATGGGTTCAGTCAGTATTTTCCAAAATGAGAAAAAGGCAATACTCAATTATATTGTAATCAAGTATTACCTTTCGTTAAAGCGTTATTTGCTTGCTAATGATTATTGGCCGCTTCTTTCGCCGCTTGTTTCCTTGCTTCCTGCTCAGAAGTTATACTCTTTTCCAGCTCATTCAGAGCCGTAAATTTATCCCTCGCTTCTTCTGCAGACTTTTTAAACTCTTCCCGCTTGGTTTCGTTTCCTTCCATTTCAGCCAATCGCATCGACTGAATCAATGCATTTGCTTTATATGACCAGGCGGACTGGAACTTCTTGTCTAAATCCATTAACTGAACTAACTCCTGATCCGAACGCGACTTGACGTCAATATCAGCAGGCTTCTTGATAGTATCCGGCTCAAGTACAATCGCCCGATCAATAAGTTCAGAGCCTTTCGAAATGCACTGCTTAAGAT
>JBBKXN010000109.1:0-29056 GCA_037969475.1 Pyrinomonadaceae bacterium | reverse complement strand
TTCATTTCCGGGAAGCGCCGAACCATTTGAACCTGATATAGCGGCGTTCAAATCCGAAATTCCAATAGCATCGAGTTTATCACGAAGCTCAATTACCATTCGCTCGGCGGTTTTCTTCCCAACCCCCGGAATGGTAGTTAGATGCACAAGATTATCGGTTTTGATAGCTCCAACGATCTCGTCTGCGCTCATTCCTGAAAGCATCGTAATAGCAAGCTTTGGACCAATTCCTGATACGGTTATCAGTTTAAGAAAAAGTGCCCGCTCGCGGTTTGTTTTGAACCCGAAAAGCTGGAGGGTGTCTTCGCGAACGTAGGTAAAAATTCGTAGCGAAACATCGGAATCGATCTCGCCAAGTTCGTAAAAGGTCGAAAGGGGAATCGTCGCCTCGTAGCCGACACCTGTGACATCTATGATCACAGTGTTTGCCTCTTTCTCGATGAGTTTGCCGGATAGGTACGAAATCATACTTGTTTCACACTTGCAACGAATTGTAGTTTATCCGCTCCTGATGAGCAACGCACGCTGCGAATACGGGTCGAAGTTTGTAACCTTTTTCACAAATCGGAAAAATAGTTTTATACTTTAGTTATTGGATGAAAGTTGAAAAGATATCAGAGCTAACAACAAATCGCCTGAGCATTTATTTGCGCTGCATAAACGAACTGGCGCGCGAAGGCGATAAAACCATTTCGTCAGACAAGCTTGCAAAGCGCTTTCACTTGAATTCGGCGCAGATTCGAAAAGATCTGGCGTGTTTTGGTGAATTTGGCGTACGCGGTGTCGGTTATTACGTTGAGGAACTGCGCGATCAACTGCAGAAGATACTCGGTCTGGATAAGAATCATCGGGTTGCGATAATCGGTGCCGGGCGTTTGGGCACGGCGTTGACCGACTATTATGGATTTACGCAATCGAATTTTGATGTCGTGGCGCTATTTGATACGGATAAAGACAAAATTGGTGAGAAGATCGGCAAGGTTGATGTTTTTAGTTTTGGTGAATTTGGGAAAATCGCAAGGCGTGATGAAATTGACGTTGCGGTAATCGCGGTTCCGGCCCCTTTTGCGCAGGGAGTTTTAGACGAAGTTTCGAAAGTGGGAATTAAGGCTGTAATGAATTTTGCACCGACCCCATTAAAGGCTGCGGGCGATGTTAAACTAAAGACGGTGGATCTTACGATATCTCTTGAGAGTTTGTCATATTTTCTTGCGCAGCCGTCAAACTAGAAAAGTTTGTGAAAACACCTGAAACCAAAGTTAGATTATTGTCGTATTCAAGGATATACATCAAAAGAGGTAACTATGAAATATAAATGTCTGCTAAAAAGAATTATTCCTTTCGCGATCGCACTCGGAATCGGACTTTTGATAGCCGGGTTTTTTAACGCATTTTCGACCCCGTCGGTTGAGGTCAAATCCAATTTCGATGCAGATCAGTTTCGTGAGCTTCGAATTGAAAACAGCGAATTGAAACGCGAAAATTGCCGACTCAAACGTGAGCATCATCGGTCGGAACGAAGAATAGTAGTGGTAGAAGGCGACCTGGATGTTGCGCCACCGCCTCCGCCGCCCGCTCCAATTGCACCGATTGCACAGATTGCTCCGAAAGCGCCGAAAGCCCCAACTAACTAGGCCTGGACCAAGAATGTTTAACCGCAGGTTAACACGAAATGAAGATTGTCTTCGTTTATGTTAATCTGTGGTTTTAACATTTTAGGTGAGACAATATATGTGCGATAGACTTTATTTGGGACGAGGATTAGCATTTTATTTGACGGCAGTCATCGGGCTGTTCTCGGTATATTTTGTCGGGTAATTGAAATTTCGTGAACGAATCGGAAGCTAGAAAAGTAATTGTTGAAGTTGGGCGTTTGATGTATGAGCGCAGCTACGTTGTCGGATCGGACGGCAACGTGAGTATACGTTTGGACGAGAATCGTCTGATGGCGTCGCCGACGATGACCTCCAAAGGGCGTATGACTGAAGATTCGCTCGCAATTACGGATATCGATGGGAACGCTCTTAACGAACGACGGGCTTCTTCCGAGCTCGAGATGCATATTTTGATCTATAAAATGCGTCCCGATGTCAAAGCGGTATGTCATGCGCATCCGCCCCACGGGAGTGCATTTGCGGCAGCTGGTTTGCCGATTGATAAACCCATACTTTCTGAAGTTATTTTAACGCTCGGTTGTGTTCCTCTGACAAATTATGGAACACCGTCAACCCACGAATTAACCGATGCTATGAAGCCTTTTGTCGAACATCACAATGCGCTTTTGATGGCAAATCACGGTGCAGTCTCATATGGAAATGATCTTTGGCAGGCATTCGACCGAATGGAAACTTTGGAACACACGGCAAAGATCGCAATTTTAGCAAAAGCGCTGGGCGGAGCTATTGATCTTCCGCCGGATGCGATCGAGAAACTTATCAACATACGGGAAAGGGCAGGATATTTAACTGAATCCGCGCGTTGTCAGGCGTGCGGCTATCTGCACGATACAAAAATCACCTGTGAACTTGATAATTCTACGGGTTCGAACAATGGTACGAACGGTGCAAAAATTTCGTTTTCCCGCGAGGAATTGATCGAACTGCTAAATAAGGTTGTGCAGTTGAAACATTAGTCGCTTTCAGTTAGATTTACGTGTCGAACCTTTAATAATTTAGGAGCAAAAATTAAATGCAAGAAGCATTAGGAATGGTTGAGTGTAAAGGACTTGTGGCTATGATCGAAGCATCGGATGCGATGGTTAAAGCCGCAAACGTTCATCTCGTCGGCTATGAGAAAATTGGTGCAGGATTTGTAACGGCGATCGTGCGCGGCGATGTAGCAGCGGTAAAAGCTGCAACGGATGCCGGAGCTGCGGCTGCTCGCCGCGTTGGCGAACTCGTAAGCGTCCACGTAATTCCACGTCCGCATGGAAGCGTTGATGAGGCTTTGCCCATAGGGTTGAAATAGGCAACCCGTAATAGGTCGTACGTAATTCGTAACCTGCAAAAACAGATCCGTTTGTTGATTTTGCGATGAATTGCGAACCACGGTTTACCTCTATTACGATCTACCAACCATATGCGAATTGCCAGAATCATTGGAACTGTTGTTTCTACTCAGAAAGATGAGCGCCTTAAGGGAAAAAAACTCCTTGTGGTAAAGCCCATAACGCCCGATGGTAAAGATTTGAACGATTATGTCGTTGCGGTCGACACCGTCGGCGCGGGTTTTCACGAGAAAGTTTTGATCGTTGGCGGCTCCTCGGCTCGTATGGCGGAAGGCAATAAAGACTGCCCGGTTGATACTGCTATCGTCGGGGTGATCGATTCGATCGAATACACGAAAGCGGAGTGATGTTTAATTGCAAAGTCACCCTTTTAACTTGCCAGATTTTTTAAACACATAAAAATGCAGCTTGCACGAATTGTTGGAAACGTTGTAGCGACGGTAAAGAATGAATCGCTAAAAGGGCGGAAGATAATGATCGTGCAGAATTTGGATGAGGAGCTCAAACCTTTCGGAGATCCTCACGTTGCCCTTGATGCAATCGGCGCGGGAGTCGGCGAACTCGTTTTTTGGTGCAGCGGTAAGGAGGCTTCGTTTCCATTTAAGAGAGATGCGACGCCGACGGATTGCACGATCGTAGGAATCGTCGATTCCGAATCACACCTTTACAACTCCGAGAGAAAGAATAAATGATTATTGCGCGTGTACTTGGAAATGTTGTTGCAACGCAAAAGAATCAGCGTTATGAAGGTTCGCGTATCATGCTCTGCCGAAAACTGACCGAGGAAGGGAAGGACACAAAAACCACTCTTTTGGCGCTTGATTCGGTTGATGCCGGGGAAGGCGATGTTGTGATAATCGTTCGCGAGGGTTTTAGCGCATCGACTGCGGCTACGGGAAAACCAGGCGCCGCAATAGATTCAGCGATTGTTGGTGTTGTCGATAGGATCGACCTCTTGCCAAAAGACACGAATTAAACGGGGATAAACAGGATACGTAGAATAATGCCGGATCTCGATATCAATTCTCTTGCTGAAAAACTTGCTGCGGTTTTAAAAGATGAATCCTTTTCGGGCGAGGATTCGCTTGAGGTAAGTCTAGCAGGCATCAACCGGCGGTTGGAAAGGATCGAACAATTCCTTGACGCCAACCCGGCTCCTTCAGTTCAAATTCCGCAAACATTACATCCGAGCCTTGAAAAATTTGACGTTATCGAAGCGATTTCTGATCAAATTATCGAGAATAAAGAACAAGAAAAGGCTTGCACGTTTGAACCAAACGGCAAGCCCTGCGATCACTGCTCAATGTGCAGTTCACGCGGTTTTTGATCGATAGTTATTTCTTCTCGGCGGATTTGTCCGCAGAAGTATTTGCATTTGCATTCGCGGGCGCCGGTGCGGTGCTCGTTTTATCCTTTCTCAATGCATCCGGGCTTCCGACATCTGGAGTCAGTTTTGATTTATCGTCACCCTTAAAGAACGGTTCTTCCTTAAAACCTAGCAAACTCGCCGTCAAAACTGCCGGAAACTGATTACGCGTTGTGTTGTAGTCCGTCACTGCCTGGTTATAATCCATCCGCGAAACGTTGATCCGGTTTTCCGTGGCAGAGAGCTCATCTTGCACTTTCATAAAGGCTTCGCTCGAACGAAGTTGCGGATAATTTTCCTGCAAAGATAATAGCCGGCCAATCGTACCGCCAAAGCTATTATTTGCTTCGAGAATTGCTTGTTTTTGTTCCGGTGTTTTATCACCATCGGCACCAGCTGGAGCTTCTTTCGCAGCGTTCAAAAGACGCGAGCGTGCATCCGCTATTTGTCCAAACACTTCCTGTTCCTGAACACCCGACATCTGTGCTGTCTTAACCAGGTTGGGTACTAGATCCGCACGGCGCTGAAGCTGGCTTTCGACGTTTGCCCACTTTCCTTTTACGCCCTGCTGTTTTTCGGTAAGAGTGTTATAGCTGCATCCGCTCAATCCGAAGGCTATAAAAACTGTAATTGATAGTAATAATGCTTTTCTCATGTTTTCTCCTAAAAATTGGATCAATCTCCATCCATAAATGAAAGGCGAATGTCTATGATTTTTCTATCTTATCAACCGCGTCAATCACATTTTCGATCCTTTCCATATAATCGGAAAATAGCTGATTCGCGGAGACTTCAGTAAAAGGCACGGAATCATCATTCTCCCGAATATTAAAGATTTTTTCAAATGGCTCTCCGTCAATGTTGAGATGTTTCACGGTCAGGCTGACGATCTCCTGTTTTGTGATTGGCGGTTCGATTCCTTTTAATAAAAGCACTGCCCGGAATATCGCCGAAAAGCTTGCCAAACTATCTGACATTAAAGTCAGCAGCATTTCCAACGAGGCTGAGGCGTGGATATATCGACGGCGCAGCTGCAAAAGTTTGCTTCGAAGCTCAAATTCGGTTTGATGACGAAGATACTTGTCCGAAATAATAACGTCTGCCAAAACATCTTCACCGAATAGTACGACTCTCGCATGCTCCATCTGGTGAAACTCAATTGGAAAAACATCACCCGCGTTTTTTAATTCGCTGACAGTAAAATAAACCGGCACGGGATGTCCCATTTTGTTCCATTCACGCATACAGGCGTGTGCGTTTCGCAGATCTTTCGGCGTGATCTTATTTAGCGCGATCAATACGTTGTAATCGGATTCGTTTGGAATAAAGTCGCCCGCCGCCGCCGATCCGTAGAGGATCACAGACACGAGATTATTTCCGTGTGTACTTCTTATGTCGTCAATAAAGCTTGTAAAATAATGTTTCATAGGAATAAAGTTCAAGGTAAATGATACAAACTAAAGTCCAAATCTACGAAATGGGACCTGTAATCCGGAATCTCATTCTACCAGCCACCGCCGGCACCTCCGCCTCCAAAATCACCGCCTCCGCCGAATCCTCCCCAGCTGCCGCCACCCGAGGAACCGCCCCAACTGCTAGACGAACCGCTACTTGAGCTGCCGCCCCCGCTTGCTAAACCGGCGAGGATCGCGCCCAGAATGTCTCCTGCAATTTCTGCCCCTTTACCGCTTCCACCGCCAGAGCCGCCAAAACCGCCTCCGCCCCAACGATCTTTGTCATTCTTATCGGGTCCTGATTTGCTTCTGGATTGAGCAACGATTATGAACACGATAATACCTATAACAATCAGACAAACCAGGAGCCCACAAATCGATCCATCCTTGGAATCGTTAATTCCTTCGCTTCCACCGCTCTGATCGTTTGTCACTCCGGCCGGCGCTCCGCTTTTTCTTTCTTCTATCGTGCGGACATACGCGTCAATCGTGTCTTCGATACCTTTCGCATAATTTCCCCTTTTAAATTCGGGCACCAGGTAGCTGCGCTGCAGCGAGCCGACCAATCCATCCGTCAACTCATCTTCGAGGTCTTTGCTGACCTGCGTAAAATATTTTCGATCATCAACGGCAACCAGAAGCAGCGCACCGGGATTATCGTCCGCCCTTGTTCCTATTCCCCAGCCTCGTGCAACCGCCAGAGCGTATTCAAAAATTGGTCGATCACCTGTCGTTTTGACAACCGCGACTGCGATTTCGATGCGGGGATTCGTTTTATCACGGAATGCGATAATTTTTTTCTCTAAACGCGCCTTTGTTTCCGCGTCGATAACTCCCGCAAGGTCGACGACCGGACTATTTGGTTTTGGCAGCGGAGATTTATCAATGGAAAAAGCGTCGCCACCCGTTTGAGTAAAAGCCGTTTGTGCAAGAGCGCAAAATAAAAGCGCAAAAAGTGTTATGACGCGATATTTCCTGATCATTTTCGTATCATTATTCTGTCAAATTATTGATAAATAAGGAAGTTCGAAAAAGTTTCGAATTGTTTAGACTTGGAGAAAAGTGTGGAGAGCGAAATGCATCACGAAAAATAAGGCGACGCCGGCAAAAACTGAAAAAGACACCAGAGGATTTTTTCCGCCATGATGATTTACCTCAGGGATGAGGTCGCTCGCCGCAACATATAGCGTAACTCCAGCCGCCAGCGGCAGCGCATAGGCTATTGCCGATTCGAGGTTTGTGCCTACGAAATAAAATCCCATTACACCGAGCAGGGTTGTGAACCCGACCAGAGAAGTCGCGATCAACACTTCCTTAAACTTCTTGCCCGTAGCCAAGACCATCGACGCGATAGTGAAACCTTCGGGAAACTTGTGCAGAAAAACAGCGACAAACATCAAAATTCCTATTTTGGAATCAACCTGAGCGGCTGCCGAAATAGATACGCCGTCGAAAAATGTATGTATCAAAAGCCCGCCGATTGCAGTATAGGCTGATTTTGTCGAGATCAAATGTTCGGAATGAACTTCCTCGCCCAGATGAAAATGCGGTGCAATCGTGTGCTCGAAAAACTGTGTCAGAAGATAGCCCGCGAGCAAGAGAATCATCGGTAGGTAAAGATTTTCTCCAATAGCAGGAAGGTTTTTCTGGGTTTGCCAAATTGAGATCGTTTTGGGAATAATTTCGATGAAAGTTACGGCGAGCATGAATCCGGCTCCGAGTGCCAAAAGGTATTTCAGAAAACGCCTGTAATGCTTGTAAATTCCGGTTGGGAATAAGATCAATCCGCCAACGACATTTGCAAGAGCTGCGACGATTCCAAAAAATAATAATTGGAAAAATGTAAATTCCATAAAAAATAAACTTTACGCAATATATTGTATGAACGCAATGGATGAACAACAAGATACAAGGTAGTATCCATTCGAAAGCGGCGAAAAATCGAAATCCTTAAGCACTTGATTAAAATAAAACAGAAAATTATTCTTGACATAGGCTTGCGGTTGCGCGTAATATCCATATTACCTTGTGGTTATAAGTCTAAGGCGCAGAAAAAAGTTCCCCCAAAACTTATCTAAAGTGTTTAAGAACGTGGAGAATATTAAGCACTTTTCTAGGAAAAAAATCTCGGATTGACCACAAAAACCTGAATTTATACATTGGACTAGACGGCTACAACACGGTCGAACAAAAAATTTCTTTGTACAAATTCTTCGCCAAACAGCACACAACAAAGAGTTTACCGAATTTGTTCTTTGAATAAATCGACACAAAAAATCGAGAGCATACATCAGCCCGTGATGGTTTCCGAGGCGCTTGAGTGTTTAAGCGTCAAAGAAGATGGAGTGTATGTAGATGCCACGTTGGGATTGGGCGGACATTCCGAAAAAATTCTCGCGACGAATGATCGTGCTCGTGTAATTGGAATCGATCAAGACACTGAGGCTGTCAAATTTGCAGTGAAGCGGCTCGGGGATTTTGGAAAGCGGATCGAAATTTTTCACAGCAATTTCGCTGATATCAGAGAGGTTGTGAATCTTGCCGGAATCGAAAAGGTTGATGGTATTATCGCCGATCTTGGCGTTTCATCGCTCCAATTTGATAGTGAGAGTCGGGGTTTCAGTTTTCGGTTTGATGCGCCACTCGATATGAGAATGAATCCAAACTCAGATGGCGAAACCGCGGCTGAACTTTTGGAGCGGCTCTCACAAGAAGAAATTGCAAATGTCATCTATGAATACGGCGAAGAAAGACATTCACGGCGGATCGCGCGATTGATTGTAGAACGAAGAGACGCGGACGAATCCGTGCAAACAACTACACAGCTTGCAAATTTAGTAAAACGAGCTATTCCAAGGCAGAAAGGAAAAAACAAAATTCATCCCGCAACAAAAACCTTTCAAGCACTGCGAATCGCAGTAAATGGTGAACTCGATATCTTAGAAAAGTTCTTGCGCGACAGCGTAGATTTATTGAAAACTGAAGGAATACTGGTGGTAATAACGTTTCACTCGCTCGAAGATAGAATTGTTAAGCGAGCGTTTCAAAGCCTTGCCGGAAAATGTTTTTGCCCGCCAAAATTTCCTCAATGTGTTTGCGGTGCCGAAAAAATTGTTCAAATTTTAACTCGCAAACCATTGGTTCCGGACGAATCGGAACAGCTGCAAAACCCCCGTTCGAGAAGTGCTAAATTGCGCGCTTGCGCGAAACTATAAATCCCTCGAAGGATGAAAAATGATGAAAAGAAAGAAAATTACGACAAGCAGAAAGCCGAGAATCAGACGCGAACGCGATCCGATCCCCTGGAAATATTGTGCGCTCACGCTGGTTTGCGGGTTGCTTCTGGTTTCAGGGTTTTTTATGGCGGCGCGGCTTCATTTTTCTTCTATGGATTTTGGGATCCAAAATGCGAAACTCCGCAGGCAGGTTGAGAAACTGAAATCTGAAAAGCGGCGAATGATTCTTGAGCGCGAGATGGCGATCTCTGTGATCAGCAAATCGGCTATCAAATTAGGGTTCAGAGAAAGCACGGCCAGCAATATAGAGGTTGTCACTTATAGGGAGCCGGTTGAGACAACAACTCACACAATATCATCGGACGAGCAAGTGACAAGTGCCTTTGCGCGTGCGGAGAACTTGTTTGGGCAAAAACCAACGAAAGCCTCATTACCCGAGAAAGGCGCTAGAAAAACCATAATCAATGAACCGAAGGTCAAGTTTCAAAATGAAAAGACCGGAAAGAAGGGCCGCAGACTAGATATAGATGATGAGACCGCGGCTTTAATCACAAGATAAGAAAACGCTCGAAAAAATAGGAAAATGCCAAGAAGCAAAACACGAAAAAAACGAAGTTCGATGCAAATGGTTTTTACGCGATTTATGTTGATAGTCGCTTTTTTTATTTTTTGGATCGGTGCAATCGGCGTAAGACTCGTACACCTCCAAGTCTCCGAACATAAATCGTTTCGTGAGCGAGCTCTCAACCAGCGACGTGACGTTATCAAGAGTAAACTACTTCGGGGAACAATTTTCGACCGCAACGACCGTCCGTTGGCAATGAGTCTGAAAGTTAGTTCGCTGTATGTCGATCCGGCTGAAGTTTCCGATGTTGACGCACTGGCGAGGAGTATTGGGAAAGTTCTTAAACAGAATCCGAAAATTATTGCCCGCCGAATTAACGACGGCAAAAAGGATGATAAGCGTTTTGTTTGGATCGCAAGAAAGCTTGATAAGGACCTTGTTGATGAAGTAAACGAAAAGCTAGCGAACGAAGATATTAACAAAAACGATCTTCCAAAAGCTGAAGGACTTCACTGGTCAGAGGAGCAAAAACGGAGTTATCCGTATAAAACGATGGCAGCTCAAGTAATCGGGTTTAGTAATTCCGATGATCTGGGTCAAGCCGGAATTGAAATGTCCCAGGAAGACGCTTTGCGCGGGGAAGCGACAAAAACCTGGCGCGAACGAGACCGTCTCGGCCGGGTCTATGATGAATGGGGTGCTGAGCGGGAAGAGCCAAAAGATGTTGTTTTAACTATAAGTAATTCAATTCAATACAAAGTTGAGGAAGCCCTCGCCCGCGGAGCCAAGAGAGTCAACGCGAAAAAAGGCAAAGCAATTGTCCTGAATCCTAAAACGGGCGAAATTCTAGCGATGGCCAATTATCCCTCATTTGATCCAAATGAAATTCAAAAACTGAAGCCGGGCATGTGGAACAACCATGCAATTCAGGATAATTACGCGCCCGGATCCGTGTTTAAGCTGATCACTTATGGTGCCGCGCTTGAAGAAAAACTCATTAGGCCAAACGATCAGATTGACTGCGGAAACGGCACAATCACGATCGCAAGACATACGTTTAGCGATTCGCACGCGGTTGGCCGCGTTAGTTATACAGATGCGTTTGCGCAATCAAGCAATGTCGGAGCAATCAAAACCGCGACCAAGGTCGGCAAGGAAAGTTTTTACAAATACGCGAGAAATTTCGGGTTTGGGAGCAAAACGGGTATCGAACTTCCGGCTGAAACTTCGGGGCTTTTGCGTCCGCCGAATACTTGGAACGGCGACTCTTTAGCATCGATGTCTATTGGGTATGAAATCGGTGTTACGGCGTTGCAAAGTGCAACCGCTTTTGCGACTATTGCTAATGACGGCGTAAAAATCCAACCGCACATCGTCAAAGAAATTCGCAAAGCAAATGGTGAAATCGTTTCCACGACAACCCCCAAAAAGGTTCAAGTTGTTAGCACTGGAACTGCGAGAACCTTGCGTATGATGCTGCAGCAGGTTGTATTGGATGGTACAGCAAAAAGGGCCCAACTCAATGGCTACACTTCGGCTGGAAAAACGGGTACGGCTTGGAAATATGACGCGGATCTAAAAGCCGTAAATCGCAACAAATACGTTTCTTCATTTATCGGTTTTGCGCCGGCGGACAATCCCGAGATAGTGATTGCAGTGGTAATGGACGAACCGCAAGGATCAGAGCGCTACGGCGGACAGGTGGCAGCACCGGTTTTTAAAGAAATCGCAGAGCAGGTACTGCCGGAGTTAAATGTCGTTCCTGATATTCGGCTGAAAGATGATTTTGTTGCCGAGCAAAAATCTGACGAAGGAAAGAATCGTGACATGATTCCCGAAGAACCGCCGATCTCTGATGCCTCGGATGTGTCGGCTGATTCAAACCCGGATGATTCTAACGCAATCATAAAGAAGCTGGAAAAGCCGCGCCCGGAAGAAAAAAGTGATAAACGAATACCGGAAAAGAGACGCGATACACCAAAGACCTTGAAACCCGAAACTCGAAATAAGACGGGTGTTAAACCCAAAACGGACACTTGAAACTAGAAACTGCAATCAAATATATGAACGCAGATGCGTCAAACCTGAACCCCGCTCTACTGCAAATCGACGTGACTTCTTTCCCAACCGATTCGCGCGAAGTAAAAGCGGGGGACTTGTTTTTTGCCTTCTCGCAGCCGGAATTTAAAAATAATTGTTTCAACGGTGAATTCCTGGATGCCACTGAGTTTGTTCAATCTGCATTTGGAAGCGGAGCAGCTGCGGCAGTCGTTCGAAGCGATAGATATGATGAACATCACGAAATGCTCGAAGAATTTTCTGATCGGATCATTTATGCCGAGGATGTGATCGCATCGTTTCAAAAATTGGCTAAAAATGTTTGCCGCATATGGAATAAACCGGTTATCGCAGTGGTAGGAAGCGCCGGAAAGACGACAGCAAAAGATTTTACGTCCCACATACTCTCCGCTTCGGGGCGGAAAGTTTTGAAAACAGAAAAAAGTTTCAACAACGGTTTGGGGCACCCGATGACAGTTTTGAAACTTGCAGCGGATGAAAGTTATGATGCGGCGGTTCTGGAAATGGGAATGTCTACGCCAAATCGGGAGATCGCAAAACTTTGTGAAATTTCGCCGCCGGATTTCGCTGTTGTATTAAATATCTTGCCGGTACACATCGAATATCTTGGGTCGATCGAAAATATTTGGAAAGCGAAATCAGAAGTCGTTGAAAACCTAAAACCGAGCGGAACAGCGATATTGAACGCCGACGATTTTCGCGTGATGGAAATGAAAAAACTCCATAGCGGAAAAACGATAACTTACGGAATCGAAAATGAAGCCGACATTATGGCTTTGGGAGTTACAATGAAACGTTTTGAAGAAACTCATTTTACGTTGAAAACCCCGTCCGGCGAAGAACAAGTTGTTTTTCAGCATTCCGGTCGCCACAATGTCCTAAACGCACTGGCGGCTTCGGCCGTTGGTTACAGTTTTGGCATGACGGCGCTTGAAATTTCTAATGCGCTTGGGACCGTAAAACCTCCTTCGCAGCGCGGTGAGATACTTCACTTTCAAAAGGGATTCACGATCATCAACGATTCCTATAACTCCAATCCGACGGCACTTCTAAAAATGGTCGGCACTTTGACAGAGGGAGCGGGTAAATCAAAACGCAAAATTTTAGTTGCAGGTGAAATGCTTGAGTTAGGAATAAAAGAAAAAGAAATTCACGAACAAACCGGAAAGGAGCTTGCTGCAAGCGGCGTCGATTATTTGATAGGTGTCCGCGGATTGGCCAAAGATCTGGTTAATTCGGCCGTAGAAATGGGGATGGAAAATGCGCGGTTTTTTTCGAGTTCGGAAGAAGCGGGCGAATTTCTTATTAATGAGTTAAAGGAAGATGACGTAGTTTTAGTAAAAGGATCAAGAGGTGTCCGCACTGAAATAGTCATTGAGAAAATTATTCAGAATTTTGATCAAAAACCGTAAGAGCTTGATCCGACGAAACGATCCGGGACTCTTACCCAGATAAATGCTCTATTATTTTTTATACGAACTTGTTTTTAAACAATACCCGGCGGGGAGCGAATCTTATCTTTTCAAGGGGCTAAACGTCATTCAGTATCTGACGTTTCGCACCGCGTGGGCAACGATAACCGCCCTGCTGCTATCGCTTCTTCTCGGCGGAAAGGTAATAAAAAAGCTAGCCGCATTGAAATTTGGACAGGAAATTCGGAAAGAGGGTCCGGAATCGCATCAGGAGAAAAAAGGAACGCCAACGATGGGGGGCGTATTGATAATAGGTTCGGTCGTTGTTTCAACACTTCTTTGGGCTCGGCTCGACAGTCTTTATTTATGGCTGGCACTTATTTCGACGTGTTTGTTTGCTGTTATAGGATTTGCTGACGACTATATAAAGGTCGTAAAGAAACGAAATCTCGGGCTGACCGGGAAGCAAAAACTCCTCGGTCAAATAATAGTCGCGATCGGTGTTTGGCTCGTGCTCTGGGGGTTTGCAAACTATCCATGGAATTTGAGTATTCCATTTCTAAAAAGCACGGCGATCACAAATATCACATACGTCGGACCCTGGGTTTATTTGGGTTTTATCATTTTTATTCTCCTTGGATCCTCAAACGCGGTTAATTTAACCGATGGTTTGGATGGTTTGGCGATCAGCGTCACCTTTATTGCAATGGCAACGTTAACCGGGCTGACCTATGTAGCGAGTGATGCGCGCTGGGCGGATCATCTGGCACTTACGCATAAACCTGAAGCGGCAGAACTGACCGTATTTTGCGGTGCGATGGTTGGAGCTAGTTTGGGTTTTCTTTGGTACAACGCACCAAAAGCAGAGGTTTTTATGGGCGATGTCGGTTCGCTCGCGATCGGCGGAGCACTTGGGACGGTGGCAATTTTGACAAAGCAGGAGTTTATGCTCCCGTTTATCGGCGGAATTTTTATTATCGAAGCACTTTCCGTAATGATCCAGGTTGCATCATTCAAACTTACGGGAAAGCGGGTCTTCAAGATGTCGCCGATCCACCATCATTTTGAATTGTCGGGTTGGAAAGAATCAAAGGTAGTTTTCCGTTTTGTTATCGTGGCTATTTTGTTTGCGCTGCTGAGTTTATCGACGCTTAAGCTGCGGTAAAGAATTCAACGCAGAGAACGCAAAGAGCGCGGAGAGAAGAACGAAATTTTGCCATTGGCTCGTCGAAGAAACTATTTTGAAACTTGCGGACAGAAAAACACTAGTTTTGGGCGCAGGAAAATCCGGGGTTGCGTCGGCAAGATTTTTGGCGGAAAAGGGTGCGGTTGTTGCACTCCACGATAGAAAGGAAATTTCGAGTTGGTCTGAAGAAGCTCGCTCTTTGAAAGAAAAATTTAATGTAGGGTTGATCGATGGAAACATTCCGACATGGCTCCTGGATCAGATCGATCTTGTAGTAATTTCCCCCGGGGTTCCGAGCGGAGTGATTCCCGCGCGATACGTTGACCGAAAAGACGGCGAGGTGATTGGCGAGGTCGAGCTCGCATACCGTTTTATGACAGGGCGGATCGTAGGCATAACCGGTTCTAACGGGAAAACTACGACGACAAGTTTGATCGGTGAGCTATTAAGAAATGCCGGTATAGAAACTCATGTTGGAGGAAACATCGGAACACCGTTGCTTTCGCTGGCGGAAAGCTCGACCAACGAGACCTGGACGGTTGCTGAACTTTCAAGTTTTCAGCTTGAGACGATAAAGGATTTTCGACCAAACGTTGGAATTTGTTTAAATGTAACGCCTAATCATATGGATCGATACGAACTTTTTACGGATTACGCCGCTGCAAAACACCGCTTATTTCTTAATCAGCGGAGCGAAGATTTGGCGATTTTAAACGCCGATGATGAGATCACATCATCTTGGGCGGCAGGCTTAAAGGCAATCGTTACCATGTTTTCAACCGCGCGGGAACTCGATGAAGGATTATTTTTACGAGGACGGGATCTGGTTTGCAGGGCCGGTGGGAAAGAGAAGGTTTTGACGACACGCGACGATATGACGCTGCGGGGAATTCACAACGTACAAAATATCCTCGCTGGTTTAGCAGCCGGGCTCGCCTGCGGAGCATCGCCGGAATCGATGAAGGACACGATTCGGGAATTTCGGGCGGTTGAGCACAGGCTTGAATTCGTAAAGGAAGTGCAGGGCGTTAAATTCTACAACGATTCTAAAGCGACGAGTGTTGATGCAACATTGAAGGCACTTGAAGCACTGAGCGAAGAAGATGGCGAAATTATTTTGATACTTGGCGGAATTGGGAAAAACGCGCCGTATAAGCCGCTTGAAAAATTGGTTGAATCCAAGGTTCGAAAATTGATCTTGATCGGCGAAGACGCTGACAACATCGAAGAACAACTCGGAAGCGTTGCGGAAATCGTGAGGGCAGAATCAATGAAAGAAGCTGTCAAAAAAAGTTTTGAAAATGCGGAAAAAGGCGATTCCGTTCTGCTTGCTCCGGCGTGTGCGAGTTTTGATATGTTTGAGAGTTATGAAGAGCGGGGCGAAGATTTTAAGGAAGCAGTGAAAAATATTCGCTGATGGAAATTTCTCGTTTGAGAATCAGATGGCTAAAAAACTGCGAATCGATTGGTTTTTATTTGCGATAACGGCGGGTCTTGCGCTGTTTGGTTCGGTGATGGTTTACAGTGCATCGGCGATGATCTCACTCCGGGAAACCGATGGCGCAACGCAGTTTTCTTATTTCTTTAAGCAATTCGGTTTTACCTTGGTAGGACTCGCCCTGATGTATGCGACGAGCAAAATTCACTATAAATGGTATGAACACGAATATATCGTTTATGGATTTTTGATAATTACGGTGATCTTGCTTCTTGCGGTTTTTGGGTTTCCGTCCGTCAACGGTGCAAGAAGATGGATACGTTTTCCCGGAATGTCGTTTCAACCTTCGGAAATAGCCAAGGTTTCATTGCCGATATTTCTCGCTTATTTCTTAACTCGAAACGAGAATTTGGTCGGCGACGTACGTGAAACTGTTTTACCGTGCCTTGTGATAATGGGGATTCTCTCGGGATTGATCTTTTTCGAACCCGATCTAGGTACTGTAATTGTACTTTGCGCGATATTTGTCAGCGTCTATTTTGCAGCAGGAGCAAAAATCCTGCATTTGACAGCAGTCTCGGCAGCCCTTGGATTTATCGGTTCGCTTGCGTTGATTCTCGCCCCATGGCGTATGCGAAGACTTGCCGCTTTTCTCGAACCGTGCAGCGAAGAAAACCGTGTCGGCGCAGGCTATCAGGTTTGCCAGTCGCTGATGGGAATTGGTTCCGGAGGGATTTTTGGTGAAGGTTTTGCACGCGGTCAGCAGAAGCTTTTTTACCTTCCGTATCCGCATTCGGATTTTATCTTCGCCAATGTCGGCGAAGAGCTCGGACTCGTAGGTACACTTGCGGTTCTGGCGGCATTTGGGATCCTCCTTTGGCGCGGAACACGTGCCGCACTTCTTGCGCCGGATCGATTTGGGATGCTTTTGGGAATCGGCATTATCACGGGGATAATAGTTCAGGCGCTGTTCAACATAAGCGTAGTAATTTCGATTTTGCCCGCAAAGGGAATTCCGCTGCCGTTTATTTCGTATGGCGGATCATCGATAATTGTCACTCTTTTTGCTGTCGGTATTTTGCTGAACATTTCGCAGCATGCAGGTTTTATCTCGTTTGAGGACGGGGTTCATTCGACAAATACTCCGCCAAAGGAAAGAAAGCGGAAAGCGAAGAGACAATCGGTTACGCGGAAAACGCCAAAATGAGAGTTTTGATCGCCGCCGGAGGAACAGGCGGACATATTTATCCGGGCATTGCGGTGGCGAAAGAAATTTTGAGCCGCGATGAAATGAGCGTTGTAAGATTTGTCGGAACCGAGCACGGCCTCGAAACGCGGATCGTTCCTGAAAATGGTTTTGAGCTTTCTTTGATAAAAAGCATGGCGCTAAAAAACGTTGGCGCCATAGGAAAACTAAAAGGCCTTTTAGTTTTGCCAAAAAGTTTTCTTGAGGCGCGAAAGCTTGTGAAAGTTTTTAAGCCCGATGTCGTTGTTGGGGCCGGCGGCTATGTAACCGGAGCAGTTTTATTAATGGCAAGTCTTTTGAAAATTCCGACGCTTGCGATGGATTCTAATGCGCTTCCGGGTTTTACGAATCGTAGGTTGGCAAGGTTTGTGACAAAAGCCGCGCTTACATTTGAAGAAGCATTGCCTTATTTTGGAAACAAGGGCGTGGTCACAGGAAATCCCGTTCGCAAAGAGTTTTTTGAGATCAAGCCCAAGGAAAGGAGCGAGAAATTAAATTTACTTCTTTTCGGTGGTTCGCAGGGCGCCCGCGGAATAAATTTAGCGATGATCGCGGCTCTAAAACACCTCGAAGCTGTGAAAGATAATTTGAATATCGTTCATCAAACGGGAAAGTACGACCATGACACGGTAAAGAGCGGATATGCAGAGAATGGTTGGGATAAGGCCGATGTTCGGGAATATATTTCGGATATTGTTTCAGAATTTGAAAAGACGGATTTGATAATTTCGCGAGCTGGTGCAACAACCTGTGCCGAGGTCGCAGCGGCGGGAAAAGCAGCAATAATGGTTCCATTGCCGACGGCGGCGGACGACCATCAGCGGAATAATGCAGAAGCTTTTGAAACGGCTGGCGCAGCGAAAATGATCCTGCAGGCCGATCTGGATGGTCAAGGGCTGGCAAAGGAAATAATCGAATTTGCAGAAAAGCCGGATCGTATCACGACTATGGAAAGAGCGGCTAAAAGCCTGGCAAAGATCGATGCCGCTGAGGCGACGGTTGATCTAATTGAAAGCTTGATCAAAAAGAATTAAACGGTCTCTGCCTAGAAAGAAAATATGTTTCGTCATGTAAAAAATATACATTTCATAGGAATCGGCGGAATCGGTATGTCCGGGATTGCGGAAGTTTTATGTAATCTTGGTTTTAATGTGACCGGCTCGGATCTAAATAAATCAAAAAATACCGAAAGGCTCGAGAATTTGCTGCATATAAAAGTATTTGAAGGACATGCTGCGGAAAATGTCGGAGAAGCTCAAGTCGTTGTTTATTCATCCGCCGTTAAGGAAGACAATCCTGAGATTCAGGCCGCTCGTGAAAAGAAAATTCCGATTATCCCGCGCGCTGAAATGCTTGCCGAGCTAATGACCCTAAAACCTTATTCCGTTGCAGTGTCGGGTTCGCATGGCAAAACTTCGACAACTTCGATGGTTGCGAATATTTTGGGTTTCGCCGGTGTTGATCCGACTACCGTTGTAGGCGGGGTTGTCGAAACGCTCGGATCGAATGCAAAACTTGGCAGCAGCGAATGGTTTGTGACTGAGGCCGACGAAAGCGATCGTTCATTCTTAATGCTCTATCCGACAATCGCCGTCGTGACAAATATTGATCGCGAGCACATGGAATCTTACAAAGGAATGGAAGATGTCGTGCAATGTTTTACGGACTTTTCGAATAAGGTTCCGTTTTACGGCGCGGCGATCATTTGCCTTGACGATCCCAATGTTCAATCTATTATCCCAAACATCAAGCGGCGGATCGTAACCTATGGTTTCAGCAAGCAAGCCGATATTTCTGCTCACGACATTTCATTCGGTGATGATTTTGGCTCGACATTTACGGTTTTCCGAGGTAACGATAACCTAGGTGAAATAAAACTCCCGGTCCCCGGAAAGCACAATGTTTATAACGCGCTCGCGTCAATCACTGTTGCATTAGAACTCGATATCCCGTTTCAAAAAATTGCCGAATCCTTTGCGAGCTTTAAGAATGCAAATCGCCGTTTTGAGTATAAAGGTGAGGCAAATGATATAAAGATTTTTGATGATTACGGGCATCATCCGACCGAGATCGTAGCGACTCTATCGGCCGCCAAAAACAGCTCCGGGGGACGGCGAATCGTAGTCGTTTTTCAACCGCATCGTTATTCACGAACCGAGGATCTTATGGAAGATTTCGCGACATCTTTTAATAACGCGGATATTGCTTATTTGCTTGATATTTATCCGGCGAGCGAAAAACCAATCGAAGGAATTACGGCCGAAGTCTTGACTCGAAAGATCGAAGAATTCGGACACAAAAATGTGAAATACATTGGCGGAGTCGAGCAAGCCGCCGCGAGAGTAGTCGAGAATTTGCAGCCAAATGATTTGGTAATAACACTTGGAGCAGGGAGTATCACAAAGCTTTCTGATGACATTCTAGAACTTTTAAAGGAGCGACATGCCTAGAAAACGAACAACGACAAGTCCAAGAACCGCAACCGCAACAAATAGAAGAAGAACGACCGCGACACGGAAAAAAAGCAATAACAAGCTGGCAAATGTGTTTGTGCCGATGTTCTTTATGTTCACGATCCTTTTTTGTCTGGGATTTCTTGTAATGATGGGTTACCGCAGTGTTACGGCTTCTTCCTTCTTCGATTTACACGCTGTCGCAGTTCGCGGAATCGTTCGGACACCGGGTTCCGACATCGAGAGAATCGTCAAAGCAAATTCCTCGACGACCGGAGTTTGGCATGCTGATCTCGACGCGATAAAACGTGAAGTAGAAGAACTTAAGTTTGTAAAAAAAGCGAGCATTTCCCGCGTCTTGCCGAATAAATTCAGTGTTTACGTGAACGAAAGAATTCCCCGTGCATTGGCGCGCATCGACGGAAAAGACTTTTGGGTTGATGAAGATGGGTTGGTTCTCGACACGTTGGGTGCGGCTGAAAATCGCCCTCCATTTATAATGTTAGGCTGGGATACCCGCAAAACCACAACCGCCCTGGAGAAGAACAAAGAAAGAGTTGCGCTTTTTACCCAGCTCAAGAATGACTGGCAAGAATTCGATCTTGCGAGTCGCGTCAAAGCCATCGATTTGTCTGATATGCGCGAACCCAGAGCGATCGTCGCTGATTCCGGTGAAGCGGTAACAATATATTTGGGGCGAGAGAATTTCCGCGATCGCCTTCAAAAAGGTCTGGAAAATATTGCGGGGCGCGGAAAAGAGGTCGAAGCAATAATAGTAAGCGGCGCTCGAACGGTCATCGAATACCGCAATTCGTAAAATTTAGAAATATGATAAATCAAGAAGTTCATGCGGTAGGTTTAGACATCGGGACAAGTCGCGTACGGTGTGTGATCGGTGAGCCCGAAGAAGATGGCAAGATGAATATTGTCGGCTTCGGAAAAAGCGAATCGAAAGGACTCCGTCGGGGAATTGTTACGACGACAAACTCGGTTGTCGAATCCGTAAAGAAAGCGATTGAAGAGGCTGAGCGCGTCAGCGGACTCGAAGTGCAAATGGCGACGGTGAATTTTTCCGGCGAACATCTTCAGGGCGAAAACAGAAATGGTGTCGTAGCGGTTGCCGGTTCGGAGCGCGAGATTACGACCGAAGACGTTGAGCGGGCAATCGATTCTGCGAGTGCGATCCAGCTTCCGACGGGTTGGGAAATCGTTGATCGCCTTCCGCAGGAATTTATCATCGATGGGCAAGACGGGATCATTGAACCGGTCGGAATGCGCGGGGCAAGATTAGAGGCGCTGGTTCACGTTGTTACGAGTCCGAGTGCTGGTCGGCAAAATATTGTCAAGTCAATTCATAATTCGGGTCTCGAGGTCGAGCAAATAATGCTCGAACCGCTCGCAGCCGCGACGAGTACTCTGACGGATGAAGACCGCGAATACGGCTGCGCTGTAGTAAACATTGGTGCCGAAATTACGAGCCTGATGATCTTTGGCCGCGGTGCAGTTCAGCACACGGTGGTTTTTCCATTTGGCGGAATGAATTTTACAAAGGATATCGCAACTGGTTTGCGCGTTTCGATTCCCGATGCGGAAAAAATAAAGAAAGAAATCGGATGCGTCGCCGGATATTTGATGGATGAAGAAGAGAAACAAGGTGTGATCGAAATCACGCCGGTCGGGCGAACGGAGACCCGGCAATTAACAAAAGAGATTCTTTGCGACGTGCTGCAGCCGCGGGCGATAGAACTTCTTCAGCATATCGCTCGGGAGGTTTCTCGGGTTGAAGCGCAAATTTCGAGCGGGGTTGTGTTGACCGGTGGAAGTGCGTCGATCCGAGGAATTGTAGAGATAGCCGAGCAGGTGTTTGATGCGCCAACACGGGTTGGAATTCCGCAGCAAAAACTGTTTGGCGGGTTAGTGGACGGACTCGAAAGTCCGGAATGGGCGGTAAGCACGGGACTTGCGTTATCTTCGATGAGGGCGCAGATTCGAGAGTTGAATTCGGATGGAAAGTCGTCGACTCGAAAGGTCGCAGAGTGGTTTGAAAGTTTTCGAGGAAAATTTAGATAAATTCAACGTCTCGACTAGATTTTCAACCGCTATTCGTTGTATGCTTAGCACCCATAAGGCACTACATATTGTTGAAATGGTAAAAGACACCATTTCCTCCCATGCAACGTTAGTTCTATCAATAATTAGACGAGAAAGGAAGCAATAATAATGAATACGCATAGCCTTCAAAATGGAAAGAAGCTGGAAATTTTTCTGGATGAACCGCCCGTGACGGGAGCGAGGATCAAGGTCATCGGCGTCGGCGGCGGCGGTGGAAATGCGGTCAATCGGATGATCGAAGCCGGCATTCAGAATGTTGAATTTATAGTCGCTAACACGGATGTGCAGGCACTTAATGATTCCAAGGCTCCGATGAAAATTCAGCTCGGCAGCCAATTGACGCGTGGATTAGGGGCAGGTGCCGATCCGGTAATTGGACGAAATGCTGCGCTCGAAGACTCCGAAAAGATCATGGATGTGATCGAAGGTGCCGATATGGTCTTTGTCACGACCGGCCTTGGCGGCGGTACGGGTACAGGCGCGGCTCCGGTCATCGCTGCGTTGGCGACCGAAATGAATTGTTTGACGGTTGCTGTTGTTACAAAGCCGTTTTCGGTTGAAGGCAGGAAGCGAATGAAACAGGCCGATGAAGGCTTGGCCGAACTCCGCGGTGTAGTTGATACGATCATTACAATTCCAAATTCCAAGCTCAAAGAAGTAGAGGAACAGATCACGATCAAAGAGGCGTTCCAGCGCGCCGACGACATCCTTCTTCAAGCGGTTCAAGGAATAAGCGATCTGATAACGATCCCGGGAATAATTAATCTCGATTTTGCCGATGTTAAATCCGTGATGAAAGGTATGGGTGTGGCGTTAATGGGAATCGGTCGTGCCAGCGGTGAAGGGGCAGCGGTACAGGCAATGAAAAATGCCATTGATTCTAAATTGCTCGAGGAGAATTCAATAAAGGGTGCAAAGGGTGCGCTGATCAACATTACAGGTTCGGAAAATACCCCTCTTAACGAAATCGAGGAAGCGATCGCCCTTGTCCACGATGAAGCGGACGAAGATGCAAATATCATTTTCGGTACGGTTTATTGTGAGGGTAACGATAATGAGGTGAAGGTTACAGTAATTGCAACGGGTTTTGATCATAAAATTGCTTCTAACAAATTGGCTGGTGAGCCCCGGAAAGATGTTCGGGCGGTTGCAACCGGGTTTTCGGCGAGTCCGTCCACTGTCCGAGTTGAGGATGGAAAGGATGAAGATTTGGAGGTTCCGACTTTTATTCGGCGACAGGCTGATTGACGCTGGCTCCGGATGTTGAATAAATATAAGTATTAAATTGGTAGGCAGGCCGTATGAAAAATGATAAAAACCAAAAACGTTTTTCACCGGGAAATGCTGCTGTGGATGAGGCTTCTTCCAGAAAACAACCCCCACCGCGCGAAACGCGTGCTGAGATTTATTATTACAAAAAGCAAATCGAAGCGAGGACCAACTTGATTTTTGTTTTGCAGGACGGCGAGGAAATCAAGGGTGCGATCGAATGGTATGATCAGGAAGCATTGAAAATTATCCGGCAGGACGCCCCGAACTTGGTGCTGTTAAGACATAATATAAAATACTTTTACAAAGAGGCTGAGCTTGAATAAGAGCGAACCTCATGAGGCGCAAAGGAAGCTTGTGAAAGTAGACTTAAAAGAAAGCCCGACTCAATCTAGCACATCACGAAATTTTCCAAATATCGGAATTACGATGGGTGATCCCGCAGGAATCGGGCCCGAGGTTATCGTCAAAGCGGTTTCAAACCAGGAATTGCAGAAATACTGCAGACCTCTGATTATTGGCGATTTGGAGTTTTTAAGAAAAACGGCAAAAACTCTCGGTGCGAAAATCGAATTTGAAAACTGGACAGATAGCGAAAATACGGGCAATCAAACGGCAATTCCCGTAATGGATTTGAATAATTTGGGCGGCGGTTTTACTCCCGGCGTCGAAAGTGAAGTCGCCGGAAGGGCTTGTGCTGAATATATTGAAGCTGCTGTTGATCTTTGGAAAACCGGGGGAATTGATGCGATAACGACGGCGCCGATAAACAAAAAATCGCTTCTAATGGGAGGGTACGATTATCCCGGCCATACCGAGTTTTTGGCTGAACTCACGAACACCAAAGATTTTGCGATGAGTTTTTTTGCCGATAAACTTTGCGTCGTTTTGCTCTCAACCCACGTGCCTTTGCTCCGGGCAATTGATTTAGTCAGGAAAGAAAGCCTGGTAAAACTTATTAGGTTTACGGATGAAAAACTTTCAGGCTTGCTGAACAAAAAGGTAAAGATAGCTGTTGCGGGGTTGAATCCACATGCTTCCGAGGATGGAATGTTTGGCAGCGAAGAAGCGGATGAAATTGAGCCTGCGATAGCGGCGTGCTGCAATGAATTTGGTATTGATGTTTCAGGGCCTTTTTCTCCTGACACAATTTTTGTAAGGGGTTTTAACGGTGAATTCGACGGAGTGATTTCCTGCTACCATGATCAGGCGACGATTGCTGTCAAGTGTCTTTCATTCGGAGAATCGGTAAACGTTACACTTGGATTACCCTTGATCCGAACCTCGGTCGATCATGGTACGGCGTATGATATCGTCGGAAAAAACCTGGCGGATCATTCTAGTATCCAAGCGGCGGTAAAACTTGCGGCAAGATTTGTCGGGATTCGTGAAAAATCCTGAAAGTCTGTTACTATAGATTTCGATTGATAAGGCAATTAATCTTTAATGAGCGAAGCAGAAAACGAACAGTTAAAGAGAGTGTTAGTGGCTGATGACGATCCGGCGATATTGCGGTTGGTCAAGGCAATTGTCGAGAAAGAGGGATTCTCTGTTATCGCTGCACGAGACGGAAAGGAAGCATATAAACTATTGCAGTCTGGCGATGCCTTCGATGCGGCTATTTTCGATGTCGTAATGCCTTATATTCAGGGCCCGGAACTTGTCAAATTCATGCAATCCGATGAACGGTTGGCAGATATACCGGTAATAATGATGACGGCGGAGCAGAATCCTACGCTTTCCTCGACGAGTTTCAGCGCCGGAGCAGTTGCGTTTTTACCGAAGCCATTTTCTGCAAGTCAGCTGAAATCGATGCTTCAGATGTTTACCAGGACTAAAAATAAAACTCAAACCTAAACAAAGAAAGCCCCAAACTCAATGCATTTAGGTTGTTTTTGAAAATTAAAGGGAGCGAAACTCAGTGTCAAAACAAAAACTTTTATTGGCAGACGATTCCGTCACAATCCAAAAGGTCGTTAATCTTACATTTGCGGACGAGGGGTTTGATGTAATTTCGGTCGGCGATGGGAATTCTGCAATGGACAAAATTCGGGAAAATATGCCCGATATTATCCTGGCGGATGTAAATATGCCGGGCTTAAATGGTTACGAAATTTGTGAAAAGGTCAGGCAATCCGATGGTGAAAAGCGAACGCCGGTGGTATTGCTCGTCGGATCGTTTGAGCCATTTGATGAAAACGAAGCCAAGCGTGTAGGAGCTGACGACTTTTTGACCAAACCTTTTCAATCGATAAACCAACTCGTCAATACGGTTTCCCTTTTGCTGAACTCGAATGATGTGGTCGAAGATGAAACCACCGAGTCTGAATTAGCCACAGGTGCGGCAGCAGGGGGCGCCGACCAAATTGAGAATGGCTCTTCCCGTATTTCGGAGTTTGAAGACGCCGGTATCGACGATGAAATGATTCAAACGGATCAGGTTGGCGGAATGGCGGTTGGCGATTTGACGAAATTTGAAATTCCCGCACATGCTGACTCTTCTTACGAAACAGCTCAGCAATTTGAATCCTCCGAAGAAATTGAAACCACGAGCTACGATTCCGGAACCGATTTCGAGATCATCGAATCGAATGACGTGGGCGAATTTGGCTCGCACGAAGAAATTGAGAGCGGCCAACAGGGAGAAGGTTACGAAATTGATGAAGAAGCCGAATCCTCTCAATCGTATGAATTTGTTACCGATGAAGACTCTGAATCGGGTCAGGAATTCGAAAGCACTACTTCAGATCATCTGGAAATAAGTGATTCGGATGGAGAAGAACTTTCGCTTGATGAGTCGAATCTTTTAGAACTCCCGATCAGTGAGTTTTCAGAAGATACGCCAGCCGTGGAGCACTTTTATGACCCTCAATCGGATACTTCTACCGGAACAGTAGAAACCGGGGAAAGCACGATTGGATCCGATGTTGAAGCGACACAAGAATTTGATGAGGTAGATTCGTCGCAACATTATGGAACGGAGGATCAGCCTGGGCCAACACCCGAAACTGACTTTGTAACGATCGACGAAGGGGAATTTACGGCAAACACTCAATCAGAGGGAGATGAGTCGGACAAAGCACAACAAGAAACCGATTATTTGCAGCCTCAATTTGGAACGATTGGCGCCGGCACTTCTCCAGACTATGAAAAAGATCATAAAGAATCTGAAGCCTTACCAGCAGCACAAGCTATCGATTCTTTATCCCCTGAGCTGATCGAAGAAATTGCTGCGAAGGTTGAAGCAAAACTCGAAGCAAAAGCTCCTGAAGAACGATCGGCGGCTGATTTGGTCACGCCGGAGCTGATCGATGAGATTTCCCGCCGGGTCATTGAGAATCTGTCAGGCAACGCGATAAAAGAAATTGCGTGGGAAATTGTGCCCCAGCAATCGGAGCGGATAATTAGAGAAATTGCGAATGAGAAAATGAACGAATAGGCGTCGTTTACACGAACTACCAAGGGCAGTGAGCAGTCTGATTTTTCTGTTCGCTGCTTTTTCGTTTATTATATCTTGCGTCTGTGACGAAATGAGATCTTGCAATCAAACTGTATATGGAATTATCAACACAATACAACGCGAAAGAAGCGGAAAAAAATCACTATAAGCGTTGGGAAGAAAGCGGTTTTTTTACCCCAGAAATTAATAACGATGAGAACGCTGAAACATATTCGATCGTAATTCCGCCGCCGAATGTAACGGGCAGTCTCCATATGGGGCATTCTTTGCAGCATACTATAATGGACGTTTTGACACGCCGCAAACGGATGCTTGGTTTTCGCACACTGTTTCTTCCCGGTATTGATCACGCCGGAATTTCTACCCAGCTGATGGTTACACGCCAACTTAAAGACGAAGAAAATAAAACTCCGCAGGACATCGGAAGAGAAGCATTTACCGAAAAGGTCTGGGAATGGAAACACAAATACGGCGACACAATTCTTAACCAAATTCGTCGCGAAGGAATTTCCGTCGATTGGTCGCGTGAGGCGTTCACGATGGATGAAAGTTTGTCTATTGCCGTCCGCAATGTTTTTGTCGCGCTTTACGAAGAAGGAAACATTTACCGTGGTGCGAGAATTGTTAACTGGTGCCCGAACGACAAGACGGTTTTGTCTGACTTGGAAGTTGAAGACAAAGAGAAAAAGGACGGGAAACTCTATTATTTGCAATACCCAATTAAAGAGAGTGAGCAATTAGCAGTTAGCAGTGAGCGGAGAAAGACATTGACCGTTGCGACGACCCGACCCGAAACCATGCTTGGCGATACGGCCATTGCTGTTAATCCGAATGACAAACGCTTCAGAGATTTGATCGGTAAAACGGTCGACCTTCCTTTAACAAACCGTGAGATTCCGATAATTGCTGACGAATACGTTGACATGGAATTTGGAACGGGTGCGGTAAAAATTACTCCTGCCCATGATCCGAACGATTATGAGATGGGACTTCGCCACAATTTGCCACAGTTGAATGTAATGAATCTTGACGGCACGATGAATGAAGAAGCCGGAAAAGATTTCAACGGTTTAGATCGCTACAAAGCACGCAGAAAGGTTGTTGCAGATTTTGAAGAATTGGGCCTGCTCGAGAAAATTGACGATCACGAAATGGTTCTGCCCGTCTGCGAACGATGCAAAACTGTTATCGAAACTCTGATCTCCGAGCAATGGTGGGTGAAAATGGACAAAATGCGCGATATGGCTTTGGAGCTAAAACGCGAAACCGACTATCCGCGTTTTACACCGCACAATCCGCACACGAAAGTTTATACAGACTGGCTCGAAAACCTGCGTGACTGGACAATCTCGCGTCAACTTTGGTGGGGCCACCAAATTCCCGCCTGGTACGACGAGCAGGGAAAAGTCTATGTCGCAAAAAGCAAAAAAGAAGCCGCGAAACAAGCCGGAACCTCAGCATTGACGCAGGAGGAAGACGTTTTGGATACGTGGTTTTCTTCCTGGCTTTGGTCGTTTTCAACCTTAGGTTGGGATGGTGATACGACCAGCACGAAAGATTTAAAGAAATTTCATCCGACAAATGTAATTGTAACCGCCCGTGAAATAATCTTTTTGTGGGTTTCGCGGATGGTTATGGCGGCATTAAAATTTGTCGATGAAAGACCGTTCGATGATGTTTATATTACGGGAACAGTCTTGGATGAAAATGGACTGCGAATGTCCAAATCAAAAGGCAACGGAGTTGATCCACTAGAAGTCTTTGATAAATACGGTGTTGATGCAACTCGTATGACCTTGGCAGGTTCGGCAACCGGAGCGAATTTTGCCTGGCGTGATGAAAAGGTTGAGTCGTATCGCAATTTTGCCAATAAGATTTGGAACGCGACACGCTTTTGCCTGATGAATGCCGAAGGTGCAAAGGTTGACCCCGAATCAATCGGGATTTGCAGAAAACAACACGATAGTATAGGTGTGATCGAAGATAATTGCAGAAACCCGCACGATAGTAAGTGGGCTGTTGAAGACCTTTCAATTTCAAATAAATGGATTATCTCCAGACTAAACAAAACCGCCAAAGACGTAAACGAAGCACTCGACAAATACGCGTTCCACGTTGCGGTTGATAAACTCTACCATTTCTTCTGGGACGACTTCTGCGATTGGTATATCGAGCTGGTTAAAGATGAAATTTCGGATTTTTCAAACGATACAGAATCCAAAGACCAAAAACCAAAGACCGAAGACCAAATTTTAGCGAGAACGAGAATTGTCACAATTTTAGAACAATCCTTGCGTCTGCTGCATCCGTTTATGCCTTATCTGACCGAAGAACTCTGGCAGAAATTACCCAACACAAACGCAGATTTGCACAATGTGGCTTATCGATCGGCAGATGCAACGATCATGCTCGCAGATTTCCCGGTTGGAGACGATAGTTTGATCGATGAAAAAGCAGAATCGGAAATGCAGTTGATCTTTGAGCTCATCACAAAGATTCGCAATATCCGCGCGGAAATGCAGATAAAACCCTCTGACAAGATCTCTGTACACATCGCGGCAAATGATAAGACCCAAAAGATATTTACTGAAAATGAAGCACAAATTTTAAAACTCGCCCGTGCGGATGAAATAATTCTCGCGGGTGAACTAGATGTTCCCGAGGCTTCGGCAAAGGGTGTGCTAACAAACGGTGCGGAAATCGCCATTCCGCTTGAAGGTTTAATCGATTTTGAGAAAGAACGCGATCGGCTGCAGAATCAGATAAACAAACT
>JBBKXN010000108.1:0-67703 GCA_037969475.1 Pyrinomonadaceae bacterium | reverse complement strand
TCACTAAAGCATTCTGTAGCGCTTCGAGTGCTTCTTCGTATTTTTGTAATTCTGCGAAGGAAGCTCCCCGCATAACGTTTCCTATGAAGCTATCAGGGTCCAATTCCAGAACTTCGTTTGCCCTAACTATTGAATTGTCGAAATCGCGGATTTTTAGAAAAAGGCGTGCCATTCTTATGTTCCCTGGAATAGACATTGGATCGAGTGTCATAATTTCATTAATCTCGCCGAGAGCTTCTGTATATCTGCCACAATTGGCTAAGAAAATTCCATAGTAGTAGTGACACGACGCTGAATTTGAATTCAATTCTAAGGCATGTATGAAGTTTATTTCTGCCTGTTCTAAATTCCAATTTATGTCCATTTCTACGACACCTTTCATTGAAAACAACTCCGCTATGTTAGAACCAAACTGGCTTGCTTTATGTAAAGCATCTTTGGTATTGAAGACAACCTCTACATACGAAATCTTGTCATATCGGTATAAGGTCAAAAAACATAAGCAAAGTTGTATGTATGAATTTGAATTGGTCGGGTCAATCGATACGGATTTTCTAAAATAGCCGATAGCCTTATTAACGTTCTTCAGTCCAGTTTTATGAAAGAAATATCTACCCTTCAACTGAAAACGGTATGATTCGATATTCTTAGTCTCCGCAGTTGGAAGCGGCTCTCTAACCTTTTTCGCGGCACTCGATTGTAGGTTTTCTGAAATCGCCCGTGTTATTCTATCCTGCATCTGAAAAATATCTGAAAATGGTTGATTAACGTGCGTTCCCCATATTTGCGTACCGTCTTTCACATTTATCAGTTCTACTGCAATTATCAGATTTTCCTTTATCACTCGCAGCCTTCCTGTTAGAACCGTCGAGACTCCAATCGTCTTTCCGATTTCCTGTGCATCCAGTTGTGTGTCTTTATATCGAAACACCGTATCCCGCGCTATTACCCGAAAATCCGGCATATATGAAAGACTATTTATTAAACTCTCGGTGATTCCATCAGCAAGATAATCGATTTCTTCATCACCATTTTCATTTTGCAGAGGAAGAACGGCGATTGAATCGGGTTTTAACGTTGCATGGTGGGTAAGTTGGCGTAGATGTACATGTGAGGAAATAATATCGGCGTCATCGAGATCCCGGACGATTTCTACATTTGCGACAAACTGATAACCGCGTCCCGTAACTGTTTTGATAAGCGGCTGTCTTTTGCTTGCCCCTAGAAGCTTTCGAAGCTTAGAAATATGAACTGTCAGGTTGCCTTCCTCAACAAAGCTTTCACCCCAAACGGCATCGAGAATTTCTTCTTTTGTAACGGTCTCTCCGCTTTTCTCTACCAACAGTAGCAAGAAATCGAATGCTTTCGAAGATATCTCGACCGGAGAATCATTTTTATGCAGAGTGCGGTCGAAAGGATTCAAATAGAACTCACTGAATTTGTAGGTTGCCGATTTCATTTGGTTTCCAGATATGGGAATACTCTACCGTTTTGTAATAACAAATTCGAATTTTCGTACAATTTCCATCAATTAGGAAATTTTAAGAACTATTAAGGAAATTTAAGGACTTGCCGAATCCCGGGAGGATATATTGCTGTTCATGGTGAAAGTAATTCGAGTAGTCGGGATTTAATTTACCGGTATAAATCTCAATTAGCCTCACCTTTCACCTATTTGAAATTCTTATAATTACTGCTTTGTTTATGAGAAATGGAAGCATACCAAAGTGAGATCGGGTCATTTCCGATGTAATTATAGCGGACGTAGGCCATTTAATACCAATCAATAGGTTGGTTGATAGTAAACCGGAAAATTGAGAGAGGTTTGATGAAAAAAGAAATTCCGACAAAAAATCTGGATCGAACCCGAAAAGATTCGCGGTTAATTAAATCGACGAACTTTATTCAAATAACGGTTTTCGGGAATTTTCCCACAACCAAAGAGTCGATGTTTAAATTCTTATTTCAAGATTTTGGCATCGACTCCGCGGTTAAATCAATCTTCTCCGGATATAAATATTCGAATGAAAGATCGTCAACCTCACTAAGCGAGCGTCCCAACAAACTTGAGATCACCGGGGAGGTAGTTTTGCGAAGGAAAGTTGGGACGAGCCGCCGCCGTCGTTTCTCGGGGACCAACGATGCGTTTGGTTTGCCAGTCGATAACTTTGCCCGGAGTTTTGATTGCGGCGTTGGAAGCAATGACGAATGCAACGCTTTGATAAGTCATATTTTCGATTTTTCCCGCTTAAAGCACCTTCGTTTAAGTAACTCCCTTAATGGGTTTCCATCACCGTCTTCTATAATGAGCGGCTTAGAGAAGATTCAGATACTATTCTCGATATCGGATAAATCGATACGGCCGATTCAAAATGCATCAAACGTGCCAAGTAACGGCAAAGCCGACAATGAGCCGGATGATTCAAGTTATTAAAAGGTCCGTCTCATTCAACAATTACCGCAATGCTGACGAATAAATCATATCTTCCTTTTTGGTGAATTCAACACTAGATACCTATCGACTAATCCAATAATCTGTTTCTGAATTTGAAATTGAATTTCAATTCTATCTTATTGAAAGTAAATGAGTTAGATGCGCTCGAAATTGACTCCGCGGTGTCAGCCTGCTAAGATTACTGTTATTAAATTTTTTGGCATTAAAGAGGTAAAAATGGCACGAACAGAATTAATCGAAAATTTGAATAAGGCATTGAGTTTGGAGCTTACCGGGATCATTCAGTATTCCCAGCATAGTTATTTAGTAACGGGAATTGAGCGGGAAGAATTTAGAGGATTTTTTCGCGACCAGGCAGATGAGGCGCAGACTCATGCCCAGTTTTTGGGGGACAAGATCGTAGCGCTTGGGGGAGTTCCCACTGTTGAACCCTCGATGATTAGACAATCGACCGATCTAAAGCAGATGTTGATGCAGGATCTCAAGCTTGAAAGAGAAGCGATGGAAGCTTATATGGACGCCTGGAAATCGTGCGGAGAGGAAGATCTGGCAACAAAGTTCTGGCTTGAAGGGCAGGTCGCAGATGAGCAAACTCATATCGAGGAGCTTGAAAAACTCACTTCAGAACGAAAGGCGAATGTGAATTCGGAGAAGATTGTCTTAAAAGAAGTCAGCTAAGATTTCTATTTGGCTTTAATAAAAAAAGAGGGAAAGCGATATTGCTTTCCCTTTATATTTGAGATACGCGGATCGAACTATGAGAAAACCGGAAACGCTAAAACCTTATTTACTAACGGTGTTTCAGTATCTTTTTGTTTGTTTACCCTAACACGTGCCGCAGCAATCGCTCGATGAAGATCGTCAAGCATATTGATGTCGACGCGCAGCGTTTTTTGACCACACCAACCTAAATCTTCGTTCCAACTTGAAAGCTTGATAATAGCTTTATCTCCTTCAAGCGACACTTCCAGCTTTTCTTCGTCGGAAATGATAGGTAGTAGTTTTGCGGTATTGTTAGCGTTCATAACTTACTAAAGAAATTGAAAATCAATTTCAATAGTGATTATGCAATTCTAAAAAAACTATGTCAAGCGCTTCTCGCGGCCAAAGCAGAAAAAAAGGTCAGACCAAGGCCCGACCTATTTCCTTTCATCTACCAAATCAATCATTCGCCTTTCCAGGTTTTTACCTGAGCCGCGAGATTATTTATGCCGTTTGGGTTAAATAAAGCCCTTCTGCCAGCGTCTGTTTCCTTTTTATTTTCGGCATTGGCAAACGCGATAGTTTTCTCCGCGAGCGCAATTGCTTCCTTCTTTTTGCCCATTTCCGCCAGCAAACGGGATTTCGTTACTCCGGCGTTGTATGTGATACGTGAATATCCTTCATTGCCGGGCTTCGTGGACGCGGACAATTGATCCATCCAACCGACCGCTTCTGCGTAATTTTGAGTCAGTTTTGAGTTAAGAATAAAACTTGCGGCCTGAAAGGTGCCTGAAACCTGTTGCGTTCGAAAAGCATTTAGGAGACGTCCCTCAACGTCACCTATATCAACTTTAAAAGGAACGCGGACCTTTTCCCACGCGAGAACAACGTCGGCACTACTTCCCTTAACGTTTTCTAAAGTGTAAACAAGTGATTCTTGAAATGATGCGGATTCCGGTTTTACATTTACACGAAGGGCATCATTTTCCTGCTTGTATGTAAAGCTTCCCCAGGCATCATTTACTTTGTTAAATATAAGTGTCCAATCGCTTGCCGTAGGAATAATGTGAAAACCATATTTACCTTTTGGTAGTTTTTGACCGTTTATCGTGACATCTTGTGTAACTTCAAACGTCGTATTCTCGTTTGCCCCTGCGCGCCAAACTTCACCATAGGGAACCAATGCATTATCCCCCGACGTTCCCCAAACCTTTCTTTCCTTAACATTTGGGCGATGGTAAACGATTGCAACTTCTGCATCTCCAACAGTTTGCGAAAGCATCTGGCGCTGGCTGGCTTCCGGATATTTGATCTGTGCTAAAGCCTTGTTTCCACTCGAGACCAATAAAATTGCCAAAACGAATAACAACGAAATTTTCGATAAACCTTTCATATTGTATAGCTCCTTAAATTTTTATTTAATATAAATATATATCTATTGTAGCACTCGGAATAAAGCCCGCAAATCCATGAGCCGGTATGATCGAAGCGGCGAGCCAACATTTGCCATGACGGTGGTTTTGAAATAGAATCGTTGGTTTCGACACAGTATTGATCGGGCCGAAAAGTTTTTATTTAAACATTTATTAAGAGAGACTAAAATTATGAAAAGAGTGGGAATATTGGTCGGGCGTGAAATGACATTTCCGGCGGCAATTATTGAAAGCATTAATAAAAATGGAAAGGGAAAAGTAACTGCTGAAATGGTTAAATTCGGTGGAATTCGTCTTGACGAAGAAAAGAAATACGATGTAATTATCGATCGCATTTCTCACGAAGTTCCATACTATCGTGGAACCCTAAAACGTCTGGCCCTTGAGGGAACCCATATTATTAACAATCCCTTCTGGTGGTCAGCGGATGACAAGTTTTTCAATTTTGCGCTTGCGTCGAAATTGGGCGTTGCTATTCCGAAAACAGTTCTTTTACCTCAGCATTCTTACATTAAAGATATCAATAGTGAGTCTTTAAGAAATCTCGAGTTTCCGGTGGATTGGGAAGGAATTATTGAATACACGGGTTTGCCGGCGTTTTTGAAACCTTTCGATGGCGGCGGTTGGAAAAACGTATCGAAGATCGATTCGCTTGAGCAGCTTTGGTACGAATACAACAATTCGGGCACACTTTGTATGACGCTTCAGGAAGGAATCGAATATGATCAATTCGTTCGTTGTTACTGCGTAGGTAAGGAAAAGGTGCTTATCATGCCTTATGATCCGTCGAAGCCTTATTTGTCTGGCGAGCAGTATGTTAATCAACCGGATTATTTGGAGCCAAAACTAAAAGCGCGGGTCGAAAAAGATGTCCGAACAATCTGTAACGCACTTGGCTACGACCTAAATACGGTCGAGTTTGCGATCAAGGATGGAATTCCTTATGCGATCGATTTCATGAATCCGGCACCGGATGCTGAACTTGCTTCAGTTGGTGAATTTAATCACCGTTGGATCGTTGATACGATGACGAAGTTTATTATTAAAAGCCTTAAAACGGGTTTTGATAAACCGGAATATCGTTGGGATGCTATGTTGGCGGCGGGGGTAAAGACCGTAAAAAAGCCGCGGGCGAAAAAAGCGTCGACCGCTAAGGTGAAGGCGACTTCAGCCAAGCCAAAAAAATCAGCATCAAAGTCTAAGACCAATCCGAAGGGAAATGAAAAAGCAAAAAACGCTTCCTCCGGTAAATAAGTCTATAAAATCAGGGTTGAAGCAAAAAAAAGGCAGGATCAATACCTGCCTTTTTTTGCATTGGTGAAAATCTACTACTCGACATCAAGAGGAATTCTCGACGAAAGAATATTTTTGCTCATTATAATTCCGACCCAAATTAGAAGTGAAACACAGGAGACAGCCCAGCCGATATTTACGATAAGTGCCTCTTCAAGCACCAACCCGATAACTACCCACGGCAGTCCAAACAAGGCAATTTTTAGCGAAGTTCGTTTCGCTTTTTCAAGCGTGTCGAGCAAATTCACCCGGCTGACTTCCATTTCCATATAGTCGTCATCGTTATTTAACCGGGAAAAATAATCCGCTTCGCTCTGCGTCCAACGTCGCAGGGCGGGTGTTTCAGCCAAACGGTTAGCGGTCGCAAAATGATGGATCACATGGGCAATTTTTCCTTCACGGAGGGCGATTTCAGCGAGGCCTCGTATCGAACGAAAGCTTTCACCGGCGACGTCAATCGCTTTTCGAAATGCTTTTCCGGCCCGATCCCATTCGCCATACTGAAAATACGCCTCGCCCAAACGTGATAAAAGATCCTGATCGTTATCGGCACGTTGTTCTGCAAGTCTCAGTGCGGCGAGAGCCTTTCTTTCTAACTTCGGATTTTTTTCGGCGCCGGCAAATGAATGGAGGCAGCGTGCAAACTCAAAAAGCAGCCAACCGCTCCCTGGATTTATCGAAAGTGCTCGTCTAAATGCTTCCAAAGCTTGAATCAAGTTCCCTGAAAGTCTAAGTTCGTTTGCCAACCTGCGAAGGTCATCAGCTTTTTCCAGCTCCGCCGAGGCCATTTCATATTCTGATCTTTTATTTTTCAGGCTACGGTCAACGCTATTGAATTCATTGATCGATGTTTCCAAAACCTCCGCCGAGGGAATCTTGGCAAACTTCGCTTTCATCAATGTTTCGGTTGGTTCGTTAATATAATCGCGTAATTCGATCGAACGATTATCGAGTACATTTTCCGAGATAAATGGAAAAAATTTATGGACCATTTGACGGTAATCTTCACCGCCCGAAGCCAGGACAAACTGCCGATCGTTTCCTCGTATTGAAGTTCGATACCGATAAAAAACACTACCGCCTCGCTTAATCGCTCTCAGCGCCTGCGTTTCTACCTGTTCGATCTCGTCAATTTCAAGGCTGTTGTTTGAGTTGTTGATCCATGCCCAAATTGCCGGCATCACGCCTGTTCTGGTGATGCGCTGTCCATCAAAGATGATTCGGTCAGTAAAAATAAAGAGAGGAATCAATATCCAACTTGCCGCGAAAAGAAAGATAGCGGCGGAATCATATTGCAAATAAATCAAAAATCCGGTGAAAAATGTAGCAAGAAATAGTGCAACAAAGTAGCTGTTTGGAGTGACTCTTATTTTTACTGATTTTTTCGTTAGTTCGGAAATTATCGATTTCTCGACGGTAGAAACATCATCAGTTTTTATTGGTATAATTTCGCTCAAGCAAACCTCGCATCGGTCGGATACTAAATAGAAATACCTAATTGAAGCGTTTATTTCAAGTTTCGGCAGAAAAAATCACTCAGCCGGGGAAGTTATTTTTAGGAATCGAGAAAAATAGGGCTTGTGCGCCCATCAAGCCTCGATATTCGCTAACCGACAGCATTTAACTTGCCGGGGAGAGTTCGGGTTCTTTAATTTCTTTTGCTCTTTCCGGCGCAATTTGTTGAAGCTTTTCTTTAGCATCAGCAGCTGTTCTCGATAGCGGCACAGGCTTTTCGTCAGTATCTTTTAATTCACTAGCAGTTTTCGCGATGCTAAAATAGAGATCCGCAGCTTCTTTTGTCTTACCCTGCTTTTCGTAGATCTGCGCAAGTTCAAAATCGATAGTTTCCTTCGCAATAACGGTATCGCCGAGAGCCGACAGCTCTTTGTAATATTTTACTGCTTCGTCGAGCTTGCCCTCTCCAGCTTTTGCCTGCGCTAGGGCAAATTTCGATAACCCTGCTACGTCACCGCTTCCTGAAGCTAGTGTTTCCAATTCTTTAATACCGGCCGATCGATCAATAACCAATCGATTCGCAGCAATAAAATACTGCGCCTTTTCCTTATATGGGCTTCCGTAATTATCTGCGACGATCTGAAATTCCTTTACTGCAGCCTCCGCCCTGGCCTTTTCGGTCTTAAAGACTTTTGTTGTCGATCCGGCAGGAAGCGGTGCGTCGGTTACCATCGCCTGCGAAGTTTCAATAGCTCCGCCGAGCGCAGTTTGGGCAGCATTATTCGTTCGCCGATTCCAGGTGTAGAAAATTCCGGTCAGAACGGCTAAGACAGCAATCGCCGCCAAGCCGTAAATGATATTTCTACCTTGACCCTCAAGTTTCGAGCCCAATTCTTCTAAACGACTCCCAACATCCTTTTGGAAATCGTCGCGGTATTGCACCTTTCCTTTCTCGTCCGTCTCGGGTGCTTCGACCTGTGGTAAAGGCTGTCTTGATTTTCTTCGGTTTTTCTTTCTAAATGACATCGTAAAAAAATTGCAATTTATTCCTTCTCGTTCGTTATATAATTAGGATTCTGATTTTCTAGGTAAAGTAGTAAATTTAACGTAAAATCAGGGTTAGAGCAAGGTTAGGAAGGTGAAATTTAGACGAAATAGTAAATTCGCAATTTTTCAAACCTTTTTGGGAACAAAAAAGAATAGACGGTGTCTAAGGTATAGTTCGCAGGATAAGCGGATGAGCAATTTGAAAAACCTTGAGATGCGCGAAATAAGGAACCTGGCAGGAAATGCTCTTCAGCAAGTCAATTACATTTGACGAAGAAGATTTAGGTAAAGTCGCGTTGGCGACCGACATGAATTCCGCCCGCTCATCAGTAGAATCTGAGTTCATTGAAAAATTAAGAAGCGGCGATTCAAAAGCTTTTGATCAGTTAGTAACTCGCTACGCCCCTGACATTTACGGTTTACTGCTTCGAATTACGCGGGAACCGGAGGAAGCCAGCGATTTAACTCAGGAAACTTTTTTAAGAGCACTTAAAGCGATTGCAAAATTCCGCGGTGAGGCTGACTTAAAAACATGGCTTTTTCGTATCGCGATCAATCAATCGAAAAATCGTTTTCGTTGGTGGAAAGTGCGGAAACGGGAAAAAACGGTTTCGATAGATGCGCCGGTAGGAGACAGCGAAACGCCGCTCAGCGACACGATATCGGGAAGTTTTTCAGATCCGGAAGAAAAGTTACTTCAAAAAGAGCGGGAAAACCTTTTATTTGAGAAGCTCGAAGAATTGCCCGATATTTTCAGGGAAGCCGTAATTTTGTGCGACATGGAAGGTTTGAGCTACGAGGAAATATCCAATGTCTTGGGAATCAATATAGGAACAGTCAAATCCAGAATTGCACGCGGACGTGAAGAATTGAGAAGGAAGTTGAAAGATATTTGAAATATGAATGGCTGACTCGCCCCGGTTATACTTTTGAATTTAAACCAAATCGGTGCCAACCAAAGAGGGTCAAAAGGTCAGCTTAGTTCTGAGATAAGTTTTAATGGTATTGGTGGTTATTTGAAAAAGACCAGCAAACAACGGGCCGCTTATATCATTGAAGTGAATTAACGAACAAACGCGTTGTTTTCGCTATTGGAAAACAGCCGGGGTCGGTGAGCTATTCATATTACTTGGAAAATAATGAAATGCGATAATCTACAATTTGATCTACCGCTTTATTACGATGAGGGATTATCGGATGAGCAGCGTGCATCGATCGATGCGCACTTGCCTGAATGTCCGCTCTGTCGACTCAAATTAGACGAATACAGATTGTTACAGAAAGAACTTCGCATGGTTGAAAAGCCGGCGATACCGTTGGGTTTACTTCAGTCGGTAAGGAATTCAGTCGCAGCTCAAACAAGCGCACCGACTATAGACATCAGTTATGCACCGCAGAAAAGCTTAAAGGAAATATTTGATTACTGGTTGATGCCCTATACGGTGGGCACTATCGGAGCGCTCATAATGACCTTCGTAGTTCTTACAAGTCTAGGCTCCACACGAAGTGCAACTACTGAAATTGCATTAAACGAAAATGCAGAGCCTACTATGCTTTTTGCAAATTCGAATTCAGATCCGGCTTATCGAGATTTGTCTCCCGCTGATGACTACACAAAAGTCGCTCTTGAAGGACACGCCCCTCGCGTAAATCCAGCAGGTGCTCTGGTTGCCTTAACCAAATCGATCATGCGGGGCGAAATGCAGGACGAAGAAGTTGTGATCGTTGCGGACGTTTTTGGTAACGGTCTCGCCAGGATCAGCGAGGTCGTTGAGCCTCCAAGCAATGCAAATGCGATGCGCGAACTTGAGAAAGCTTTTGACACCGACCCGTCAAAAGCTCCTTTTCTTCCGCCGACTCTCGAACCCCACTCAAACGCAGTTCGCGTCGTCTTGAAAATTCAGCGCGTTGATGTAATTAACATCGCTGCGAAAAACTAACCTAAAAAGCTCTCGAGCACTCCAAAAAATTCTCCGCTTCCTCCCTACATATTGAAACTGATAGCGTTTTTACAACGAACTCTCAAAAGAGGTAGTGTAGAAACAATGAGCAAAGAAAAAGTTTTTCAGTTTAGCATCGATAATCTCATCCAGAACGTTGAAAACTCGGCATCAAGTTTTTTTGAAGGGTTCACCGATGCACTTGTAGGCGAAGCAAACTCACTTCGGGACGGAACGGAATTAGACCCGGTTGATCTTCCGCGGGATCTGTATGCTCATCGAAACGCTCAAACCGAATGGTGGTATTATACCGGACACGCAAAAACCGACTCCGGACGCGAATTTGGCTTCGAACTCGTTTTCTTTAAACGTCGAACCGATCTTGATAAGTTCGGTCCCGTTCCGCTAAGGCTTCTTGGCAATCCTATCTATTTCGCTCATTTCGCAGTAACCGATCACGAAAAGAAAAGGTTCGTATACTCACACAGAAAAAGTGCAAACGGCATTTTTGATTTTCCGGCATCTGCGAGCGAAAGACATTTTCATCTGCGCCTCGGAGACTGGTCCATTCGCGAATCCCATGGTAATCATATTCTTAGAGCTTCGGTCGGAGACAGGCTTGTTTTCGATGCCAGTCTGAATCCGACAAAAAATCTGATCCTAAATGGTGAACACAAGAACGGCGTGTCAATAAAAGACGAGGGTGAGGCATCCAGATATTTCTCCTACACGCGTATGGACATGGAGGGTGACATTCTTCTTGATGGGAGAAACGAGCATTTCCGAGGTTCGGCGTGGATGGATCGAGAATTTGGCACTTGGACGGCGACCGAAAATCAGAAGGGTTGGGATTGGTTTTCGATCCAACTCAATGATAATACGGAATTGATGTGTTACCAGCTGAGAAACAGTTTGAACGAAATTTCACCGTATTCCCGTGGTGTCTATATAGATAAAGACGGCGGATATACCCCGCTGTCAAACGAGGAATTTACAATTGTGACCACCGGCTATTGGAAAAGTCCGCGAACGAAAGCGGCCTATCCAAGCGGATGGAAAATTTCCGTGCCGAAATTCGATATCGAGCTTTCGGTCAAACCCATAATCGAAGATCAGGAGCTGGACACTCGCGGCACGACAATGGTTATTTACTGGGAAGGAGCTTGCCAAGTGCTTGGAAAAACAAAAAACGATGCGAAAATTTCGGGCAACGCGTATGTGGAGTTAGTTGGGTATGACCGATCTCACGATAGCCCAAATCTCGCGTATTTTTTGATGGGCAGCAGTTTTGAGTTTCCGGGTAAGACTCTTTTCGGGTGGCTTTCGAAATCGACGTGAGAATCTTGACACTGTTTACACGCGGAAACTACACTCAAGAGAAATCTAGTTTCATTTCAAACGCGTGAACTTACCAAATTATCTTACATTGATTCGTATTTTTCTCGTTCCGCTTCTTGTAGTGGTTCTACTCACGCCGTATTCGAAAAATTGGTTTGGAGTCGAGAGTTACGGATTGGCCATTGTAATTTTTTTGATTGCTTCGCTGACGGATATTCTTGACGGACACCTCGCTCGCGCTCGAAAACAAGTTTCTAAAATCGGAGCGCTTCTCGATCCAATAGCCGATAAACTTTTGGTTTCGGCAGCACTCATAGTTCTAGTGGAAAAAAGTCTCGCACCTGCATGGGCCGTTGTGATAATCCTGGGTCGCGAGTTTGTGGTAACGGGATTGCGCTCGGTTGCGGCGGCGGAAGGGATAATTATTTCCGCTCAAAAGGTGGGTAAATTAAAAATGTGGGCGCAGTGTATAGCAATTGTTGCGCTGCTCGTTGCGGGAGCGAATTCCCCTCCGCCGGTTTCTAATTTCGGTTGGGAAGTTCCGGCAATGTTTTGGGAAGTGACCGAGGTCCAAACCGCTTTTGCCAATTTGTTGCGCTTCTCGCTTGAACCGAATGATTGGAAGGTTTTTGGATACCTGGTTGGTCGAGGAGCACTCTGGGTTGCAGTTCTGACCGCGTTCTGGTCGATGTACGGCTATTTCAAATTTTTCTTTCTTGAAAACAAAAAGAAAAAGACGGCAGAAAATGCCGTCCTGGAGAGTGAAACCGTGAGACAATCGGAATAACTTCTTTCCGTCAAATTATTTATTGGATCTCTACGCGATCGCCTGTATGAATTTCAGAAGCGTTTCTAACGATAACTGCTGTTGCAGTGCGTTCAAATACATTCAAGACTACTAATTCACCGACGATTTTTCTCAGTCCTTTTGGACGTCTGGATTTAGCATCTTCGGTTGTTACGACAGCGCCATCTGCATTTGAGCCCTTTTTACGGGCAGATCGATTCGAATATCCGCCGCCTTTATAGCGATCGCTCTCGAAACCTTCATCTTTGTTATCTATATGCTCCGGTTGAACGTAGGTGAAGATATTTCCCGTTCCCAACGGCCGATAAACCGTTAGGTAATCACCGATCTGAACATTGTCTTCCCGTCCAAGATCGACATAGACGATTTGTTCGCGTCCTAAGATTTCCAAACCGCCGCGGGCCAAAACAATACTTCCCGAAGCTTTCCCCGAAGAAGATGCAAAGCGATCAAGTGCGGGGCGTTCCATCGATTTTGGGCTAACTCTCGTTTCGGATTTCACTAAAAGATCACCCAGAAGAAATTCGCTGCAAGACGTTTTTACACGCGCGACCGAAACATCTCCCATCACTCTGATTACTTCAACTGCGCCGAGTTCTTGAACAAAAATACCAAGATTCCCCTTATTCGAAAACTTTGATTTGAAATTTCCGCGCGGTCGTATCACAGAATACATGTCGCCGACCTGAACTCCAGCGCCGGAACCGCCGCTTATATAGAGCTCATCGCCTTCGGCGTAAACATATTGATCCTTCTCATCGTCAGCGCCAACTATCTCGAGACTCGTATTGATAGACGATTTTTGGATATACCCAGCACAATACAAATTGTTTCGCGCTGCTACTGGCATAGCTTCTTCCGCCGCACCATAGTCAATGGTGGGGCCTTTCTTGTCTTGAGCCAATGCCGTAATTCCGAATGATAAAATCAGAAATAATACTAAACTTATTTTTTTCGCTGCGTTCTTTTGAAAATTCACGATTTTCTCCTTTCTAATGTTGCTTTTTGTTTCTCTCGGTATCGCCTGAAATGATTATGAGATTTAAACAGGTAAGATTTCCGCCGTAAAAGGCTATAACAATCCTACCCTTTTTACGCAACAAAGGTCAATAAGTTTTTGCAATGTTAAACGACGGATACGATTATGAAATCGCTTGCACAAATTCTTCTGGTTCTGTAACATCTCTCATTGCGATTATTTTGAGATAAACGCAAAAACAAGCCGGTGTAGCTCAGGGGTAGAGCAACTGATTTGTAATCAGTAGGTCGCGGGTTCGAATCCCATCACCGGCTCCATTATTTATAGGCTTTTCCCTTATTTCGAAACCGCACAAAATGCAGGTGTAGCGAGAATTGTAGCGACTTTCGTGCAGTTAATTCTGCTAGATCATTAAATTGTGCTTCACGGAATCCACTACAACACGAAGTAGAGAACAAAATTATCGAGGTGCCGTTCAATGAGACATCCGCAGCCGCCCCAATTGTATCTTGGAGTGCGGCGGTATTAATTTCGATATCCTCAAAGGCCCATCAAACGTGGATTAATAAGGTGTCTAATGACTTCGGCTGAACCTCTTAACGAGTCGACCGACCGCGTTCAGTCGGGACGGAAAAATGTATATAAAGCAGCTAAAGAGTGCGGGTGTTTATAATTCTTTCCGGGAAATCAAGAAGCCGAATTCCCGATCATTTTCCGGTAGTACTCTACGTCGCTCCTGTTTGAATAGGTACGAAAATCTTCTGACCCCCACTTTTGCGAAAGGATTGAGAGAACAACGTCCGCCCGCGCGGCGGATTCTTTTGCCTTATCGGTTTCTCCCATTTTCTTTTGAGCAATACTCAACATAAGCCAGGCGCGCCATTCAAGGCTCGGCTTCTTGTCCTGAAACGCTTTTTGGGCGGCGCGAGCGCTCTCTTCCGCCTTTTGGGGGTCGGTATCTGCCAATATCTCAGCTTCGGCTAATCGCATCCAACCCATAATCAGGCTGTCTGGTTCTTTTTCTTCCGAATTCATCACCGCGTTAATAAGGTTAATTGCAACGGCATTATTACCAAGGTTTTTATTTGCCAAAGCCAGGATTACCTTCGCCTCCAGGGTCGAAGAGATTTTTCCCGTTTTGTCGTTATTGATTAGGCTTTCAGCAGCTATCTTTGCGGCCTCAAAATCTCGTTCGGTAAGCAGAATCGTTGCTTTAAGGAGCGTTGTTCTTGGTTCAAGTTGGTTAGATATCTGTACTAGTCCTTCAGCTTTTGCGAGCGTGGCTTTTGCATCGTCAATCCGCCCGAGTTGCCTTTGAATATCGCCATGTGCGAGAAGGCTGTAACCGGCTTCAAAGGTTTTCCGAATCGAATTATATAGCGCGTAACTTTCGTATAGCGGCCCGATCGCCATTCCAAGATCGTCCTTATAACTAAGCATCGTACCGATACCTTTTTTCGCTCGCGCCTTTTGCACATCGTCTCCGACTTTTTCGGCCTTTTCAAGTAATTTCCGGTGAAGCTTAAGGGCATTATCATAGTCTCCGTTTGATGCAGTTGCCTGCGCTCGAATATAAAGTGCATCGAGCATTTCCGTCTTGAAGCCGGCCTTTTCAAAGAAGTCATCAACCTGCGCCACGTACTCCAATGCTTCGTCCGCCTTGTGTTGATAAAGATAGAATGCTCCAAGCTGTAAAAGGACACGCTTCTCGATAAGCGTCACCTTATATTCGCGGGCTATTTTTAACGCCGAATCATAGGCATCGCCCGCGTCGACAATCTTGAGTTGGAAGAGTCGAACCGTACCCAATTCCAAAACGCTTTCCGCCTGCAAGCTGTTAATACCTTTCAGTTTGGCCAGTCTGATTGCTGACTCGACATACGGCAAAGCCTCTTCCGGTTTTGACGATGACCTTAGGATCTTGCTCATTAGTAGGTTGCATTTAATTTGATGATAGGGAATCTCGTCGATCTTTGCTCTTTCCAAGGCATTTTCAGTTTCTTTTTGAGCTTCTGTCCCGTCCCCTTTTTTTGAAAGCAACAGGCCCCGCTGGTATATGACCTCTATTTCACCCTCAGCATTCTCTTGATTCGCGTAGTGCTTTTGAGCGGTCTGGAATGATTGTTCCGCTCGATCGTACTCTTGCCCCCTCCCGTAAAGGACTCCGAGCCTGAGATTCGCGGCCGCCAGATCGCCATTTAAAGCAAGCGTTTCTTTGAATGTTTTGATGGCATTCTCCGGTTCGTCGTTTCTCTCATATGCATCGGCCAAATCCATAAGCGCTTCTGCCTTTTCATTTTGAGCTGCGTTCTCCGCAAGCGTTTTATACTTTTCTAGTCCCGCGGGAAAATCTAATTTAAGCGTACTATTTATTGCCTCGAGGCGAATTGAGTCGGAATATGAGAGTGGCAATTCATTACTTTGGTTAATTTCGTTAGCACGTTCTCTCGCAAGACCGGCGTCAGTAATGTAGCCGAGTTCGAAAAATGTTTTTGCGAGTCCCGCATGAGCCATAACGTAAAAATCATCCTTTTTAATCGCTGCCTCAAAATTATTCTTTGCGACCAAGAAGGATCCATCGTAAAAGGCCGCTCTTGCCCTTTCAAAAGACCTTTTCGCATCCGGTGTTGGTTCGTATACATCCCTATTTAACTGCCGATGGAGAATTCCGCCGATTACCAAAAGAACGATCGCAATAAGAATCGAGACCGCAATCTTGTGGGCTGAGATCGTAGAAATCATGGATTCTGCGCCGAGCGTCTGCCAAGCGGAATCCTCACGGGTAGTGGCGTCTTGAATTTTTGTTCGGGACATCCTGAGCGTTGTCGGTGCATGGATTTGAGATCTTCCGGTGGATTTCTTTTCTGGCAAATCGAGTTCTTTACATTCTCTAAGAGCGGATTCCAGTTCTCGTCCAGTTGGATACCTTCGATTACGGTCTTTGCAAATCGAATTCCCGATGATTTCGCAGAGCGGGTCTGGAACCTCCGAGCATAATTCTACAATCGGGACGGGATCCTTTTCCAATATGGCTGCTATTGTGTCAGCCTCCGTATCTCTGTCAAAAGGCCTTTTGCCGGAAAGCATTTCATAAAACACAACTCCGAAACTCCAAATATCTGTCCGCTCATCAGTCTTCTTACCGCGGATTTGCTCGGGAGACATGTAGGGTGCAGTGCCCATAACGGCCCTTGGTCCCGTCTCAATTTTAAATAGTGTGGAGCCTTCGGAATCTGTCTCGTAGCCCTTAAAGGAGTCTGTAAGTTTTGCAAGTCCGAAGTCAAGAACTTTCACGAGACCGTCGTTCCTAACCATTATGTTCGCTGGTTTGATGTCACGATGGATAATACCGGCTTCATGGCTTGCAGCGAGAGCGGAGGCTATCTCGATCGCAATCTCAAGTTTTTCGGAAAGGTTCAGCTTATTTTCAGCGCAAACTCTATCCAATGTTTTGCCGTCCACAAACTCCGACGCGATGAAGTGCGCGCCTTCTTTGTTCCTGCCAAATTCATGAATCGTAAGGATATTTGGGTGGTTAAGCGACGAAGCCGCCCTCGCCTCCTGTTCGAAACGCCTTAATCTGTCACTATCTTCGGTAAGTTTCTTTGGGAGCACCTTGAGAGCAACCTTTCGGTCTAACGAGGTGTCCTTAGCGAGATATACGTCACCCATTCCGCCCTGCCCAATTATGGAAATGAGCCGGTAATGACCGAATTCCTTTTCTGAATCGAAATCCGGATGAATCCTTGTTGCTGCGTTTTCATTCTCATCCATGAGAATAGAAGATAATTCGGACGATGCCTCGCCCTCGAGGAAATCACTGTCTTCGCCCTTCAATAAGCGCTCAACATTTCGACGAAGCTCATCGTTACCATTACAGGCATTTTTTAGAAAGGCGTTTTGAGCAACGGGTTCGAGTTTTGCAGCTGACTCAACTAGCTCCTTTACCTGATTATATTGCTCAGGATTCATAAAGGCGCTCCTTCTGAAAACTCGGGCTTTACCCACCCCAGGCGCCAGAGGACGAGAGCAGTCGTTTGCAAATTGTGATTATTCCGTTCTTTTCGGAGGAATCGATCGGCTTGACGCTGAAGTTCCGCGTAAACGAGCGGTATGAGTTTTTCCAATGCTACGGTGCTGCCGTTCTGTAGCGCTTTAAGCAGCCCGGTTATTTCATCAAAATTATTCGGTGGTATCTCCATGTTGGAATCTTGATGTCTCTTTCTTTTTTTGAGTATATACCAGAATTCCGCGAATCCATAGATTTTTCGATGCGAATATCGATGTCCGTTTTCGATCCGGCTGACCGAGAAATCATGAAATCTCGAGATTACCGAGCAGGTTTCCCTCGTTCGTTGCGTTAATCGGTAGGGGCCAACAATAAACGATCCGAAAGAGCATATTTTGGGTCTTCGACGCAGATTTGGACGGCGCGATCGAAATGACAGTCGACGGCCATTCTAAAGATTAATCTTTGGGAACGTGGATTGATTGAAGAGTGCGAAGTAATTAAAATCGAGGACAAAAGAAAGGATGTTCGTATCCTACAACAAACAAAGTAAAACTGTGGGTTTAATCAAGAGCTAATTATTATCCGGGAGCAATTCGTAATTGCCCATTTCGCGGTTGTACGCATCGAGTGCGCCAACGGAGTCTGAGGTAGCGTCGAGCATTTGTTTGGTCATGGCGATCGAATCGGAGAGTTGTTCGAAATCGAGTAGCGAGAATTTTTCCGGTGTGGACATAGTAACGATCTCGTCGTTTAGATAACCAAAGAAATTTTCGATCGATTGGAGTTGTCCTTCGACCAGTTTTACGCTTCTTTCGAGTTCGTCAAATGAAGCGAGCCGGCGTTTGAGGATTTCAACGTTGGTTTGCTGAATTCGTTTCGTTTTTTCGTCATCGGCATCCTCTGCTGCCCGGAATGCCTGGCTGAGTTGGTTATGAACTGCCTGACGATTGATCGATTTAAGATGTTGTTTTCGTCGTCTGTAAATATCCAGCAGATCCACAAAATCTTCCCAACGCCGATCGAGTGACATCAAATTTGTCGGTAATTCTCTTGCACCGGCAAATTTCTTATAGTTTTCCTGAATCTTATTTTTCTGCCAACGCAGATATTCTACTGCTTCGCGCTCGCGCGGGCTAAAACTCTTGATAAGCTTTTCACGGTTTGCAAGATTTAACGCTTTTAGACGGCTGCGTTCGCGGGTCTGGACGAGTTGGCGATAGGAAGGGATATTCGGCACGATCAGCATATACGCGAATTCAAAAATCAAGGCCACGAGCAGAGGAATTACGCTTTGCGTATAGGCGGCCGCTACTGCAAAGCCCGCCAATCCCCAAAAGTTTACGGGTTCTTTAACCGCTTCTTTTGCGTATGATGTGTTGAATTTTTCGAGTGTCTGCTGGTATTTCGCTATATCCGCCATAATTGCTACACAATGTGATGCCAAACTCGCCACAGGAGTTTCGCCAAAACTTCCAAAATTATTCCTTCGCTTCTTCTAGAAGTTCTTCCGCTTCTTCTAACAGGGCATCAGTAGATTTTTCTTCGGCGGTTTCTTCGTCTGCACCATCCGCACCATCTTCGCCCGCGGCGATTTGCTTAGTATCTTTGCTGGATCCCTCGCCAAGCAAACCCATTTCCTGCTTGTAAGCAAGAAGTTTGTCTTGAAGCTGAATATCCATAGCTTCACGCTCGATATCGTGCATTTGGTTATCAACTGAAGAAGTGCCGAGTTGGAGCTTTGCTTCAGCAGCAGCTACACGCCGATCGATCTTCTCGCGCATTTCGTTAAACGTTGAAGCATCATCCCCAATATCAAATGACTGCATTGTTTGCGCAAGATTTTCCTGAAGCTTTGCCTGCTTCGAAGCACTGATCAGCTGCATCGCTTCTTCGCTGCGCTTCTTCATGTTCATCACATAATTATCGCGCGCTTTCAACGCTTGTTTAGAAGCGTTTTCTGCATATTCCACCTGACCCGAGGTTCTCTCGAGGTCAATCTGTGCCTGCTGAAGCTGACCAATGTACGCGGTTGCGATATCATCCCGCCCCATCTTTACGGACGCCTTAATTTTCGAATCAAGGTCAACGACCTTTTCCGATAGTGATTCTTTATTCTTGATAAGCAAACGCTCGGTAGCCATTACTTGCGCAACCGAATTATTTAACTCTGGTACACGATCACGCATGTCTCGAATAGTTTGCTGAAGAACCATTTCGGGATTCTCGACCTTATCAAGTGCCGCCCCTGTTCCCGCCCGAAATATCCTCTTAATTCTCTGCCACAATCCCATTTTCTATTCCGCTCCTAAAATTTTGTCTCCAAAACGACTTTTGTCACAACACTTTACGACATAAAAATTCGTAAAGTTGCATTCGTACAAATAAGTATAGCAAGAAAATTTCCTGCTGAGTAGTATATCCGTAAACATTACTATTCATCGATAAATAACTCAATATTATTCGGATAAATTCCCCACTTATTGATGACACTTCTCGATGACTGCAAGTTTTGACATCGTCCCTCGTTCTCAATTCCAGAAGAGGCTTCTCGATAAGCCGCCTGAATCAAAGAGAATAGGCTCAACCAACCGAAAACGATTTGGACGTATCAAAAACAAAAAGTCGTTTGCACATCCGGTAAGTTCGATAGATTCAAAGAGCGGCTCGTCGCGAGGTTAGTTTCAATTAAGGATTTGAAGTAAAATACGTGCTAACTACAAGTAAATAATAATCAAACGACACTTCAAGATCCGCGTGAGGAAAACTTAAAAAATGAAAAAGACGATTTCTTTTATTCTGTTAACAACAATTTACATGAGTATGATCGCGCCATTTGGCAGTATGACGCAGGCGCAAATTATGGGCAAAACACGCGATGTAACTTTGAATGAAATTCCAAATGGATTGAAGTTTAGCTTGAGCGAGGGTTCGGAAGGTGCGGAAAATCGCGATATACCCAAACCGGCAAATGCTGACAAACTTTCTGACGGCGAGACGTCAAATTTGCTCCAGCGTATTCCTAAGATCATTGCAGACGACGGCGACAAAACCGATTTTGCAAAGCGCGCCGGGAGCCTTCCCGCGCCAAAAACAGGTAAAAGAATTCCGGTAAAATTTCCTGCGGATGAAAGCAGGGATGCGCCGAACACCAATAATAACAGTGCTCTCGAAGTGATTCGTTATTCCCCGGAAGGCGATGTAGAGCTCGCACCGGATTTGAGTGTGACATTCTCGCATCCGATGGTTGCGGTTACCTCGCAGGAAGGAGCTGCTCAGACGGTTCCGGTTCAGCTGACTCCAAACGCGGAAGGCAAGTGGCGTTGGTTGGGAACGAAAACTCTGATGTTTGATACGACAAAGCGTTTTCGAATGGCGACGAAGTACACAGCGAGAGTTCCGGCCGGCACAAAATCGGCTACCGGGCAAACGTTGGCGAAAGATGTCGTTTGGACATTCACAACCCCACCGCCAAAGATGATCCAAAATTATCCGTCAAATGGCTCGACCACGCGCCGCGATGAATTAATGTTTATCGGTTTTGATCAGGAGATCGATCCAAAGGCCGTAATCGAAACTCTTACGGTTTCGACAGGAGGAAAACGAATCCCGATCAGACTTGCGTCAGATGACGAACTAAAAAGCGGCAGCATCCCTTATTACGTAAAAAATGCGGAGCCAAATCGCTGGCTGGTTGTTCGCGCGGTTAATTCAAACGGGGGTATTGAAGATGCGCTTCCCGGGGATTCGCAAATCACCGTTACCGCAAACAAAGGAACACCATCTGCCGAAGGACCAATAAAAACAGCCGCCGCCCAAAGTTTTTCGTTTAAGACATACGGCTCAATGAAGTTTGTCAAGGGCTATTGCGGTTACCAAACTAACAAAGAATGCTCACCTTTTGAAACCTTATATCTGCAGTTTACTAATGCGATCGACGGATCAAAATTTGATAAGTCAATGATCAAGCTAACCCCGGCGGTAGAAGGATTGAACATTTATCCGAGCGGGCAATACATATATTTTCAAGGCGCAAAGAAAGGTCGCACAACTTACACGATCACGGTCAACGATAACCTTCAAGATGTTTACGGTCAGCGTTTAGTCGAGCCCGCACTCGCGAAAATCCGGGTCGGATCAGCACCTCTGAGCATGTATGCACAGGGCGGAAATATGGTTGTGCTTGACCCGACGACCAAAAAACCGACCTATTCGATTTACTCCGTAAACCACAAAACTGCCCGGGTAAAAATGTACCGTGTAAAACCCGAGGATTGGTCACAATTCCAAAAATTTGTCCGGTATAAAGATTATGACGACGGCACAAAAGTAACGATGCCCGGTACGCTCATCAGTAACAAACTTGTCACCGTTAAAGAAACTCCTGACGAACTTGCAGAAACAAGACTCGAACTCAGCGAAGGTCTAAACGGCGGTTATGGAAATGTCGTGTTGGATATTGAACCGACATTAAAACGCGATAAAAATGACCGCACACGAATTTTAACTTGGGTTCAAAGCACCAAAATCGGACTTGACGCATTTGTCGACAGCGAAGAATTGGTCGGGTTTGCGACCGATCTGCAAACCGGTGCGCCTCTATCCGGAGTGCAGCTTTCTATCTATCCAAATGGAAAAGCTGTCGATAACAATCAGTCGACGGTAAGCCCAAAAGAGGAAGAAAGCTATGCGTCAATTATTTGGGATTGGGTGATGAGCTGGGGCGGACCAAGCGCAAATGAAATTCAGACTTTTGATGAAAAAGGAGTCGCTGTCGAAACCGAAACCATCGAAAAAGCGCAGTCAAACTCAACGCCTGCAAACGGAGTGCTACGGCTTCCATTACCTGCAAGCGCTGCGAATCAAGTGAATTTGCTGATCGCGAGAAAAGGAAAAGATACAGCATTTCTGCCCGAAAATTCTGATTACTATTGGCGCGACTATGGAGATTGGTATAAGAAAACTCAAAGCGACCAAATGCGCTGGTTTGTGTTTGACGATCGCAAGATGTATCGACCGAAAGAAGAAGTGTCGGTAAAAGGCTACATTCGAACGATCAAGGCCGGCAAACTCGGCGATGTCGCACCGCTCGAAAATGTGGGTACGAAGGTTGCCTACTCTGTAAAAGATTCTAGAAACAACGAGATCGGTAAAGGGAATTTACAGCTAAACTCTTTCGGGGCATTTGATTTCAAATTCAAACTCGCGGATAACGCAAATTTGGGAAATTCCTATGTTCAGTTCTATTTCGGTTCACCGGACAACAGCCCGGACTACACGCACACATTCCAAATCCAGGAATTCAGGCGTCCGGAGTTTGAAGTTACTTCCAAGGTCGTAACCGAAGCCCCGCATTTTGTCGGCGCGAGCGCGAATCTTGAGGTTGAAGCGAAATATTATGCCGGCGGCGGATTGGCCAATGCGGATACAAACTGGACGGTAACTGCGACACCTACCAATTACACACCGCCGAATCGCGGCGATTATATTTTCGGAAGTTGGGTGCCCTGGTGGTATTCGCGAAACAATTATTATGGCGGGGGAAGCACCCAGTATTTTAAAGGGGTAACCGACGCCGGCGGAAAACACAATTTGAAGATCGACTTTGAATCCGTAAAACCACCGCGTCCGTATCGCATTAGTGCGGCATCATCGGTTCAAGATGTGAATCGACAAACCTGGTCCTCATCGACGAGCCTTTTGATTCATCCAGCTGATCTCTATGTCGGGATCAAATCGAAGCGAACATTTGTCCAGAAGAACGAGAATATCGAGATCGAGTCGATTGTTTCTGATCTTGACGGGAAACTCGTTTCCGGAAAATCCGTAGAGATCAAAGCAGTTTTGAAAGACTGGGCTTTTGAAAAGGGTTCGTGGATCGAGAAAACGGTGGACGAGCAATTCTGTGCCGTTAAATCTACTGAAGAAGCTCAAAAATGCACATTCGTCGCAAAAGGCGGCGGTCGATACATTATCACCGCACTTGTAATGGATGATCGCGAGCGTTACAACGAATCGGAAATGACGGTTTGGGTTGCCGGTGGAAAAACCGTTCCCCAACGAAACGTGTCTCAGGAAAAGGTTGAAATTATTCCGAGCCAAAAAGATTACAAACCCGGTGACGTTGCAGAGTTATTGGTTATCGCTCCGTTTACGCCAGCCGAAGGTGTTTTGACACTTCGCCGCGAAGGTATTGTAAAAACCGAGCGTTTCACAATGAAAGAATCTTCGATGACCTTGAAGATTCCGATTGAGGAAGGATATTTACCAAATATCTACGCAAATATCGATCTTGTCGGAGCCGCGGTACGAACTGATGACAAAGGCGAAGTAGCTGACAAACTCGCCAAGCGTCCTGCATTCGCTGCGGGAAGCTTGAACCTTCCTATATCAACAAAATCGAGAGAACTTACAGTCACCGCTGAGCCGGTCGATAAGACCGTAGAACCTGCGGGTAAGACAAACGTAAATGTTGAAGTAAAAGATTATCGCGGAGAACCGGTAGCAAATACAGAAGTTGCGGTAGTCGTTGTCGATGAAAGTGTGCTGGCTCTTTCGGGATATCAGCTTGCCAATCCTTTGGACACTTTTTATACAAACCGAGGCGATGGAACGATCGATTATCATTTGCGCAAAGACGTTCTGCTCGGTAATCCGGACGACGTGAAATCTCCGCCTCCACCGCCGGTTGTCGATGGTCAGGAGGTTTCAGAAAGTCGGTCGGGCGGACTGCGTGCAAATGCGCCAATGGCAGCCCGAAAAATGAAATCAGAAATGACGGCAGACTCAATTGGGTTTGCACTCGAAGAAAAGGAATCCGACAAGAAAGATCGTGACGACGGCAATAACCAAGAGGCGATCAATCTCCGCAAAAATTTCGACGCATTGGCAGTTTTTGCACCAAACGTGAAAACCGATTCCAATGGAAAAGCAGTAGTAGCGGTTCAACTTCCGGACAACCTTACGCGTTATCGCGTAATGGCGGTTTCGGTTGATGATGGCAAACGCTTCGGAAAAGGTGAATCCTCAATTACTGCAAAACAGCCTTTGATGGTTCGCCCAAGTGCGCCGAGATTTATGAATTTTGGTGACAAGATCGAATTGCCGGTGGTCGTTCAAAACCAGACGGATAAAGACATGACCGTAAACATTGGCGTTCGCGCGACAAACGCGACGCTGACAAACGGCGGCGGTCGAAAAGTCGTTATTAAGGCGAATGACCGTGCGGAAGTTCGTTTTCCGGTAAATGCGGATATGGCGGGCACGGCGCGTTTTCAGTTTGCCGTAAACTCGGGCAAGTATTCAGATGCCGCGGAAATAGACCTTCCGGTTTGGACACCTGCGACTACCGAGGCATTTGCGACATACGGTACAACCGATCAAAACGGAGCGATCGTGCAGCCGATTGAAGCGCCAAAGGATGTCTATTCGCAATTCGGAGGTTTGGAAGTTACGACTTCTTCAACCCAATTGCAGGAATTGACCGATGCGTTTATCTATCTATACAAATATCAATTTGCCTGCTCGGAACAGATATCCTCGAGAATGCTATCAATTGCCGCGCTCAAAGACGTTTTGACAGCTTTCAAAGCGAAAGAGATGCCGGATGAAGCTGAGTTGAAGGCACAATTTGCGCGGGATATTAAAGCGCTCCAGTCACGCCAAAATTCCAACGGGTATTTTGGGATGTGGAGACGCGATCAGGAACGATACAAGTATCCATTTGTAACAGCACACGTTGCGCACGCGTTAATTCTCGCAAAACAAAAAGGCTTTGATGTACCGGAAGAAATGCTGACAAAAGTTAAGCCATATTTGAAGGACATCGAAAAATACTATGACGAATGGCATAAATCACCCCAGGTTCGCTGGACAATTTCGGCTTACGCTCTATACGTTCGCAATGTTATGGGTGACAACGATGAAGCAAAAGCAAAGAAATTATTGGCTGAGGCGACGATCGAAAAAATGCCATTTGAAGCACTTGGTTGGTTGATGCCGGTTTTGGTGGATAGTAAAAACTCAGGCGCGGAGGTAGAAGCTATAAAACGTTTCTTGCTCAACCGCACGAGTGAAACCGCGGCGACGGCACAATTTAATACCGACTACGGCGATGGTGCCTGGGTGATAATGTACTCGAGCAGACGTGCCGATGCGGTGCTTCTTGAAGGAATGCTCAAAGCCGATAAAGATAATGATCTCGTGCCGAAAATCACCCGAGGATTGCTCGACCATCGGAAAAAGGGTCGTTGGAGCAACACGCAGGAAAATGTATTTATTTTGCTCGCGCTTGATAAATACTTCCAGGCTTACGAGAAAGTTACACCGAACTTTGTCAATCAAGTTTGGCTCGGAAATGCCTACGCCGGAGAACAGAAGTTTGTCGGACGCTCAGCCGATTCGAATCAGCTGACAATTCCGATGGATTATCTGATAAAACAAGGAGGCACGGCTGACTTGATCCTTAATAAGCAGGGAGCGGGCCGATTATATTACAGAATAGGGATGAATTACGCGCCAAAGAATTTGAACTTAAAACCGGCAGATTACGGATTCACGGTTTTACGCGCTTATGAAGGGGTCGATGATGCCGATGACGTAAAACAGGAAGCCGATGGAAAATGGACGATCAAGGCTGGTGCGCGGGTACGCGTTAAACTGACAATGGTTGCTCAAGCGAGACGATACCATGTTGCCTTAGTCGATCCGCTTCCGGCAGGTTTGGAAATTCTTAATCCCGACCTTGCAGTAACTGAGGAAGTTCCAGCTTCTAAAAACGGTGGGAATACTTCTGTTGTCGAATACGGAAGCCGAAGTTATGGCCGTGGATACTGGTATTGGCGCTCACAATGGTTTGAACACCAGAATTTCCGTGACGAAAGAGCTGAAGCGTTTAGTTCGCTGCTTTGGGCCGGAGTTTACAATTACACCTACGTTGCGAGAGCGACAACGCCGGGTGAATTCGTTGTACCGCCTGCGAAAGCCGAAGAGATGTATCATCCTGAAACCTTTGGTAGAACGGGAACGGATTTTGTGAACATCAAATAATTTATTAAGAGAGTAAATTATGGATGAGCCGAGATTTTGAATTTCGGCTCATCTTTTTTTCTGTCAGTGTTGGCCAATTCCGGCCGTGCCCCAGTCGATAATGTAGCTTGAAATGTTGACGCGGGTTATGTAGGGTAAACTTGAAAGTGAATTTTGTCTGACTTCATCACGAAGAAATCCTTCTAAATACAACCGAAATTCGAAAATCATTATGACGAGTAAATTTAGCAGCGTATCAATCTTTTGTTTGTTCATCGCATTATCTGGATCGACCTCTTTTGGCCAAAGTAGTACCGACTGGCTAAGAGCGAGAGACGGCGTGATTCCAAGGGATGCAGTTGTCGGCGGAAACGAAGACAATGGGAGACAAACGTATATTTGCCGTGCGAGTTCGGGCGGAAGTTATATTTCGGGGAAAGCTCTCGACGATCGCTGCTACTACAATTCGGGTTCGAGCGAACGCTCGGTGACACGATTTGAAATATTAGTAGGCGGCGAATTCTCCTGGAAGAGAACGAGTAATATTGACCGTGCAGTAGTTGCTGGAAGTGACAACGATGAGAATTTTTATGTTTGTCGAGTGAGCGATTCGGGAGGATTGTATCCTGGGAGTCTGCAGCGAGGAAGGTGCTATTACACACGAAATAATCGAGGGAAATCAAAATCGAGTTATGAGATCTTGCAGGGTCGCGCGTATACAAACACGCTTTTGGCGTCGGCATCCCGCGGCGACTATCGGGCGGTTCGCGACGCGCTTCGTGACGGACAGGCGGTTGATCAAAAGGACACCAGCGGTAAAACTGCGTTGATGCTCGCCGCTGAAAATGGTCATTCAGACGTCATAAGAGAGCTCCTATACGAACGGGCGCAGATCGATCTCCGTGATTCGGAAGGAAATAGTGCGCTGTTGCTCGCAGCAAAGAAGGGAGAAACGAAGATCGTCGATCAGCTCGTCCAAGAAGGCGCCAATGCAAATTTGCGCAATAATGACGGCGATAATGCATTTACCTTGGCGGCTTCCGGCGGGCAGACTCGTTTTGTGGAAGAATTTTTGAGGGGAACTTACGGTGAAGTTTACAGGGAAGACGCCGAACGCGCTTTCAGGAATTCTTCTTACAATGGGCGCGTTAGTGTAATGCAGGCATTGCTGAATTACGGCGTTAGCATTGAAAGTCCGGATCTCGAGGGTCGCACTGCGCTGATGCAGGCGTCCGCCGGGAAAGAATCCGATGCGGTGCGGTTTTTATTGAACAATAAGGCAAATATAGAAGCGCGCGATCGAAATGGAGACACACCATTTATCTATGCCGTAAATTCGAATTCTGAAAAAGTGTTGCGAGTCTTTATGGATGATTCGGGTGCGATACGTGCAAGCGATCTTCAGGCGGAAGCCGGACTTCGCGCCGCTGCATTAAGTGATAAAAAGGATTCTCTCGAGTACTTGTTGGCAAAAGAAGTAAATGTAAACGCTAAAGATACTCAAACCGGGCTGACTGCGTTGATGGCATCGGCAAGAGAAGGAAACGAAAAGGCTACAGAGATCTTGTTAAAGGCTCGGGCAAATTTGAATACCCAAAATAGTCTCGGTGAAACGGCACTTATGCTTTCCGCCGCGAACAGCAAGAAAAATACGTTGAAAGTGTTGATCAAAGCCGGAGCAAATCTGAATTTACGTGACAACGGCGGAACGACCGCGCTTGGTTGGGCGATCCGCAATAAACACAGCGACACTAGAAAAGAACTTCAAAAGGCAAAAGCGATTGAGTAACTATCACCGAATACTTCTTATTCCTGACTTGCCAAAGTTTGTAACAACTCGCAAACTTTGTTTGTGAAAAATAGCTTTGAAAAAGTAGTTGAGATATTAAAAGTCGAAGCCGATGCAATAGAGCATGCGGCGGCGAGGCTTGATAAAATTGCCGTGGAGACTGCATTAGGGCTTCTTTCGTCTTGTGCCGGCAAAATAATAGTACTGGGTATCGGCAAATCAGGCGTGATCGCTCAGAAAATTTCGCAAACGTTGACCTCAACCGGAACCGTGGCGGTTTTTGTTCATCCATCGGATGCCCTGCACGGGAGTCTCGGGGTAATAACGGGCGGCGATGTTGTAATCGCGCTCAGCAATTCCGGCGAAACTGACGAGATTCTAATGCTGCTTCCGACACTTAAGCATCGGAATATTAAGATAATTTCAATCGTTGGAAACGTCGATTCGACGCTCGCGAGTCAAAGCGATGTGGTTTTGGACGCCTCAGTCGATAAAGAAGCGTGTCCGTTAAATTTGGCTCCGACTACCTCAACTACGGTTGCACTTTCAATCGGAGACGCGCTCGCAATGACACTAATGCAGTCGAAAGGTTTGACGGAAAAAGACTTTGCTGAAAATCATCCGGCCGGGCGTTTAGGTAAACGCCTTACAATAAAGGTTGCAAATATTATGCACGAGAGCCCTAATATTTCGCCCGAAGCCGACTGGATGGACGTTGTGAAGGCGCTTTCGAAATATACCCTCGGCGCAGTGAACATTGTTGATGAGAATATAAAATTGATCGGAATAGTTACCGATGGCGATTTAAGACGCACGCTGGAAAAAACTGCCCTCGAACAACTTGCGAGTTTAACCGCCCGGGAGATGATGACCTCCACGCCGACGACCGCAGCCCTCGATATGCTTGCTTTCGACGCCCTGAAACTAATGGAAGATCGACCGCGTCAAATTTCGGTCCTACCGGTTGTGGATGCCAGTGGTGCATGTGTGGGGATGCTCAGGCTCCACGATATTGTCAGGAGCGGTTTATAAAATACAGAGAAAAATAGCTTGCTTAGAGTTTCAAAAGTCTCGGGGATTTTCGATTTAGGCTTAAAGGCCCGGCGAAATACCCTATAAAAGGGCGTTTTGTTGTCATCGGTTAAGAGGTCGATCTAGGATCGCGTTTTCGCACGATTGTGTCTGGGGCATTTTCTTCCAACCTCGCAATCTTTCCAAGCATTTTTAAGTCGGAAGGAAAACTTTCTAATCTAAGACAAACTGGCAGATATGAAGAAAAATATAATTGGTATTTTGGTTTTGATGTGTTCGCTCTCCGCGGTTTCTTTTTCGCAGAATACGGAAATCAAATTAACACTTAACGAGCAATTTTTTGATGCGCTTTTGGAAGCCGTATTTACGCACTTGGATGAGCCAAGCGTGGCGATCAGGGCGGCGGTTCGGCTTGCAGCGAAACGATTCGTTTAAAAAAGGAATGGATGGCGTTAAAACCGCCATACGATTTCGTCAGGGTGTGCCCAGACTCCCTCCATTTTTCGTTGCCCCCTATCCAAGTCCTGCCCGTATTCTTTAAGCGCAACCGAACCGGCACGTAGTCCTATCATCCCACATTGACTACATTTTTAGCCCTTGTACGAAGTAAGTATTGCTCTATATCATCATTAAGAATGATTGAAGTGGTTGGTTTTATGGTCTGCTTGATGGTTATTGGTCTTTCTAAGCGATTTTTCGCGAACAGAATATGAACATTGCCAATAATCAGGGTAAAAAGTTAGGCGAAAAGTTTGGAACCGCGGTTTTTTGTTTACTGCTAGTTGTAATCTTGTTGTCTGCTATCCCAAACGGGACCGCAGATGACTGGGTGGTTTCGGTTTGTATATTCTTGCTTTGCGTTTGTGCTGCACTGAGGATCTTTGAAAGTTTTATTACGCAGAGGTTTGAGATTGCGGAACCGCTCCTTTTATCCCCGCTGTTCGGGATATTGCTATTGGCGTTACTTCAGTTGATGCTGTCTACCGGTTCTGAGGAGTCACTCGCAAACACGCGAATCTTTAGCAGTGGAAATCATTTCGAAACGCAGAAATTTGTGTTGACTTTCTTTGGAATGATTTTGACCGCGGAGATGCTGTTTCACTATACGACGACTCGTCGACGCATGTTGACTTTGGTCTGTTTGGTGCTCACGGTCGGTGTCGGGAGTGCTTTGTTTGGAATTCTCAGACACGTATTTGCGATTGACGACAACATCGTATTGAAGACTTTGGTCGGGAATAACGCAGGATATGCTCAATTCATCAACCGGAATCATTTTGCGTTCTTGATGGAAATGACGCTTGGGGTTATCGTTGGGCTACTGCTAAAAGCAAAATTGACTGACGGCATAAAACTCGTTTGCGGTATGATGGCCGGTCTCGTGTTATTTGCCTTAATCTCGGCAAATTCACGTGGGGCGATCGTAAGTTTATCTGGACTCGGGTTGTTTGCGGTATTTACGCATTTTATTACGCGACGCGAAATGCCGGATCGCTACGGTTTTGAACGTACGGGAAAGGTAACGGGGGCAAGTCGCTTAAAAACGGTCGCTGTTGCATTGGTCGTTACGATAATGTTTACAGGTGTCGCTTTGTTGACCATCGTTTTTGTTGGTGGAGACCCTGTTGTAAGAAGAATCGAGACGATTCAGAGTGAAATGCGGGAATTCGAGGATAACAAGATGCAGCGAAGCGATATCTGGGAATCAAGCTGGAAACTAGTTGAAAGACATCCAATCTCCGGCGTCGGCTTTGGTGGTTATGGCACGGCGATCACAGCCGTTGATAGCTCAAACGGTACCCGGTCGCTGCAGCAGGCTCACAATGATTATCTTGAGGTGCTTGCAAATGGTGGAGTCATTGCCTTTGGAATGATGCTGACCTTTTTAGGTCTCGTGATCTTTAGGATCTGTCAGCAGTTCAATTCGCGAAGCAGTTTACGCGGCGCGGTAAGTTTTGGCTCGGCAGTTGGAATTTTCGGCGTTATGTTACATAGTGTTGTAGATTTTGGTCTTCATGTCATTGTCAATGCACTTATACTTTTGGTATTGGTCGTTCTTGCGACTGCTAGAATTCCGATAGACAAGAAGGCGTAGGCATGGTTCAATAGTCGGTCCGTTTCTCGTTTAATTACGTAAGGAGGCATTCATGAAAAATTTATTTGGAAAATTGGGAAGCAGGTGGCGAAGAATTATTGGCGGCGTAGCCGTTTTGGTAATTTTCGTTATGCCAGCGGCACGAAATCTTTTGTCAAACACCGTAATTGCGGCTGAAAAAAACGCGAAGGGTTCGAATTTAAAAAAATCGCATCCGGCTAACGGGCAACCGGCTAACCGTTCACGGGACGTAAGGACCGTTAGTAGACCGAGTTCGGGTCCTGCGGCGAGTCCGAAGAGCAACACACACTCAAACAAGAATGATTTTTCGACGAAACCCAATAAGCCTAAGGCCAAATAAGGCTTAATTGGGTCGATGTGGATTTTCTCAGTCTTGCGCCGTCTTCGGCGGCCTAGGTCATTCTTTGTCGACAATTTGATGCGGCGTCCCACGATGGATGAAGAAGGCGGCAGTATTGAAACAAGAAGTACCTATTTATCCGTCCCTCCGGAATTATGCCGAACGGCCCGGTAAGATCGTTGCCCGCCCTCAATTATTTAATTGGCTTAAAAAAAAATACAAACAACTCCAAACACTGGTAAGCGACAAGGAATTGACTCTAGCCCTCATCTCTCCGTTCAGTGAACCGGTGGAAGGGGCGAGATTTCAGGTCGGGGATCGGCTTCACGCCCGTTCACACTCTGGGGAATGTCGACAATTTCAGGTATGCGGTGTTAAGAGTGGCGGATTTTCAAACGTATATACCGTGATCGATATAAATGAAATGCGGGCCTACGGACTAAAAGGAATCCGCACCCTACCCAAGGACGAAAAAGATCAAATCAGAAAGCTTGAGAATGAAGCAAATATCTGGCTGCAAATAGGGCGTCATGAGAACATAGCGACGGCACATGCTGTCCTGTCGATCTATGACGAGCCGTATATCCTAATCGAATATGTGGCCGGGGAGGATCTCAATTTCCTTAATAGAAGCGGTCTTGTGGATAAATCGTCAGCGCTCAAATACTGTTTGCAGCTGTGCCGGGCAATGATTCACGCGCAAGCCACCTGTCCGGGCATCGTCCATGGCGACATCAAACCCGCAAATTGTCTGGTTACACAAGATGGAAACCTGAAGCTTGTGGATTTCGGAATGGCCTTTTCGACAACTGCTGGCCATGCGGAATCTTCACAGAGTGATAGTTCCTTCCAGTCGGTTGACAAAAGAGGTGGAACCTACGCCTATATGGCACCGGAGAAGTTCAACCCGGACCTGCCGATCACAGCCCAGACTGACATATATGCCTTCGGTATCACACTTTTTGAACTTCTTGTTGGGGAAAGACCTTTTAAGGGGCCGGGTAAAGATGATTTTCGTGGACAGCATATCAAGCATATGCCCCCCATTGAAATTCTTCGAGAAAATGAGATCTCCGTGGAGATTGTGGCATTGATCGAGAAATGCTTGCGAAAATCCCCATCCGAACGGATTCCGGACTTCATCGAACTTGAAAATGTCGTCGATCAAGCATACACAAGACAAACAAAGGAGAAATTTCCATTGGCAGCGACAGACCCGCAGGTGGTTGCGGATATTGTCTTACGAGGAGATTCCTATTCGTTGCTTGGGGACTTCGAAAGGGCTCGCAAATGTTTTGAGCAAGCAATAGAAATTGAGCCGTCAAACGCGAATACCTGGGCGCAAAGAGCCATTCTCTTTATTGCGGACGATCAATTCGACATGGCCAATACCTTTAGTGACAAGGCGGTGTCACTCGACCCCGGTTCGCTAACAGCCAGTATCTCCCGCGGCCTGGCGTTTGAAGCCGTCGGACAACTGAACCAGTCTTTGGAGCAATTCGAAAGGGCACTGAAGATCGAGCCCGGTGATGCCCGGACCCTGAATTTACTGGGAGAAATACTTTTTCGCATCGGTCGATCAAGAGAAGCAGCCAAGTGTTTTAAAAGGTCCCACAAAAAAGATGCTTTTCATGTCGAACCATTGTGTAATTTGGCTCGAGTTGATTTTTCAAACGGCAAGCTTAAAAGAGCGCTTCGCGTCGTTGAACAAGCGATCTCAATAAACGATAAAAGCGCTGAAAGTTGGAAAATCCGCGGGGATTGCCTCGCATCCTTAAAATTCTTTGGTGATTCTATTGAAAGCTATAAAATATCGATGGACCTGGGAATGGATGCTGACTCGGTCCGAAAGCCGTTTGTCGCGGCATGCTGTGAATTTTATGGATCGTCGGGTCGGCCTGTGAATCGGGAACTCGCGAGCGTTCTTTATCGGAGTGTAGACATTTCGACATCGATCAAATCCGGTTTTGTCGATGATGCCATTAAGGTTTTGCAAAAAGAACAGTACGATCCGCTTGTGCTTTATTTCTTAAACGACGCGTTATTCGGCTCGGCAAGGCAAGCTGGTAGAAGAAAGATCGAAGAACTCGCGATTAAATTATGGAACGTCTTCGACGCTTCGGCAGGTCGCACGTTTCCAATAAATCCATATTACTCGATCGGCAAAATGTTTTATCAAATGGATAAATTCGACGATTGCCTCAAAATCTTCAAACATTCTTTGAAAACATGCGGTTCGGATGAAAAATCGTTCTATTATATTGCGGCGTGTTACGAGGTGTTAGAGGAATTCAAATTATCCCGGAGTTATTACGATAAAGCGCTCAAAATTGACCCGTCTTGCGAATCGAACCGGACCGGAAGGCGCCGTGTCGAGGCCAAGCTGTTGGAATCAACAAAAGAGCGTGCAGGAAAAGAGGAAAGTATTTAGCAATCGATTTTCCGGAAGGATGATTGTCGCTTGCACTCGAACTGCGAAATTTTATTTTCGTCATCGTTGCTTCGTAATTTTGAGGAATCAGGATATGAGAAATTTTGCAAAGATAAGTCCTATTTTAGTGGTGAAAAATCTGGTATTCATTATGTATTTGACGGCAGTCATCTATGCGGCAATGGCGGTTGCAAATCAGGCAGGATCTCAATACTTTGCCGATGCCTCACATTATTCAGAAACCGATGCTGTGGCTGCTCGCTCAATCGAATACGATTCCGGTAATCCGGACGCGTTTAAGATGCGCGGAATTTTCTTTTTGAATAACGAGAATTATCCGGAGGCGATTGCCAATTTTGAAAAGGCGGCTAAACTTCGGCCAAATGATTACTTATTATGGCTTAGACTCGGATATGCGAAGTACAAACTCGAAGATTATGACAGTGCATTAGTTGGCTATGACAAAGCGATTGCGCTAGCTCCGAATTACGCTATGCCGAAGCGATATAAGGGAAGGCTATTCTTAAAAATTAACAAGCCGGACCTCGCATTTGTTAATTTGAGTCAGGCTGCCGCCCTCGAGCCCACCTACATGCGGGAATTACTACATCTGGCACGAATGGCATATCCGCAAAAACCGGAGTCAATTGAAAGGGCGGTCAGACCAGTATCGATTGAGGCCAAAAAATCCACCGCACTTTATTTCATCAGGTATAAGATGATGTCGGATGGCTTGAGCAGGTTTTTGTTGGGTAATGATCTTAGCAGGGCAGAAAAAGATGAGTTTGTAACGCGACTAATCGAAGCGAATGACTTTAAACTTGCGTTCTCGATCTGGAAATCTAAGAACAACAGGATAAAGAAAGACAATCTAATGGAAAACGGCGATTTTGAGTCTGACGTCAATCCGGACGAAAGGAACTTCGGCTGGGTTTTACAAGAAAATGTTGAAAATGTAGGTTTAAGTATTGAAGGGACGGATCCGTTTTCAAAAAAAGCTGCGTTAAAAGTAACTTATCGCGGAAATTCTGCGCCGCTAAAGCCCGTTATTTCGCAACTATTGCCCGTTGAACCAAACCGCCGATATCGCCTCAAATTCGCTGCTCGTGCTGAGGAGCTCGTCTCAGGCGGCCTGCCTGTGATTGATGTTATCGATGGAGTATCCCGAGCAGTTATTATAAAATCGGAGATGCTTACCAGTGATAAATGGTATTCACAAACCTTAGATTTCAGAACCGGCTTACAAACGACAGTAATTGTCATTTCATTACAGCGGATGCCCTGCAAAACAAACCCGTGTCCAGTTTTTGGGGAGCTTTGGTTGGACAACTTTGAATTAAGTTCCTGATTTCCCTGATATTACGTTCAAACCAACTTGAAATCGCCAAAGTATTCGAAATCTACGAATTTTATCCCGATCGAGCACTAGCCAATCAGCTATTTGTGGTGGCACAAACATCCTCGCTTTTTAAACTTAATAAGTGTATTATGCCACCTTATATTGTTAGTTTTAACCATCGTCGTAGCACTTGAATTGGGTTGTATGCCGCGAAATTCTGAGGCTAAACCTTCATCAAAAACGTTGCCACATTTTACCTCGGTTAGGATTTTTGTCGATATCAACAATTACCTAAATAATTGTTTTGAACTTTTCTAAATTGGACCTGTGGATACCAAGCGCGATGACCAGATATAGCGCCAATGAAGAAAAACAGTAATTTTACAATAATGCAATTATAACGCGACGAACCAGAAGATTCGCCTCTTGTTACCTTTTAGCAAACTCAATATACACATCATCGTTAATGAATTAGCTCCTTAGAAAACGCTCGACGGAAGAATTTGTCGTACAAACTGAAATCGGCTTAAAGGTTCGCACGCAATGTGCCGCATATTTGATCCGTCGATTGAAATTTGCAGTTGCAAATAAGGAAAAGGGTTGTTTGTAGAATCAAAATGTCACGTAAGCATTTGCGTAAAGGGTAATTAGGATACTGGGGGTTGACTTGTGGAAAATTTTTGGTAAATAGTCGTTATTCTGAGTTTAATGATTACGACAGCAAAATGAAACCGACGCAAGGGTTAAATGAGCGCGTTTTGGCATTTAGGTTCATCAGTGAAGTTTGCAAATTAGGTGTTCAATAAAAGACTTAATGGCTCGGTTTACGGTCGGTCAGTTAACAGCAATAATGCAAAAATTTACGACCATTGCGTTCCCTAGCATATTAGAATGAATCGCGGGTTTGTTAATTACTAAAAAGGACAGATCAATCTTTGTCGTTTTAGTCAGGTGTGAGATTTTGAGTATGGTAAAGCTTTCAAGTAAAAATGCAATCGATGTAGTGATTTATACTAAACTGGAATTGACCAGCGAATGTATTCAACTTCTCCTCGAATCCAAAAGCGAGGTTAGGGTAGTTGATTTTGCATCTTCATCTGAAGGGCTGATTAAAATCGTCTCAGATGCGAGTCCTCATGTGGTCTTGTTCGTTTTGTCTGATCCTGGTGACAATGCAACAAATGTAATCGTGAAAGTGGTAACCGAATTTCCGTCAACCAAAGCTCTCGTGCTTTCTGACTTGAACGGCAATCTGGATCAATCCCTACTTTTGAGATCGGGTGCATCGGGCATAGTAGGAACCCATCAAAAGGAAGAAATCATAATCCGCGCGATAAGACGGGTCGCGGAGGGCGAAGTCTGGTTTAGCCAGGAACTTATCGCCCGTATCGTTCGTAACGGCACTGCGGAACAAGATAGATCCTCGAACCCTTGCGGCGAACCTGATTATCAGGAACTGACAAGCAGGGAACTGGATGTTGTCCACGCGATCGTAGAAGGGAAGAATAACAAAGAGATTTCAAAAAGCTTAAACATCAGCGAAGCGACGGTCCGCCACCATTTGAGCTCTATATACAGCAAACTTTACATTGAAGACCGGCTAAATCTTGTGATCTATGCGTTTCAAAAGAAACTTTTTCCAAAGTCGCCCGATGATGATGGAAACCGCGCATGAATTGGGTTGGCGATTCTGGGATTTAATGCATAGTTGTTGGGAATGGGCTTTTCAGATAAGGTTTGTGGGATAATTGTGTTACGCCGATGCGCTCTTTAAATATTGTATTAGAGAGTAGAAATAAGACTTTCATTCAGTGCCAGAACCGAGAATTGGTCTTATAATTAACCATATTAACAGTTTTTCAATTTATATCGGGAATTCCGAAACTCTGAAGTTTGGCCTTTCAGGCCTCGTTCGTGGAGTTCCTTGATCGTTTTTATGTATGTGCGTCCATCAAGCAGTCTAGCTGAACCATGAGAATGAGAGGCAACAAAAATGAAGGATCCTAGCGGCAACAACAAGATAAGGGTTGTGATTATCGGCGATTCTTTAATTTTTCGAAATGGTCTTCGGATGCTGATTGCGGCCCAGAAAAATTTGGAGGTAGCCGGTGAAGTAGCCGATTTAGCAGAAGCGTTGCGAGTGCTCGGAAGCGTAAAGGCTGATGTCGCGCTTGTTTGTTCGGATGAGCTTGAAAACATTGATTCGGACGCGTTTTTTTCAGAATTCAGCAACGATTTTGCGACGCTTGTTTTGACTCGGGCAAATGACCCGAAGATTCATAGGAAGTACGTAATTTCGGGTATCAACGGAGTGATCACGAAAGAACAACGGTCCGTAGTCCTTTTCAAGGCGATCGAACGGGTCCACGCGGGGGATTTGTGGTTCCGTCGGGATGTGATGAAGCAAACGATCGATCAGCTCGTCAGGGAAAAGAATGCAGGACCTTCTGCAAATGAGTCGGATTTGTATGCGTCGCTAACTCAGCGGGAAAAAGAGGTCTTGGCGAGCATTTGCTCGGGAATGAAAAACAAGGCGATAGCCGAAAGTTTGTTTATTACCGAAACGACAGTCAGGCATCATTTAACCTCGATTTTTGAGAAGCTAAATGTTAAGAGCCGTTTGTCACTCGCAATTCTTGCGTTTAACGGGGGATTTGCGGAAGTTCCGAAATTGCCTAACAAAATGGGCGATGATCCTGTGAAGGAAAACATTCGTGATTCCCAAGCGATGCATCCGGGGCACAATGGAAGGCGACTAAAAAGATAATAAAAGCAGTTGAATTGCCGGGTATTGAGCGATGAGTAAGTCTAACGAGCGCCGCCAATACATGAAAAATCGTAATCCTTTTCCGGGTACGGAAGAATTGGGTTCGATGAAAAAGAACTATTTATCTTCTTATTGACCTAACGAGAAGCGGTTTTGGTTCGTTAGTTTTTAATTTGTATGTCTCTGAGCGAGACTTCCCTAATGGGTACTTGTGGTAAGAAAATCCGCATAGGCAAATCCGTGTTTAAGGTTATGAGCGAAAGCAAACAAGAAAAGAAGGGTTTGAAACGAATCAAAAAAGCTCAATTGCGGAAGGCAAATCGAATTGAAAGAAAGCGATTGAAGCGGAAAAAGAAGAACGCTTTGATAATTTGCCGCAGCGGAAAGGAATTTTGGACGACTCAGGATCAGTTTTGGCAATGGACCCGCGAAAAAGTTGTTGAATTAACAGGACACAATCCGCTCCGCGGCGACCTGCTCAAAACGGACGAAGAATACGCAGTCGTAATTGCCAATACTGTGCTCAATCTTTCCTGTCCCAATCACTTAAACGAAGCAATTCTGTCGAGAAAATATCGGGCAAGTTAGATCAACGTGAAGGTATTATATGAAAATTGAAGAAACACCGGCCAAGATTGCCACTCGCCGTTTCAAGTCTCTGTTGCGAAGTGTTTTCGTTGCATGTCTGCTTTTTACTTGCGTTGCCGTTCGTGCCCAGACTGAGCCGGGAATTGCACGTTCTGACACAAACATAAACTACCGGATCGGGGTCGGCGACGTTTTAAGAGTAATCGTCTCGAGACAAGATTTGCTCTCAATTGACGGCGTACGGGTCAGCAATGAGGGCATGATCAGGATGCCCATGATTGATGAAGATATTACCGCTATTTGTCTAACGGAAGTCGAACTCGCCAGTGTGATCAGTGAAAAATATAGGAAATTTGTGCGAGAACCTCAGACATACGTATCGGTTAAGGAATTCAATTCCCATCCCGTCGCTTTGATCGGGGCGGTTAATGCCCCGGGAAGATTCGACATCCGACGCCCGACGCGTTTGCTCGAACTTCTGACATTTGTCAACGGCCCAAGTGCCAACGCAGGTAAGACCGTCCAAATCATTCGGACGTCAGGCGTGTTCAAATGCAGTGAGGGGCAGGATCCTGAAATTTCGGCCAATACGGAAGAAGAAGTAATCACTTTGTTGTTGGGCGAAACCCTGAAGGGCACGTATGCGGCCAATCCGTTTCTTGAGGCTGGCGATATCATTAGTATCGCGGCAGCTGACGCACCCGATGAAGCTTATATAATAGGCAATGTCTTGAGTCCGTCCTCGATCAAGCTGAGCGAACCGATCACCATTTCAAAGGCAATAGCGATGGCCGGCGGCCCTTCGAAAGACGCTAAGATAGAAAAAATCAAAATTCACCGACAGGATGCTCAAACGCTGGCTAAATCCGAGATCCTCGTGAATCTGAAAGAGATATTTAGTGATGACCAAAAAGATATCTTACTTCAGGCCAACGATATCATTGATGTCCCAGGTAAGAAACCAAGTTTGTTGCGTAGTATCTTCGATGGAATTGTGATGAGTGCAACCCGCGGAATTGTCCGGTTTTGATTCAGAAGAATTTAACGTGCACGTCCTTCGAACTTGAAATGAACAAATTAACTATTTTAAGAGATAAAGACGAGATCGCCGAAGCCGGTTACCAATATCCGCTCGATGGCGATGGCGATGGCGTATTTCGTGATGATTATTACACCGTAGCTGACGAGGAAGACGAAAAACACCTTCTCCAGAGTTTGTTTGCTACTGTTCGCAATCATTGGTTTCTGATAGTTGCCTTTACTCTCTCGATTACTGCCGGGACACTTGTCTATGTTGCCCAACAGCCGAATTACTTTCGGGCTACGGCTCGCGTCCAGGTAAATTCTGAAATCAATCCGGGATTGGCCGCAAAGGAGGGGGGTTCTGTTATTCTCAACAATCCCGGGAGCGACCCGGCGTACTTCGCCACTCAACTCCAAATTCTTGAAGGCTCCGGACTGATGCGACGTGTAATAACCACGCTTGATCTGGAAAACAATCAGGCGTTTCTCAATCCGCAGGGAAATCAAAAACTATCGATATGGCAAAATATTCAGAAGATGCTGGGTTTTGATCGTCCGCCTGAGGTCGCAGAGGAGAATAAACAGCTGCCACCTGCCGTTCCGAAAAATAACCTGGGCCTGAAGAATGGACCTCCGCCAAATAGTGAACAGCAAGCTGAAAAACTGGCACCATATGTAAATCGGCTCCAAAGCGATCTGAGTATTTCACCTGTAATGGATAACCGTACCAGTGCACAAGAGACTCGGCTAATCGATATAAACTTTATTCATTTAGATCCAGTTGTCGCGGCTAAGATCGCCAATGCAATCGGCGATGCTTATGTGCTGGAAAATCTTGAAAAAAAGGTTCAAACAAATGCTTCCGCGGGCGATTTCTTGCAGAAACGGGTCGCCGAACTGCAGTCCGAGATCAGAAATAGCGAAGAGCGGTTGATGAATTATGCCCGATCAAACCGGATTATCTCGCTTGACGAATCCCAGAATACGGTTGTACAGAGGTTAACAGCACTGAATTCAAGTCTCGGACAGGCGGAAAATGAGCGAATAGCTGCCCAGGCCGCTTATCAGGCCGCCAAGCAAAACCAAATGTGGAACAGCACAGCTGAGAGTAAAGATCCGAAAGTTAACGTTCTCGAAGCACAATTGACGACGCTGGAGCAAAAACTGGCACAGTTGAGAAATGAATACACTGATGACTGGTATGAGGTGGTTCAAACGAGAAAGCAAATTGAAAATGTTGAAAATCAGTTGAAGGTAATTCGGAAAAAAGCGATCGGGATCCAATTCTCCGCGATCGAGGAGAAGTTGAACGAAACGACAGCCCGCGAAAAAGTGTTGCGAGAAAATTTTAACGTGCAGCGGGAGGAGGTTATCCGACAAAATGAAGCCTCAATCAACTACAAGATCATCCAGCAGGAAATTGATACTAATAAGAGTCTTCTTGACGGATTGTTGCAGCGTTCAAAATCAAACGAAATTGTTATAAGTGGAACGCAAAACAACGTTTTGGTGCTTGACCGTGCTCTAACTCCCGAATCTCCTGCCGGACCTGATAGAAATAGAAGTTTATTTATTGCCATAATAGCCTCGCTGTTTTTGGGATTCGGTTTTGCGTATTTGATAGATTGGCTCAACGATACGATCAATTACTCGCACGACATCGAAAACCAGCTGGCCCTGCCTTTGCTGGCCGCGATCCCGGCGCTGCCAGCAAGCATCGGTAGTAAACTACTTCCGTCCGGTTTTGCTTTGACCCGCAAACGCAGAAGAATACAACGGAAATATGATCAAGAGGCTTTTGAAAAGCCGGAGTTCCAAGAAAGTTATATGCAGTTGGCGGCTTATGTGAAACTTTCAACGGCCGGCGGGCCACCTCGCATAATTCTTGTCACTTCAAGTGAGGAAGGGGAGGGTAAGACAATGACCTCCATCAATTTGGCGGCGAGTCTTGCGAGCGCCGAGGGAAAGGTCCTGATAATAGATGCCGATCTGCGATGCCCCCGAATTCACATCGTCAAAAACGTAAACAACCTTAAAGGACTGACGACTCTCCTCACTGTAGATAAGGCGACCCCTGAATTGATCACTGATGCCATTCAGACAGATTCGCATTCAAATCTGGATATATTGACCGCCGGAGCCCTCACGGCTAACCCCGGAAATTTGCTTTCTTCGCCGGAGATGGCGGCATTGCTTGAGCACCTATCGACTATCTATACACACATTATTATCGATTCACCGCCTGTGCTTTTTTATGCCGACAGCGCCATTATCTCAACGATGTCCGATGCCGTGTTGATGGTCGTACGTGACAGTATTAGCACTAGAAGCAGTGTAATCAACGCCAAGAAAACACTGCAGAAGGTCGGCGCAAAACTTGTCGGCGTGGTACTCAACGGAGTCCCCATTGGGAAGACCAATTATTACAGCTACTATTATCATGATGTTGATAAAATGCTGGCCGCCGAAAACGGCAATGATAATGGGACCGACAAAGACAACGGTATTCTTGATCTAGAGTAGCCGGCTCGTGGGGTATAATAAGAAGGTAGATCGAGATTTGATTTCCGCCGGTTAAATGGTTCGGTCGCGAATGAAGATGGTAAGACATGAAAATCCGCAATCGAACGAGAAATCAGCACCTCCGCCTTGCCGTATGACATCGCTCTGCTTGTTGTAATCGGCTTGGTTTGGATGGTCAGAATCCTCTGTGGCCCGTTCGACCGTGCTTAATCTTTCCATTAAAATGCAAACGCTTCAACGCAGTTACATCTCCTCACAAAGCAATAAATTCAGGCGGAGTGCGGTTCTTTCGATTCGAAAGACGGTGAAATACGAATTGCCGCTGCTGTTAATTGTGTTGCATATTCCACTCGGTCTCTTGCTTTACTGGTCAAGTGCTTTGGCATTTATTCATCCGGTAGCGGTGTTTTTTCTTGGATTATATTGGGCGATTCGCAAAAATGAAAAACTGGAAAAAATTGCCTGGATCGCAGCCTATATTGTCGGTGCAGAGGTTCTTTGGCGCATGGCCAAGTCGCCAATTTTCTGGGAGTTTGGAAAATATGCCGTGATCACGATTATGCTGGTCGCCCTGGTCCGAAGAGATTGTTGGAAAATTCCGAATTTGCCGTTTATTTATTTTATATTACTCGTGCCGGCATGCTTGTTGACAATCAGCTACAGCAGCATTGCCGAAGCTAAAGATCAATTGAGTTTTAATATGTCGGGCCCTCTTTTGATATTTGTAAGTTGTTGGTTTTTTTCCTATTTACGAGTAAATCGTGATCAAGCCAAGAGGGTTCTCCTGTTCATTACAATTCCGCTGATCAGTATTGCCGTTACCACGCTTTTCTATACAGTTACTATTGAAGATATACAATTTAATAATGAGTCGAATTCATTTACGAGTGGCGGTTTTGGGCCAAACCAGGTTTCTTCGATTATGGGCTTAGGTGTTTTTGCATGCCTGTCTGCGTATTTACTTTTCAAAAATAGTCTGAAAGATAAAGCGTATTTGATTTTAATGATTTTAATCTTTGCGGCGCAAAGTGTATTGACTTTTTCCCGGGCCGGGATTTATAACGCAATTGGAGGAGTCTTGATAGTCTTTTTGTTCTTGATGCGAAATATGAACCGGCACTTAAAACGATTTATTCCGGTGTTTGGAATCGGAGTTATATTCTTGCTTTTCTTATTTCCATATTTAGATGATTTTACCGGCGGCGCTTTGCAAAGCCGTTTTGAAGACACACAAACAACCGGCCGTTTGGAAATTGTTCAGGCAGATTTTCAGATATTTTTAGATAATGCTTTTTTAGGGGCCGGGGTAGGCAACGCTCGATTTTTACGAAAGGAGTACGTCGGTAAATCGGTTGGAGCCCACACAGAATTTTCCCGGGTTATCGCTGAACATGGGTTATTTGGAATTGTCGCACTTTTTGCACTGTTTTTGGGAGCGGTATACGTCCTGAAGAAGCAGCGTTTCACTATTGGCAGGGCCTTCGTTGGAGGTGCCATCGTATGGAGTACTCTCTTTATGTTTTCGGCCGGGATGCGTATCGCTGCACCATCATTTGTGTGGGGCTTAAGTTTTTTGACGATCTTAAGCCCTCAAGTGAGAAAAAAGAAATTTCCGAGAATCCCTAAAAACAAACATACTAAGATCAACGGCGAAGCGCAGGACCCTATATGAATCTAAAGTCAACCCATCTATGTTTTGTAGGTAATATGTTGGGGCGAAATCCGAATTATATAATTACGCAGGGGCAAATTGTCGCGGACCTGCTTGTTTCCGATGGTTGTCAGGTAACAAGTGTGTCGTCAAAAATAAACCGCTTCAACCGGTTAGCGGATATTGTTAAGACTTTATTAACGGATAATCGAAATTTTGATTTGGTTTTACTCGAAGTATACAGCGGAGCTTATTTTGTGATTGCTGATATTGTCGGATTCTTGTGCATGTTATTTAAACTTCCATTGATCATGGTCCTCCACGGAGGAAAGCTGCCAGATTTTATCCAAAAATACCCGCGCTGGACAAAAAGGACGTTAAACAGGGCTGATGCTTTGGTTGCCCCATCCCTATTTCTTGCAGAAAAATTGGGTGTCGATGGATTTAGAGTTCAGGTTATACCGAATGTCATCGATTTGGGTGCTTATCCGTACCGTGAGAGAAGCAAAATTTCGCCTGATCTGATCTGGATGCGGAGTTTTCATCCGATCTATAATCCGGAAATGGCGATTAAGGTTTTGGCCAGGCTAAAACGTACAGTTCCCGGTGCGACGCTGACCATGGCGGGCCGTGACAAAGGGCTGGAAAAGAAAGTAAGGTCTCTTGCAAGTGCTTTAGGAATATCAGATTCCGTACGATTCACGGGCTTTTTGGATTTCACGAAAAAACAAGAAGAATTTTCAAATGCCGATATTTATATCAATACCAACTGCGTTGACAATATGCCGGTTTCTGTTCTTGAAGCACGGGCTTTTGGTTTACCGGTCGTTGCAACGAACGTTGGCGGTCTCCCATATCTGGTCGACCATGGTGAAAACGGACTGCTAGTCCCGGATGAAGATGTTGAGGCAATGGTAGAAAGCATCAAGATGTTGCTGGACGATCCCGAACTTACACGAAAAATCTCACAAAACGGCCGGGCTTTGGCGGAGCATTCTGCGTGGTCTTCGGTTTGCTTTGAATGGGAAAAGTTGTTGTCCAGGGTTTTGAACTTAAAACAAAAGGCAGTCGAGTTGGAGGCAACTGTGAACAGATGCTAGAGAATATTTACAGTCAAGTGCTGGAAAAATTGGTGCTCCCCTTTGGTGATAAGATTGACGGCGGCGGCTTTATGCACTGGTTGCGCCAATATCGGAAGGAGCAATGGCTACCGGCAGTTGAGCTTGAGCAACTTGAGCAAAAACGATTGTCGATTATTTTAGAACACGCTCGCTTCAATGTCCCTTTTTACAAAAACACTCCGGCAAAATTAAGAAATCCTTTTGAAGATATTAAGCAGTTTCCTATATTAAATAAACATAAGATCAATGAGAACCTCGATCATTTGGTGATCTTGCCAAAAGAAAAACTGATTGCTGAATCAAGCAGTGGTTCGAGCGGTATTCAGGGAACTGTATATATGGACAAGAGTGCCCAGGCCAGTCAACGAGCGATGCAGATGCTCTGGTTTGAATGGGGCGGGTATCAAATGGGAGACAGTGTTTTGCAGACAGGGATGACTTTAGATCGCGGACTCATTAAAGGTACTAAAGATTTCCTGCTAAAAACAGCTTACGTTCCGGCGTTTAATTTGGAACCTGCAACAATCGAAGCTGTATTGCGAGATATTGAAAAATCATCTCGCCATTATTTATTTGGCTATGCTTCGTCCCTATTTGTATTGGCCCAAGCGGCTCTGAATCTGGGTATATCCACCATCAAATTTAAATATGCGGTCAGTTGGGGTGACAAACTGTTTCCTCATTATCGGGAAACAATTTTACAGGCGTTTGGCTGCAAGACGCTCGATACATATGGCTGTACCGAAGGCGCGATGATCGCCGCACAATGTAGTGAAGAGCGATATCATCTATCCGTTAATCAATGTCATATCGAAGTGGTTGATGATGTGGGGCAACCGGTAACTGCCGGAAATTTGGGTAAAGTTTTGGCAACTCGTTTAGATAATTTTGCAATGCCACTTATTCGTTATTATTTAGGTGATTTGGCTATTCTCGAACCGCTGGATTCTGATAGATGCACTTGCGGCCGCCAATCACCTCTTTTGCATAGCGTTGTTGGCCGTGATACCGATGTTGTTTTGACAAGAAGCGGCAAACAAATGATCGTTCATTTTTTTACAGGTATTTTTGAACACGTCCCGGAAATCAAGCAATTTAAGGTCATCCAGAGAAATTTAGAAGAAATCGAAATTCAATTCATACCAGGCAAAGATTTTGGTCCGGAAACTTTAAAAGAAATTGAAAGTAAGATTCATAAACATCTGCGGGAAGATTTTCCTATCATATGGGTGAAAACGGAGAATATATCACCGACAAAAAGTGGTAAACCTCAAATTATCCAATCATTTTTGAAGCAAAAGTTAAATTAATGAGGTCAACCCCAGAGCGATTATAACCAATTATTCAATGAAATATGACTCAGAATTAATCAGGAAAGAGAATTTCCGAATTGTCGAAGAGTATAGGCGTCGGGCAGTTTCAATCGATCAGGATTTATATGCACCGTGGCAGCCGGCTGAAAATCTAATGGTCTCCGAGAGAAAGAGAGTTGCAGCGGCTTTATTGCACAAACTGGGAAAGTTTCCAAAACGAGGGGGTCAATGCCTGGAGATAGGTTATGGACGACTCGGTTGGCTGGCAGATTTGATTTCCTGGGGATTGAATGAAACCGATCTATACGGAATTGAGCTTGATTCAGCGCGGGCCGCATTCGCTAAACAGGCATTGCCCAGTGCAAATTTGGAAATTGGCGATGCCACTGAATTACCATGGGAGAATGAGACTTTTGATCTAATCATAATTTCGACTGTTTTTTCATCTATACTAGACAAACAAATTAGAAAATTAATAGCCGGTGAAGCAACCCGTGTTTTGAGATCCGGGGGAGCGATGATTTGGTACGATCTCGCAGTAAACAATCCCAAAAATTCAAATGTGAAGGGTATAATCAGAAAAGAGCTGAAGCAGTTGTTTCCCATGCTTAGTGTTACGACTAAACAAGTTACATTGGCAGCGCCGATTGCTCGTTTAGTTACGCCAAAAAGCTTCTCGTTAGCATCAATATTGAGCACAATGCCATTTTTACGAACACATCTTATTGGCTTGGGAATTAAGCCAGAATAAGAAACTGTCAATTAAGATTCTCTATTTTCCCGCGATAAAACGCGGAATTATGCTAATGGTAATTCTTGGTTTCATACTGTTTTGTGTCATTTTGCGTTTATTCGTGGGCACAGTTTCTTAGAATCAGCAACTCAGGTACTTTTGCCAGGTAACTCACGTTGTTTTTAATTGGGCGAAGATTCGAAATACAAAATTCTTTTGGAAATGTTAAGCATTTTAATTCGTTAAACCACGCACATGACAGCAGATACTAGTGATGAACAATGGGATCTAATCATCGAGGGGAAATCCGCTTTGTTCGATCTCAAATTTCGAGAAGTTTGGCACTATCGCGACTTACTTATGATGTTTGTAAAGCGAGATTTTGTCAGCTTCTACAAACAGACAATACTGGGGCCGTTATGGTTTTTTATTCAACCCCTTTTTACGACGATGGTCTTTACTTTTGTTTTCGGAAACTTAGCGGGGTTGAGCACTGACGGTCTCCCCCAACCTCTTTTTTATTTGGCCGGAATAACCGCTTGGAACTATTTTGCCGAATGCATCACCAAAACGAGCACAGTTTTCAAGGACAACACTCATATCTTTGGAAAAGTCTATTTTCCCAGATTGATAATGCCGCTAAGTATTGTGGCAAGTAATCTTGTGCGTTTTGGGGTGCAAATGATTCTCTTTTTTGGAATGATGGCTTACTTTGCAGCGACAGGTGCTACATTTCAGGTAACCTGGGCAGCGGCATTGTTTCCATTGTTAGTATTGATGATGGCACTGATGGGGCTGGGAATAGGTTTGGTCATAACAGCAATGACAACCAAATATCGCGATCTAAGTTTTCTGGTTACTTTTGGAGTCCAACTATTGATGTACGTTACGACTGTAATTTACCCCTTGAGTGCTGCTCCCGCAAAATACAAATATCTGATCTCATTAAATCCGATGACAGGCATAATTGAAGCATTCAGATATGCTTTTCTCGGTCAGGGGCAATTTAGCTTGTGGAGTTTGAGTTATAGCGGTTTAATTGCCGTGTTAATAATGTTTATCGGTGTAGTGATTTTTAATAAGACAGAAAAGAACTTTGTCGACACAATATGAGCATTGCCATCAAAGCAGAAAATCTATCAAAGGCCTATCAGATCGGACAGATCGGCACCGGTACGATAAGTCGTGATATCGAACGTTGGTGGATAACCAAAGTCATGAAAAAGGAGGATCCTTTTCTAAAGGTCGGAGAAATAAATGACAGAAGCAGCAAAGGAGAAAGCGATGTTGTTTGGAGTTTGAAGGACATCAATTTTGAGATTGAACAAGGTGATGCGGTTGGAATAATAGGAAAAAATGGGGCGGGTAAAAGCACTTTGCTAAAGCTCCTTTCACGTGTGACATCGCCAACAACCGGCAAGATCAAACTTAACGGCCGCGTGGCGAGTTTGCTGGAAGTCGGTACCGGTTTTCATCCGGAACTTACCGGTAGGGAAAACATCTATCTCAATGGTGCGATTCTCGGAATGCGTAAGCAGGAAATTGATCGCAAACTCGATGAAATAATAGATTTTAGCGGTGTTGAACGTTACATTGATACCCCCGTCAAAAGGTATTCTTCAGGAATGTTTGTCCGTCTTGCTTTTGCCATAGCCGCCCATCTGGAAAGCGAGATCTTGATTGTAGATGAGGTATTGGCTGTCGGCGATATGGATTTTCAGAATAAATGTATGGGGAAAATGGAAGATATAGGGACAAAGGAGGGAAGGACAGTATTGTTCGTCAGCCATAATCTCACTAATATCAGGCAACTTTGTAAATCAGGTATCCTGCTTGTTAACGGACAAATTCAATCGAAAGGAAATGCACGAAATGTATTAGACGACTATACTCATTCATCAACCAAGTTATCTTCAAACGGATTCGTCAAGAATTTCAGTTTGGAAAACCAGCATATTTTGTCAGGCCAGAGTTTAAAAATGTTGCTTAAGTTCCAGAACGATTATGACTTAAATAATAATAAGGTGCTTGTTAGGATAAGAGACGAAAGGAATATAAACATTATCAGATTTGAAATAAATGCCCCGCGACGGAAAGTTCACAACTTGCGTATCGAAACTGAGCCGCTGGTGCTAACTCAGGGCAGCTATCACGTAGATATAGGTTTGACCGACCAGAAAAATACGAGATGGATCAAAAATTTTATTGAGGTCGGGCGCTTTGCACTAACAGGACTTGACACTTACGGTGTTGGAAGAATCTTTACGAATAAGATGGCAATCATTACACCGAAATTTGACTATTCTTTTGAAGACTGAAAGTTCACAAAACGATGCAATTATGGATAAGCCGGACTTAAATGAGTTGGTGGTTTATTATCCGACTAAATTCTGGCATTCTTCAATTAGCTGTATTGTGAGGAAGAGGTAATGTTTGCTCGAAAATTGTTGGTACTTACTTACCACGGTTTACATAATCGAGAACTTAAGAATTCAATTGATATCAAATTGTTTCGCAACAGTATTTCCGAAAATGCCTACCTGACTCAACTGAAAATAATAAGACAAAGAGTAAAAGCAAAGCTCGGTCACAACGGGAATTACGAGTTGGTTTATAAAGATCTTCTATTCAATGAATTCAAAATAGTTCCAACTTTTGACGATGGGTACTCGAATACGTTTCGTGCAACTGAGATTTTCTTTGATGTTTTTGGAATTGCGCCATTAACCGTGTTTTTGACAACGAATTTGATAGGGGAATCGAACCAATCCGTATGGACCGTAAATGTTGGTTTATTAATTTTGCGGGGTGAGTTTCTTAACAGACAATTGATCTTCTGCGACGAGGAATTCTCGCTGCAAACCTCCGATGACAGAATAGAATGTTTTGACCGGGTTCGAAATAGGTTAAAAAAAATGAATGCCGGAGATCGCAATCGTCAGTTTGACCTATTTTTGAGCCAGACACCCGATGGGGAATTGGAAAGACTAATGTCTGAGTATTCTGAGTTCCGGATGCTGGATTTGGATAAAATCAGACAAATGAAATCAATGGGAGTCAAATTTGAATCTCATGGGCACAACCATGAATTGTTGCATTCTAATCAAAGCCCCGAGGTTATTGAAAGCGAAATTCGCGACTCCAAACACTTTATCGAGACGGAATTGGGACAATCTTGTTGTTACTTTGCATATCCGAACGGAGATTACTGTGACGCTGCCATTTCCTTTTTGAAAGAAAACGGTTTTCAAGGGGCTTTCACTACGCGTGTTGGAACTGCACAAAATTTAGTAAGTAATTTCGAAATTCCGAGGATAACTCCTAACCAAAAGCCGCATAAATTTAAGAAACAGTTAAAAGGAAAATTTAATTGAAGGTCGCAATTTACTCCGGGACAATTCCATCCACCGTTTTTATCGAGAGGCTGATCGAGGGATTAGCCGGGTCCGGGACTGAAATCTTATTACACGGACGAATACTTAAGAAGACTAACTATGAATCAGAAAACATAAGGGTGATCGGTTATGACGGGAATCTGAGTAAACTCCGGGTCGCACTTAAGTATTTGGTATTGTTCTTGTTAGCAAATCCGAAGCAATTGTTTCGATTGGGTAATAATTGCCCGGAAGGAACGCGGTTCTTTACGATCATAAATTGGTTTGTTCGAGTGGCGCCAATTGTGTGGCATAAACCGGATCTGTTTCATCTGCAGTGGGCCAGAGGGATCGAAGATTGGATTTTTCTAAAAGAATTCGGAATCAAAGTCGTCTTAAGCTTGCGCGGAATGCACATAAATGTCTCACCGGTTTTCGATCGCAAGCTTGCTGAGACCTATTTGAAATATTTTCCTGCAGTTGACGGGTTTCATGGTGTCAGCAAAGCAATTTGCGAAGAAGCCGGCAAATATAGTGCACCTTCCGATAAGTGCAGCGTTGTGTTCAGCGGCCTAAATCTCAATAACTTTTCCTTCAACGGAAATAAGGGTAGAAACGAAATAATCCGGATCATTTCTATCGGCAGGCCGCACTGGAAAAAAGGATATGTTAACGCGCTTGATGCGGTGAAGCTGCTCCTTGATTCGGGTGTCAGCCTCGAATATCGAATTATCGGCGGACAAGACGAGGAACTGATCTATCAGGTAATAGAACTTGGCCTCGAGAACAAGGTGACTCTGGAAGGAAGCGTTTCGTTTGAAGAAGTGCTGGAAGCCGCAAGTAATTCAGACATTCTTTTACTGCCCAGCTATATTGAAGGTATGCCAAACGTAGTTTTAGAAGCAATGGCTTTGGGTACTGTGGTCGTCGCCACCAATTGTGGTGGGGTTCCGGAGGTAATTCAAGACGGGCAAAATGGATTCTTGGTACCGATTCGAAATCCGCTTGCGATTTCAAACAAAATACAAGAGGTAATAAGTTTATCTCAGGTAGAACTTGATCTCATCAAACAAAACGCTCGAGCAACTATTGAAAAACAGCATAAGATTGAAAGAATGGTTGATGGAATGAAAGAACTTTATGCGGTATCGAGATAAATAAAATGTGAGGGTTTTTAGGGAGATTCTGCAGAAAAGGACCTCAAATCACTAAGCAAACGTTTGCTTTTTTTGGAGGTTGTCACGGGGATTTGATGATTCTCAGGTTTACATTAATAGAAAGGGCAATGGTTCGATTTTGATTGCTGACAAGTCTCGTCCTTTTGCAGTCTTGGGAGCAACCTTTACTCTAGTAAACAGAGCACACGCCAGCTGTTATGCTCATGAGATTCATAATCACATCGAACTTCTCTTCGCCGTCAACGCGAATGAAGCCAATTAGATGATTTCAGTTAATATAGATGGGAAGAGTCGTTTGTATTTTCTCTTTTGGCAGTTACTAAATGATAAAACGGAGACCCCGAATACTCTTTACAATTCCGAATTTGAACACAGCGGGAAGCGGTTTAGCTCTTTTCAAATTACTAACGAATCTGAATCAAGAAAAATTCGATATTCATGTTTTGTGTTTACATTCCAAGGGAGCACTATTCAAAAGGTTTGAAGATTTCGGATTCAAGATACATATCTTGAACTATACCCATCGAATGCGCCCAATATTAAACGGTTTGAAACACTGTTGGGGCATTTCAAGGTGGCTGAGAAAGAATAAATTTGATGTGGTTTATTCTTACCATTATTCGGCTGATTATAGTGAGGCCATCGCCGCCAAACTCGCTGGGAGTAAATGGGTTTTTGTAAAAAAAAACATGGGATGGTTTGGTTCGTCTTATAGAGCCTGGCGTCTAAGAAGCTTCTTGGCTGACAGCATTATTATTCAGAACAATGAAATGAAAAAAGTCTTTTATCCGAAGTCTCCAAAAGCCAAGCTAATTTCGATTGGGGTAGATACTGAAGAGTATTACGAACTAGAAGAGTACCCAAAAGATTTATTACCATTTAAAGTTACAAGGAATACGAAAATAATTGGCGTGGTTGCGAATTTTGTGCCGGTAAAAGGAATTGAAATTCTAATCGATGCTTTTAATTCATTGTACATCGATCATGATTTGAGGTTGGTTTTAATTGGAGATAATAATAATAATTACGGTCAGATTATTACCCAATTTGTTAAAAAGCTAAGAATTCCTCCTGAAAGGATATGTTTTGCGGGCAAACAGACCAATATCAATGAATGGTTAAACACGTTTGATTTGTTTGTACAACCTTCATTACGTGGTGAAGGATCCCCAATAGCCGTACAAGAAGCAATTGCTTCCGGCACTCTGGTTATCGGCAGTAGAATTTGCGGTGTTGAAGATCAGATTTCACAGACTCCCAATCTATTATTCGAACCGGGAAGTACTAGAGCCCTATCGGAGAAGATAAAGTACGTACTTTCACTAAATAAAGCTGAGATTAATCTGTTAAAGCTAAACCAGAAACAACATTTGTTAGAGAATTACACCCTCGAAGCAGAAGTAAATGCGGTAGAAAATTATCTCACTGCATTGACCAGTTAATTTTGAGAACATCATTAATTCCACAAAAACCGGTTTATTTCGGCAAGCAGGATGTACTCGATTACAAAGCCATCTGCGTATTTTCAGCGCTTGGGTTCTTTTTGGATACAGATACCTTTTGGACTAACAAGTCATCTCTGCCAGCTGCAACTGATTTCGAGTTGGATGAAAAGGGGAAGGTTATCTCTTCAAGACTCTATTTTAGCTGGCATTATGAACCGCGAGATCTTAAATTGGCGCAGGCGACAGACGAATTCGCTGATCTTTTTGAACGGATTGTCTTTGAGCAATCTAAAAACCTTAAAGTAATACTGCCGCTTTCCGGGGGGCTGGACAGCAGGACACAGGCTGCCGCATTAAAGATTGTCGGCGCAGAGGTATCTTCTTACAGCTATTCTTTTAGTGACGGACTTGATGAAACGCAATTTGCTCAAAGAATTGCTAAGGCACAGGAATTTCCTTTTCTCCGGTTTACGATCAATTCCGGATATTTATGGGACGTCGTAGACAATCTGGCAAAGATAAATGAATGTTATTCTGAGTTTACACATCCTCGACAAATGGCGTTCATTGATGATTATGAGAAGCTGGGGGATGTTTTCAATCTCGGGCATTGGGGAGATGTTCTGTTTGACGATATGGGAGTCTCGGATGATTTGCCTTTTGATGACCAGGTGACAGTCGTCCTTAAAAAAGTAGTAAAAAAAGGTGGATTGGAATTGGCGAGTGCGCTCTGGAAAGCATGGGGATATGAGGGAAACTTCGAAGAGTATTTATATGAAAGGATCAGGGCTCTCCATGGTGCAATTGACATACAGAGTAGCGCAAATGCGCGAATCAGGGCATTTAAGAGTATGTATTGGGCGCCGAGATGGACAAGCGTCAATCTTTCAATTTTTGAAAGTATAAAACCGATTTCATTGCCATATTACGATAATCGGATGTGCGAATTCATTTGCACCATTCCGGAAAAACATCTTGCGGGCAGAAAGATTCAAATTGAATATTTGAAGCGGCGGGCTCCTGAATTGGCTAACATAACCTGGCAGGATCAAAGGCCTTTTAACTTATACAACTATGATTGGAACAAAGTCCCCTGGAATCTTCCCAATCGGATTTTGGTTAAGGCTAAAAGAGTTCTCAATCGGAAAAAGCATATTCAGAGAAATTGGGAACTGCAGTTTTTGGGGGAAGAAAATGAAAAGAAGCTAAAAGAGCGTTTGTTCAAGGAACCCAAATTAACAGAGTGGATTCCCCGGGAGTTGATTCGGGAATTTTACCGTAAATTTCAAACAGAAGATCCGGTTTATTATTCGCATAGTGTTGCAATGTTGCTGACACTAAGCCTGTTTAGCAAGTATTTTAAGAACTAGATTCTTGTAATCAATAAAATGGAAATAAGAAGCTCTTCAACTTTCTATCAATGATAAAGGAAATCAATAGGTATAAGAGAACACTTTCGTTTCTTCTGAGAAAAAAAATTACGAAAAAATATGTCATCATTGAAAGTGATGACTGGGGTTTAGAAAGAGCAAAAGACGAGCATGCCCTTCAGAACGTAATTAAGAAATATGGGAAACAGAATACAAGTCGGTGGACGGATGATGCTTTGGAAACTATTGAAGACCTTGATCAATTGTTTGATCTGTTAGCCTCTTTTAAAGATAAATTTCGAAAAGGGCCAATACTGACAGCTAATTTTTTGACTCACAATATAGACTATTCCTCAAAATCCAGATTAAAATTCAGACCGATTTCCGAGGGTTATAATTTTGCGGATGAAGGACTGTTTGAAAAGTACAGTGAGGGAATTGACAAAAAATTCTTTTTCCCGCAACTCCATGGGTTTTGCCATTACCAGACAAGTCTTTTAGAACAAGATTTCGAGTCGAAAAATTTTATGGAAGATTTTGAAGCAGGCTTTCCACTGGCAAAATCGACGATCAAGGGAAATCTATCTCGCTACAGGGGTGAGTGCTTCGATCCAAAGTTTAAAGAAAATATTGTTGAAGCGATAAAAGTTTTCAAGAATACTTTTGGCTATTATTCAAGAACATTTATACCTCCAAATTACCTATATACCGATAACGCAAATTCAATCTTGTCGGCTAATCACATTGAACTCTTACAATCAACGACACATTTGTTATCGGTTAATGGCAATAGTTCCCTAAGTCCGCTTTTTAGAAAAAAGAAAGGTCTTTTTTATTCCGCAAGGAGAGCCAGATTGGATACGCATTCTGATTACAACTATTTAGCCGATATTTGCATTCAGGGAATCGAGATTGCTTTTTCCCAGCACATGCCAGCCGTTATCGATATTCACCGTGTAAATTTCTCCGGAAGGTATTCTCCTAAAAATAGGCAAAAGACATTAAAGGAATTGAAAAAAGTATTTTCACATTTACACCAAAATCATCCGGATACTATTTTTATAACTTCTGACGCCCTAATCGATGTGCTAAAAAACAATTCTGAAGGATAATATATGGCCACACTAAACCAAATCAAATTTATTCTTAGTGTAAAAGATAAGATTAAAGAGCCGATATTGATAATAGGTTCAAAGATGTATGATTATGACCCGCAAAATATAGAAACTTGTTTAAGGGAATTGGGTTACCGCGATATTGTTGGAGTCGATATTTTCGAGGGGGAAGGAGTCGGAATTGTTGCTGACATCTGTGATTTGGAACACCCCTTTTTTGTTGAGAAACAGTCGTATTTCAATACCGTTTTTTGCATGGAAGTGCTAACTAATGTGAAACATCCCTGGTTGGCGGGAAAAAATATAAATAACCTGACCACAAAATGCGGACATGTGATTATGTCAGAATGCTTTGTGAGAAAATTATCCAGAATGCCAAAGGACTATTGGAGGTTCACTTACGATAGTTTTTCTGTAATTTGCGATGAGTTTGATTTTATTGACGAATTGGCAATGAAGTCATTAACCCGGTCGAAAGTCGCTGATTTAAAACCATTAAACGATGAAATTTTTGAAATAACTCATTTAAAAGCTAAAGGAGAGAATACGATTGGGCATCATCTGAGAAGAATTCATAGAAAGTTTTTTGGTGGAAAAATGTTTAAGATCTCAAGATTATTACCTGAACAAACGATTTACGCAATTGGGAAAAAATCCAACCCGTAATGGAAATGTACTCATTTGCATTTCTTACGGCATTGCTTCTAAAAATAGTGCAAGCCGTTATTTGATTTTCCCTTTCAAACTGCGACATCATAGATAAATGGTTATCGGCTTAGTTATTTCCTCCTCCGCTGGTTACTCAGAAACCTTTTTTAAAAATAAAATTCGCCTTCTGACCGACGAAGGGATAAAAGTTGTAGTTTTTGCCGATAAATCCGTCGAGTCATCGACCGATTATGAATTAATCAAAGGATTTTCGTGGGAGGGCAGCTTATTTGCAAAGGCAAATCAGGTAATTGCCGCAGCTGCAGGTCTTTTGTTTTCTCCTCTTAAAGCCTGGAGGTTATATAGCTTAAACTCGCAAAGTATTTTTTCATTGAGGAAGAATATCTTAAGTCTTTTGTCATCAGCACATATTCTTAAGTTCGAACTCGATTGGATTAATTTCGGATTTGCTACCAGTGCGATTGGAAGGGAAAATTTGGCGAAGGCGATGGGTATTCGCATGGCGGTCAGCGTTCGGGGGTTTGACATGGCGATATACCCACAAAAACACCCGGGATGTTATGAGCTTTTGTGGAATCGTTTGGATAAACTCCATTACCTTTCCGATGATTTGTTGTCGCTTGCAGTAGCGCAGGGATTTGATGTCGAAACGCCACACCAAAAAATTACGCCGGCAATCGATCTGTCTTTGTTTTGTGGAAAGAGCGAACATTCCTTTGCCGATCCGATAAAGATCGTGACAGTCGCACGTCTGCATTGGATCAAAGGGCTTGAATACACAATCGAAGCGTTGGGTCTTTTGAAACAGAAGAGAATAGATTTTGAATACACGATTGTAGGCGAGGGCAAAGAACAAGAGCGGTTGGTATTTGCGGCGAAGCAAAGCGGAATTCAAGAAAATATTTGTTTTGCCGGACGAAAATCCCCTGAAGAAGTTAAGCAGATCTTACAGTCGTCGGACGTTTATCTTCAATACAGTATTCACGAAGGATTTAGTAATGCGGTACTTGAAGCACAAGCCGTCGGTCTTTTATGCATCGTCAGCGATGGAGGAGGATTGTCAGAAAATGTTCTTCATGAACGCACCGGTTGGGTTGTAGCTCATAGAGACCCAAAAGCATTAGCTGAACAACTAATTAAAGTAATAAATCTTTCCGAATCTGCCCGGGTTCGAATATCTCAGGCAGCTAAAAAAAGGGTCAAAGAGAAATTCAATTTAAAAAAACAACGAAAAGAATTCGAAATCTTTTACGAAATTTAGTGATGAATTACAAAAACCCTGTCAGTCGTTTTATTTTGCGTAAAGATTTTTTTAAAAGAGTTAAGATGCGGCTGAGTCTAGCGCGGCGAAAACTTACAAAGAATGAATTTAATGATTTTGAATACTTATATAAGTTGCTGAATCAACGACCCAAAACCATCTTCGATTGCGGAGCGAATATCGGTTTTGTTTCTTATCAATTTCATAAAATATTTCCCAGTGCTGAAATTCATTCGTTTGAACCCAATCCTGATGTTTTTGATTCAATGTCGAAACATTTATCTGGCAAAGATAAGATATTCAAATACAATTGCGGAATTGGGAAAGTGAATGACGTCATTAAATTTTATAAAAATCGGAATACGGGCACTTCCTCGTTCCTGACACCAAATGATTTTCACAAGGCCCACATGGCAAAATCGTTTGAAACCATTGAGGTCCCGATTATTTCTATTGATGTGTTCTGCAAGGATGAACAGATTGAGAAAATCGATATTTTAAAGCTGGATATCGAGGGTTACGAGTTGGACGCACTTATTGGCGCGGAGTCACTGATTAAGAATAATCTCGTAGATTTTATTTACGCTGAAGTTAATCTCGTACCAACTTATCAAAACCAACCCTGTATTGAAGACATTATCAGCTACTGTCGTTCGAACAATTATTATCCGTTCAATTTCTACGGGCAAAATGAAACAAAATATAAAGAATGCATTATTACAAATATTCTGTTCATTTCGGGTTCAATTGCCAGAAAAATAAACGAGAAAATAGGCAAGAATGCGGTCTATCAATCGGAATAACGTCCTGATCCCAAGGAGTTTCTAATTTGAAAAAGATCTTTATTACTGATTTTGACAAGCACAGATTTGAGCCAAGGGAAATATTTGCCCTGACGAGACCATTTCTAAACATAGAAACAGGTAATTGGAAAGTCGATTATGAACATCCAGTATTAAAAAGTTTTGCGGATTCTAAAAATAGAAGTAACAAAGTATCCGGAAGAAGCAGATCTTATTCTGGTATCGGAACCTTTAAATCATAATCGCGAAAAAGACGTTTACAAAAATCACAACTGTACCCCATTCATTGGATAGGTAGACGAAAAAATAAGGAGTTATTTTATGTTTTGTAGTTTAATGAAACGGAGGAAACAGAAAATGAGCAGAAAACGGAGAAATCATTTGCCTGACTTTAAGGCAAAGGTCGCACTGGCGGCGGTTAAGGGAGACGAGACGATGAATGAGTTGTCGAAGAGATTCGGGATTAATGCGAATTTTGATCGTGAAATGGAATTAAGAGCTTTTAGAGAATTCAGCGGACGTGTTGCATCCGGAAAGGGGTTGGCTTAGGACAGAGAGGCGGAGATCAAGGATCTTCAGGCGAAGATAGGCGAATCACGATGATGAATGATTGCCGAAGGCTGTATCCAAGCGCTCGGATGCTGAATAAACAGGAGCGCAAAGGATGATAGATCGAAATCACAAATTATCGCTGGTCAAACAGTGGAAGATATTAGATATCTCCCGATCAGGCGTTTATTATGATCCAAAGCCCGAAAGCGCTGAGAATATAGGACTCATGCGAGTGATTGGCGAAATCCATCGGGAACGTCCGTTTCTGGGCGTCAGACTGATTGACTCTGAAATCCTGATCAGCATGGACGGGCGCGGGAGGGCGCTTGATAATGTGTTCGTTGAACGGCTGTGGAGAACCGTCAAATATGAAGATATCTACCTGAAAGACTACGCGACAATGATCGAAGTCAGGGACGGTCTGAAACGATATTTTGACTTCTACAACCACGACCGCGGACATCAGTCATTAGGTTACAAAACGCCGGCAGCGATCCACCTTAAATAGGCCGTTTTGCTGTCTGGACAATGGGGTCCACTTTACCCGGACCAAAAGATTTACCCATATCTGCGGAGAGGACTCGAAATCGGAGAACCGAATCAGGTATGGGCATCGGATATTTCGTATACCCATGAATAAAGGCTTTGCTTACCTGACGGCGATAATGGATTGGTTCAGCCGCAGAATACTCGCCTAAAGACTCTCAAACTCTCTGGACGCCAGTTTCTGAGTGGATGCGCTTGAAGAAGCGCTTTATCTTAACCTCAGGCCGGAGGTCTTTAACACGGACCAGGGATCGCAATACACCAGCGAGGCGTTCACATCTGTTCTCATTGAAAAGGATATTCGCATCAGCATGGACGGCAAAGGAGCCTGTTGCGACAATGTCTTTGTGGAACGACTGTGGCGCAGGGTCAAGTACGAGGAAGTTTATCTACATGCCTATGAATCAATGCAGGAGTCCAAAACCGGAATCGGCAAATGGGTTGATTATTACAACAGCAGGCGTAAACATCAGACAATGAAAACGACACCGGATATGAAGTACGGCATCGTTTCGCAACTGATATTAGCAGCGTAGTTTAGGTGAAAATAACTCCTAAGCAACCTGTCCTAAAATTGGGTACACTTCTGTATTAGCGTTCGTCAGTCGATTCAGGTGGCGAAAAAGATTTCTTGGGAGTTGGATAATATGTCGTTATATAAGGAATGGAGACATCGGGCATTAAATTTTTTACAGGATCGAGGTTGGATTAGAAATCCAAAAGAATTTGTCGATTTTAAGGGGCATTCCATTTATGCAAGCAAAGGAGCTTTTTTCCGACAAAATGAAAAAGATGATGCTTGGCTTTATGCATTGGCACAACACAATAAAAATATCTTGGATATCGGCTGTAACATTGGACAATCTTCCCTACTGTTTTTGCTCGGAACGGATAACCATTTGTTAGCAGTTGATCCCAATCCAGATGCTCTCGCGAGATGCGCTGAAAATCTTATCCACAATGATCTAGTACAAAATGCCAGATTTATGTGTGCGTTTTGCGGAGAACAGGATGGAGAAATCGAATTTTTTTCCTCATTGACGGATGCGGCTGGTTCAATGCACAAGGGATTCGCAAAGACATCTTCCGGAATAGGGAAATCTCGTGTCGTAAGGAAAACAAAGGTGGATCGTATTGTTGAAGAATTCAATTTTAAACCTGATTTAGTAAAAATGGACGTTGAAGGCGCCGAACAATATGTGCTGAGGGGCATGAATACCGTTTTAGAAAATAACCCGATGATATTCGTGGAGATGCACAGCGGGCCTGAAATGACCATTATCGAGAACACGGATGCAGTCCTCGCTTGGTGTGAAGAACAACGATATCAAGCCTATTACCTCAAAATCCATCAAGTCATAACCGATTCCGAAGTTGTAAAAGATAGGGGTAGATACCATCTCTTACTGCTTCCGCAAGACGCACCTTACCCCGAGTATTTAAAAACCATAAAGGAAAATACTCTGGTAAGTTAGAACGTTCATTGGCTTTCTGGTGTTTTCCTTATTTAAAAAGACACAACCAGATGCAATATCCGAGGCGGTGGTGGAAGCGGTTAAAGCTGAATTTGATCTTGAAAAACACGAGATGTGATTCTTGGCGATTAAGTATGAAGAAGATTTTTATCACTGACTTTAGCAGAGACAAGTACAAAATACGGGAAGTATTTCCATTGGTAAGGCCTTTCTTCAATCCAAATACAGATAAATGGGAAATCAATAAGGAAACTCTTGTAAAACTGAGTATCTTGGCGGTAAATATAGAACTATCATCATCGGCGGCAGATGCGGACATTGTTCTAATTTCGGAGCCGTTGAATCATAATTGCGACGAAAACAAATACAATGAGATGGCAGAAATAAATCAAGTGTGCTCAAACAAAAATATTTTTGCATATGTTTTCGTAAGTGGAGATTATGGAAAAGTTCATCCTAAATTCAGCAACATAATTTATTACAGATTGGGCGGTTTCAGATCCCAACTAGACAAAAATAATAGGGCTTTGTTCTTTCTGCTCGGAGATCATTTCAAAAGACTCTTTAATCGTGATCAGATTGTAATAAGACAAAAAGAAGAAAAACCGACCGTCGGTTTTTGTGGACATGCATCGGCTTCAATTCCAAAATATCTTTATGAGAAATCTAAGTTGGCTCAGGTTAATCTGCAAAGATTATCAATTGGAGATTTCAATTTCGAGCCGTTATTTTCGTCTGCCTTTGAAAGACTGAACATATTAAAAAGTATAAGTAGATCAAAACATATAAAGACCAATTTTATATGCAGGAAAAGATATAGAGCTGGTGCGGTTACAGAGCAAGAAATGCGAAAGACAACACTGGAACACTACATTAATATTGATGAATCTGATTATGTCGTTTGTTTGAGAGGAAGTGGCAATTTCTCCCTCCGATTCTACGAAACCCTAATGATGGGCCGGATTCCGATTTTTGTAAATACTGATTGTTTGCTGCCCCTGGAGCACGAAATAAACTGGAAAGAAAATATGGTCTGGGTCGAATGGAAAGATCGGAAGCGAATCGCAGATATCATTCTTGATTTTCACAAAAACTTAACAAATGAACAATTTGGTCAAATACAATTGGATAACAGAGAGATCTGGCGATCTAAACTCTGTGTGAAAAAGTATATTGAAAATATAATTAATTCATCTGGCTAACTTTTCAAGAAAATCAATATATCTCTGAAACGCCGGAGAAAATATATGCTCGCATTGCAATACTCAGCATTAGATAAACGAGGTATAAATTATGAGTTGGATCGATGAAAGTTTGAATACATTATTGAAAAGAAACGGAATTGACTATTTGCTAGAACTTGTTGCGGTTGATTTTCTCGGCAAAGACTTTATGGTTCGCAATGGTGTGGTTGATTACGGCGATTATGACGACGCATGGATGTTGGCGATTGCTTTTGATTCGCGAAATATCTTCGATGTAGGATGAAATATCGGTCAGTCTGCGTTTAGCATGCTTTGTGCTCCGAATGTGGAAAACGTGGTTCTGATTGACCCTTCTTCAATGGCGCTGACGATCGGGGCAGATACGCTCATTCGAAATTAGATTGGACATCGTGTTCATTTTATAAATTCTTTTATTTCCGACACGTCAAATAGGACACTACACTTCACTCAAGGTTACGGCACCGAAGGAAAAATCGTGAAAGATGTCGAGATGAACAAAATGGATTTTGTAACAGTTCCTATGATGTCGGTTGACGATATTGTCGAAATAACAGGAATTGCACCGGATTTGTCAAATTCGATATTGAAGGCTATGAAGCTAAGTCTTTGGTCGGCAGCAAAAAGTTTGCATTTCATAAGAAAACGCGTTTTACTGAAGTGCATAGTGATTCACGAAAGCAACGAGAATCTACACAAGAAGTTCGCGATTGGTGTATTGAGAATGGCTATGCCGGTTGGTATCTGAAGGAAGGAGTGAGAATCAATTCCCCGACCCCGTGAAACTTAGTGGAAGATACCATCTATCGAAACGGTATGATTTTGCCGGACACGAACCTATCTTTAGAATATAAGAATTAGAAAATTTGATGATGAATCCAAGCAGGAAGCTGGTCGAAGAGTATTTGAAGGGGAAGCTGCGGCATCAGTCGCAAGGGATCTTGGGATAAACGTCAATCTCTTTATCGATGGATAAAGCAGATAAAGATGGAGACACCGATCTTGAACGCGAGAATATTGAACTTAAGAAAGAACTTCGGAAAATCCGGAATGAACGGGACAACTAAAAAAGGCGGCCCTAATCTTCGGCGAGGGCCGTTAGCAAAATACATAGTTTATACGTGCCGAAGAGACGAATCACGAAACCACACGGTTGTGCAGCTTGATGATGGTAAGTCGTTCTGCGTATTATGCTTATAGGAAGTCGAAGACGTATCGGATAACGGATCGGCAAAAGAAACTGGTGAACGGGTGAAAATGCTATTTGGCGAGCACTGGCGACGGATCGGTTCAAAGAAAATGGTCACGGAATACTACAAGAAGCACCATGAAAGGATCGGACGATGCGCTGTTAGGAGTTCGTACCATCATCAGGGACTCGTCGATATCCGATTCCAATCACAATCTTGCGATTTCTCCAAAGGTGACGATTAATTGATGAACGATCACATTTTTCGTGAAAATGATATCAGGGGTTTGGTCGGAACAGATTTAACCGAAGAATCGGTTGGAGTTCTTGCCCGCTCGATCGGCACATACTTTAGGGAAAAGAGGGTTCGGCGTGTGAGTATCGGATATGATGCTCGAGAAAGCTCTACCTTATTTTGTGACATTTTCATTAGGGAACTCAACGAAACCGGTTTAGACGTTTTAAATATCGGAATGGTTCCTACACCTCTTCTTTATTTTACGCTGTTCACCGAAGAGGTTGATGCCGGAGTAATGATCACCGGATCGCACAATCCAGCTGAGTTTAATGGTTTTAAGTTGTGTTTGGGCAAATCAACCCTTTATGGCGAACAAATCCGGAAGATTAGGGATATTGCTGTATCGGAAAACTTTTACGACGGCGACGGGAAAGTTTACGAAAAGGATATCTTGCCTGATTATCTTAAATTTGTTAGCGAGAATATCGAGTTAGGTAATAGAAAACTAAAGGTCGTAGTTGATTCGGGGAACGGAATCGGTGGAATTGTCGGTGTCCCTCTTTATAAGATGTTAGGTTGTGAAGTGATTGACATATTTACGGTGCCAGATAGTAGGTTTCCTAATCACCATCCTGATCCAACAATCGAAGAAAATATGTCGTACGCGATTGACGTCCTTAAAGGGGCTAACGCTGATTTGGCAATTGCATTTGATGGGGATGGAGACCGGATTGGTGTTCTGGATGAAAAGGGAAATATTATTTGGGGTGATGAATTGATGACGATTTTTTCACGCTCTATCTTGAAAGAAAAGCCCTCATCCAAATTTATTGCGGAAGTTAAATGTTCGCAGCGCTTATTTGACGATGTCAAAAAAAACGGCGGTGACATATTGATGTGGAAAGTTGGGCATTCGCTTATTAAGGCAAAGATGAATGAAATAGGTGCGGCATTGGCGGGAGAAATGAGCGGACACATTTTTTTTGCAGACCGATATTTTGGATTTGATGATGCGATATACGCGGGTGCCAGATTATTAGAAATTCTTTCAAAAAGCGAAATTGGTTTATCGGGGTTTTTAAGTGACCTGCCGGCTGTTGCAAATACACCGGAAATTCGCGTACCGTGCGGAGACGTTAGAAAGTTTGAGGTAGTAGATGCATTATCTAAAGAATTTAAGAAAACAAACCAGGTGATCGATATTGACGGGGCGAGAATTCTCTTTGATGGCGGGTGGGGGCTGATTAGGGCGTCAAATACCCAGCCTGCTTTGGTACTTCGTTTTGAAGCTAGCAATAGAAAATCACTGGAAGCTATTCGAGATATAGTTGAAGCTAGAGTAAGAGAGTTACTTAGTTAGTTGTACTTCTAACATATTTATGATTAAAAAGAAAAAATCTCTGGAATTTGAAGAACGCCCTTGGGGGACATTTACCGTTCTCGAAGAGGGGCGCAATTTCAAAATAAAAAGGATTGAAGTGTTCCCGGAGAAGAGGTCGAGTTATCAAAAACATCAGCATCGCGCCGAGCACTGGCTTATTGTACAAGGTATCGCAAAGGTCACTCTCGACGATGAAGTTCACGAGGTGTCCGTTGGTCAAGCTGTTGAAATAGTGTAGGAATGAGTCATCGGGTTGAGAATTCTAATAAGACCGAAAACTTGGTTTTTATAGAAATTCAGCTTGGAGATTATCTAGGAGAGGACGATATGGTTCGTTTTCAGGATGATTTCGGTCGAACAAAAACCGATCGTGCTTAATTCTGTGCGTTTTTTGTGCTTAGGAGAATATCAAAGTAAATATAGTATGCAGGCGTTAATTTTAGCAGGCGGGAAAGGGACAAGGTTAAAACCATTGACTCTATGCACCCCGAAATCCATAGTGCCCATCGGCAATAAACCTTTCATTTTGAGACAGATATCGTCGTTAAAAAAGGCAGGAATAACTAATATTATATTGTCGTTGAATTACCACCCATCCTGTATTGAGCACATCTTGGGCGATGGAGCTGACTTTGATGTAGATTTGAAATATGTAATTGAACCGAATCCACTGGGAACTGCGGGAGCCTACAAGTATGCCGAGAAATTTATAGATATGACGACAATAGTCTTGAATGGCGATATTCTCACAGATATTGACCTAGGTCGGGTTGTTGACTCACATAGGAAGAATGGAGCATCCGCGACAATAGTTTTGACAAAGGTCGATGATCCATCAGCTTATGGGTTAGTCGAAATAGGAGATGATCGAAAAGTTTTGAGTTTTACGGAAAAGCCCGAGGCGAAGACACTCACCAATCCGGTTGTCAACACTATCAACGCCGGGATATACATCCTTGAGCCATCGGTTTTGGATCTTATACCTGAGGCAGAAAACTACTCCTTTGAAAATCAACTGTTTCCGTCATTACTTGAAACCGAACAAGCATTTTACGGTTGTGTAGTAGAAGACTATTGGATAGATATAGGAACCCCTCAAAGGTACTTGCAAGCCCACTATGATTTAATTCGCGGTAAATGCGGAAATTTTCAAATAGATAGAGGGAATGATCTACATATTGGAAAGGATGTCGAGGTAGACGAAGTTTCTTTGTTGGGCAATGGCTGTGTAGTTGGTGATGGCGCCAAAATCGTCAATTCAGTTTTGGGACAAAATGTTGTAGTGGGGAAAGGTTCCATTATTGAAAATTCAGTTGTGTGGGATGAAACAACTCTGAGTTCGTTTGTTAAGATTTCAGGCTCAATCCTAGGAGGAAGTTGTTGTATCGGAACAAACGTTAAATTGGATAGCGGATCGGTATTGGGCGACAGCACGATCCTGGGAGGCTCCGTTTAATAATCTACCCCTTTGATTTTGATGGTTCTCTCGCGATATACAATGAATGAAACTAAGGTACGCCTTTTAGCCTATTATTTACCGTAGTTTCATCCGATTCCTGAAACAGACAGTTGGTGGGGTAAGGGCTTTACTGAATGGACGAATGTAGCTAAAGCCAAGCCTCTATTTAAAAGACATTTTCAGCCGCGACGTCCTGCGGATCGTTAGTGTAACGTCTTTTCTATAAATTGGTCTGCCGTTGAAAATTTGCAACGGGAAGATTTGATAAATGCGAGTCAGAGGTGGTTTGTTTTCTAGTTAGTCGAATAACAATGAAAAGGAGACCAAAAAGTGACTCGCAATAATGAATTTAATGCAACGGAAACGGCGTTGCAAATGATCTGTAACAATGGAATGGACGGAGTAGCTGATGCGATCTGTTTACTTTTGAACGAGGCGATAAAGATCGAACGCGCGCAGGTACTTGGAGCGGCACCGTATGAGCGGAATGAAGAACGTCGCGGACACGCTAACGGGTTTAAGCCGAAAACGGTGGCGACAAGTGTTGGAGAGATGAGATTGATATTCCTCAGGTATGTGGCGACGGAGTGGAGTTTTTAACCATCGGCGCTCGAACGCGGACTGCGAAGCGAACGGGCTCTTAAGCTGGCGGTCGCCGAAATGTGTCCAGGGAGTTTCGACGCGAAAGGTAAATGAGGTAATGGAGCGTTTGTGTGGACTGCGGGTGACGAGTGCCGAGGTCAGTCGGGCGGCAAAGATGCTTGATGCGCAGCTTGACGATTGGCGCACGCGTCCGCTTGGAGAATATCGATATCTGCTTTTTGACGCGCGAGAAGAGGTTCGGCACGGCGGTCAGATAGTCAACTCGAGGCTGCTGATCGCGGTCGGTATAACGGCGACTGGACAGCGTGAATACTCGGTTTGAGCGTTAGTTTAAGCGAAGCGGAAGTACACTGGCGTGAGTTCAACAAGGACTTGCGGGAACGAGGATTGCAGGCGTAAGGGTGATCACCAGCGACGATCACAAGGGGCTGGAAGCGGCTCGTAAAGCGCGGTTTTCAGGGGTTTTATGGCAACGCTGTCAGTTTCATCTTCAGCAGAATGCCGGAGCTTATGTACCGCGCCAACCGATGCGCAAAGGCAGTCGCTGCCGATATTCGCTCTATCTTCGAC
>JBBKXN010000107.1:0-11425 GCA_037969475.1 Pyrinomonadaceae bacterium | reverse complement strand
TACGATTCAGGTTCGACTTCATGATTTTAAATTCCAAAAGGTGTCTATGAGTAAACGAATTATTGCGTCTATTGTTTTGTTGACTTTGTCTGTAATGTGCATTTCCGCACAAGTTTCTTTCGATAGAGAGCAATATAAGATCAAACATAAGAAGTTTGTGTTAAAAAACGGACTCACCTTGCTTGTCCATGAAGACAAAAATGTGCCGATTGTCGGTGTAAATATGTGGTACCACGTAGGCTCGCGCAACGAGAAACGAGGTAAAACCGGCTTTGCACATCTCTTTGAGCACTTCTTCTTTAACGGTTCGGAAAATCATCCGTTTGGCTTTCGTGAAGCGATGGATGATTTGGGTGCAAACAATAGAAACGGTACGACAAATGGCGACCGAACGAATTTCTTTGAAGATGTGCCAACTTCAGCGCTCGAACGTACGCTTTTCCTTGAAGCGGATCGTATGGGATTTTTAGAGGGTTATATTTCTCAGGAAATGCTGGATCGCGAAAAAGGCGTTGTTAAAAATGAAAAGCGGCAGGGCGAGAATAGTCCGTACGGAACGGTTTTTAATGAAATTTTTGGCAAGATCTATCCATATTCTCATCCTTATTCCTGGTCCACGATCGGCGTAATGGAAGATCTCGACGCCGCCTCGCTTGCCGATATTAAGGAATGGTATAAAACATATTACGGACCAAACAACGCTGTTATTTCGCTTGCGGGAGATATCACACCCGAACGCGCACTCGCGCTTGTGACAAAATATTTTGGTGACATTCCACCCGGTCCGCCCTTACCGCGAACGGAGAAATGGATTCCTACGATGGACCGTAAGATTCGTGATGAGATGGAAGATCGCGTTCCGCAAGCCCGAATTTACCGCGTTTATCAGGCACCACCTTGGAAGGATAACGAGGTTCAATATCTGAACTTGTTTGCGGACGCTCTTTCGGGCTCGAAAAGTTCTCGCCTTGATCGACGGCTCGTATATGAGAAAAAGCTCGCAACAGGAGTTTCAGCCGGAATGTTCGAGCGCGAGTTGGGAAGTCTCTTTCTTGTAACACTTACGCTAAAACCGGGGGTTGATCCGGCCGATGCCGAACGCGAATTGGATTTAGTGGTGGATGAAACTCTTTCAAAGGGCGTGACAACGGAAGAAATTACCCGGTTTCAAAATCGAAACCTCGCCGGATTTTTGCGCGGGAGTGAGAGATTAGGCGGGTTTGGCGGACGCTCTGATATTTTAGCTGCGAGTCAAATCTATGGTGGATCTTCCGAGGCATATCTCGAACGCCTTGAAACAATGGCTGCCGCAACTCCGGCGCAGATTCAAGCCGCTGCAAAAAAATGGCTGAGCGGTGACCACTACACTATGGTTGTAAATCCGGCACCGCCTTTTGCACCGGATAAAATTGCGGTCGATCGAAAGATCGTGCCGCCGCTCGGGGCACCTCCAACGATCAAATTTCCCGAAGTTCAAAGAGCTAAACTAAAAAATGGATTGAATGTTGTTTTGTTAGAACGCCATTCTGCACCCATAGTTAATGTCACTTTGGCTGTGGATGCGGGCTCAGCATCGGACACGAAGGAAAAAGCAGGTGCCGCAAGTTTGGCATTGAGTTTGATGGATGAGGGGACAAAAACGCGAAACGCTTTTGAAATTGCGAATCAATTGGATTCTCTGGGTGCAAGTCTAGGCACGGGGACTGACTCCGATATGTCGTTTATCAGGCTCCGGGCGACTTCTGAAAAACTCTTTCCATCGCTGGAAATAATGGCCGACGTTGTTTTAAATCCCGCGTTTCCAGCAGATCAGTTTGGCATTCAAAAGCAGCAGAGATTAGCGCAAATCGCTCAGGAGAAAGCTACTCCAAACGCAATGGCGTTTCGCACAATGCCGGTAATTCTCTACGGCATCGACCACGCGTACGGAAAGCCCGAGAGTGGATTTGTGAAGTCTGTCGAAGGAATTTCGCGCGAAGATCTGATCAATTGGCATGCTACCTGGTTCCAGCCCGGGAGCTCGACGATCATTGTAGCTGGCGACACATCGCTCTCAAAGATCGTCCCGATTCTGGAAAACGCATTTGGTGTATGGAAACCCGGCACGGCCCCGAAAAAGAACTTGACGACCGTCGCGCGAACGCCCGGCAAGAAAATTTATTTGATCGACAAACCTGGCGCGCCGCAATCAACTATCATGGCGGCGCACATTTCGGAGTCCGCGGGACAACCGGAAGACCTCGCCGCCGAACCCCTGTTTAGAAATTTTGGCGGAATGTCAACATCCCGTCTAAACAGAAATTTGCGGCTGGATAAACACTGGAGCTATGGAACGGCTGGACGTTTGCAGGATGCCCGCGGACAGAGGCCGTTTTGGGTCTTAGCACCTGTTCAAACTGACAAGACAAAAGAATCGATGGTAGAGGTAAACCGGGAAATTCGGAATGTCGCGGGCGATAAACCCGTTTCGGGCGAAGAGTTTGAAAGCATTATGCGTAATATGACTTCGCGGCTACCGGGAAGATTCGAAACTCTCGCCTCGCTCGAGAGTGCAGCGATTGATCAGATAAATTATAATTTGCCCGCAAATTTCTGGGCAGATTATGGAGCAAACATGCGCAAGCTAACCGAAGCCGAGCTAGCCGCCGCGGGTAAAACCTTTGTTAAGCCGAATGAAATAATTTGGATTGTCGTCGGTGATTTGGCTAAGATCGAAAAAGGAATCCGCGAGCTCAATTATGGTCAAATCATAAAACTCGACTCGGATGGAAACGTTATTCCTTAAATAGTGATCCTCGCCCCTGCATTTTCTTGAGGAACGATAATAAGCGTTCCTCTTTTTTTGGATTAAACTAAGTTATACTAATTTTTACCGTTTTTGGTAATGTAGTTATAAGTCATTGTATAACTTAGTTTTGGGCCGTTATGATAAATTTTAGTTCTGAGATTTGCGCAGATTTTGCCGCTTCCTCGACCCGTGAATGGATCGAGACAAACGGTATCGGCGGTTTTGCGTCTTCCACTATTTCAGGTGCAAACACAAGACGGTATCACGGGCTTTTGACCGCGGCGACCGATCCTCCGCTCGGTCGAATTACAATGCTTTCGAAGTTTGAAGAATCTCTCTCGATCGATGGCAAATTATACGAACTTTCCGCAAATCAATACCGAGGTACGGTTCACCCGAAAGGCTATATTAATCTAAAATCTTTCCGCATCGATCCCTTCCCAATTTGGGTCTACGAAATCGATGGTCTCGAGATCGAACGCAAAATCTTCATGGTTCACGGAGAAAATACAACGGTCTGTATTTGGTCCGTTTTGTCGAAGGTCGGGGGGAAAGATCGCTCAATCGAATTGACGATTAAACCTTTGCTTTCATTCGTTGATTATCATTCTTTGCAACAGGAAACCGCCGAAAGTATCGCCGATTGTGAGATCTCTAAAAGATTGGTAACCGTCAAGCCGAAAGAAAAGTTACCAAATCTCTATTTTAGCCACAATGCAAAGGACGAAGCCATAACCGGGATCTGGTATAGAAATTTTGAATATCAAATCGAAAAGGAGCGCGGCTTCGATTTTTCTGAAGATTTGTTTCAGCCATTTACGCTGGATTTTGACATGTCGGAGAATGCAGTCGTGTCAGTTTCAAACACGCGAAAAAATTCGTCTGAAGCACTTCAGCTTGAAGAGGCCGAAAAATATCGCCGCGAACAGCTTATCGAAATAGCCGGAGCCGATGACGACTTTACACGACAGCTTGTTCTCGCAGCCGATCAATTTATTGTGTCGCGTGGGGATGGAGATACGATTATCGCAGGTTATCCCTGGTTTTCGGATTGGGGCCGGGATACGATGATCTCCCTCAGTGGTTTAACCCTTTCAACCAATCGCGAAGGCATCGCAAAGAATATCCTGCAAGAATATGCAAAATATATTTCGAAAGGAATGATCCCGAATCGTTTCCCCGATGCGAGCGACGAGCCGGAGTACAACACCGTCGATGCAACACTGTGGTATATCGAAGCAATTCGCGCTTATTTAGCGAAAACCGAAGACTATGAATTTGTAAAGGATACTTTATACGAACGAATGGTCGAGATAATCTATTGGCACCAACGCGGAACCCGTTTTAATATTCATCTGGACGAAGACGGTCTTCTTTTCGCGGGAGAGGAAGGTTTGCAGCTGACCTGGATGGATGCAAAATACGGTGACGAAGTGTTTACTCCTCGAATAGGAAAGCCAGTAGAAATTCAAGCCCTTTGGTACAACGCACTTAGGACAATGACCGAACTTGCAAACAGGTTTGGCGATCAAGATGGCATGCACCAATACTCGGCAATGGCAAAACAAACAAAATCTTCATTCAATCGTGATTTCTGGAATGACAAAGAAGATTGCCTATACGATTTTATCGACCGCGAAACTCGGGATGCATCGGTTCGCCCGAATCAAATTTTTGCGGTGAGTCTTAAGCATTCAATGCTCAGCATGTTTAAGGCCAAGAAGGTCGTGCAAAAGGTTGATAGCGAATTGTTTACGCCGCTCGGTCTGCGCTCGCTTTCTCCAAAAGACGAAAGATATCGCCCGATATATACTGGCTCTCCCTATGAACGGGATTCCGCATATCATCAGGGAACGGTTTGGGCTTGGTTAATGGGAGCTTTCTTAACTTCGGTAAAGCGAACCTATCCGAAAGGAAGAAAATCCCGGCAATACGTGGAAAAAATTCTCGATGGATTTAAAAGTCATTTGGAAACTGCAGGCGTAGGTCAAATATCCGAGATCTTTGACGGTGATGAGCCCCATAATCCCCGAGGATGTTTTGCTCAAGCCTGGAGTGTAGCGGAAATTTTACGAGTCTTAAAATAGTTTAGAAACCTGCAAGAAACTTTGTCGAGCGAGTTCTGGAATTCAAATTTGGCGAAAGCCATAAATTAAAAGGAAATGGAGATCTTTGCTCTTAATACTAAAAAGGTGCCATCACGATTGACGGCACCTTTTCCAAGCTCCCTGCAGAAGTTATCTAATTAGTTTTCTTTTCAGTCTTTGCAAAATACCCCTCTCGATGTGTCAGCTTAACCTTTTCTTTTGCAAGCACCGGGTTCGCGACCTGAATTTCAATTGTTCGATAGCTGCCGTCGCGTCTCTGATTTATCGGTTCATAAACAAGCAGATACTGCGAACGCATTTCCTCCTGGATCTGCTTAAATGCGGCTCGGAGCTCCATTTCATCCCGAGGGAAAAAAGCCCTTCCGCCAGTGCTTTCAGAAACCTTATTCAGCACACCTGTATTTACGCCGTCAAAATAATTGTCGCCGATTCCTATCGAATAAATAACTGCTTCGGCTTTCAGTGCCGCTTCCACAGCTTCTGACATTTTCTTCGTGCCGTAAGTATTTACACCATCGGTTAAAAGAATGATCGCGCGGCGGGTCTTAGCCGGTGACGTACCAAGCACTTCTTCGCTAGTAACCCAAAGCGCATCCCAGATCGCCGTCGAACCGCTAACGTTTCGATTCTGCGACGACGCCGGAGGAGTTCCAACAACGACACCGCCCCCAACATACCCCGATGGCGGTGTAAAAGTTACATTGTCGATCGCCCGTCGAAGCCGCGCAATGTTGCTTGTCATTCCCTGTTCGAGCGTCGCCTCGCCTGTGAATGAGACGATCGCTACTTCATCCTTCGAGGGTCTGACAACCGATTCTAAAAACGATTTGGCGGCGTCTTTTTCCTGCGGAAGTGTCCGTTCTTGTGAAGCGCTGGTATCGATCAAGATCGTCAGGGAAAGCGGCAAATCGACCTGCTTTGCAAATGCCGTAACCTCCTGCCGTTCGCCGTTCTCAAAAAGGTGAACGTCGCCTAGTTTAAGATCGGTCAGCAGTCTGCGCTGTTTATCCTGAGCCGTAAAAAGAACGTTCACGACCTCCGTGTCGATCTTTATTATCTCGCCGTCATCTTCGATCAGATCATCATCATCGGGGTTTTTTAACGGCGGCGGAGTCGGGATCGGGGTTGGCGTTGCGCCTGATTTTGGGTTTGGCGGCAACTGCTGCGCGCTTGTAAACGAAATCCCGAAAAGCCCGACTGCCAAAAACGAAAAACCGGCTAATCCTATCAATACTTTTCTTATTTCATTCATAAGTATTTACCTTATTGCTTCAAGGTGTCCTTGATCGCTCTATATTCTTCCTTGGTACGGATGTCGTATTTCTTTTCGTTTGAAGGATTCCTGAACCGAACCTCTATCTTGCGCTTGCTGCCGTCATAATTTTGGTTGGCGGGTTTGTAAGTCAAAATATATTGACCGTGAAGCTCTTTGGAAATTGTAGAAAACGCCGTCTCGAGTTCGAGCATATCTCCTGTGAAAAATGCTTTTCCGCCGGTCGCCTCGCAAAGTCGTTCGAGAAATTTGTCGCCTTTATCCTTGACCGTTCCTGCTTCCACACCCGGAACCGACCCAAGAAACCCAGCCTTTGTTGAGATGCCGAATATGGTAGTTTCCGTCCGCTGAGCGATATCGATAGCGTCTTCGATAACCGCACGGCTAAATGTGTCGTCGCCATCCGTAATAATTACGATCACACGCCTACCCGGTGCATTCCGAAGTTTCTCATCCGAAAACTGCCAAACCGCATCATAAAGCGCAGTTTGCGAGCCGGTTTTATCAACCTTATCGACCGCATCGTCCAATAGATCGAGTTTGTCAGTAAAATCCTGATGAAGCTTCACATTGTGGTCAAAGGTCATAAACGCAACCTTGTCTTTTCGAAGCCTCGTTACTGTATAAATAAAATTCTTTGCCGCCTCTTTTGAAAAATTGAGCTTTCCCTTTGTCGAGCGCGAGGTGTCCATCAAAACCCCGACATAAACCGCCGGATTCGTCAGTTCATCGGTAAAAAACGTACTTTCCTGCTGGACGCCGTCCTCAAATACAACAAAATCGTTGCGCTTTAGCCCCTTAACAAAGAGCTCTTCCTTCTTTTTCTTCTTCTTTTTCTCAACAGATATCGGAAGCCGGACTTCAAACGTCGTAACGGGATCGTCGTCCTGGGCAAGCGTTGGAATCACCAGAATCGCTAACAAACTTAGACAAAAAAATAACCTTCTAAAACTCTTCATAATTGTGTGAATTATTCTTGCAAACTAGCTCAAGCTTCGATGATAAACTCCGCGTCTATGTTGCCTAATCCAATCGGTAAGTATATCAGGAATATCGGGGTATAAAAATCGTCTGGTAGAAGCGTTGTTGGAACAAAATAATGTCACGGATAGCAATCTTCAAGATTGTAGAACACGTTTAGAGTTCAAACTTTAGTTTGTTCTTCGTTTAAGCAAAGACAAACTGAAGTTTGAACTCTAAACACCTGCACCATAGCAAGCGCTAATAAATATCCCAACTCTCTCCGTAATCCAGAACCGGATATTTTCGCCAAATATGCGCGGCTTTCTCTTCGCCGAACTCCCTCAAATATTTCCTTGCACTCGAAAAAGCCCAATCCTGCCACCTATTCACATAGCCATGTTTTACGGGGTTATTATTAAGATAATTCACGCTCGCCCAAAAATGTCTTGCCGATTTCATATCTCTATCAAAGAAATTGAACCAGATTTTTCGACCTGGGGCATTATCTTCCTGATTCCAAATTCTCGAAGAACGCCCGTGAAATCTTCCGATTTCCTTTCGCAAACCCTTTATTTTTTCGGAGCGAACAAGCAAATGATAATGATTCGGCAAAATACACCATGCAAAGATCTTTGCATTTAAACCTTCACAAATCTCTAATAAATCCCGTTCACATTCCGCCATTCTGCCAGAACTTTTGCCAATAATGGGAGCTTGTTCAAAACAAGCGGCCGTGATAATAAACGTAACATCCCCTTCAAACTCACGATGCGGCGGTGAATGCCACGGAAGTTTTCGCCCTTTTCTAGTCGCTAAAACCTCCCCCCGCTCATCCTCATTCATCTTCCGCCATTCATACATGATTCAACCAATTTTTCGATTCCGTTAATTTTCACCTAAAGAAATCAAGTTTACCCCACACGTTCAGAGTTCAAACTTCAGTTTGCATTTCTGCCAGCGAAGCGAAGCGGAAACCCAAGTTTATTAACCAAACAGCTAAAATAAACTTCAACGATCAAATTCCAAATTACTAACTTCTTAATACCAATGATGTCTCGAGAAAACCACGTAAACAACCGCATCGCTTCGCTTACGGTTGTAGCAAACTGAAGTTTGAACTCTGAACGCGTTCGCGCGTTGGCCATTCTTCTTTTCATTAAATTAAAGACCGAAAGCAGCCGAAATTGGGAAGTAAGCAGTGTACGTTCACGAAACGAAATATTTCAACAAACTTTTATCGTTTAAACAATAACTATTTCTAAACAAACATTTTCCCCGGATTCAGAATCCCGTTTGGATCAAACACTTTTTTGATCGCTTTCATTACCTCGAGCGTCGGTTTATCGATTGCGATATCGAGATACTGCGATTTGACATAGCCGATGCCGTGTTCGCCGGAGATTGTTCCACCGAGCTCCACTGAGAGTTCGAATGTTTCTTTTACGCATTTGCGGGCGCGTGCAACGGAATCTGCGTCGTGGCGGTCACACATAAAGTTGACATGGATATTACCATCGCCGGCGTGTCCGAAGTTGGCGACGAAAGTGTCATGTTTTTTGCCGATCTCTTCGACTCGCGCAATCAATTCCGGAACTTTCGAACGCGGGACTACGACATCTTCATTGATCTTGAGATTGTTGTATTTCATCAAAGACGGCGAGATTGCACGGCGGGCGTCCCAGAGTTTGTTTTCGTCTTCTTTACTTTTTGAACGAAGAATATCGAAACCCCCATTCTCGCCCAAAATCTTTTCAATGAGTTTAGAATTACTTTCTACTTCTTCGGCCGAACCATCGACTGCAACGAGTAAAATGGCCTGTGCTTTAGGCGAGAATCCAAAGGCGAAATTTTGCTCGATCGCACCGATACAATTTCGGTCGATCACCTCCATCGCCATCGGAAGCAGGCCCTCGGGTGTAAATTTGGTTAGCACTTCACAAGCTGCCTCCATAGTTTTAAACGAGGCGCGAACCGTCGCCGTCGCTTCAGGCATCGGAAGAAGTTTTAACGTCGCCTCCGTGATAATTCCCAATAGGCCTTCCGAACCGCACATCAAACCCGTCAGATCAAAGCCGACGACGTTTTTTACCGTTTTTCCTCCGGTGCGGATAATTTCGCCGGTTGCCGTCACGACCTCCAAACCAAGTACCGAATGTTTTGTTACACCATATTTCGGAGTCCGCATTCCGCCCGCATTTTCCGCGATGTTTCCGCCGATAAATGAATCCTTATAGCTCGCCGGATCCGGCGGGAAGATCAAACCGAATTTTTCGACCTCCTGCTGCAAATCAAATGTGGTTATACCCGGTTGGCAGATCGCGTAGAGATTTTCCTCGCTGATCTCGACGATTTTGTTCATCCGATCCGTGCCGATAACAATTCCACCGTCAATCGGAACCGCTCCGCCTGTATAACCCACGCCGCCGCCGCGTGCAGTCACCGGAAAGATTTCCTCATTAGCAAGTTTCAAAATTTCGGAGACTTCTTGGGTAGTTTCGGGAAACAAAACAGCTTCGGGAGGAAATTTCTCTTTCACCGCATCCGCACCGTAAGGCTCAACCTTATCCGGCTCAACGAGGATATTCTCGCGGCCGACAATTTTAGATAATTTTCCTAAAACTTCCGGCTTAGAAGCATTCGTCGCTGCACGACCCTTTGAATTGAAGTGAATTGATTCGAACATATAAAAATCATCAGAGTGTCATTTGGAAGACCCTCTATTTATTCGCACGCGTTCTCCCAAATCGACCGTTTCCTATGATATTGTAAACTTCACTCAAGGAAAAAGCTGATGCTCAAAAAATTTGAATATACCGATATTCTCGGATGGTCTCACAGCCGGTATAACACCTTTCGCACATGCAAACGAAAATATTATTACACGTATTACGGGCAGTATGACTTGGAAAATGCCATAAAGATCAGCACGCTTCGGAATTTAACAAGCGTCGCGCTTGAGATCGGCAATATCAGTCATAAGATACTCAAGGTCCTAATGACGCGAATTCAAAAAAGCGCAGAGCCGATCGATCGTGAAAAATTTGCGAGTTTTGCTGAAAGAAAAGCGATGGAGATCTTTAGCACAAAAATTTTCCAGGAGATTTACTATAAAGACCGTGATCACATCGATTTTGACGCCGATATTTTTGAGAACGTCAGCAACGGTTTAGTAAATTTTCTTGATAGTGAAAGGCTTCAATGGCTTTTTGAAGAAGCTCTTGTCGAGAAAGATGATTGGATCATCGAGCCTGAAGGTTTCGGAGAATGCCGGATCGAGGACATGAAGGCCTATTGCAAGGTCGATTTTTTGTTCCCAATTGGTGATGAGATCCATGTCATCGATTGGAAAACGGGAAAACAAGATTTCAACAAACACAATGATCAGTTAAAGGGTTATGTAACCTGGGTTTCATTTCATTTTGGCAAGAAATTTGACGAAATTATACCGACGGTCGCTTATCTATTGCCGGAATACCGCGAAAATTCACCGCCAGTAGGAGAGTATGACATTACCGATTTTTCGATCCAGATTCGAAAAGAAACCGATCGAATGCTCGAATACTGTATCGAACCCGATTTCAATAAGCCGCGCGAAAAGAAAGATTTTCCGCTTACCGAAAACAAAAAACTTTGTAAATTCTGCAACTTCCGCGAACTCTGCGACCGGGTTTAGGCACCAAATAGGGTTGGCTGGTCTCTTTCTATCACGATGCCCTCAGGATGCCAGCGATAAGCTGCCAAATCACAAAAACCTCTTTCATTAAAAGTCACGCCTTCTTCCTCGAGCATCGCCTGTTGAACATTTAAGGAAAACGTAATTTTTGCAGTAGAGCAGCCGCCCTTTGCGTTTATTACACGCTGCCACGGAACATTTGCCTTACTGGATGCATTCATCGCATATCCGACCGTGCGGGGTGTGTAACCCTGCCCAAGAATCTCTGCGATCTGCCCATACGTCATTACTTTCCCGAACGGAATCTGACGGACAATTTCGTAAACGCGCTCCTGATATTGTTTTTCATTTACTAGCATTCGAAAAGAATTTATCACAGAGAGAACAGAGATGATAGAGTTATTTTTTTGTAAAAACGCTCTTTTTATTTCGCGTCTTTTCCTTTATTTCGCGTGCTAAATAATCTCCCTCAAAATCGTCCGTGAAGGCGACCCGTCACCGGCTCCGCCCGCAATTTTTAAGGGTAAACAGATCAATTCATATTCGCCGGGCAAAATTTCTCGTAAGTCTAAACCCTCGAGAATTATTACTTCGTTTTTTAGCAGCGTGATATGAGTTTC
>JBBKXN010000106.1:0-9179 GCA_037969475.1 Pyrinomonadaceae bacterium | reverse complement strand
CACCACCACCACCGCCACCGCGGTTTTCACGTGGCTTTGCTTCGTTTACTTTCAGCGCACGACCATCTACTTCTTTGCCGTCAAACTGTTCGATGGCATTTTGACCTTCTTCCTGACTCGAAAGCTCGACGAATCCAAATCCGCGCGAACGTCCCGTATCACGGTCTGTAATAATATTGGCCGATTGAACTGTTCCAACCTCCCCAAACATATCTTCTAAATCTTGTTCAGTTGTACTAAAGGAAATGTTTCCTACATATAGTTTCATTTTATTTAAACTTTTACCTTATCCCTAAAAAAAATCAGGGTATTCAAAAGAAGCTTAGAATCGAATTGTTTTTCGGAGAAACGGTAGTCTCGGCGAAGAATCGGGTTCCGGATGCTCTAACAAAAAGCGGCTTCTGTAAATTATAAACAGCCCACTCTCGAACTATCCAAACGCCGTCAAATTATTATTTGAGACGAGCGCATCACCGTCGATGCGCGAGAGAAGGATTTCAAACTCTAACTATGCACGTTTGGTATTAGATATGCAAGCTATTTTCGGTGAGTTGAGTTTCAACTGCTAAGACGCTAATCGCATGGAATCGTTTTTTTCGCTTGCGCTATTGTTTGCCGGCGGAAACACGTTTGTTCTGAAACGGAAATAGTCGGCGCTCAGCTCGTCAAACGTCGGTATATATTTGGCAGTTTTTCGGGCAAGCTTAAAACATCGTCAATGATCGTGTAACCGACTTGACCGTATAAATCTTTCAATTCCTGTTCGGAATCCCGGTCGATGGTTATGCAGAAGGGCGTGATACCGCTTACACGCGCTTCGGTCAAAGCTTCCCGGACGTCTTCCTTGGCGTATTTGGCGTCGCCGTAATCATGGTCATAGGGTCTCCCGTCAGTCAGGATTATCAATAGTTTTGTACGCGATTCCTGACGCAGTAATTTTGCAGCTGCATGGCGTACCGCGGCACCCAAACGAGTATTATTTTGAAACGTTATCCCACCGATCCGCCGCTCAATCTCTTCGGAATATTTTTCGTTAAAATCCTTCACGACATAAAATTTCACATTGCGCCTGCCCTCGGATGTAAAGCCATTGATCGAATAAATATCGCCGACCGCTTCGAGCGCTTCACTCATCAGGACCAAGCCTTCCTTTTCGATCTCAATAATTCTTCTTCCGGGATGAGTGTACGGTTGGAGGGGATTCCTCGTGATCGTACGCGCGGTCGATGAAGATTGGTCGAGCAATAGCGAAACTGCAACATCGCGTTCGCGCCTTAGACGTTTTGTGTAAAGTCGTTCCGATTGCATTCCATCAGCGCGGCGATCAACTACATAATCGATGACAGCATTCAAATCGTATTCCTCGCCATCCAATTCACGATTTATCCGGGTCAAATTCTCGGGCTTTAGTAATTGAAACTGGTGACGAACGGATGAGATCACTCCACGGTAACGACTTCGCGCAAGCTCGACAAAATTGCGGTCGCCTTTTCGCGCTTTCTTTTCGATTACCCGGCACCAGCCCGTACGAAAATCTGCAAGTTCCCTGTCCCATTCGTCATATGAAAAAGCCTCATCGCCGGCTTCAAGCGGCTGCTCAGGCATTTCATTGAACGCCCAGCTTTCAGCACCCTGAGCATCTTGCGGATCATCTTGTTCATCGTCCGAACTATTCCAGGCGCTAAAGAGGTCGCGGATATCTTCGGCTTCTTTCGTTTTTTCTTTTCGCTTTTCTTTAGACTTAATTGCGGCTTCACCTTCGGTATCAGATTCGGAATATTCCCCTTCTTCGGGGTTCGCCTCCGTTTTCTCAGGGTGCGTTTCCTCTGGCGAAATATTTTGAAACAATCCGTAAACCCGGCCAGTTGCGATCAATGAATCCGCGACATCGGCATTTTCTATTTGAAGATAACTTTCAATTACGGTTTCAATTTCCGAAACTATCTGTCGATAAAAATGGCGTGCGTCATCGGTTGCCCCGCCGCACATTGTAATCTGAAAAAGCAGCTCAAACGGCACCTGATGCATAGGAAGATCAAATATATACGGTCGTCTCTCGCCAAGAAAACTCTGCATTAGATCGAGATCTTTCACGAGCCCCCGATAGGTTTTACGCAAACGCGCATCGATCCGAGCGTTTTCCATCGTCCCAAAGATCTTCCGTGCGAGATGTGGCTCAGGGAACACTTTGAGCACCGAATTATAATCAGGATTCTTCGGCACTCTCTTGCGCTTCGTTTCGAAGTCCTTCCGGAATTCCTCCTCCGAAAGGGCGGGTTCTCCTTTTTGAACTTCCTCAATATATCCTGCGAGCGAAAATGCATCGATTTGTTCGGCGGATGCTTCATAAAGCGCGTTAAGATCCGTAAATGCAGCTTTTAATCCCGGGGTGTTTACTGCAAACGTATCGAATTCGATCTGCCCGGCACCATGGGCGGCAAGCACTTTATACAACCTAAAGTCTAACTCGTCGCTACCGAATTCATTTACGATCGAGGGTAAATAGATCGTTTTCCCATCGCCGATTTTCGATTCCTGCGGCATCGCCGAAAGCGGCGCGATTTCGATCTCTTTTCCGGTGAGGCCTTCGACGTAAATCCTCAAAACGGTTTGAATTTTCTCGAGCGGCAAACCATTTTGCGCTTCCTGCAAAAGCTCGTTTGACCCGCGCGTTTCGAGTGCAAAAAAAGAACGCCGTGCCTTTGCAGAAGCATCATGTTTGCTAGCGATTCCCGTTTCCACCCATTCCTCGAATTGCGCAAGCGAGACTTTCTCCAGCGCTTTTCCGCTCGAACGAAAAGCAGCCAGCGCACTTTCGGCATCCGTTTCGGCGATCTCGTGGACAAGGCGCAAGACTCGTGCGGAAATCTTTTCAGCATCTTCTTTGTTCTTGAGTTTCGCAATACGCCCAAAAAAATTCGGACTCGACCGTAAAAACGAAATCAGCACCGCATTTCCATGCTCAGCGAATTTCTCAATGACATCGCACCAATCATCAAAAACCGCATCAAAACTCTCAAGCATCCTGCTGCCTGACGTCACAAAATGGAGTGTGACACTTCCTCCAAATTCCAGGAAGATCTTTGCTTTCCGCATCAAACGAACTGCATTATCGGCCGAAAGTTTTTGAAAAACCTGTGGCAAGGAAGACCAAAGATCCGCCGTCATGCCACCAGTTCTACTTGCAAAATGCGATGCAAGATCGAGTGTGGTTTTACCGACCTTTCGACTCCCTACACCAAATTTCTCAAGGGTTTTTACGACTTCGGGCGTGTCGTTAAGGAAATCCGCGGAATGTTTTGCGGAGCGATTCGCAATTTCAGATGCAAGTTTGAGGATATCGATGAGAATTTCCTTCTCTTTGATTCCTTTTGCAAGGGAGGGCATTAGCTCATATGTCTCGAGAGCAATTGAGCTGGATAAAATGAGCTGCCGCGTGCAGATTTGAAAAATCAGCGAACGCGCTTTGGACGGAATATTCTTTAAATCGCTTACGCCTCTGGCAAAATATGCGACTCCCAAATCGGCATCCGCCATCGCAACTCTGCGTCCCATTTCCGCCCAGTCACGCAAATTATCCGCGTTTAAGATCTTCGTCGCCTTGGGAACCGCCTCAACAAATTCGCGGCTCACTTTAAGCGAAACCGTAGCGAGCGAAGCGCTCATCTCAAGCGAAACCTTTTTTTCTTCAGTGGGTAAACGGCTCAGACGCCTTGCAAGCCCCGTAAAGTTAGTCTTTTTATGTGAAGGTGATTTGCCTTTGCTGTCGGACATTTTCTTAGTTTAAGAATTAACCTTTGCCCACGCAAAGCTCCCCGGAAGAATCGACGCGCCCTGCAATTCGAATACAACTTGTTCACCACGTGTTTACTCAAACATTTGAAATATCGTTGTCAAAAAAATAGAATTCTCAAAAGAGATTTTGCCGCATTCTTAAAAATATATGTCAAGAAAGTTTTATTTCGTTTTAGTAGTTATTTATTTGCTCGCAGCGGGTTCTTCGTTAAGCTACGCTCAGCAAACTCCGCCAACCAAAAAATCCGACATCGACAAGAATTCGGTCAAGAAAGCGAATTCGCGTCCGGAAGAACCCGCGCGAAAAGCTGAGCCATTTGACGAAGTAACCGTTGAAACAATGGCAACAAAATGCGTAAAACTCATGACCGGACAAGGCGATATTCTGCTTGAGATGTTTCCGGAAAGTGCGCCAAATACGGTGAGAAACTTCCTTAATCTGGTATCGATAGAAGCATTAGATAATACGACGTTTAGCCGGGTCGTGCCGAATTTTGTGATTCAGGGCGGAGATCTTTGGACAAACGAAAATGCGACAAATGATATTAAGTGGCGCGCGTCCCGCAACATAGTGGATGAACCCAACCTGATAAAACACGAGATAGGAATAGTTTCGATGGCTCGAGGCGACGAACCAAATACTGCGTCGACAAACTTCTTCGTTTTGCTTGCGGATTATCCGGGGCTGGATGGGAAATTTGCCGCGTTTGGAAGGGTTACAAATGGGATGGACGTGGTCGAAAAAATAAATAAGATGGCGGTCGATGGAGAAAAACCGAAAGAACCAGTGCGCATTACCTCTGCGACGATCTTTACCTGCGAAATAAAGGCTGGAGATTCTGATTAATCCTATATTTTTGGCGCGGCGCCATCGTCGTAAATAAACACGTGGAAACAGGCGTTTAAATTTCCTTCGCGAAGTGCATCAAGTATGCCTTCGCGCTCCATCTTCGCGAGCTCGTCCATCATAAAATTCTGCTCCTCCGCGGTCATATGTTTTCTTGCCAGATCAAAGGCACATCCTGATGTGTGCGGCGGGGTGCTCCCGGGCCCGCGAACCTTAAACGAATTTGGATTGTTCTTATTCAAGCTAATCTGATATTCCATCGATCGCGAAAGCGAAGTGACCCGGAGCGGGCGCTGAAATTTTGCATAATAAGCCTGTGCAAGCCTGATCAAGATCGGTTTTGCTCTCGGGTGAAACATACGTAATAAGCGAATTTTCATCTGCCGGCGATGATCTGGATTTGCAATATCATATTTCATACCGGAAAAATTAGATGCAAGATCCAAAAGGGTATTGAAATCACTCGAACCGGAAGCCGCCGCGGGCGAATTTATTCCGGTATCAAAATCAAAGTTAGTAAATGGACCTGTATTCGAGCTACCGCCGACTTCCAAAACCCAGTAATCTGTTGCCATTTTGAGCTCTACCAGTTGTCCCGCTTTTCGTTTTGCCGCCAAATCGGCAAAATCCATTGGAATCTGATAACCCTCTTGCTGCATCTCTCGAATTTTTGCCGTTTGCTTTACCACGCCATCGCCATACAATTCGCGGGGAACTTTTGTTCCAGGAGGGTCATTTCCTGTCGCCGCGTTTCGCGCCGCCAAAGCGATCTCTCTTTTGTTTTTCCAATAATCGACGCTGACGTTAAAATCCTCTTCCTCCGGGACATTTTTTTCCGAGCTCGAAATGTCCGCAAGATCGGTTGCTTCAACTTCCTTTTCCTGAACCTCCCAATATTGTGTCAGCTCGTCTAAACTTTCGTCTTCTTTTCCGGGAAGCGGGTCAATTACACGAATCGGTATCCGGGCTTGCGGATTGCTTTTCGGCGTCGAAGTTTGAGTGGTTTGCCGATTACCTGGATCAACATATGTCGCAACTAAAATCGCGATCAATGCGAGAAAAATAATCCCGAAGGTAGAAAGCACCGCAACTATCAAAACCATCGGCGTCTCTTTCTTTTTGCCGATCGTATTTGGACTGGCCGCCGGTAGCTTGCCGGGAATAGCCGGCGAAGATGATGCACCTCCGGATTTCACATCCGCTGATTGCGGTGTTTCAAGTTCTTCTTTCTTCCGTGAAGTAACCGCCGCATCCCCGATCGAAACTTTTATATGGGTTGCGCTCCCAAGAGAGATCTCATCGCCGTCAAATAGTATTTTTGGTTCGGCACCTAGTCGTTTACCGTTTAGGAATGTTCCGTTACTCGAATTTTCATCGACGATCACTACATCACGTTCATCGCGAAAAATCGTGGTGTTCACACGTGACAATCCGGGATCGTCAAGCACAACGTCCGCAGCATCAGTGCGACCAATTGTGATCTCCCGGTCAAGTGTTATTGTCTCGCGGTCGTAGGCTGTTTCAATTTGGAGTGTAACTTTCTTCATCCGCGGTCTACGGGCAATCAATCGAGATTGTGAGTTCCTTTGCTCTCTCGCAGCTTCGAAATATCCAAAAGCTGAACAAATTTGTCAAAATGAAACATCGTATCGTCCTTACAATGCTCACAGTAATAAGACGCATCTTCACCCAAGTACATATCTTTAAAATGGTAAGCCACGAAACATCCAAAACATCTTTGCGCCCGCTTGCCAAACGCACGCAATATTTTTTCTTTTTCCAATTCTTCCATATCTCAAAAGTTAAGTTTTTAAGTATAAAACTTTTCTCGTAGCTTGCAAAAAGATTCGCGAAAAGTGTTTAATAGCTAAACGAAATGAAAGCGACTTTCAAAAACCGTTACAAAATACATCATCATTGGCACGATTTACATCACGCCAACTAATCTCAGTTTAGAAAATCTCGGATAAAATTAGTTTCAAAGCGTGAACTTAAAAAATATGTTCGCGTTTTTTTGTGTTTATTGAAATGACCGACAAAATAAAAATAGCAATTCAAAGATCCGGACGGTTAAGCGACGATTCGATCGCGCTTCTTAAGAAGTGCGGGATAGGCTTCGGAAATGGGCTTGGAAAATTAAGGTCTACATCAAATAATTTTCCGCTTGAGATATTTTTTCTTCGTGACGATGACATTCCGCAATATGTTGCGGATTCTGTAGCTGATATTGGAATAATCGGTGAAAACGTTCTGGCTGAAAAAGGCTGCGATGTGAAAACGATCGAGAAACTTGGTTTCGGCAAATGCCGGCTTTCGCTTGCACTGCCGAAGTCATCTGAATACGAAAGTATAAAGGATTTCAGCGGTATGCGAATAGCGACTAGTTATCCGGTAATATTGACAAACTTTCTAAAAGAAGCGGGGATAGAAGCTGAACTTCATACGATCAGCGGCTCAGTAGAGATCGCACCATCGATCGGCTTAGCCGATGCAGTTTGTGATCTAGTTAGCTCCGGCAGCACACTTTTTACAAATGGCTTGGAAGAGGTAGAAACCGTAATGAGATCGGAGGCGGTTTTAATCGCGCGAAATAATTTGCCCGAGGATTTGCAAATGATCCTTAACAAGCTTCTTTTTCGAATCAAAGCCGGAAAATCGGCCAAGGAAAACAAATATGTCTTGCTGAATGCGCCAAATGAAAAACTCGACAAGATAATCGAAATCTTGCCCGGTATGCGCAGCCCTTCCGTCTTACCGTTGGCGGAAAGCAATTGGAGTTCGGTGCATTCTGTCATAAAGGAAAATGATTTCTGGGACGTAGTTGAAAACTTAAAGCGCGAAGGTGCAGAAGGAATTCTCGTACTTTCGATTGATCAGATGATTCAGTAACCATGATGAAATTCATCGCAAATCCAAAAAGAGAGATCTGGCGAGAAATTTTGGCGCGCCCGGTTTTTGATTCAAAGGGATTGGAAAGCACCGTTTCGGCCATATTAAATGAGGTTGAGCGCGAAGGTGATTCAGCCGTGCAGCGATATACCAAAGAATTAGACGGGGTTTTGCTTAATGATTTCTGTGTTAGCAGCGGTGAGTTTGCCGACGCAGAAGCCAATGTTCCTGAGGAGCTGAAAGGCGCGATCAAACACGCGAAATCTAATATTGAAAAATTCCACACAGCGCAGATTGATATTAATCAAAAGGTCGAAACCACTAAAGGGGTCTTTTGTTGGAGAAAAAGCGTTCCGATCGAGCGAGTAGGATTATATGTTCCGGGTGGAACTGCTCCGCTTTTCTCCACCGTTTTGATGCTCGCGGTCCCTGCAAATATTGCGGGCTGCAATGAGATCATTATGTGCTCGCCGCCCGATCAAAATGGAAAAATCAATGATGCAATTCTCTACACAGCAAAACTTTGCGGCGTTACAAAATTTTTTAAGATCGGTGGCGTTCAAGCGATCGGTGCGCTTTGCTACGGGACCGAAACAGTGCCGAGTGTATACAAAATATTCGGCCCTGGAAACCAATTTGTAACTTGTGCAAAACAAATTGCTTCGCAGAATGGAATTGCGATTGACATGCCCGCCGGGCCCTCGGAAGTCGCAGTTTTTGCTGACGAAACTTCGATACCGGAATTCGTTGCCGCGGATCTGCTTTCGCAGGCGGAACATGGAGCGGACAGTCAAGTTCTTCTCGTTTCAACTGTCAAAGAGGTAATTGAATGCACAAATTTGGAAATTGAAAAACAATTAGCAGTTTTGCCGCGCAGAGAAATTGCGGAAAAGGCCCTCGAAAATTCAAAAGCGATCTTGGTTGAAGACGAGAAAACAGCGATCGATCTATTAAATGAATATGCGCCTGAACATCTTGTCTTAGCAATTGATAATGCTGACGAAATAGCGGAAGAAGTTACGAATGCGGGTTCGGTTTTTATAGGAAATTATTCGTGCGAATCAGCGGGCGATTATGCTTCAGGAACGAATCACACTTTGCCGACGAATGGTTATGCAAAAAATTATAGCGGCGTTTCACTCGATTCTTTTGTAAAAAAAATCACCTTTCAGAAGTTGACCGAGGCCGGCATGGTGAATTTGGGAAAAACAATTGAACTGATGGCGGAAGCTGAGCAATTGCAGGCACACAGAAACGCTGTCACATTACGCTTGAAGCGAATCGACGAATTAACGGTCGATGCTCAAAAATGAATACAGATTTTTTTTTCGAGAAGTAAAAGAATAATAATAAAAGATTTCAGATTTGGATTCCGGAAATCGAAAAATCCCGTTGAAATACAATATTGCTGGTAGGGATCCTTTCGCTATTTTCAGCGTCATTTCGCTTTCTTCGCTAGCAAGAAAATTATGAGTTTCAGCTTACCAAATTTGGTCAGAGACAACGTCAAACGCTTAACCCCGTATTCTTCGGCACGAAAGGAATTTACAGGAGCTGCTAATATTTTTCTTGACGCGAATGAGAATAGTTTCGGTTCGCCGCTCGAGACAAACTATCATCGGTATCCCGACCCTCAGCAACTAAGAAT
>JBBKXN010000105.1:0-2560 GCA_037969475.1 Pyrinomonadaceae bacterium | reverse complement strand
ACAACAGGCGCCAAAAGGAAACCGACAAGCAAAAACATCAAAATCACCGATACAAACATGTAGATAAATGAAGAAATCATCCAATTCGTAACCATTTTCCCATGTGCGTCAAGTGAAGGCATTTTATCCTTCTGCGTTAGCCAAAGGACAATAGTAACCACTGCCCCAATCGGAAAAACGAATGCGTCCAGGAGCCTTGAAAGATGTAAAAACATTCCCATCTGCTTTTCTTCCTGCGTTTGGAGAGACATCGGGGGTTGGTGCTGCATGTTATAACTCATAATACGTTCTCCTATATTTGGCGTTTCACGTTAAAGTCCCTTAAACCCGCGTTCTACAAAAATCTCCCGCATCATCTCACGCGCCCTGAACAGCCGGTTTTTTACTGTTCCCAACGGCAGCGCTGTTACTTCGGCAATTTCGTCATAGCTCAGATCCTGACCGTGCCGCAGTAAAATCAATTCGCGATACACAGCGGGCAAACATCTGATCACCGATTCGATTTCGGTCCGCCATTCACTTCTCTCTCGCTCTTGTTCCGGATTCGGCTGCGTACTCTCAATCTGTATCTGAAATGTCCCGTCGCTGGTTTCTACGTCCAGACTCTGCTGAGAAACCGAATTTCTCCTCATATGATCAATTGCTGCATTACGCGCGATCCGATAGAGCCACGTCGAAAATTTGTAATCGGAACTATATTTTTCGAGAGAATTGTAAACTTTTATAAAGACTTCCTGAGTAACATCAAGCGAAGCGTCGTAATTATTAAGCATCCGATAGACGTAGCTCGTGATCTGGCGCTGGTAGCGATTGACAAGCTCCTCGAACCCCATCTCACGCCCGTTGATCGCCTTTTCGATCAACTCGCCATCAGTTAAACTCTTGAAGTTGTTTAAAGCTAAAGCGGTTTTTGTCATCATGATGCAAATGTTATACGGCTTCTGATTATAAAATGTTTCACGAGCAAAACGCAAAACGCGGCTCAATCACCCCTTAGTAACCAAGTCGCGTTTCAAAGTTCGGTTAAATAAATTATTTCCAACCCAAACTGGCCAACCCGGCGGGTGCAGCTATCTCATTGAAATTGATGTTATTAAGAGGAAAATTCAGTCCGATGTCTTGGGGCCGCAATAATTTGAGCGTTTTGCCCAACGCATCGTCGGCAATCTCCTTCAATGCCTGCGACGTAAAATTTTTACCGATAGCGAGCACATTATTTAGGAATGTTTCACTTTCCGGATCGCCAAGGCGATCACGATAAAACATCAGGAGTCGATAGATTTCATCATCTCTTTCTTCATTCGTACACGTTACCGATCGCACAACCAGCGGTTCATCACCTCGCAACAGCAGCGCGACGAATCCAGTATCCTGCGAACTAATTAACAATGAATCACTTCGCGTTTGATCGTTAATCAGCCATTTTGCCTCGCTAATCGCCCGAGGCACGATCAATCCTACTTGCCATCCAAAACTTTCAAAAATCGTTTCGAATTCGTCAATTACGCTAAGCTTGATCGCGGTAGCGAAATATCGGGATTTTCCCTTTTTATCCGAGACAATTTTGCGCCGCGATATTCGCAGTTCACGAGCCGGCGAACCAAAAGTGTTTTCCGCTTTCCAATCCAAAATCTCAGACAATTCACCTTTTGAAGAAGGCTCGCTGTCGAGCGTCAAAATCGCCGTGCGGGCGGAATTACTCGGAAGCGAAATAGACCAACGATTTTGCTGAGCCAGTCCGGCACTAGTTAAAACTTCTTCAATCATCGAAATCATTTCCTTCGAATCGGAAATGTTCTGACCGGTAAAACTTGGTCGTAACAAACCATTTGGAAGATCGATTGTGGCGGCTTGTTTGATTCTAAATTCACCCCTGCCTACTTTTTCCAAAGCCAGCGCCGTGATCGTATCTATTTCGAAGCCAAGAGCGGAGCGCGGATAATTTGGTTGAGTTAAACTTTCAAACATATAGATATTTTTTTTGAAACCGGAATAGCTCGAAAACAATTATAAAAATTGAATCAATAGTCTGAATAATTTTTCCCATTTTCGTCCGCACCTTGAGCTAGACTTTTCACATCGATCAATCCCTGATTCCCGTCGCCGGAGTATTTGTCTTCACCTTGAATTTCCGACCATTCCGCCCGCTCTTCGTTCATCGGATCGACAGGCATCTCGCGCAAATAACCGCCCTCCTTCAAATCATTTAAGGATTGCGGAAGTTTGCCTTTGTCTGTTCCGTATTGATCGATTGAACGGCGCATTTGCCAAAGATTTTGCTCCAGCACAATTTCCTTCGCGTGCAACACACTCCTTCGATATGTCGGGATCGCAACGGACAGCAAGATGATTAAAATAAACATCCCGATCATCAGCTCGAGCAGGGAAAAACCGGCGGCGATTTGCGATTTGCGATTTGCGGTTTGCGATTGGTTACCGGTTTCTGATGCCCGGTCTTTAGAAAAACTTTGAACCGTGAACTTTGAATTTTGAACTTTCTGAATGCTACCAATCACTGTATTTTTCTCCGTTTAGAGCTTCCTCGTCGGATGCCGAGCGA
>JBBKXN010000104.1:0-5043 GCA_037969475.1 Pyrinomonadaceae bacterium | reverse complement strand
TACCAGGGCTGTCTGAAAAGCCTTGTCGATCAAAAAGATCCGACGCTTCAAGAGACGAACAAAGATCATCTATTGTTTATCTCCAAAACCGTCGGATCTTTTTTGCCGAGAGTTGAATATCAGCATCGGCCCAACCTGTCCGCGCAGTGTTCATCCCGCGCAAACATTGTGATCAATTGGAAATCTTTGGCAATAACTATTAACACTTCCTTTCGCTGTCCTGATCGACAATTCGAGGCTCCCTTTATCAAATCACGATCTGCACTGTGACCTCTCCGTATGCGAGGCCGAGAGAAAATCGCGCTTATATTCCAACCGGAGCATTCTAAGGTCGCCGGATCCTACGAAAATTCTGATATCAAATCCAATTTCTTGTATTTAATCTGAATTGTTGTATTCAAATCAATAAACATTTGAATCACCGTGCACCAAAGTTATGAATTCCCCATAACGGAAATCAAATTTTTATGAACAGCTGCGATTAAAGCCGATAGAATATGGGCCAACTCCAAATTCATAATACTGTTAATCCCGATTCATGGAACGGTTGTTGCGACCTTCAAACCATTGAAAGTCCATAAAGCTCGTTCAAGATCAATGCGGATCTCCGCAAGATGTTGACAGCCAAGGTTTGAACTATGAATAAGAGGAGTAAAAATTATATGAAGTACGGAAAATCAATAATTTCAGTGGTTTTCACGATCCTTCTCGGATTTACCGCAGTATCCTTTTCACAGGAAACAACGGGTAACATCGAAGGAACAGTAAAAGACAGCTCGGGAGCGGTGGTTCCCGGGATAACGGTTACGGTCAGAAGTACCGGAACTTCAACCGGATTCAGACGAAATGTAACAACAAAAGATGACGGCACCTTTAGTCTTCAGCAGATCCCGCCCGGAAGCTATGAAGCGGTTACCTCCGCAGATAAGGGTTTTGGAAGTGCATCTGTCGGCGATATATCGGTAGTATTGGGTAAAACCAGCGCAGTCAATGTAATTGTCACACCCGGTGACGCTTCTGCGACCGTAGATATTACATCTTCCGATCGTGCTCAACTAGATACGACAGATCAGAAGATACAAACAAATATTACACGACAGGAAATCGAATCCGTTCCCGGTGGAACACGATTTACGTCGCTGCTCAAGATTGCTCCCGCGGTTCGCGTTGAGCCGACCGGCGGCGGAATACAAATCGACGGAGCATCGGGTTCAGAAAATACTTTTATTATTGACGGCCAGGAAGTAACCAATTTTCGAACCGGTGTTCTTGATTCCAATAATAATATTCCGCTCCAGTTTATTCAGGAAGTTCAGATAAAAAGCTCAGGCTTTGAAGCTGAATACGGCGGCGCGACAGGCGGTGTGATCAACGTCGTAACGCGCGGCGGTAACAATGATTTTCACGGCGAAGTTGGGATTTCATTTCAACCCGCAGAATGGCAGGCAGATCCGCGTCCTATTCTACGAAATTATACGGCTAAATCAGATGGTTCGAATCGGTTTGAGCAGTTTCAATTTCCAAGAGATGGCGGAACAAACTACTTTCCATCCGCTACTTTCGGTGGTCCGATACTAAAAGACCGCGTTTGGTTTTTGGGTAGTTACGCACCGCAGTATTTTCATACCGATCGAACGATCGACTACTTTGACAGCAATGACCCCGCTACCCGAAAGGTAGTTGAGACTTTAAGCTATCGACAACGACAGCTGAATTACTACGGATTCGGAAGAATCGATGCGGCTCCAACGGATAAGATTCGTATCAACGCATCTTACACCTGGAATCCAATCGAGATCGAAGGTCAGGTACCGGGAAGAACAGCCGGTTTTTCTGCGGTAGACCAAGCCGTATTTCCGGATGGTTCCGTCCGTCGCGGACCTGCATTTCAGGATTTCCGGGGCGGCAGACAGACATCTAACAACACAAGTATACAAGGGAATTGGTTGGCTACGGAAAATATCGTGATCAATGCCCGTTACGGTTACAGCTTTCTCAATGAAAAACTTGGTAATTACGGAATACCGCCCGTCGGCGCACCGTTTATACTTTGCAGCGCGTCGAGTATAAATATCCCCACCGAAGCCGGATGTGGAGCAGGAGTTAGTTTTGGCTCGCAGGCTGCTGAAACACGATTTGACGTATCAACCCGCCATACCTTTGATATTGACGGCGCATTTTTTGTAAACCTTGGCGGCCGACACGCGTTTAAGGTCGGCTATCAGGAAAATCGCCTGGCAAACAGGATTTCAAGCGACAACACGCCTGTCATTCTCTTACGTTACGGCCGAACGATCGAATCTCTGTCAAGCCGTCCGATCACATCGACACCGGGCGCTATCGGCGCTGGTTTTCTGCAAAGATTTGGAGCATTCGGAGACGTCAGCAGTAAGAACCAGGCGTTCTACGTCCAGGATAAATACCAGCCGTTTAGAAACCTGACGCTCAGCCTCGGACTCAGAATTGAGAAAGAAGATGTTCCCAGTTTTGCGGAAGGCTTACCGGGTATCACCTTTGGATGGGGCGATAAGATCACTCCAAGACTCGGCGGCGCGTATGATTTGAACGGTGACGGCAAATCAAAAATCTTTGCCAACTTTGGATGGTTTTATGACCGATTTAAGTATGAATTACCGCGTGGATCATTTGGCGGTAACTTCTTTAGAAGGGATTATTTTGAAATATTTGCCGGAGATGGAAATTTTAAGAATTTTACGGCCGCACAGATATTGGGCTCCAATGTAGACGTAGCAAACGGAAATTGCCCGACACCGGGCGGAATTCCAAATAGCAGCGGAAAAACCAGATGTCAGCGTGACTTCCGTTCACCTTCAAACACGCCCGGCGATGTTTTGGCGGTCGGCGGGATCGATCCTGATCTCAAGGCATTTCGTCAAACGGAATTCACCGTAGGGTATGAGCGTGAAATTATTCAAAATTACCTTTTCAGCAGCCGATATACCCATAAGCAGGTCGATCGTGCGGTTGAAGATCTTGGCTTTATCAACTCGGCAAATTCCGAAGTATTCTTGATCGGAAACCCGGGTATCGGCTTAGCCGAACAGACGTTTTTGAATTCCGGTTTAATTCCGCTCAAAGCAAAACGTGATTACGATGCGCTTGAACTAAGAGTGGATAAACGCTTGTCCGGTAATTACTATTTCAACGGAAGCTATACATATAGCAGGCTCTATGGAAATTACGGCGGACTCGCCAGTTCGGATGAAGGCGGCCGAAACAGTCCAAACGTAAACCGAAACTTTGATTCACCGATCGCCGGATTTACCGGAGACGGCCGGTCGGATAACGGAAGGCTCGGTACGGATCGTCCGCACGTGTTCAAGCTATTTGGCGGATACAATATAGACTGGAGCGGGTCAAATACGACCGAATTCTCCGGGTTTACAAGTGTCCAGAGCGGAACCCCGATCACAACGCGGATCGACGTCTTAGGTGTGGCTACGGTCCCCCTGACGAGCCGCGGTGACCAGGGTAGAACTGAAATTTTCACCGAAACTGACTTTGGTGTTCGTCATAAATATAAATTTGGCAGAGACGCCAAATTCACGATGGTCGGCGAACTCGACATCCTGAATTTATTTGACGAAGCAAGTGAGCTGGGCGTATTTGAAGCAATCGCGCCGAGTCTCAGTTTTTCGGAGGGAAATCTAAACGTTACAGGAGGAACAAGCGGTGACGCCGCGCTGGATTTCCTTCGGGCATTTCAATCGCAATCGTTTACTTCCCAAATTAACTCGGCGATCTCGACGACGAACTCGAGCGACGTTAGATATCTTCAGCCTAATTCATTCCAATCGGGTCGATCGATTCGTTTTGGCGTTCGCTTAATTTTTTAGGTGAACAACTTGTCTGCGGGCTTACTTAGGTAGGTCCGCAGTTTTTTTCCCTTACACCAGCCGGATACAATCAAAAATGAATCTAAACGCGATAAAAAAAGATCCTGAAAATCGTAATTCCTTAACTGAGATCGAAACAAAGCTCTCTGTCTTGCGCGACGCATTGAGTTCACTTTCCGAAGCCGTTTCACTACTCCAGTCGATGAAGACTGTCGAAACAAATCTTCTATTAAATCACTTTGAGACCAATTTTCCGGAAAATGGAGTGGTCTTCCAATCCGCTGTCAAGCGGTATGAAGTAAGCTTGGTAAAGCAGGCCCTTCGTGCCTCAAACGGCAATCAAACACGAGCCGCCAAATTATTAAAATTAAAACTCTCAACCTTAAACGCGATCATCAAGCGAAATAATATCAAATTCGGAGAATATTTTTAGTAATTCGGAATAAATACCGCGCAATATGCGATTCATAAGTATGGATGTGGTTCGAGTAAATGGATTTTTCGAGCCCTATTTTTGATTTTGGAATTCTCATATCAAATGCTTTTGGATAAGGTCAAATATTACGAATTTGAACGGTTTCGCCTGGATGTCGCCAGGCGGGAGATCAATACACCCGAAGAATCATTTCCACTTACGGAAAAGACGTTTGAAGTACTCCAGTATTTACTCCAAAACAACGGCAGCTTAGTAAGGAAGAGTGACTTCTTTTCAGATATTTGGAATTCAGACTCTGTCGATGAAACTAACTTAACTCAACATATTTATAGAATTCGAAAGATTCTTGGAAATCGAGAAGATGACTCGGAATTTATCGAAACAATACCAAAATTGGGTTACAAGTTTGCGCCGGCCGTAGTCGCGGTTTTTGATGAAAACAAAAAAGGAATAGATGAAGATATTATTGACAACGGGGACGCGAACGGCCGCCAGATACCAATCGAATCGTTTAAGGATCTGGATTTCAAAACCGCATTAGATAGTGGGTTGAATGATCCCGTGGATTTTAAGCAATCGATTCCGGCTCCACAACCGGCGCGTGAAATGCCGGTCGATCAAAAAAACGTTGTCGCGACAGAACCAAATCCAAAGTTTACCAGGATCATCAGCTTTACCGGGATAACGATCGCATTTGTCATAGCGGCACTTATTACCGTGATTCTGTTAGAATCTAGGTCAGCGTATGAT
>JBBKXN010000103.1:0-7455 GCA_037969475.1 Pyrinomonadaceae bacterium | reverse complement strand
GTTGCGCCTTGTATTGTACCGCTGCGAAGTGCCTGCCAAGGGGTAAAACCGCCTTGGTTCATGATCCATAGTTCCCAATGTGCTGCGAGTCCTTCCCTTTGTCCGTGCGCACCGATGTGGACACTTACGCCTTTGTCATTCAAGATTTTTGCATACTTCGCAACTTCGAAATGATTATATTGATCATCCGGTGCCGTCGGTCGTCTGATCGCTCGCTCGTCTAGAAAATAATGTGGTGTATAACGCAGAAGACGCGGGTTTTTCCAAACTTCTGTCCGGTCATACCAATATTCCTCGCCCATCAAACCACCATATGAAACGATAAATGTAGGTGTATAACCAAAACGCGTTGCCGCCCAGAGCGTAGTCAAATCATTGTAGCCGCGGGCGACGGGCAATGAATGTTCGAGTCCGGTGTGTCCATCAACGAGCATCGTCAGGTTCTGGTGAAATTTACCTCCGCCCTCGGGCACGACCATCATCTGAAGTTTTCGCGCCGCCATCAAAATTTGCTGACGTTGAGCGCGAGCGGGCTGATTGTAGCTCTTCACCGAAATTGCCCCGCTGTCCTTCATTCGTTGTAAATGAAATTCGGCATCTTCATAAGAATTGATGATTGCTTTTGCACCTAAAGATTCGGCACCATAAAGTATACGACCCGTAGAATAAGTTCGGGGAGCAACGATCATCCCGGCGCGCTGCATTTCGGATGCGGAGAAAATTTCTGCGGTGTTATTTGAAGGATCATGGATGGTCGTTACGCCGAAAGCTACATTTGAATACATATCCCAGTTTTGCCGTGGGATGATCTGGTTTCTTCCTTGAGCCCCATGGGCATGCGCATCTATCAAACCCGGAATGATCGTTTTGCCTTTTGTATCAATGATCGTCGCGCCCGATGGAATCTTCACCTTCCCTGCTTTCCCGACTTCAAGGATCCTATTGTCTTTGATTACGACGACTCCGTTGGTGATCACTTCCTGCTGATTCTTTGCATCACGCATCGTCACGATCGTACCGCCGACCAGCGCTTTATAACCGCTCGGTTTATCCGCCGCCTGTGAAAAAGACAAGCTTATTCCGTCGCTTACGGGTTTTGGAAGCTCTTTTGGAGCTCCGTCAACAAACTCAAACGCATCTTTCAGCGAACGTTCATAATAAGTCGGGCCGTTGTACCAGCTCACAGTTTTACTATCGGCGCTCCAACTCAAAAATTCGCCGGCGCGGCTGGATATCTGTTTCACCGGAAGCGATGTAGCTTTTGGTCCGATAGTTTCGCGTTTACCGGTATCGGTAAAGGGCATTACGTATGCGTTATATTGATATGTAAACGCAACCCATCTTCTATCCGGAGACAACCTAAACTCCGTGACTTGATCCGCACCATATAAATGTTCTTTGCGGTCTTCGCCGTCTAAATTCACGCTTACAAGCTGCTGCTCGGGATAATCGCTGCCCGAGACTCCCGTTGTAAAATAGACGCGCGAATTATCGCCGGCAAAATGTGGATCGGAGCCCGATGTTGAAACACGCGTTTGTTCGCCTGATTGAAGTTTTACGATATAGATTCCGGGCTCTATCGAATATTGCGGGCTGAGTAAAAATCCTCCGGCGAATTTACGGTAGGTAATAAGTTTTCCATCCGTTGAAAAACTGGGTTCGATGTAATGTCCGGGCATTTTTGTAACGGTTCTGGATTTTCCATCTTCCAACGAAAGTATTTTTACACTTCCTAAAGACTGATCATTCCATATTGTATAAACAATCGACTTTCCGTCGCTTGAATATCGCGGATAATATTCATCCACATCTTCCTGAGTTGTTAGGCGGCTAATCTTCCCCGTGCCCAATTCTTTGGTGTAAAGCTTGCCCAGCGCCTGGAAAAGTATGTTTTTGCCATCGGGCGATTTCTGCGCCCAACGCACCAATTTCACGTCAAAATTATCGGGCGCGACATTCACAGGAAATCGAACCGCATCGGCAAATTTTACGGTTGCCTTGACCCGAACCGGGATATTCTCAACCTTGCGATCCACCATTGAAATTCGATGAAACTTACCGCCCGTCCAAAATACGATCGATTTCGAATCCGGTGTCCAATCAAAATATGCGTAGTAGCCTTCGCTGCCAAAGCCCTCTTGCATATCGCGCTCCATTTCCTGATAAATGGGTCGTTCTACTCCGGTATCCAGGTCTTTTAAAAATAGAACGGTCTTGTTTCGGACGCGACTGATAAAAGCGACATGCTTACCATCAGGCGAGGGTGTCGCAACGATTGCGCCGCCAGTTCCTGTAATAAAACGCTCTTCCTTTCCTTTTTCGAGTTCATAGCGCGTGATCGCAAAGATGGATTTCAAGGGATCTCGGTTGTAGCTGAATGTGCTTCCCGGTGTAATATCCTGCGTGTAGTAAATGTATTTTCCGTCCGGAGAAAACGCAGGATCAGCGATATTTTTTTGGTCCTTTTTTCCATTTTGACGCTTTTTGATAACCAAACCGCCGCCGCCGGATTTATGATAAAGCCAGATCTCGCCCGCCGGAATGCTTCGGCTCGACATTATGCCTTTTGTCGCAGCGATATATTCTCCGTCCGGGCTCCACTTCGGGCTATGAATGATATTTTGTTTCTCTTTGCTTATCTGTTTGAGATTCGAGCCATCGACATTCATTACCCAAATATTTGAGAGCCCATCGCGATCCGAAATGAATGCAATCTTGCTTCCATCGGGGCTAACGGCAGGCTGGATGTTCCACGCAAAATCTTGTGTCAACGCTCGTGCTTCACCGCCCGCGATGTTGACGACGTAAATATCGCCGAGCATATCGAATACAAATTTCTTTCCATCGGGCGTTACATCCAAACTCGACCAGGTCGTTTCATCAGTATCGATCTGCACAGAAGAAAGAGGGAAAGGCGGATTGAGCACGTCCCATTTCGGCTTCTTGTCCTTTTCAGCAGCCTCTTTGTTTGTGTCCGGCGTATCTTGAGCGAAGGTGATCGGCGCAGTGGTAAGCAAAAAACTTGCGCAAACTAAAATACTGATGACTCTGTTCTTCATAGATAATCCTTTGGCGTCTTAAATTGTTTTTGGATGTTACAAGCTAACTATACGAAAAAGACTCGAGATCTTCTAGCGTAGTCAATCATAAAATTTTATGAAGAAAAGTTTTTAGGACGAAGATAGTTTCTTACAAATTCTCTGTTGTTTAGCGAAACACTCTAGTCAAAACTCCGAAATTCTTGGAACATTTTAACGTAAGAAATGCGTTATACTCTCCGTAACCATAAATATAAACCAACATTACATTTGTTAGAAACAAGGAGCTCAAAACGTGAAACGTCAATACACGAAACTGTTACTGCTGTTAATCTTTATTCTTGCGTCGCAAGATGCCTTTGCGCAGGATCATGCTGCGAAAATCGATCAACTATTGAAGACGTATCAGGAATACGGTCAATTTAACGGAACAATTCTCGTTGCCGAAAAAGGCAAGGTCATTCTCAAAAAGGGTTATGGAATGGCAAATATGGAATGGAGTATACCGAACCAGCCAGACACAAAATTCCGTATCGGTTCGGTGACAAAACAATTTACTGCGACGCTGATTATGCAGCTCGTCGAAGAAGGCAATATAAAACTCGACGCGAAAATGACCAAGTATCTTCCCGATTACCGAAAAGACACAGGCGATAAAGTGACCGTTCACCAACTCCTAAATCACACTTCAGGGATACCAAGCTATACAAACGCGAAATTCTTTGAAGAGGACAGCCGCGATCCGCACAGCGTTGACGATTTTGTCAAGAAATTTGCAAGCGGTAATCTTGAATTTGAGCCCGGCAGCAAATTTGCGTACAACAATTCAGGCTATTTCCTTCTCGGCGCAATCATTGAAAAAGTTACCGGGAAATCATACGCAGAAGTATTACAGGAGCGAATTTTTAAGCCGCTTGGAATGTCAAATTCGGGTTATGACACACATTCGCCCATTCTTAATAAACGCGCAAGCGGTTATCAAAAGACACTCGAAGGATTTGTAAATGCAGCTTATCTCGATATGGGCCTTCCATATTCCGCCGGCTCGCTCTATTCGACAGTCGAAGATCTATACAAATGGGATCGTTCACTTTACGGTACGAAAATTCTTTCCGCTAAAAGTAAAGAGTTGATGTTCACCCCCGGACTTTCAAATTACGGCTATGGTTTTGATATTCGTGAAGCGCCCATTGGCAAGACGGAAAAGAAAACAAAGATTATTTCCCACGGCGGCGGAATCAATGGTTTTAATTGCCTATTTACCCGACTCGTAGATCAAGATGGTCTTATAGTAATTCTCGATAACGTAAGTTTGGGTCGATATCAAGGCGATATTACGAAGTCAATTGGAAATATACTAAACGATCAGCCCTTTGATGCACCAAAACGATCCATCGCAGAAACGCTCTATAAAACCGCGAAAGAAAAAGGCGGCGAGGCTGCAGTCGCTGAGTACAGAAAACTAAAATCGGGAACAGATTCCGCTAAATACGATTTTTCAGAAAACGAGCTCAATACGCTTGGCTATCAAATTCTCGGGACGGACAAAACAAAAGACGCGATTGAGATCTTCAAGCTAAATGTCGAGACGTTTCCGAAAGCGGCAAACCCGTATGACAGTCTGGGCGAGGCATATCTTAAGAACGAACAGAAGGACTTGGCGCTCGCAAACTATAAGAAGGCTTTCGAGCTAGATCCATCTAATGCCAATGCCATGCAAATCGTAAATCGGCTCGAAGGAAAAGAGGTGAAGGTCGATTCTTCTGTTTTTGATGCGTACGTCGGCGAATACGAAATTCAGCCCGGCTTCGTTTTAACGGTCACAAAGGAAGGCGGCAAACTCATGGGACAGGCAACCGGACAAACAAAACTTGAACTCGAACCTGTTTCGGAAACTCAATTTACAATTTCTTCAGTTAAGGCAAATATCACATTCCTGAAAGACGCTGAAGGAAATATTTCATCGCTAAACCTAAAACAAGGCGGAGCAGATCTTACTGCGAAGAAGATAAAGTAAGGAACACGGAGCGCGGACTTCCCTGTCTGCGCTCCAAAATTCCACAGTGATCTCCGACCCGCCCAGAACTAAGGGTACGACTCGCCGAACCGAGCAAACACGAATCGGTAATCAGTTGTCGATCCGTGTTTCCCATTTAAGAGGCGTTGATTTTATATGCCTTGAAAACCAATCTTTTCAATCACTCACATCCCCCCCGTATTGGCAAAAACATGGATAATAGCCCGTCCATAGCTTGACCAAACATTTCAAAATTCCGTGTTTATGAAAATGAAAAAACTTCTTATAGCAATAACCGTGTTCTTAACTTGTGGTATATCCATTTCCGCCCAAACGAAAGTGTTTAAATGGGATTCCGAACTCTGCCAACACGAAGGCACCTATGATTCGAAGAAATACACCGAAGCCGAGCTCAAAAATACACAAGAGCTTCAATCGATGATCGGATCGATCCCTATTTTTACGGATCCAACGGCAAACGAATACAAAGATATCGCAAAGCTGAGTCTCGAAGACCTTGCAAAAGAATACGCCGAACAATCGGCAAAACTTAAAAACCTAACAATTGTAAAATCTGATTATTGGGAACACATTCGCGACCGCAAAATCGCTGAGCTCGACAGCTATTACGAGCTGTCAAAGATCACCATGCAAGCCTATAACAATCCATCGATTCTAAAGGATTTTACTCAAGGCGATATCTGCGTCGGTTTCTACGCCGAGCCGTTGATCGCTGGCGGAGAATATTTGTACGTAACATGGCAAAAAGTAAATATGGATTCGCGAAGTAAAAATAGTTCACCGGCGCGCCTCAAAGGAATTTTCGATCAGCAAAATGCATCGCCCGATAGGCTCAAATACGCACGTGTTGAGGTTATGAGATACGGCTGGTGGAATTGTGCTATCCAGGAGATACCGCGAGTAGAACACGATGAAAGCACGACGGAAGAATTCAATAAATTGTTTATTAACGTGAAAGAAGAATGTGATGAGCCTGAATAAAATCGTATCGCTTAGTCAATCCGCTTGATTACGTTTTCGATGTCTATAAAGACGCTGGATCATCTAAACATACGGCGATTCGAAAAACTAACGGAATCGGTGATTCCTAACCGACTCTAGCTCTACTGCTATCTATGATAGCTCGCATGCTTTTTCGAAACCTTTTCCCACAGAAAAACGCGGTGGGCTACATGCCTTGCGCTCGCTAACGCGAGCTAACATACCCTAAACTCTAGCCATCGAGCCTCTTCTTCAACCACCCGCTAACATCTCCCAAACTCTCCTGGGATATTTCATGAGCCATTGGATATTCCTTGTATTCTAGATCAACGGGAAGGCCTGATAAAAATACTTTGGTCGCGCGGCCGTTTTCGATTGGCAATAAAGGATCTAATGTTCCGTGGGTTACGAGTATCGGAAAATCTTTGAGCTTTTCATTATCAATTTCAGCAGGAAGCATTTCGGGTGAAGAGCGTCCACTCATGCAAACAAGCCCGGCAAATTTTTCGGGCTCCAAAAGCACGGTGCTCAATGCCATCATTGAGCCCTGGCTAAAACCGCAAAGATAGATTCGGTCGGCATCGAGATCGTGTTTGAGGATGAGTTCGTCGATAAACGGGCGGATCTTTGCGAGGCTTTCTTTAAAATGCCCTTCGTTCATCGAGATACCCGCCGGCTCGAAAAATATCTCAAACCAAGCATATCCCCCGTAGGGCAAATTGTAAGGCGCCCGCCCACTGACGACAAAAAAGCGTTCGTCCATAAACGATGCGAGGCCGAAAAGATCATTTTCATCCGCGCCAAATCCATGGAGCAGGAGAAGAAGAGGCGGTTTTTCGCCTGAGGCTACCGATGGCGGTCTGTGTCTGTATTCAAAAATCATAATTGGTAGTTCGTTATAGGTAATTGGTAATTGGTAATTGATAATTGGTAATTCGCCAAATATTTACCGCCCGGGGACGGATCTTAATTTTTCACTTATGCCTTTTCACTTAGCTTCCTCTGTCGTTCAAAGTGCTCGACGATTTCCGTTGCTGTTTTGATCCCGACGATCGGTTTTAGTTCTTCTACCGAAGACTTTGCGACGCGTTCGATCGAGCCCAGCTGTTTCAGGAGTCTCATTCTTCGGAGTTTCCCGACTCCGGGAATCGCAGTTAATTCTGACGAAAAATCGCGCATCTCGCGCCGTTTTCGATGGTATTGAACCGCGACTCGATGAGTTTCGTCTCTTATTTGTTGAATAACACGAAACATCGGCGACGTCGGCTCGAATTCTATTGGTTGATCCTCGCGGCCTTTTACCAAAAGGTGCGAAATTTCATTGTGTTTGCGCGGCGGCTTTACAAGCCCGACGAGCGGAATCGCCTCAAGATCAAGCTTGCGCATCGCAGCGGCGGC
>JBBKXN010000102.1:0-83185 GCA_037969475.1 Pyrinomonadaceae bacterium | reverse complement strand
CAAAAATTAGATAAAGCTCACTTCTCAGGCAGAATCGACGATCTTTCTTCTAACAGCAAGGTCGTCGATTCGTTTTAAATTCACATCAAAACCAATCCCCGGTTTTTCGGGCGGGGTTATCGTTCCGTCTGCAGAGACTTCAACCTCAGGCACGATGATATCTTGGTGCCAATATCGTTTGCTCGCGGAGACGTCTCCAGGAAGCGTGAATCCTGCAAGTGTAGACATGGCGATATTGTGCGCGCGACCAATTCCAGACTCCAGCATTCCGCCGCACCAAACGGGAATCTCAGAGTTTCTGCAGATCTCTTCAATTGACTTCGCCTGAGAATGCCCGCCGACCCGTCCGAGTTTTACATTTATTATTTTACAAGCATCGAATTCAATGGCTTTTCGGGCATCGTCGGGCGAATGGATCGATTCATCCAGGCAAATCGGAGTCCTTATTTCCTTTTGCAATTTTGCGTGATCAAAAATGTCGTCACACGAGAGCGGTTGTTCAAACATCATCAGATCGAAATCGTCCATTCGTTTGAAAAGATCAATATCTTTCAAGGAATAAGCCGAATTTGCGTCTCCCATCAAAGGGATTCCGTCAAACTTTTCACGCACTTTCATTAAGACTTCGAAATCCCAATGGGGCGCGATCTTTATCTTGATTCGGCGATAACCGGCATCAATTTCCGTTTGAATTTTTTCAAGTAGCTGTTCGATCGAATCTTGAATTCCTATCGAAACTCCGCAGTCGATTGTCGCGCGTGTCCCGCCCAGATGTTTCCAAAGTGGCACGCCTAATTTCTTTGCTTCTAAATCCCAAACCGCGGTTTCAATCGATGCTTTCGACATCCGATTTCCACGCACCTTTTCCATTAAATTCCAGGTATCAGCCGCGTTTTCGATATTTTTTCCAATAACCATCGGAGCGAGAATTTTCTCGACTGTCACCCACGCGGAGTCGGTCCATTCCTCCGAATAGGATGGAATCTCGCCACAGGTTATTTCACCCCAGCCTTCATTGCCTTCTTCGTCCGCGACGCGAACCAGGACAATTCGACGCTCGTAAGTCCTGCCAAAACTCGTTTCAAAAAAATGAACGAGGGGGGCGTTAATTTCGATAAGTTCGATTTTTTCAATTCTCACAGTGTTTTAGGATAATACTTATTCTCAAATTCTGAAATCAATAGGATGAATTCGTTAAACGGTAAATGAGAGTTCCATGTATTCATCCCTTATTTCCTGCTCCCAGACTGCCGGCAAACCTTCCAGTGATAGACTCTGGACATCCAAACTAAATAAATTTGATTCCCAATGTTACTATTTAATAAAAAAACTTTCGATCATTTCAGGAGAATACATTGCACTATCTACTATTATTTCAAGAATCAACTAACTCAAACGTTTCAAAAGCAACGGATAAAGCGGTCGAAGCTAGCCAGGCAGCACAAAACACTGTTGTCGACATGGTAAATGCTTTCTTTGCACAGCTTCCGCTGATCGCGGTCGGCGTGGTCGTTTTTCTTATTTTTTTTGGTCTCGCTTTTGGTGCCCGGCGCTTGATAAAAATGGCGTCGCTAAAAGCGAAGGTCGACCCAATGCTCGCTTCCTTGATGTCGCGAATCGGTTATTTTCTTGTAATTATTTTTGGTGCATTTGTCGCTGCGACGGTAATTTTCCCGGGCGTTAACCCGGGCAGTTTGATCACAAGTCTTGGAATCGGCTCGGTGGCATTGGGGTTTGCGTTTAAGGATGTTCTGCAAAATCTTTTTGCCGGGTTCTTGATTCTATTCTATCGCCCATTTTCTATTGGCGACCAAATAAAAATTGATGATTTTGAAGGAACAGTTGAGGAGATAAATGTACGGGCGACAAAGATCAAAACGTATGACGGTGAAAGGGTAGTCGTTCCAAACAATGAACTCTATATGAAATCGGTTTTGGTTAGAACGGCATTTCCACACCGTCGAACAAAAATTACGATCGGAATCGGTTACGGAGAAAGCCACGAAGAGGCACGCAAGATCATGTTTGATGTATTAAGAAACACGGAAGGTGTTTTGGATCAACCCGAGCCTGATGTAAACGTTGTCGAGCTTGCCGATTCTTCCGTAAATTTAAAAATGCTTTATTGGACAAAATCGGAGCAAACCGACACGCGCAAGACTGCAGACCGTGTTGTATCAGCTACAAAGAAGGCACTTGACGATGCGGGCATTGAAATTCCTTTCCCACAGAGGGTTTTGACGATGCATGACAATAAGTTTGAAGTGAAATCTGCGTAGTATTCGTTTTCCTAAGGCTTGAAGTTGGAATCCATCAAGGCATTTCAACTTCAAGCAAAGCAAGCCCGCCTGTTTGATCTGACTTAGCCTTGGCAATACCGCAAATCATGCGTTTCTGGGGATTCGGTAATTTTGACAGAATCCCAAACGCTTCGAATATTTGATCTTTCTTATTCGCAGCTTCGGCTTCTAGAATTTCGACCTCGCTTGATCTATTCACGTGAACCATAATTTGTCCATTTTTCTTTCCCATTCCCAGGAGTATTGTTGCGTATGGATAAGGAATTTTTTCCGGATCCTTACCAAACAAACCGCATTTCGCGATTTCTCGTTCCAGCGTTCCCTGAACCCTTACGATCGTCCCGAGAAATTCAGGATGTTGGTCTAAACCACCCTCAAATGTTTTCTCGTTTACTACAGGCACGCGCAGACGAGGAAAAACCTGTCGATCCAAATAGGTGTAAGTAATTAAAATCGTAAGCGGAAGGGCCAGAATATACCACCAGGCGACTGGCATCCATGGAGATTTCTTAAGCGTCATCGCCTCTATTTTGCGATTTAAGATATACCACGAAAAGACTCGAAATATCGGAAAGAAAAAGGCCAGGACCAAAAGTGCCCAACCCATTCCCCATTCGCTTTTGAGCTGACACATCGTTTCCGCCCTTCCGCTCTGAAAGAGCGCAATTGCGGGGATAAAAAATAGCGCATCGATAAAAACATACAGCGGATGCGTGCTGAAAAAAGGAATATGGATATCGGTCGGCGCGAGAGCGATGTGCTTGTTGATTGATTGAAGCCAGACACAAGGATGAAAAATGTAATAAACGCTGACGATAAAAAACCCGATTCCCATCGTCGTCACAATCCACAAATAAGCACCGTTATATTCCGGGTTGGGAATGCAGCCGTGAACCCCAATCGACATTACGAGCATGCCAAAAGCCGAAGACAAGAAGTACAAACTTAGCCCTTCAAAACCAGCTATTCGGATTACATTCAGGAGCTGCAGAAAACTCCTCAAAAGGGTTTTAGGATCCATAGTGTAGAAACACTTGCGTGAATATTTTAGGGTATCGGAAGGATACTTTACTGCTCGTTGTACCGCAAGAATTATCTGTTGATCGCTAGTTTGAAATTTCGACAAGGCCAGATGAGTCCGGATCTTTGTTTAACCTTTGATTGAGGGATTGCGCTACTATTTTCGCCCGCATCTTTGCGTTTTCTGCGTTTTCGCCAGCGAAATTTTCATCCACCTTTCCGCTAAAAACCTCGACCCATAGGTCGAAATGCTCAGATTGGAGTTTGTATTTATCGTGAAGAATTTGGTGAACGACAAGCGGATTTCCATAATAGACGGGATTCCCAAACAAAACTTTCTCCCAAAAATCCACAATTATCGGAAGATGAGATTTCAGATCAAGATCGTCAAAATGGTGGCCGATTTCGGCATCCTTCATGACAACTTTGTAGAACTCGGAAAGGAGTAGTTCGAGGTCCTTTCTGTTTTCAATATCTTTCATTAATTCCAAATCAAAACACGACCCGTTTTGAATTTCCTTATTCAGTAGAAACTTCCCTTTCATCCTGAAGCGCAGCGTTTACAGTATGCCAGCTCAAACTCGCACATTTTACACGAGCGGGGAATTCCAAAACTCCCGCAAAAATTCTTAGGTTTCCAAGTGAATTTTCGTCCGATTCAAGATCTAGTTTTCCGGTTACCATTCGATGAAATTCATCAAAAATCTTCTCCGTTTCTTCCTTTGTTTTGCCTTTGACCGTCTGCGTCATTATCGAGGCAGAGGCCTTAAAGATCGCGCATCCGGAACCAAGAAATGACACATCTTCTACCGTGTCTCCATCCATCTTTAAATAGACTTGAAGCTTGTCGCCGCACAAAGGATTATTGCCGTCTGCGTGCTTATCGTAATCTTCCATCTCGCGAAAATTTCGCGGATTCTTATTGTGGTCTAAGATGACCTCTTGATATAAATCGCTTAATTCTGACATTTTATTAATTCAATTTTGGCTAGCTATGAAGCCCTAATCCAGCTCTTCATATTCGGCTCTGGCAGCATCCAACGCGGGCATATCTTTATCCGCATCCTTCCAAATATCGAAAAACTTTTCGTATTCCGCTTTCTCCTTTATTGCGCGGGCTTTTCCGAGCTGAGCGAGAGGATAAATCGATGATAGAGGCCCCTCTCCCCGATGATTAATAATTTTCTCAAATTCCCGAACCGCGTCAATATGCTGATTCAATTTCGAATAAGCCATTCCGCGAATATACGCTGGATAAAATTCTCCGCTCTTTTCAAAACGCTCGGTAATTTCCAGTTCTTCAATCGCGTCTTTCGCCCTTCCAAAACGCAAAGCCAGCGAAGCGCGAATAATCGGAATCCAAAACTCGTTTATAAGCGTATCTTTTGGCCGTTCAGTTCTCAATTCATCCACGATCGTATTTGCCTCGCTCGATAAACCGGCGGCAGCCATAGCAAACGCAACTGCGACAAGCACCGAACGACTCCGCTCTAAATTCAAAGCATTTCTCGCTTGTGTTTTCAGCACCGATATCAATTGCTTATCTTCCCGATCCGGAAATCCCGCCGGATTACTCCAGAATACAATTCTCAGTGCCTGATCCGCCGAATACTGCGCTGCGATTTCTTTGGCGTCGCTGCGAATCGCCAAATCAATAGCCTTTCTCGCGGTATCCTGAGATTTTCGCCATTGGCCGCGAAACGCTGCGGTGCCGGTCTGCAAATTCAACGCCAGATATTCGTCATTCCGACCGCTAAACCACGCGATGTGCTTGGCCATATCGTTTTCGTGGTTTTCAATAAATGCGACAATATAAAGAAACATATGGAAACTGTCGCCGTCGAGACCCTTTCCAAACGCCAGATCGCATGTTTCTTTTACCTCATCAAGTCGGTCAAGAGATAGTAAAGACTCGGCACGATTCATATAAACGACAGCATTATTTGTATCGATTTTGAGAGCCTTATCAGCCGCCGCGACCGCTTTTTCCGATCGACCCGTTCGTTCATAACAGTCAGATAAATTTATTATTGCGACGACATGAGTTGGATAAGTTGTCCTCCATAGATCCAGGGTATCGACCACCTTATCAATTTCGCCTGTCACAAAGTGGTAATAGAAATAAGTTATTCGTAGCTTTTCGTTTTCACTGACGTTATCAATCAGTTCGAATGCCTTGATAATCATTTTGGAGGCAAGATTCCATTGATTCGTGTTTGCGTAAATTACGGCCAAACCCGAGTAAACGGATGCAAAATTCTCGTCGAATTCGAGTGCTTTCTCATAAAATGGTATCGATTCAAGTGTTTTGCCGGTATTTTGCAGTTCGTATCCCAACGTAAAAAATTCCAGTGCCTCGAGTGAAGAGGTAGTTGCGTATTCAACCGGCATGTCATATCGTTCGATCGAACTTAAGCTCTCGCCGAGATCCTCGCGAAGTCCGGTCGCAGCATTTCCCAATGCAGCTAACACGCCCTCTCTTGAATTTACCTGCTCAAACTGCCGCCCAAGACTTTCACCTGTTCGGGCATTTATCGCTTCAATCGTCAACACATAGGTCTCACCAAAGCTTGAAATTGTCCCCGTGGTAAAAGCCTTAAGTCTCTGCCTTAAACAAATTTCGTAACCCAATTCTTTTGTAACCTTTTCATTTGATGCGCGGCCCATGAGGCCCAAAGTCTCTTTCACTTTTGTTTCCGGAAATATATCCAGGAAGGGTGACTGAGCCAGTGAAAATGCCAGCGCCTGCTTTAGTGTCTGATCAAAAATCGGTTCACCGGTCGTGTTTTCAAATTCGGTCAACAACAGCGCGTCCTTGACTCCGCTCGAACTTGAGGAGCTATGTGAACGCCTTGAAACTTTCTGTTCGGGGCGATCCGGTACCGCCGTTTGCTCCAGTTTTGCTTCGAGCAGCAATTCGTCATGCAGATCTTTGAGATCGATTAACAAATCCCTGGTCGACTGGTATCGTTGATTTGGTTTTTTCTTCAGCGTTTTGCTGGTTATTCTTTGAAGCTCTCTAGGCAAGTGCGGAGCAAGGCTCGTAAGTGGCACGGGTTCCGATGTGATAATCGCAGCGAGAATATCGGTCATCGTCTCGCCTTCAAAAGGTACCTTCCCACCGAGGATTTCATATAAGACTATGCCAAAACTAAAGACGTCAGAGCGCGCATCGATTTCCTTACCACGTGCCTGCTCGGGCGACATATAGGCGACCGTTCCCATCACCACACCGGGATTTGTTTTAACCAACTTTCGGGTTTGGTCATCCGCTTCGGCCGGTACATTATTTTCCGTCAATTTGGCGAGTCCAAAATCGAGAATCTTTACGTAGCCATCTGGGCGAATCATTATGTTTTCGGGTTTTATATCCCGATGGACGATCCCGGCCGAATGTGCCGCAGATAATGCCTCGGCGGTTTGGGTGACGATGGAAAGAACTTCGTCAAAAGAAATTCTACCCGAATCCAAACGTTCTCTTAACGTTTTGCCCTCAATAAATTCAGTCGCAATAAAGTTTTTACCGTCAGTTTCGCCGACTTCATAGACGGTAATAATGTTTGGATGATTGAGGGCAGACGCTGCTTTTGCTTCTTGTTTAAAGCGGTTCAAGCCTTCAGAATCAACAGAAAATTTTTCCGGCAATATCTTGAGAGCTACTTTTCGTTCAAGCTCAGTATCCTCGGCAAGAAAAACGTCTCCCATTCCGCCGGAGCCGATCTTGGAAACTACTTTGTATCGTCCAAATGAAGTTTTGTCCGTAAGGGGCATCAATTATTATCCTAGAGCAAGGAGTATAGCCTATTTGAAAGACGATTATCCAATAGAGGTCTTCTTGAAATCGCTCATTTTTTCCGGTAACCCAACGGCAAATGGCGAGCCTAAACATTTTCCTATTTCCGTGATTTCGCCAACCCCGACGGGGTTATGAATAATAGCCCAGGGTAAAGTGTTCCACGCCAACCCGGGAAACAATAATCCTCGCTCTAGGCAAGACTCTTTACCCCAACTGGGTTATAAATAATAGCCCGGGGTAAGGCGTTTCGCCGCCACCCTGGGCAATAACAAAGCAAGGATCCGACGCTGAAGGCGTCGAACAAACTGCCAAGAAAACTCTTGCTCACCTTCAGCGACAGGATTCACGCAAAAACATCAATCACTTTCTGAATCGAATCACACAGCACATCAACTTCTTCCTTCGTATTATAAAATGCAAAACTCGCTCGAGCCGTTGCCGGCACTCCATAAAATTCCATCACCGGTTGTGCGCAATGGTGCCCTGCGCGGACGGCGATTCCTTCCTGATCGAGGATCGTGCCGATGTCGTGCGGGTGAACGTCTTCGATCGTGAATGAAATTACCGAAGCTCTTTCGGTAGCGGTTCCGATAATTTTCACGCCATCTAGTGAGGCTAATCTTTCGAGTGCGTAAGTCATCAATTCATGCTCGTGTGCAAACGCTGCATCGAGATCGATCGAATTCATATAATCGATTGCCGCACCCAGTCCGATGCTTGGAGCGATCGCGGGAGTTCCGGCTTCGAATTTTTCGGGCAAACCGGCGTAAATAGTTTTCTCAAAAGTAACGGTGCGAATCATTGAACCGCCGCCTTGATAGGGATTCATTTTCTCCAAATATTCTTTTTTGCCGTAAAGTACACCACTTCCCGTCGGCGCAAACATTTTGTGTCCCGAAAAGGCGTAAAAATCCGCATCCAGATCCTGAACGTCGATTCGCATATGCGGCGCGGCTTGAGCACCATCAACCAAAAACGGAACGCCAAATTTATGAGCCGTTTCGATCATTTCTTTGATCGGATTTATCGTCCCTATCGAATTGGAAACGTGAGAAACAGCAACTATTTTTGTCCGTTCGTTTAAGAGATTTTCGTATTCATCGATGATCAGTTCGCCGGTTTCGGTCATCGGAATGATCCGCAGTTTTGCTCCACGCTCTTCCGCGATCATTTGCCAGGGAACGATGTTTGAATGATGCTCCATTTGCGAAATAATTATTTCATCACCTTCATTCAAAAACTTCCGCCCAAAGCCATTCGCCACCAAATTTATCCCTTCGGTCGTGCCGCGAACAAAAATGCATTCCTTCGCTTCCTTCGCATTTATAAACCTGCGCACTTTCTCCCGCGCCGCCTCATATTCGGTCGTCGCCTTCTGCGATAAATAATGAACACCGCGATGGACATTTGAATGTTCGTGTTTGAGATATTCGGCACCGCGCTCGATGACCAAATTCGGCACCTGCGAAGATGCCGTATTGTCCAAATAAACAAGCGGTTTTCCGTTTACAGTCGATGATAAAACAGGGAAGTCTTCTCGGATTTTATTTACGTCAAATTCCTTCATTTCTTTTACTGCGTTCATTTCAAATTCTTCCTTTCGAAGTTTTTGCTTCGCTCTCGGGTTAGGACAAGCCGCCAACCCTACAAATTGTTTCGAAATTCCTTTGCGCACTCTGCGTCCTTTGCGGTTAAATTTCTTTTCTTACGCTTCCAATCTCGCATGCAAACGATTCAAAACAGCTTCATCCAACTGCTTTTTGATCGATTCAATCTCGATCTTGTTTATAATTTCTTCCGCAAAACCGTACGTTAAAAGATTTCTCGCCAAGTCTTCGTTCAAGCCGCGGCTTAACAGATAAAACAATTCCTCTTCCTCAAGCTGCCCGACAGTTGCACCGTGGGCGCATTTTACGTCGTCGTTGAATATTTCAAGCTGTGGCTTTGTGTCAATCCTTGCTTCATTCGACAATAGTAAATTTTTATTCGATTGATTCGCATCCGTTCCACTCGCATTTTTATGGACAAAAACTTTTCCGTTAAATACCGCGCGCGATTTGCCGTCGAGAATCCCTTTGTAATTCTGATGTGAAACACAATTTTTCACGCGATGATCGATTCGCGAATGCGTGTCCGTATGCTGGCCATCCTCGACCAAATACAATCCGTCAATCCAAGCCTCGCTTGCCTCATCATTAAAACTCAAATCGAGATCGTGGCGGGAAAGTTTTGCCCCGAGCGTGATATTTGTATTATCGTAGATGCTTGCCCGACTTAAGTTGGCTTGCGTTGTGACAAAATGAAAAGCTTTATGAGATTCGCGTTGTACCCTTGTGTGAACAAGCTTTGCATTGTCCGCCAAATTGATCTCGACAACCGCATTAGTAAAATATTTTGTCTCACGAGAGCGCGTATAATGCTCGACAATTTCCGCTTCGCTTTGTTTTTCACCGACGTACAGAACCCGCGAAAAATTTGCCGTTTCATTTTCGCCGATAAAAACCAGATGAATCGGATCTTCGATCTTCGTATTTTTCGGAACGTGAATAAATACGCCCTGTTCAACAAATGCCGTATTCAAAGCCGCAAATCCATTGAAATCGTATTCAACGCCTTTTGCTAAATTCGCCTTAAAAGTTTTGTCTTCATACGCTTCCGCAAAAGTTAACACTCTCGCACCTTCCGGGAGATCGGCGAGCGTTGTCAGCTCACTACTAAAAACTCCATCGACAAAAACCACACGATTTCCAATCTCAATTTTTGATAAAAGTTTTCTCGTTTCCGAGCTCAAACCACGCTCTACAGCCGATAGCTCTGACCAATCGACAGCAGTGATTTCCCGAACGTCTGTGTATTTCCATTCTTCGTTTTTCGTGGTCGGAAATCCATTTTCGGTGAAATATGTAAACGCCTTCTTACGTAAATCTTTCAACCACTCAGGCTGACTCGAGCCTTCTATGCTCGCTTTAAATCTCGTGTTGTAAATTGTTACTTTTTTTGTTTGTAAACTCATTTTGTTAAATTCTTTTTCGCTTCGCTCATCGGCAGGTAAAAGACCTTCCCGTACAATTCTAATTTTAAATATTCTAAATCCAACGTTTAACTTTTTTCTTGTATTCCAAATATTTCCCGCCGTGCAATTTCTCCAAATGTTCTTCTTCGAGCCTCACCTGAATTTGCATCAACATATCGCTCAAAATCATCGAGCAAAACGTCAGGCCATTTGGAATTGCCAGAAAAAATCCGACAACAGCGATCCTCATCCCGAAAAATATGGGGTTTCTCGAAACTGTAAACAGACCCTTGTAAACCAGATCCGTTTTGACCTTTACGTCGATCCCCACTCTCCAGGATCCACCCATTTGTTTCTGTGCGATCGCTATCCAAACCAGAGTTACGAAAACCAAAAACAAACCAAAAAACTGCAGCGGCAAAATCTCAAGCCAGCGAATTGGGGCGATGTATTCGTAATAGTCCGGCACAAAGGAAAAGAACAAGATCGCAATAAAATTCATCGCCAGACTAAGACGATAAGCAAAGCCTAAGAAATCATAAGCACTATCCGATCTGCCTAAAACATAAGGGTTCACACCAGTTTCTTTCCAAACAACATACGAACGCCAAAAGAAAGCAACTCCAAAAAATGCCGCAAAATAAACCGGCAAACCAATGCGTAAAACTTGATCCATGTTCAATCTAGCTCTGCGTTCTTTGCGAAAACCTTTGCGTTACTTTGCGGTAAAATCTTAACCGCAAAGGTCGTTAAGTTAATTGCAATGGACGCAAAGTTTAATTCCTCGCCGCTTTCACCCAATCGTAGCCTTTCTCTTCAAGCTCGATTGCCAGTTCTTTGCCGCCTTCTTTGACGATCTTTCCGCCGGCTAAAACGTGCACGAAATCAGGTACTATGTAGTCGAGCAATCTTTGATAATGAGTCACGAGAATGATCCCGTTGTCTTTGTTCTTGAGCTGGTTGACGCCATTTGCGACAACACGCAAAGCGTCAATATCGAGCCCGGAATCCGTTTCATCCAAAAGAGCCAATTTCGGATCAAGGACCGCCATTTGCAGGATCTCGTTTCGTTTTTTCTCACCACCCGAAAACCCTACGTTTACCGAACGCTTAAAAAAGTCCGAACTCATATCAACGATCTTTGCCTTTTCTTTTAGCAGGTCGTTAAACTCAAGCGGATCCAATTCCTCACGTCCCTGGTGCTTCATTTTCTCGTTGTAAGCGAGTCGCAAAAATTGCGAATTTGAAACGCCCGGAACTTCGACCGGATATTGAAACGCCATAAAAACACCTTCTCGCGCACGCTTGTCGGGGTCCATTTCCAGCAAATTCTTGCCTTCATAACTGATCTCGCCTTTCGTAACTTCATAACTCGGATGACCTGCCAGCACTTTCGCCAGCGTAGATTTCCCCGAACCATTTGGTCCCATGATGGCATGAACTTCGCCTTTCTTGATCTGCAAGTTTACGCCTTTCAAAATACTTGTGCCGTCAATGGCAACGTATAGATCTTTAACTTCTAATAACATTTTCGATAATTTCCTTAAATATAAATTTCACCCTTCATATAGAGCGCAGCGTTTCCGCCTATTTTTACCCGGTCGCCGTCTAATTCACAAAATAGTTCGCCCCCGCGTTTTGACAGCTGTCGTGCATATAGTTTTTCCTTTCCAAGCCTTTCCGCCCAATACGGGATCAGCGCACAATGCGTCGCTCCTGTTACCGGATCCTCGGGAATACCGATCTTTGGCGCGAAAAGGCGCGAAACAAAATCAGCTTCCGTTCCCTCTGCCGTGACGATAACCTCATCAAACGGAATTTTCATTAGAGCCGACATATCAGGCTCTATAGACCTAATTTCTTCTTCCGATTCGTATAAAAGCATCGCCATGTGCCCTTGCGTTTCCCAAAGTTTTTGAGGCTTTTTCCCAATGACACTAATCAAATCTTCGGAAATGTCCAATTCCTCTAAATCGAATTTTGGAAAATCCAATACCAACAAATCGCCTTGTTTTACAACACTCAATTTTCCGCTCCTCGCAGAGTGAAAATTTATCACCTTGTCTTCAAGCTTTAGGCAATCAAAGATCACATAAGCCGAGGCGAGCGTGGCGTGTCCGCAAAGATCCATTTCGACCATCGGCGTAAACCAGCGAAGCTCATAATCTTCGTCTCTCTTTACAAAAAAAGCAGTTTCCGAGAGATTGTTTTCCGCAGCGATCTTCAGCATCGCATCATCTTCGAGCCATTCATCGAGCGGGCAAACCGCCGCCGGATTTCCGCTCAGAGGTTTTTTCGTAAACGCATCAACCTGAAAGATCGAAAGACTCATAAGTTTTTGTTTCCAAACTTCAAAAATCGCATACCTAAGTAGACGCCGTACCTGATTTTGAAACATCCAGAAAAAAGTGCTTTATCTCGCCAAACATAAATGTGTCTTCTAAAAAATCTACGTATCCCGTGTCAACGTCGTAAATCGCGCCAACCAAGCCAATCTCTTTCTTTTCGATCATTTCGCGTAAGATAGGGCTTTCCTCAATAATCTTTTCGACACTTCTTTCGACCTGGATTTTCGAAACCTTTTCGACGAATTCGCTGTTTTCCGAGTTTCGATCTTCGCTAACCGTTTTTTCCAAATAAACCGAAGGTTGGATTTTATTCAAAAGAGTCGAAAGATTTCCTGTTTCCACATTTTTGCAAGCCGCTTGAATCGCAGCGCATTTTGTATGTCCGAGAACAACGATCAATTTGGAGCCCGCAATGTTGCAGGCAAATTCCATACAACCCAAAATATCTTCATTTATGACGCTTCCGGCAATTCTGATACTGAAAATATGTCCGATGCCTTGGTCAAATACCAGTTCGCAGGCTGTCCGGCTGTCAATACAACTTAATGTTACGGCAATTGGAAATTGTTCGTCGCTTGTAGCAATTACTTGTTTGAGCAGATCACGGTCTCGATTTCTGTTGTTAACAAAACGGTCGTTACCTTCCCGTAAGTACTGCAACGCCAATTCCGGTGTCGTTTGCTCTTGTGTTTCTCTTGTATGAGGTTTCATCCAATCGTCGTTTCACTAAAAAGTTTCGCTTCCCTATTCCATTTTAGAAACCCGCGCAGGTGCATCAAAAAAAATATCGAACTCCCGATAATTACAGCCACACTCCCCGTCATGATTCCAAATATGACCCAACTCATACTCGCCAACATAAACACTATGAAACCGATCTTGTTTCTATTGCCGAGCATATAGACACCCAGCAAACCACACATAGTTGCGACCCAGTCTATTCCATAAAATTGAAGAAGATTCATTAATTTTCACCAATCTCTTAAAATTAGAAAAGCTTTATGACCGCATAATACAGAGGCAAACCGACCGTAATATTAAACGGAAATGTAACGCCAAGGGCCATCGGTATATAGAGCCCCGGATCCGCTTTCGGTGCCGCAAGACGCATCGCCGCCGGAACTGCGATATACGAAGCACTCGCAGCTAAAACTGCAAACATCAGGCGATTGCCTATGCTCTCTGTTATCAAACCGCTTATAATCGCAACAATAACGCCATTTACCGCCGGTACGATGATCGCGAAAGCTGTTACGAAAAGGCCGTATTTCTTAAACGCGCCAAATCTTTTCGCCGTAACCATTCCCATCTCTAGAAGAAAGATCGCCAAAAAACCCTTGAAAATGTCGGTCGTAAAAGGCTTGATTCCTTCTGCTTGTTTAGTGTCCGCGATAAGACCGATAATCAAGCTTCCCAAAATCATTAAAACGCTTCCGTTTGTTAACGAATGACGGACAATATCGCGAATATTCGTTTGATTTTCCGATTCCTTGTTGTACCGCATCAACAAGATCACACCGACGACGATCGCCGGCGATTCCATCAGGGCCATGACCGCAACCATATGGCCGCTGAAAGCAATTTGCTGTGCTTCTAAAAATCCGGTCGCGGCAACAAACGTAACAGCACTGACCGAACCATAAGCGGCGGCAACCGCTCCGGCATCATAAACATTCAGCTTTCGCTTCAAAATAAAGAAAACGTAAAACGGGATCAGCGATGCAATGGCGATGCCAAATAAAAGCGAATAAAAGATCTCAATTGTAAAAGAGCTATGGGCTAATTCCTGTCCGCCCTTAAAACCAATGGCAAAGAGCAAATAAAGCGATATGAATTTGACGCTTCCCTCGGGAATCTCCAGATCGCTTTTAACGAGTGCGGCGATTATACCCAAAACAAAAAACAGTAAAGTAGGGTTAGTCAAATTCGATATTAAAATTTGAAAATCCATATTCTTTGCTTAAGAACGAACTCTCGCAATCGCTTCGATCTCGATCAAAAAATTATCGCGAAATTTCCCGACTGGAATAATTGCCCGTGCCGGTTTGTGTTCGCCTAAAATCCGTTTGTAAGTTTCATTGACCACTCCCCACAAACTTTCATCGGAAACAAATATCGTAAACTTCAAAACGTGATCCAGATCGCTTCCCGCTTCCCTTAAAACCGCTTCGACATTCCGCAAACATTGTTCGGTTTGTGCCTCGATCGAATCGGTTATTTCTTCACCTGTTGCGGGATTTACCGCGAGTTGCCCAGACACAAAAATTAGCCCGTTATGCTCAACGGCCGACGAATAATGTCCTTTCGGTTCGGGTGTGTTTGGTAATTTGAACTTCTTCACTATAGATATGTCACGCCTAACTCTCTTAAGAGAATATGCCAACCCTAGCCGACACTTCCTTCGAGTTTCAAGCCCAAAAGTTTCTGAGCTTCAACCGCATATTCCATAGGCAGTTCTTTAAAGACTTCTTTGCAGAAACCGTTTATAATTAGGGAGATTGAATCTTCTTCTGAAAGTCCGCGCTGCTGGAGATAAAAGAGTTGGTCTTCGCTGATTTTTGAAGTCGTTGCTTCGTGCTCGACCCGTGCGGAATTATTCATTACCTCGATATACGGGAATGTGTTTGCCTCGCATTTATCACCGATAAGCATCGAATCGCACTGCGTATAATTTCTCGCGCCTTCGGCCTTGGGCATAACTTTGACGAGTCCGCGATATGAATTATTCGAACCACCCGCCGAGATGCCTTTTGAAATTATCGTCGAACTCGTGTTCTTGCCGAGATGGATCATCTTTGTTCCCGTGTCGGCGATCTGCTTGTTGTTTGTCAGCGCAACTGAATAAAATTCACCGATCGAATTATCGCCTTGCAAAATTACTGACGGATATTTCCAGGTAATCGCCGAACCCGTTTCAACCTGTGTCCAGGAGATCTTTGAATTTTTACCACGACACGCTCCGCGCTTTGTTACAAAATTATAAATTCCACCTATGCCGTTCTCATCGCCGGCATACCAATTTTGGACGGTCGAATATTTGATCTCGGCATCATCCATTGCGACGAGCTCGACAACCGCCGCGTGCAACTGATTGGTATCGAATTGCGGAGCAGTACAGCCTTCGTTATATGCAACATAGCCGCCTTCTTCCGCAACGATCAGCGTCCGCTCAAACTGCCCGGATTCCTGCGTGTTGATGCGGAAATAAGTAGATAGCTCCATCGGACAACGAACGCCTTTTGGAATAAAAACAAACGAGCCATCGGAGAAAACCGCGGAATTCAAAGCGGCATAAAAATTATCCGAAGTAGGCACGACGGATCCGAGATATTTCTTAATAAGTTCGGGATACTTTTCAACCGCTTCGCTAAACGAACAGAAAATAACGCCTGCTTCACCGAGTTTTTTCTTATAAGTTGTCGCAACCGAAACCGAATCAAAAACAGCATCAACCGCGACATTTGCAAGCATTTTTTGTTCGGTGATCGGAATACCGAGTTTCTCAAAAGTATCGAGCAATTCCGGGTCAACTTCGTCAAGAGATTTTTTCTTTTCCTTCTCTTTCGGAGCTGCGTAATATGCGATGTCCTGAAAATCTACTTTTGGATAATCAAAATTTGCCCAATCACTTGGCTCAGTCATTTTTAGCCAATGACGATAAGCTTTCAGACGAAACTCAAGCATCCATTCCGGCTCATTTTTCTTTGAAGAAATCAGACGAACCGTATCTTCCGATAATCCCTTTGGAATGACTTCCGTTTCGATATCAGTTGTAAAACCGTATTTATATTCCCTGTTTGTTAAAAATTCTGTTGCTGTTGACATATTTTTTATTCGTTCTCGCTAAATATTTACCATGGAATGCAATCCCTGTATGCGATGAAATCTTTCGTCGACCGTTTTCTCTGTTCCAACCAGCTGGGCGAGCGTTATGTTGGACAAAGCATTCTGCACGATCTCATGAAGCCCAACGATTACAGGGCGAATTCCGCAGTCGCCGGTATGTACACATGAATCCTTTACACCTGTATAACTCCCGCAGTGGCCCGCGATCTCATCATCATCCAAAACTTTGATCACCTCATTTAGGTGAATTTCCGCCGCAGGCCGAGCCAAGGAATAGCCGCCCTTTGTTCCGCGAGTCGCTTTTACGAACCCGCCCTTATTCAAAAGCCACATTAGCTTCCCGGCGTTTGCCTGCGAAATCCCTTCTCGCTCCGCAATCTGCGGCAATGTTAGGGTTTCATCATCCTTTACGGTCGCAAGCTGCACCAAGCAGCGCAATCCATATTCTTCCTGTGCCGATATTTTCATCGTTATTTATCCCGCTTAAAGTTTCTCTTAATTACTTTAAAGTAAAGAATCTCAAAACATTACCTTTTAGTCAAGATTGCGTTAATACAATTTATTCATCTGAGGCGGCTCTTTCAATCCTATCGATAAGTGCTGCGCCGATTCCGATTTTACTTACTTTTTCACAATATATAGTTTGAATTCCATTTCGGTCGCATATTCGAAAAAAATCAAATAATGAAAGCGCATATTCGGTTACGGAATCACATATTTTTGTAAGCGCAAAGTCTCCATCAAACTTACTCACGCCTATAAAAGCTGAGATCGACGCGTTACTCTCTTGAAAAATTTCGGAGGAAAATAAAACTACCCGGGCTTTCGGCGAATAGTGGCGATGCTTGAGCCCCGGGCTGCGTGGGTTTTCATTTGGGTTGGATTGGTAAATTTTCACACCGGGGGCAACCCTCTCGATATCCTCAAATGTGACTGCTCCTTTTCTCAGGATAATCGGCGAGTCTCCGATGCAATCTACGACCGTCGATTCCAAACCGATTTCGGTCGTTTCGCCCTGAAGGATGCAATCGATTCTGCCATCGAGATCTTCAAAAACTGCTTCCCAGTTGGTCGGCGATGGTTTTCCGGAGAGATTTGCAGATGGCGCGACCAATGGTACGCCGCATTCCTCAAGAAATTCTTGGGCGAGCTTGTTACGAGGCATTCTTACGCCAACTGTTTCCAAACCCGCAGTTGCAATAGTTGGAACAGCGGATGCTTTTGGCAAAACCAATGTAAGCGGGCCCGGAAAAAATGCGTCGATCAGCTTTTGGGAGGTTTGATTTATTGACGAAACCAAAGATTTGATCTGGTCCAGTGATGCGACGTGTGCGATCAGAGGGTTATCGGAAGGTCGCTCTTTTGCGGTGAAAATTTTTCTAATTGCCTGCTCATCAAAAACATTTGCACCGAGTCCGTAAACTGTTTCGGTTGGAAAAGCTACAATTCCGCCATTTTTTATAAATTTTGCGGCTTGGCTAGGCGAGGTTGTTAAAACAGTTTTCATCCTATAAGAATTTAACTGCTTTAGAATTATCTAACAAGCGTCTTCAGAATATAGAGGTTATTCGAAGTAGCGGAAATGCCCGGTAATTTCCCATTCGAAAAGGCGGTCTTCGAGCTTTGTACCGCCGCCGATATTGTGAATGATTAAATAGCGCTTTTCTTTTTCATTCCAAGAACTTGAAACCAAGCCGATGTGGGTCATTCCTTTTCCATTTAGATCCCAGGAGACAACATCGCCCGGCTTAAATCTGCCTCCATCTTCGCTTACCGCCAAGGATTTTCCCTTCCGCTGGAAATAGACCTGAAGATTGGGCACACGTCGATGATCGATATTTGTATCCGGTTTTGGCAAACCCCACTTTTTCGGATACTTTGAGAAATTCGCCGTCATATCTTCGTGAACCTCTCTTTGAAGATCGATCCCCGCCGCTCGAAACGAACGGATCACGACATCAGTGCAAGCGCCGGTGGATTTTGGAACATCTCCATTTGGATAGGAAATATTGAAATACTTTTGCGTATATGAAGTAGTTGTAGAAATTTGTTCGTGAGCGCTTTCAAGAATTGCCCGAATCTCGTCGGATTTTAGCTTTGCGAGCGTAGGGTATTTGCGGGTTGATAAAAACGAATCTCTATTTTCCTTAGGAATTTCCTCTTGTGCAACCGTCTCAAGGTTTGTTTGGCAGGCTACGACAAATGAGAAACAAACCAGAACAACAAACGAAAGATTCCTTCTTATATTCTTCATACCCATGCCACTGCTAAGTCGGATGAATTAAAACAAACGATAGATGCCCCAGCAACCTTATGGCTTCGCGGGTTTGAGCAGCTTCCAAAAATATGGCAATACTTCCGTAATTAATCGACCCAAGGGCTGGCTTTACAATTCGCGATTCGAGCTTTTGTTTTTGCAGCTTAGAGAAGGCACCGGCATTGTTCATTGCGTCGTTTTTAAGGACAACGAACGCGATCCACTTGATCAGCATGTAATTCCCTTTGGAAGACCTCATCGCCGATATATTTGGTCGAAGCCAGCAAAACCTTCTCCGCCAAACGAGACATGAGCATCAAAACGCTTACAAAAGCCGCCAGCGCGCATTCCAGGTGATTCTCCGCGCCTCGGCCCAAGCGCTTGAGTAATTCATCTTCTTTTTCTTTTTTTTCTACATCCGCCATTTTAGTTTGAAAGATGACGACTGAAGAGCAGTAAGTCAACGGGCCGCCGGCTGACACGTTATCACCAGGCGATTTGTGACCTTCGCGCGGCAGGCTACCGCGCCTGGTCGAGCGATCGTTTGACTTGGGCGAGAAGTATATAAGTAGCGCGTATTCCCGTCGCCATGTCGCTGAGTCCGGTGGCTAGAGCATTTTGCGAGTCTGCCATCATCGTTCTATACATAGAGTCGTTGGTATTCGCAAACGTGCGAGCCATCCTCGATGTTGTTTCAGCGGCCATAAACATCAAACGGGCCTTTTCAGTGGGTCTCATATCAGCATAATCTTTTTCCGGCATGTGGTTTCTCCTTCCGAATCGCTTTGGTAAGTCCGGCTAAAGCCGGATCGCACAACATAGCAATTCGATCTAAAAATAGTTTTTTCTGCGACTACGATATCAGGACGCGCAATCTTAACAACTTTTGCGAATGGATCGGCAATAATGTTTATGGGAACACCCTGACCTTTGTTTGATTTGCGGGATTAACTAAAATTGTTGTTCTCGAATAAGAATCAAACCTACATCGACCAACTAAAAGACCACATCGGCGAAGAAGTTATCCTAAATCGCTTGAAAGCAAAAATTCAAATTCCTCGTCGTAAAAACACAAATGACCACGCGCATGTCCGGGAGTGTGCAGGCACTCTAAGATAAATGATCTTCCGTTTTCGTCCGCTAGCTCATAAGATTGTCCATCATCGATAAATGTTACAATTTCGACCTTTCCATCCAAACTTTCTGCCGTGATCCGATGTGCAGAAATCGGCGAATCAATTCCAAATTCATTGAATAGATGCTTTTGCAACGCCGTTTCCCCGCCAAAATGATCCGGATGCAAATGCGAGACGATTATTGCCTCACACGAATATCCTTTCCCAATCATTTGATCTACCAATTTGAAAAGTTTTTTCTGTTCGTTTTCGTCGGGTGACCCAGCATCAATTACTATAAACATTTGTTTTCCGACAATAAAACAATGTGTGTGTGTTGCGGGTGGTAGGGTTATGGTTCTAAGCGGGAGACGGGTAATTCGTGGATTTAATTCAAATTAATCCAGATCGCCGTGAGCATTTTCGGACCTTTTTAGCAAACCAGTAGAAACCTCTTTTACATCGATCTGCCCATTATCTGAGGCGCACGCCGCCAATTCCTCAAGCGCGATCAATACGGGAGGAGCCATCAGCACCTCAGACCTCCGCCAGATCTCCAAAGCCAATTCAGGATCAATAAATTCCGGCTCTTCCAATTCCGATAATGCACGATACGGTTGCTGTTTTGATGGACAAACGGCAATAAAGAAACGAGTCTTGAACCGCATCGAAGAAAATTCGGGTGTCGTCCAAAACCCTGCGTAGAAAAAATCTTTCGCATCGATCCATAAATTCCAGTGATTTAAGATTTCGGCGAATGTACTTCGCTCCGAAAGGAGCTCGTCGTGCAATGATGCTATCTGACCCTTTGTAAGTTTATCGCCGTTGCGCACGAGCAGTACACCAACTTTCTCAAATACTTCCCGCACAGCAGAAGCGAGAAGCGGCCGTAATTCCTCCTTTTCACAATTTCTCACATCCGAGGAGGAATCTTCAGAATCTACTTTTCCACCCGGGAAGCTATGAAATCCGCCAAGAAATTTTAGCTTTGGATTGCGCTTTGCCCACAACACTTTTCTGCGTTTCTGATCCAGAAGGATGATCGCTGAAGCGTCTTTTGGTACTGCAGGTTGGTGGTTCACGTTGTTAAAATATATCGATTATTGTTCCTGAAAATGATTCTAGAAACACGGGTTTCTTTTCTAAATCTTGTCTTTATCAAGTATGCAGGCTATTATAGAAGTGACGTTTAGTCAGATACAAAAAAAATGAATACTCTTGAACTCCCATTCGCAAAAGTATTGATCCGCGATGTTTCACTTGCTGAAATTATAGCTGATGAAGGTGTTGAAATAAATTCAGAAATGGTTCTGCAGCTCCACACACTTCTATTGAGCAATTTCTCGCATCCAATCGGAATCCTCGAAAATAAAATCAATGAGTATTCCTATACATTTCGTGCACAAATAAAACTTGGAGATATTCCTGAGGTGGGTGCAATCGCGGTTGTGGCTTATTCTCAGATGTCGAAGAAGACAACTCAAGCCTTCAATGGTCTCCCAAGGAAGCATAAATTGAATCTCCAAATATTCGATAAGCGAAAAGACGCTACGGAATGGCTTGAAACAGAAATCAAGAAGAATCAGATTACTGTTTTGGGTGTTGTTTGAAAAACTCCCAGATCACTTCGGTCGCGCTAAAATCTCTACATACATTTCCTACCAATATTTTTGGCAGATATTGCTGACCGCCAGCCCACGTGTGCCCGCCACCGTTTAGCTTTAAGAGCTTTACTTCTGTATCGTTTTTTCGTTTTCCCAAAGGAAGGTCTCGACCGTGCAGCCATCGCGTCGGTCACTATCCGGTAAATTGCCTCTTTTTGGCTGAACATTAGTCGAGTCGCATTTAATCCAAAGATCGATCGCTTTATCCGTAGAAATTATTTTTCCGCGATTGTTTCGTCTACCAAAACCAATTCCACCGCCATCATACGGTACCAATTTATCGTCCGTGCCTTGAATTACAAGAACCGAAACCGGCTCACTCGGATCAAAACGACTTGAAAACGGATCCGCAATTCCACCGACGACGGGAGCAATCGCTGCAAACTTGTCAGCGAGATTTGCACCGACATAATGGGAAAAAATACCGCCATTTGAAATTCCCGTCGCATAAATGCGTTTTTGATCGATCGGGTATGCTTTCGAAATCGAATCGATAATCGCTTTTACAAAACTCAGATCGTCTATCTTTTCCTTATGTGCTTTTGAAAAATCATCGTCTCGCCCGTCGTTCCAATTTCCGCCGATACCGTTTGGATAAACAACAATAAAGCCGTCTTTCCGTGCAATGTCAGTAAACCCGAGTCCGCGTTCCATTTGCAGAGCATTGCCACCGCCCCCGTGGAAAACGAATAGCAATGGAATTGGTTTGTCGTTGGAAATGCCTTGCGGTTCAAATAAATAAAACTGACGGTCGAAATTGCCAACGCGAATTTTCTTTTCGGTTAAATAATTCGGAACTTGATTGCGTCGGGCCCGCTGACCAAGTGCGAGAGAGATACCTAATAATAGAAAAACGCCTAGAAGCGCGATGAATATTTTTTTCATAAATAACCTCACGATTTAGACGTTTTTAGTTAAGAATTTGTTAATTTATTTCGATTCCGGTGAAAAGGCGTGTTCTTTAATACCGTATTCAACCGCAATGTCAAAGTTAATGCAAGCGGGTATAATCTCTTGGTTCAAACATTACGAGATCAGTTTCTTCGCCTTTTCGACCGCATTTTCAACTGTAAAACCGTATTTCTCAAAAACTACCTCGGCAGGCGCGGATGCGCCGAATTTATCAACTGTTATTGCATCACCTTTTGCACCGATAATTCCTTCCCAACCTAATCTCACTCCCGCTTCAATAACTAATCTTGCGGTGATGGTCTCGGGCAGAACTTCCGATCGATATTCGCGAGACTGTTTATAGAAAAGTTCGCGGGAAGGCATTGAAACAACCCTTGTCGGTGTGTCTTCGGATTCTAGTTTTTCTCGGGTTTCCATTGCAAGACCAACTTCCGAACCTGTGGCGATGATGATGATCTTTGGTTCGTTATTCGATGATTCGGCTAATATGTAGGCGCCTTTTGAAGTTCCTTCGGCTGAAGCGAATTTTTCACGGTCAATGACCATTACTTTTTGGCGCGAAAGTGCGAGCGCAGTTGGCGAATGCTGGTTTTTGATAGCGATTCTATATGCTTCGCGCACTTCGTGGGCATCGCAGGGGCGAATAACGGTTAAATGCGGAATTGCCCTGAGTGCGGTGACGTGTTCGACGGATTGATGGGTCGGACCGTCTTCGCCGAGACCGATCGAATCGTGTGTGAAAACATAAATTACCTGCAATTCCGAAAGTGCTGCGAGGCGAATTGCCGGACGCATATAATCGGAAAATGTTAAAAATGTTCCGCCAAATGGAATCGTTCCGCCATAGAGCGACATTCCGTTCATCAGCGAACCCATGGCGTGTTCGCGTATGCCGTAATAGATATTGCGGCCTTCAAAGGATTCAGATTGAAAAGGCTTTGAAGATTTGATGTCGGTTTTATTTGAGACGGCCAGATCAGCCGAACCGCCGAGAAGATTCGGAATTTTATCGGCAAGCGCGTTTAAAACTTCGCCCGAATATACACGCGTTGCTTTTCCTTCGACACCTTCAAAACTTGGCAGACAATCCTCCCAATCTGGTGGGAGCGCATCATTCATTATCAGTTTGAAAGATTTTGCATCGTCTGTATATTTTTCCGCATAAGCCGAAACCAATTCATTCCAGACACTTTCCGCTTTAGCACCTTTTTCCGCCGATTCTCTAAAATGTGAATAAACTTCATCGGGAACGTAAAATTTCTTGTCAGCGTCCCAACCAAGGTTTCGTTTTGTCTCCGCCACGCCTTCGTCGCCGATCGCATCCGAATGAGCATCGCTCGTGCCCTCATTAGGCATTCCAAAACCGATAATTGTATGCACACGGATCAGCGAAGGCTTGTCCGTAACTTCTTGTGCTTCACGGATCGCAATTTCAATTGCGTCAAGATCGTTGCCGTCCTTGACCGTTGAGACGTGCCAACCCGCCGCTTCAAATCTTTTTGTTCTGTCCTCAGAAAAGGTTAGCGATGTACCACCGTCGATCGTAATTTGATTATCGTCATAAAGATAAATAAGATTTCCAAGTTTCAAATGTCCTGCAAGCGAAGCCGCTTCATAAGAAACACCTTCCATCAGATCACCATCCGAGCAGATCGCATAAACATAATTATCAACGACATCGAAATCATCACGATTAAAAACCGCTGCAAAATGTTTTGCCGCAAGTGCCATCCCCACACCGTTTGCAAAGCCTTGTCCAAGCGGCCCGGTCGTGACTTCGACACCTTTAGTTATATGATTTTCGGGGTGTCCCGGAGTTTTTGATTCCCACTGACGAAAATTCTTTATCTCTTCCATCGGCATTGAGTCGTAACCTGTCAGGTGCAAAAGCGAATAAAGCAGCATCGACCCATGCCCTGCCGACAAAACAAACCTGTCGCGATTAAACCATTTCGGGTTTTTCGGATTGTGCTTTAGAAATTTTGTCCACAAAACATATGCCATCGGCGCCGCACCAAGCGGCAAACCGGGATGTCCTGAGTTCGCCGCCTGAACCGCATCGAGCGAAAGTGTTCTGATTGTATTTATGGAAAGTTGTTCGATTGATTGTTGCGTCATTGGTGCAGTTGTCATAGTTATTTTTTCTATAAAGAGAGATGGCGAACGAAATAACGATTCACAAATGGGAAATTTAGTGGCTGTTATTCAGTCTGTTAATTGGTTTATGTTCAATTTGTTTATACCACTTTCCATTCCTGAAAATCCACAGGTCACCGTAGATTTCGTCCGTTTGTGGAAAAAGATATGCTTCACAGACCGATAAGAATTTTGAAATTACGTCTACGCCTCATTACTGCACCAATCGCTGGTAAAGCGCTTCGTGGCGTTTCCTTGCTTCTCTATAAATTCGGTGGTTTCCGGTATTAAATTCAAACTTTCTGCCTTCCGGAGGATCGAGTTTTGCAATGTCTTCAATGCAACCGACGGCTTCCGATGCAAGCAGTACAACTCCGCAGGATGAGGCTTCGCGGGTATCCGGCAAATTCATATTTTGGGCAAGCACATCGCAAATTATCTGCGTCCAAACCGGCGACTCACGCAGAGCACCGCCCGAGGCGATAATTTTCTCTATCTCAACGACCTCATTTAGTTGATCGTAAATTTCCGCAAAGCGATAGGCAACCGATTCCAGAGCTGCTTGAACGACATCAATTTTATCGTGCGAATGTCTTAAACCGATGATCGCACCCGTCGCAAAATCGTGATATCCCGTGCTTCGCTCGCCGGCTAGAAATGGTAGGAAAGTAATCCCGTGTCCGTCGGCTCGTCGATCCTCGATTTTTACTTCGGTTTTATCATCGTCTTTTTTCAGTCGGAAATTTTTCTTAAGCCATCCGTATAAGCCCCCGCCGTCTGACAACGCCCCGCCGATAACTATGCGTTTTCCGTCAATTCGATAACACCATAAACCATCGGGAATTTTATCTGGAACCTCACCTTCGAAAGCCACTCGCATGGCGCCCGAAGTTCCGATCATCAAGGCGGCTTTACCTTTTGTCAGGCAATTTGCACCTATATTATTTCCTGCGCCGTCGCCGATAGCGAGGAAAAATTTCGTATCTTTTAGCTTTTCCCAGCGCCTTTTGAATTCTTCATTTAGTTCAAATGTCTCCGCATCAACATCAATAATTTCCGGCAGATGTTCATCGCTGATTTTGAGATATTCGATTAACGCTTTATCCCAAACATTCTGTCGTATATCAAAGATTCCAGTTCCCGATGCCATCGAAAGGGTGGTCTTCAATTTTCCGAATAATTTAAGTGCAACATAATCGCAAAACGATATCCATTTAGAGGTTTTATCAAATTCATTCTTGCGTTCATTTTTCAGCCAAAGTAATTTTGCCGTCCAATAACTTGAATGAAAACGGCAGCCCGTTCGATTGTGTGTTGCGCTTTCATCCAAGTCGTCACGCAAAGTTTGGACATATTCGGCCGGTCGAGTCTCCGCCCAGGCAAAAACTTTTGTGGTGGGATTTCCCGTTTTATCTATTCCGAGGATGCTGTGCCAAAATGAAGATGCGGCAGAATACTCAATGTTTTCGGCATTGGAAGGGCATTTTGTTAAAACTTGATCGATAGCTTCGATAATTTGCGAAAGTGCTTCGTCGGCGTCAATTTCGAATCCGCCATCGGCAGTTATGGTCAGCTGCCTTTCGTTCTTGACCATCGTATGCGGAAGAACGCTCGCCTCGCAATCGTATAATCCGGCGCGAACGCTGGAGGTTCCGATATCCAATGCTAGAAAAAGTGGTAATTTCAAGATTTACGAGGTTGCTAACCGAAATTAATGCCGAGGATCTTCTTAAACCACCAACGCAGCCCAACGAGTAAGAATCTCCAATCCTTTAAAAATTCCGGTGGTTTGCCTTCAAAATAGTGTCCGACAAACTGTAAGACCCATCCAGTGACAAACAAAATCAGTGGAATACTCCAAAACCCACGAACAAATAGAATGATCGGCAAGAGTATAATAGAAACTGCAATCATTGGAATTCCGATTGCGTGTGTAAGTTTATTTATTGGATTTTGATGTGCTTCGGCGTATTCTTCGATCCAATCGTCCCATGTTCGTCCACCCATCATTGCAATTCCTCCTATGCGCTTTGCGCTCGACTTTTGTGGTACGTGCTTACTTTCACATTTTCCTCGAGATCTTGAGTCTCCTCCATTTCAAACCCATCCAAGAAGGCTTCGGGCATAAAGGCGTCCGCATCTGCAATAGTCAAAGGAATTCTCGTAACTATCCATTTATCAATAAGTTCGGCAAAGGTATGATAGGTTTCGGCTCCGCCGATGACAAAAATATCGCAATTGAGATACGCGGACAGTTCGAGAACCTCGCTTTTACTTCTTACCAAAACTACACCCGGCTGATCTTCAATTTCGGAGACGCGCGACATTACTATGTTTAGCCTTTTTGGAAGACGTTTGCCGATCGATTTCCACGTATTGAAACCCATGACGACTGCGTTTCCCTGAGTGGTTAGTTTAAAAAACTTCAAATCCGACGAATAATGCCATGGCAATTTCCCATTCTTCCCAATTGCGTGGTTTTCCGAGATTGCTACTATTCCAATGATTGCCATGAATGAATACGCGACGCGCTAGCCCCAAAATTTAATGTTTGTATGAGAACCATCGCAAAATGGTTTTGTTCTCGAGGAGCCGCAGCGGCAGAGCGCGGTCGTCGTGCCCGGACAAAGCTTGACGTTTCCATCACCATCAACGATTTCGACCTTTCCGGTAATCAAATACGGACCATTTTTCGTCGCCTTGATTCTAATTGTTGCCGCTTCGTCAGCCGGCACACCTTCGCCTTTTTTCTTGTAGGAGAGCGCCCCCGAAGGGCATTTGTCAATGGTCTTCATAATGGCGTCCGATGAAGATTCCTCAATTTGGACCCAGGGCTTTTCATTTGGCTTAAATACCGCTGGCGAACCATTTACACATTCGCCGGAATGAATGCAGAGATCCGGTTTCCAAACCACTGTAATTTCGTCATTAGAATATTCGTGATGTTTTTCGTCCCTCATAATACCTCATTAACTGCGCAAGTTATTCTATCTTGGAGTTGTAGTTCATGTTCATATATTTATCCCCGCTCGCCAATTCGTCAAAAGCATTTGATTCAAACGCTTTTTTTTCGTGTCGTCTCGTTTTGCGAGGGTTATCCAGCCGATGTAATCATTCCGCTGATACGGAGGTCTTAATTTGTAAGCTTTTACCAAGTTACGGTTCGTAAGTGAATCTAAAACAAAATCCGGCATCGGATAAATCGGTCTCTTTAAATTTAATTCTTCCCCGGACATGGTATTCGATTTCATCGTCGCCTGCGATTCTATAGAATCCTCAGTTTTTCGCCTCTGTAAACCGATATTTCCGACCCTTTTGCGAGAAATAATGAACTCGGCTCCGATTTACTCAAAAACCCAAACTCCCTACCATATGTTCGGGCAAAATCGACTTCAATTTCCGCATAGTTGACATCAAAGAGTTCCCACTTCGGATGCTCAACCTTGTATTCATCCGTACGCCTTTCGCTTCTCTTCGTATAGCCCCAGTAATGCTCAGTGATAAATTCTCCATGTGAATCGGCTTCCGGCTCGCCTGTATTTTCAGCGATTTCAATATGAAGTCTATTTTCGCACGAACCTTTTGACCAAAGATAGGTCAATTCAGTTTTATTTTCTTCATGTGACATTTCCCAGGTTTCGTATGGTTCGCCGTAAACTGTTCGTGCGACGAAGGTTATAGCGGCTTTTGGAACGATCTCTTTGATAAAAACTACGCCCCGTCTTATTTCTTGTTTTGTTTCGCGTTTTACGTAAAAGCGCAGGTTAACTTCCTCGAAATCCGAGTGCATTGGAATCGAAAAACCCAAAACCTTTGTGTCCAAAAATTTAAAACCTACAAGACTCACAAAACATTTTCCATCGTAAAAATCCAACTCCGTCCCTTTCGGAACAAACTCGTGAAGCAATTCCGGCGCAACTTCATAGTTTGCCATAATAAGATCTTGCCATTTTGCCGTCAGGAACTTTTTCATAAATATTACACTGCAACGGGTGCCGCGATTTTCTTATGCGCGCTGTAGCCGGTCAAATTGAGATTTCGATATGCGAAATTCAACAATCCGTCTAATCCCTTCAAGTCGTCTGCATCAGTAATTTCAAGTTTTGGCAATTCTAAAGGCTCTCGCTTTAGCAGTGTCTCAACCTGTTTGAGATGATTCATATAGATGTGCAGATCGCCAAAGGTATGAACAAAATCTCCTACTTTCAATTCGCAGACATGTGCGATCAAATGTGTCAGAAGGGCATAGGATGAAATGTTAAAGGGAACTCCAAGAAATGCATCCGCACTGCGTTGATAGAGTTGGCAATGGAGTATTTCCTCTTTTTCAACCTTAAACTGAAAAAGCGTATGACACGGAGGTAAATCGACCTCGACGGCCTGCGTGGGATTCCAACCGGAAACTAATAGGCGTCTTGAATTCGGATTCGTTTTTATCTCCTCGATCAAATCTTTTATCTGATCAAAACCATTTCTATTCGGATAATCGCCTCCAAAGCTGCGCCACAAAAACCCGTATATCGGTCCAAGATCGCCTTCTTTGCGCCCAAAGCGGGAGGTATGTTCCTGATCCGCCCATTCCTTCCAAATATCCACACCGCGCTCACGCAAATTTTGCTCGCTCGTATCGCCCGATAGAAACCAAAAAAGCTCCTCAGCGATCCACCGAAACGGAACACGTTTTGTCGTGACGATCGGAAAACCCTGTCGCAAATCAAAACGCGTTTGGTAACCAAAAGTCGAAATTGTTCCAACGCCCGTCCGGTCTTCGTGCCTTATTCCATTGTCGAGAATGTGTTGTAGAATTGCGTGATATTGCTTCATACGGAGCTCGGCGAATTTGTGGATTTTCTATCTTAAAGTTACCATATTCGCTGAGAGTTTAACTAACGAGAAGAATTTATGTCAGGAAATTTAGAAGTGAGTTTTAACAGTCCGCAATGCGGCTGGATGTCGATCGGCTTTGAGGACGAAGGCGGCGAATTTCATACGACGACCGCCCATGCGCCGCATTCAAATGCTCTCTCCGATTTACTGAATATCTTGGTTTCGCTTCTCGAAAATGAGAATTTTTCGCAAACGCTAAAATGGAATCGGGATCCTGAAGAATTCGACTTTGTTTTCCGTAGAAGCGGCGACGATACGTCGATCGAAATTATCGAATTCCCCACGGAATCGCGTGAACAGCAAAAACGCGAAAAGGTTTTTTCTCACGTTGGAGATATTAGACAGATTGCCGAAGCATTTCACGAAACTTTCGAGCAGCTTTACGCCGAACGAAATATTGACGAGTTTGAAGACAACTGGCATCAAAAATTCCCATTAGAGGAATTTGGAAAATTAAAGGAGACGCTTGCGCGAAATGGACAATAAAATACGATGTCAAAGCTGCGGAATGCCTTTGTCAGAAGAATTTAGAAATTTTGGCACCGAAAAAGACAATTCCCGAACCACGGAGTTTTGTAGCTTTTGTTATCAGAATGGCGAATTCAAGAACCCGGTGCAAACTATGTCGGAGATGATTCTGAGCTCTATCGATAATATGACTTCGGATCTTGGCATGCCGCTTGAAAAGGCGACCGAATTGGCAAACTCCCTCATTCCAACGCTCAATCGCTGGCAGAAATAACGATTCCCCGGTCATTCCTGATGAAAGAAAAACTTTTAGAACTATTGGCTTGCCCAACATGCGGGGATGATTTGGCATTAGAAGCAAATAATGTTTTTGGCGCCGAGATCATCACCGGAAGTCTTCATTGTGTGAAGTGCAAGATCGGCTACAAAATCGTTCGTGGTATTCCGCGATTTGCGAATTTGGAAAGTCTTGAACAAGACAAAGCGGAAACTGCAGAAAATTTTGGTTGGCAGTGGAATACGTTTACGCAAGAAGATAATAAGTATGCGGATCAGTTTCTTGGTTGGCTTCAACCGGTTAAACCCGGGTTTTTTGATGGAAAAGTCGTGATCGAAGGAGGTTGCGGCAAAGGACGCCATACCACACTCGCTCACAAATGGGGCGCGAAAGAAATTGTTGGCGTAGATCTAAGCTCGGCGGTCGAAGCCGCATATCAGGCGACTAAAGACCTTCCCAACTCGCACATTATCCAGGCCGATCTCTTTCATCTGCCTTTTAAGAAAGCATTTGATTATGCGTTCTCGGTTGGGGTTTTACATCACACGCCGGATCCGAAAGGCGCATTTGTTTCGCTGGCATCAAAGGTAAAAGCGGGCGGCAGCATTTCCGCATGGATCTATGGTGCGGAAAATAATGAATGGATCACTAACTTTGTTGATCCCCTTAGAACCGGTTTCACTTCAAAGATCAGCCAACCGGCGCTTTACCAACTTTCTAAACTCCCGACTCTGGGAGTGTTCGCGGCGTCTAAATTGCTTTACAAACCTTTAAACAAATCCGCGAAGTCGGTCGCATCGAGACTTTTTTACAACGACTATTTAAACCACATTGGCTCCTTTGGCTGGCGCGAACAGCACAATATCGTATTTGACCACCTCGTTGCACCTACGGCCTTCTATATTTCAAAAGAAGACTTCGAAAGCTGGTGGCAAGAGATCGGCGCAAGCGATGTTAAAATTACCTGGCACAATAAGAATAGCTGGTGTGGATTTGGGGTGATTAGCGAATTGAACCGCTGAGGCGCAGAGACGCGGAGTTTAGTTAGCCGTGAATGAAAATCCTATAAACAATATTACCGACAAGATTATAGGTTGTGCCATTGATGTTCATAAAGGATTGGGGCCCGGCCTTCTAGAATCCGCGTACTAAGAATGTTTGTGTTATGAGTTCAGCCAAAGTGGTCTAAAATTTCGAAAGGCAGGTTTCATTGCCGTTTCTATATAGGGAGTAAGGCTCAATTGCGGGTATAGGATGGACATTGTTGTTGAAAATGAAGTAATAGTTGAAATAAAAGCGTTTGAAAAACTAATTCCAATCCATGACGCGCAACTGCTTTCCTATTTGAAAATGCATGATAAGAAAGTAGGCCTGTTACTTAATTTTCATGTACCAATATTGAAGAATGGATTGAGAAGGATTGTAAATAACTTATAGAATTTCTCGGCGCCTCAGCGTCTCTGCGGTTAAATATGAGTACTCTGCCACAGGAAATGCAAGAACACACATACGAAATTATGAATCGTGTGGAGGATTCGCATTGGTGGTTTGTCGGCCGGCGGGCGATTTTGGAATCGTTTCTCGAAAAGATTTCTAACGAATTACGAACCACAAATGGCGGTTTACGAATCCTCGATGTCGGTTGCGGAACGGGAGCAAATCTCGAGATGTTGGCGAACTATGGCGAAGCGGAAGGTGTCGATGTCTCAGACGAAGCAATTGAATTTTGTAAAGCAAAAGGCTTGAAAGCCAACAAAGGACTTGCGGAAGAATTGCCTTTTCGAGATGAAAGTTTTGATATAGTAACGGCGTTAGATGTGGTCGAACATCTCGATGACGATATTGCCGGGCTTCGCGAGATGCACCGCGTTTTGAAAAAAGGCGGAAGGTCGTTGATCTTTGTTCCTGCGTTTATGTGGCTGTGGGGTGTTCAAGATGACATTTCGAATCATCGTATTCGATACACCAAACAACAGATCGTTGAGAGATTGGAAGAGGTGGGTTTTGAGGTCGGGCGCGCTACTTATGCAAATATTACATTTTTCGCTCCCATCTTGGCCGGAAGAACCTTAATGAAGCTCACGGGCGTAAAACCTGAATCCGAGAATAATATCAACGTGTCCGCATTGAACGGTTTTTTCGGAAAAATCTTTTCAGCTGAAAAGTATTGGCTTAAACGCGCAAATTTTCCGTTTGGGGTTTCGATAGTTGTTGTTGCAAATAAGATATGATCGACGAAGAAAAACAAGCTTGGAGTAAGTTTCGAAAGAGAATCACGATCGATGCGGATCCGACTAGGATATACAATGCATTTGCTACGCAAGAAGGGCTTGAAAGATGGTTTTTGCGTAAGGCTCAATTTTTAACCAATGATGGTCGCGTTAGAAAAGGTGATGAACTCATTCAAAATGGCGACAAGTATTTTTGGCTGTGGCATGGCTATGATGACAATGTGAATGAAAAGCGAAAAATTCTGGATGCAAATAACAGGAATTTTCTTCAGTTCGAGTTTACGGGTGGATGCAAAGTTTCGGTCAGAATCAAAAAAGCCGACGGCGAAAACATTCTTGAGCTAATTCAGGAACAGATCGAATTCGACGCCAATCCATATCAAAACCTTTTCGTAGCATGCGGTGAAGGATGGACATTTTATCTGGCCAACCTAAAGTCTATTTTGGAAGGCGGAATCGATCTCCGCAACAAAAACACAAACATCCAGAATCTTATAAACTCCTAGATTATTGTGACTACATCTCAAAACATTTCTTCAGAACATCCGGATCTATCGCTTTTCCTACCCGTTTTAAATGAGGAGGAGAATGTAAAACCAATGCACGAGAAAATTTCCCGTGCACTCGAGAGCCTCAATAAAACGGCTGAAGTGATATATGTCGATGATGGATCGACTGATCGCTCGCTCGAGCTTCTAAAGGAAATTGCCGGTAACGATAAACGCGTTCGGCTTATTTCCCTTCGCCGAAATTACGGTCAAACGGCAGCTATGTCAGCGGGAATAGATGCGGCAAAAGGTGAAATCCTGATTCCCATGGATGCCGATCTTCAAAACGATCCAAAAGACATCGCGCGCCTATTGGCAAAATTAGACGAAGGATACGATGTGGTCTCGGGTTGGCGAAAAGACCGGAAAGATAAATTTGTCACTCGGAGGATCCCTTCGATGATCGCAAACCGGATAATCTCCTGGATCGGCGGTGTTCCGCTTCACGATTACGGCTGTTCGCTGAAGGTCTATCGGCGCGATATTATTCAAGACGTAAAACTTTACGGCGAAATGCACCGTTTTATTCCGATCTATGCAAGCTGGGCAGGTGCAAGAGTTACGGAAATTCCGGTCGATCATCACCCGCGAACGATGGGTGAATCTAAATACGGCTTATCTCGCACGATCAAGGTTGTTTTTGATCTAATTACCATAAAATTTTTAGCAACATATCAGACAAAACCACTGTATGTATTTGGAACGTTTGGGCTTATCGGCGCCGCGCTTTCCTTTCTTGCCGGCGTTTGGGCACTTGTATTAAAAATTTTTTATGACGTGTCTTTTATATTGACACCCCTGCCGTTGATCACAATTGTGATGCTCGCTATCAGTGTTCAATTCTTTTTGATGGGACTTTTAGCCGAGCTCTTAGTTCGGACCTATCATGAGTCGCAAGATAAATCGATATATGCGATCAAAGAAAGAATTGGTTTTTAATTTCTACGTTTTAATAATTTATAGAACAAGATCGTTATGTGTGGAATAGCCGGATGGGCAAATACTGATCCCAATGTGCCGACTCAATTTGGCGATAAGGATTTGCTTCATTCGATGTGCGAGAAGATCTTGCATCGAGGTCCTGATTCCGAAGGATTGTGGCTCGGCGAAGGTGTCGCGCTCGGCATGCGGCGTCTTGCAATAATCGATCTCAACACCGGAGATCAACCATTTTGGAACGAGAAGAAAACGGTCGTCGTCGTTATGAACGGGGAAATTTACAATTTTCACGAGATTCGCGAAAGCCTACGGGAAAAAGGCTATAAGTTTCACACCGAATCCGATACGGAAGTGCTGCCGCATTTGTACGACGAATATGGAGCCGCGTTTCCTGAGAAATTGAACGGAATGTTTGCGATAGCGCTTTGGGATTCGGAGCGTAAAACGCTTCTTCTGACACGTGATAGATTTGGCGAAAAGCCGCTTTACTACGGAGTTTTCGATCAGAAATTGTTTTTCGCTTCCGAACCAAAAGTCTTGCACTCACATCCTTCGTTCAAACCGCAGTTGAATTTAGATGCGCTAAATCAATATCTTTCTTACGATTATGTCCCTGCACCCCATTCAATTTACAAGGGAATAAATAAACTTCCGGCGGCTAACACTTTGATTTGGAAGGGCGGAAATTTAGAAACAGACGAATATTGGAAATTGAGTTTTGCAAAACCGGATAAAACGCTCTCTATAAGTGACGCTGCCGAGAAATTAGCCGACCTATTATCCGATTCTGTGGATATGAGAATGATTTCGGATGTTCCGCTTGGCGTTTTGCTCTCAGGCGGAATTGATTCCTCGACGATCGCGGCATTTGCTCAAAAACATTCGTCAAAAAAGGTTAAAACTTTTTCGATTGGCTTTGCAGAAGATTCATTTGACGAATCTAAATATGCGCGCAAAGTAGCAAAACATCTAGGCACCGAACATTTCGAAGAAATTTTGAGCGTTGAAACCGCAAAGGATCTGATCTCTGACGTTGGAAAATGGCTTGATGAGCCTCTCGCCGATGCCTCGATTCTGCCGACCTTTTTACTTTCTGATTTTGTGAGACGACATGTCACCGTTGCATTAGGCGGAGATGGCGGCGACGAAATTTTTGCCGGATATCCGATGTACCTGGGTCACAAAGTTTCGAAGATCTATAACTCGCTTCCGCGGGTTTTGCGTGTTGGGATGATCGAGCCGGTCGTAAATAGTCTGCCGGCAAAAACTGACAATTTATCGTTTGATTACAAAGCAAAGCGATTTGTAGCTTCGGCGAAATACGACCAAATTTCGCGTCACCATTCGTGGTTTGGCTCCTTTTCGATTGAAGAAAAAGAGAAACTCGTCACCAAGAATTTTGCTGAAGCATTAGGTACAAATGATATTTATCGTGAGGCCAGGCATACACTCGAACTTTCAGATGCCAAGAATTATATCGAGCAAATGCAATATCTTGATATGAAGTATTACCTTGCTGAGGATATCCTAACGAAGGTTGACCGTGCGAGCATGGCGGTTTCGCTTGAGGTACGAGCACCATTTCTCGACCACCGGGTAGCGGAATTCGCGGCTTCTTTGCCTCCCGAATACAAACTCAAGGGAACGACTACGAAACACATTCTCAAAAAATCGGTGAAAGATATGCTTCCGAAATCGATTATAAAGCGTCCTAAAAAAGGCTTCGGAATTCCCGTTGCCGAGTGGCTAAAGGGGTCGCTAAATCCTTTGCTAAGGGAAATTCTTTCTGAAGAACGATTAAAGAAGCAAGATCTCTTTGACCCGATCTATGTCTCGAAATTGATCAAAGATCATGAAACGGGTGCTTCAAATAATTACAAACAGCTCTGGACTCTTTTGGTTTTCGAACTCTGGCTTGAAAATTTCATCAGGAATTAGATCGATCGATTACGGATTATACTTCCCGCAGTACCTTCGTAAAACAAATTTTTTGGTTGTAAGTTTGTTCGTAAATGAAAAAACCGGCGTCTCATTATTGAAACGCCGGAAATAGATATCGATATGTTTTTCTTAATTCTTTATTGAGAATTTTGCAACCGGCTCAAGAGTACGTCGCTTTTCACCAACGTTATCCGTGATCTTTACTTTTATCTGATACTCACCGGCTTCAAGATTCGCCGTCGGCAGCAAACGAGCCAATGTAAGACGCTGGCCTGAATCACTCAGCCCCGTCCAATCTTCAGGCTGCTCAAACAAAACCTTCCCGTCTTTCATCAAGATATATTTGACGTCAACAGAAGGACGAAGAGTCGTTTGATCGATCCCGGAATTGTAAACCTGCATATAGATCCCAACCTGCTGACCTTTTCGATAAACACCCGATAGGTTTGGAATCACCTTTGCTCCGCCGATCACAAACCGACCGCCGATATCCTGATCGGTTGTCTGGCGAAGCTGCGAAGCAAGAATTAAGGTCGATGTCCAAAGATTCTCATCGTCGTATTTTGGAACTGTGAAGCCAAGATTACGAACACCTTTCTTTCCGGATTCGACATCACGCACGATCACGTCAACCTTGTATGTTGCGCCGGGAGTCAACGGAACTGCGGTTTGATAAACCGATTTCATATCCCGAGCTTCGGCAAGATCTTCCGTCGTCGCATTAGTAGTAACCGAATCTTCAAATATACCCGCTCGCCTATCGGTAACAGCGGTAATTCGACCAAAGATATTCATTTGCGCGGTGGGAATTCCACCTAGGTCTTTAAATGTTAATTCCTTATTATCAGTTTGAAGTGTAAACGTCGTCAATACTTTGTCATCAGACTGCCGGAAAAAGTCTACACGCAAATCGAAATCAACCGGATCGCTTTGTTGGATCACACCGGAGTCGCTCAGCGATGCTTCCAGATCCCCATATTTCACTTGCGGCGGACGCTGGAGTGCGGTTCTAATTTCCAGTCGTCTGAACGGGGAATCCTGCTCCCGTCCGTACAAATTATTGGCGTTGACACCAGTGATCCGATCACCCTTTGTAGATAACCCGAGCGATTCCGAAGTAGTTAATCCTGCACCTGGAACAAAAAGCAGCGCATCTTTTTCATTTGAGTTTGTAGCGATTCTGTATTCACCGCTTCCCGAAGGATCAACAAATTCGATCTCGACTCCGCTTCCTACACCTTCAAGATATCGATAAAACCAAACTTCGAACGGATACGTAGTCGTGCTGCCGCCGCCTTCATAAGAAGGTCGGTCATACGAACCGCCCATTGGGTGACTTTCCACCCCATCCGGTTTCCCCCAGGTGATGTAGATACGTCCACGATCCGTCATCCAACCGGGTTTGCCGGACGCGAAATGTTCGTTCGAATACGCTATACGTTCATAATATTCTTCCCGGTATTCGTTTTCTTCAGTATCCGGATTTGGATCTCTGCGCCGCCAGAAATTCTCAATAAAGTTCTCACGCTCTTCGTCAGTTTTTAAGGCTTTAAAAGCTTGTTTTTCTTCTTTGGTAATAATGTAAGTAACATCGTTGCTCAACCAATTCTGGTATATTTTCGATATTTCTTCCTTAGTTTTACGTGATTTTGTAAGCGGATCATCCTGAGCCAGGATCCCATTTGTGCCAAAAACACCAATCAAACCAATCAACAAGTAACGTATTAAAACTTTATTCTTACGCATTACAACTTAGCTCCTCAAAAACTACTACTGCATACGGATATTCCGTAGTGTAAATTCTCAATATATAAATATTGTACAAGCTAGATTCTAAACAGAAATCTTTAAACTATCAAGATGCTGAAAGCTGCGTGGAAGGTTGCTTTCACGGGCGCATGGCTTATTGACACAAAAAAACTATTGGCAAAAATTTCTAATTAAAAATCGTCCGGGTCAGATTTCCGCTTTTTACCAAAAAACCAAGCTACGAAAATAGACACAACATATAGAAGTATCATCGGTGCCGCAAACAACATCATGTTAGGTATGTCTCCTGTCGGCGAAACAAAAGCAGCTACAATCAGAATCACAACAAGCGCAATTTTCCAACTTCTTATCAAAAAGCCGGCAGAGATAATTCCAATCCTTGCCAATACGTATGCAACAGCCGGCATCTGAAAAATCATTCCCATGGCGAGCATTATTAGCGTTATGAAGTCAAAATAGTCAGTTGCTTTAAGAAACGGCGTAAACTCCGAACCCAGGCCCAACAAATAACTCATTGCCGGAGGAAACAAAACGTAATAGGCAAAGGCCGCACCAAGAACGAAGGAAATCGAAGAAAGCAAGATAAATGGCGTTACATACTTGCGCTCGTGCTTATAAAGCGCCGGAGAAATAAATCCCCAAATTTGAAACAACAGAAAAGGAATGGAAATGACTAAAGCCCCGTAGAGAGAAACTGTTACATAGAGCGTAAAAGGCTCGACAGCCGTCGTGAAAACAAGCTTTTCATCGGAATCTACGTCGTTTCCAGAGGTTTCAACAAAATCGACTGGCAGCCTTAATCCCTTTGGAATGATCGCGTTTCCTATGTAGAGAGTTTCGTCAGTGAAAAGGCCGATTCTTCCGTTTGAATCAGTCGCGACCGTTGACATTACCGATGTTCCCCGATCAATAGCAATTGTCCCGAAAGACGTCGGCTTATTGAAAACAAATCGCCCCTTCTCTCCCTCCTTTAATTGAGTGATACTTAGTATTTTCTCGTTTCCATTCAACCCCTCAATTGGAACCGCAAGCCTTTGAGCTTCGGTCAGGGCACGTTTTACTGGAATTGAAAGAAAATTATAGATTTTCTCCTTAACCATCCAACAAAACAGAAACGCAACCCCAACGACGATTATTGAAAGAACTAGTCGTTTTCGAAATTCGTCTAAATGCTCGAGAAAAGACATGTTTCCGCCGAGCGGTTCGCGTTCTTCAGTCTCGTCTTGATCAATGTGGTCCATTTTGTTGGTTTTATTACGGCGGGATGATTAAAGCCAGTTTTCTTTATCAGCTTCGGTTTTTACCACCTTGGCTTTGCTTTCAACCAGTTTATCAAAATCTTCTTTACTTACTTCTCTTACCTGAGGCAGGATTTTTGGGTCAACGACGTCTGCATTATCTAACTCGACTGTAGGAGAGGATTCAGAAGCGATGATTCGCTTTTCCTGAGGAATCGAAGGGTCTAATTCGCCTTCTTCGGCTTGCCTGACTTCCTGTGACCAGGTGGACTTAAAGTCGTTAGAAACTGTTCGCAATTCCCGAATCATACTTCCTGCTTTTCTCGCCATCTCGGGAAGTTTGCGCGGGCCAAAAACGATAAGTGCAATGATACCGACAAGAATTAATTCCTGAGTTCCGATCGTTTCGAGAATAAATAAATACAAAGTTTTTACCTACCTTAAAAAAGTATATTGTAACCTAAAATACGATTTCCCGCTAAAAAAAATTAAGAATATATACCTTCAAATAAGTTTTGGAATGTATGAGAATACTTGAGTTGAGAAGCGTTTTTGAAAGCGCGGGCTATTTTATTTCGAGTAAATTATTTCCGGGTTCTTTTACCCTTCCGATGATTTTTGCATCATTTACACGGAGTAAAAACGCCTCCGCCTTCTCTTCCTCCATACTTATGAGAAGGCCGCCGGCAGTTTGCGGGTCAAAAAGCGCGCTTTGCATTTCGGGAGAAATGCTTTCGTCAAAGTTAATCGTCTTGCCAACGTAAATTCTGTTATTTTTGTCGCCGCGAGTAAGCATTTTTTGTTCGATAAGCTTTATTACATTCGGTAAGAGTGGTACATTTGCTGATTGAATCTCAAACATCACGCTGCTCGCTTTTGCCATTTCAAATGCGTGTCCTAACAGACCAAATCCGGTAACATCAGTACAGCCGTTTGCCCCAATCTCCGTCATCACTCTCGACGCATCCCGAGCGGATTTGCACATCGCCTCCAACGCGATTTTTTCAGTTCTCGCCGTCGCTTTTCCGAATTTTACTGCCGTGCTGATAACGCCCGTTCCAATCGGTTTCGTCAAAACTAATATGTCCCCGGCCTTTGCCCCTCCGTTTGTTACAAGGTCTTTATTGTCAATAGTTCCAGTGACTGAATAACCAAATTTCATTTCCTGATCATCGACCGAATGCCCGCCCAGCACCGCGACACCCTCTTCGATCATGGCCTTGTGACCGCCAAGTAATATGCTACCTAAAACATCCCAATCGCCACTTTGCGGGTAACACACTATGGACAGGGCCGTTATAGGCTTTCCACCCATGGCGTATACATCATTTAAGGAATTTATGGCAGCAATTCTTCCGTAAAGCTCCGGGTCATCGGCGATCGGGGTAAAAAAATCGAGAGTTTGAACAAGCGATAACTGGTCATTTAAACGAAAAACACCTGCATCGTCGGCATTTTCAAAACCGACAATGATATTTGGATTGTCTTGCTTTGGAAGTTTGCTCAAAACTTGAGCAAGGTCGCTCGGTGCGAGTTTAGCTACTCAACCCGCGCAAGAGACCATCTCCGTCAATCGTTTTTTCATATTCGTTCTAACTACTGTCTCATCAATAACTTATAGATTCTGTCCAGATCTGCTTCGCCATAGTATTCAAGCTCTATCTTTCCGCTTCCGCCCTTAGAAGCTGCGACTATTTTAACTTGTGTCGCATATAATCGTCGAAGCCTCGTCTCGGCTTTCTTCACATTCGGATCTTTTTGATCGCCTGATTTTTCGGATTTTTCGCTTTTGGATCCGCGATTTAGAAATTGCCGAACTGCGCTTTCCGTTTTTCTCACCGACCACGAAGAAGCAACAATATCTTTCGCGAAATCCTGCTGAGATCTCTTATCTTCGAGAGCCAAAAGTGCACGGGCATGCCCAACTGAGAGCTTGTTTTTTTCCACGAGGCCGACTACCTGTTCTGGTAACTTAAGCAAACGCAGATAGTTAGTAATAAATGTTCGGCTTTTACCTACCTGGGTTGCGACCTGGTCCTGAGTAAGACCCAGGTTTTCTATCAGCTTCTTGTATGCACGGGCTTCTTCAATCGGATTGAGCTCCTGCCGCTGTATATTCTCAATCAGCGCGAGTTCGAGAAGCTTTTCATCAGAGACTTCGCGGATTACCGCGGGGATTTTGTCCAACGCCGCACGCTGGGCTGCTCGCCACCGACGTTCGCCGGCAACTATCTGATATTGCTTGCCCTTAGGACGAACTACGATCGGCTGAACAATCCCGTTTGAACGTATTGATTGTGCCAATTCTTCGAGTTCGGCTTCAGGAAAATTCTGCCGCGGCTGTTCGGAATTCGGCAGGATAAGGTCAATATCGATTTCCCGGAAGTTATTATTTCGATCGGAGGTTTGGTGTGGTGCTTCATCGGCTATTAAAGCACTAAGCCCCCTTCCTAATGCTTTTCTGCTCATTATTGAGAATCTCCTTTGCTAAATTTATGTAGCTCTCAGCTCCTTTCGAACGGATATCATACAAGATAATCGGTTGGCCGTGGCTGGGAGCTTCCGCCAGACGGACATTTCTCGGGATAACCGTATCCAAAACCTGTGAACCATAAAAATCTCGCAGATCCTGAGCGACAGCCGAAGATAAATTCGTCCTCTCGTCATACATGGTTAGCAGCAACCCTTCGATCACCAGTGTAGGATTCAAGACCCGTCTCAAACGTGCCAAAGTATCAAAGAGTTCGGTTACGCCTTCAAGGGCGAAATATTCACATTGAATCGGCACTAATAAAGAGTCGGCGGCGGTTAAACCATTGACAGTTAGAAGGCCTAATGACGGAGGACAATCAATTATTATGTAATCGAAATCGCCCTTAACGGCCTGCAGTATTTTCTTAAGCCTATATTCACGCCTGTCTTGATCTACGAGTTCGATCTCTGCACCCGCGAGGTTCTTGTCAGCGGGGATAACCGATAAAAGAGGCAACTCAGTTGGAAGAATAATATTCTCAAGCGGTTCATTCCTCGCAAATGCATCGTATAGAGTTTTCCGTGACACAATCCGCTCAATTCCCGCTCCGGAAGATGCGTTTCCTTGGGGATCACTATCAACAAGCAGCACGTTCTTCTCTTCAACGGCTAATCCGGCAGCCAGATTTACGGCAGTTGTAGTTTTCCCGACTCCGCCTTTCTGGTTGGCGATCGCAATTATTTTCCCCATTTAGTTCAAAACTCTTTTAAGTGTGAATTTAGATGCTAATTTAACATATATGGCGGAAAATCCTCTAACTGAAATGGGAATTGTGCCACGTGAAACATTCTTTTTTGCTGTATACGGGTTGCGTAAAAAAGGAAGATTCAATGACGGGAGGCTGTTAAGTGTACCAAAACCGTTGACATAGCTACGGGAGTCAATCCCGAAATCTTTCGCACTTGTCCAAAGGTCTGCGGTTTCGCGCGCTCTAAGCGCTCGATCATTTCGGTCGATAGCCCGCTAATTCCGTTAAATGTGAAATCGGAAGGTACCCTAAGCGAATCGTGGCGATTAACCCTCTCCGTCGCAAGATCCTGCTTTTTGATATATCCGCTGTAGAGCGAATCAGCTAAAGCTGTGTCAAGCTCATAGTCATTAATCTCATTCCTAATTGGATCAGGGAGAATTCGCCGAATCAGCTCCTTGTCGACTCCTTGACGCTGGGCAAGATGTGAGAGGGTGAACGAATCTCCAAGGTCGCAATCAAGAATTTGTGATACCGTTGCGTATTCCACATCAGATCTCTTAAAACGTAGATTATCGAGTGTATTTCTCAACTTCGCGATATTGTCGCGCTTCTTGTTGAACTTTTCCCAATCACCATCAGCCACTAGACCAATTTCCTTACCTTTTGGCGACAAACGTTGATCAGCATTATCGTGACGGAGCAATAAACGCGCTTCCGCTCGCGATGTAAAAAGCCGATAGGGTTCGTCGACTCCGTGCCTAATAAGGTCATCGACTAATACGCCAATATACGCCTCATCGCGCATCAGAATTGCCGGATCACGATGTTTCACGTGAAACGCCGCGTTGATACCCGCCATCAATCCCTGACACGCCGCCTCTTCATATCCTGTGGTTCCGTTTATCTGGCCGGCAAAGAATAAACCGTTGATTCTCGAGGTTTCCATCGTCGGCTTTAATTCTCTTGGATCGACAAAGTCATATTCGATGGCGTACCCCGGACGAATAATATTTACCTGTTCAAAGCCGTCGATCATTCTAAGTAATCCCTGCTGAAGCTCCGCTGGTAGCGAAGTAGAGAAACCGTTTAGATAGACTTCATTCGTATTGTGCCCTTCGGGCTCAAGAAAAAGCTGGTGCCGATCTTTAGCCGCAAATTTCACAACCTTATCTTCGATCGAAGGACAATAACGCGGACCAATACCCTTTATCGCACCCGAATAAAGAGGAGACTTGTTCAAATTGCCCCGAATTTTCTCGTGAAGCGCACTATTCGTGTAACCGACATGGCAGCTGATCTGTTCCTGCTCTATCTTTTCAGTAGCAAACGAAAACGCTACGGGTTTTTCATCAGCCGGCTGTTCTTCAAAAGCGTCCCAATCTATTGTCCTTCCATCAAGCCTCGGCGGCGTGCCAGTTTTAAGGCGTCCAACGGGAAAGCCGAGTCTTTTTATAGCTTCCGCTAATTCAATTGAGGCAGGTTCGCCTGCGCGACCTGCAGAGTAATTTTTATTACCCGTATGGATTTTTCCATTAAGAAAAGTTCCGGTCGCAACAATTACGGAATCGGCGCCAAACCGCCTCGTGTCTTCGAGTTCGACGCCGATAACCTTATTTTTTTCAACAATTAGGTCGACAACGACGCCTTGACGAAGATGCAGATTTGGCGTTGCTTCAAGCACGCGGCGCATTTCCGTTCTATACAAGGCTCGATCCGCCTGCGCCCTTGGAGATTGAACGGCCGGACCACGCGAGCGATTTAACAGACGGAATTGGATCCCAGTTCGATCGATGACGCGCCCCATAATTCCACCAAGTGCGTCAATTTCCCTCACCACATGTCCCTTCGCGATCCCGCCGATCGCCGGATTGCAGGACATCTGTCCGATAAGGTCTAAATTGATCGTCACAAGCGCAGTCTCTACGCCAAGACGAGCCGAAGCCGAAGCCGCCTCACATCCCGCATGCCCAGCACCAATTACAATCACATCAAATTGTTCATCAAAAAACATAAATCAACCTATCTCAGACCGAAACTATTATTTTATGTAAAGATTGGTGATTTACCAAGCGAATATTGACGAAAGCTTTAGCCCCAACGTCCGTTTAATGCCTTTGCGGGAAAAGATATTGAATGAAAACCGCCAAGCCTGACCCTATCGGTATCCCGGTAGGAAATTAGCGGCATTAGCCCCTGCTCGATCAAAACGTCGCAGGCCTGATGGGTGAGAACGACCTCAGCGCAAGGTTTCGTAATCGTTTCTTCATTAGCAGAATACAGATGAACAGGCAGACCTTCGAGTTCAAGATAAAGATTTCTTCCCATTTCCCACCCGTATTCAGAGAAGCTCTGTGCAAGCAGAAGCGCACAGGCAAAAGATGGATTTATCCAAAGGTACTCATCGTGGCCAAAACCGTCGGTAAACTCTTCAAAATCAAATACTTCCGAAGGATTTGTCTCCGCCCCGTAGGGCAAGCGACCCAAGAACTTCGGGACAGCCAGACCAAGCGAAACCGCTTCGGGAATTGTCCTTAACAAAGTCCATAATTTCCCCGCCTGCGACTCATCCTTGTAGTTCCATGCGCTGTCATCCGACTTCTCCGCAAACGAATCGATACCTAACATCTTCGGTTTAATATGCGAAATGAAAGGCGCCCGAGCAATATTCCCAAGTTTTGCGAGTCTAATAAGCGCAGCGCTATCTTCTACATCCAAACCAAATTCATAATTGCCGAAAATAACCGCCCAAGGTACACCGCCCGGAGTCTGTACCGTGTCCTTTACCAACGTTTTGTAAAGACGCGTGTCCGAGAGTTCATCACCGGATTTCAAATCGTCCTGGAGTTCGGTTTTACTTATATCGAGCAGAAATATTTTCAGATCGCTATCCGTTTCAGCTCGCTTAATCAAATAATACAAACCGCGCCATGCTGCCTCTAACGCTTTAAATTGCGGGTGATGAAGAATCGTTCGCATTAAATCACCCGTTGAAGAATCGACGATTGCGAGCATTTTCGCCTGCTCAGCTTCGTCGGTTTCTACCAAATGGTTAGCCACAACCTCTCGAATAAAATCACCAAGCAAAGAATTTGTTCGCGGTTTATAGGTGGCGGCATCCGTCTTAGTTTGGCCTAAGATATCGTCCAATAAATTGCCCGTGCCCTCAAGCTCATCCCGGCCATCATCCGGCTCATTGTTGGCAGTATCAACAGGCACATCATCAACCGCGCGCTCTGAATCGAGCCACGACTCTATTTCGTTTCGAGCATCGTCAAATGTTTCAGGATTTAGGAGACGTTTTCTAAGGCTGCGTAAATCAGAAAAAAGCGAAACTTTTTTGAAGAGATTATCGGGATCAAAATCGTCAAATTCACGAAAATTCAAAACAAGTTTTTCGTTTGCTGTTTCTTGTAAGTCTAGGCGTAGGCTCACGTTAAGACGTTTCAATACATCTTCGAAAGTGTCGCGGTCGATTTCAATAGGCTTTGCTATCGGCAAGGCAGATATCGTTGATTTCGCGAGATTTTCGCGTCCACTATAATCCCCAACCAGGAGCATCTTAAATGGAGGATCTTCAGGTAGCGGAGTGGCTTCCTTCTCCATTGAAAACTCAAATTCTAAACCGCTTTTTTCGGTTGGCAACATTTTGGGGTATTTCCTCCACCTACGTTAGATTAATGAGAATTACTATCGACCTTTGTAGGGCGAATGTCAAAGATTTCGTTCAATTTTGGAAAACGTAAATAAGAAAAAAGATCATCTGGAAAGTAGAGTGCATCACTTATCATCATTCGACAGGTCTTCCAGCAATTTTCCGTCCCTAAGACTAAGATGGATATCTCTTTGCGGAAATGGAATTTCTATCCCGGCTTCCATCAGGGCGTCATGCACAGCCAGCGTTAGGTCGCTTCTTAACACAACCCACTGATCAGAATCGGTCCACGCCCGAAGTTGGAAATCCAGAGAATTGTCGCCGAAACCGATGAATATTGTCCGCGACAAAGGTTCATCCATCACCTCATCGTGTTCGAGGGCTACCTTTGTCAGCAATTCCATTACTTCCCGAGGATCGCTTCCGTAGGCAACTCCGACATTTATTTCTAATCTCCTTTGCTGATCGGAAAAGGTCCAGTTTGTTACCTCTTCGGAAATCAATTGGCTGTTAGGCACGATCACCTCCGAGCCATCCAATGTCCGAAGAATGCTCGCTCGAAGTCCGATTCGTTTAAGATCGCCCTGATGGGTTCCGATCTGAACGACATCATTAACTTTCACTGGGCGCTCAAATAGGAGTATCAACCCGGAAACGAAATTATTTACAATATTCTGCAGTCCGAATCCGAGCCCGACACCAAATGCTCCCGCGAGAATCGTAAATTTCGTTAGGTCGAGCCCTAAAGCGGCAATTGCCAGGATGAACCCGATCACAAGGATAACGTAATGCAACATCGTAGAGATTGCATAAGGAACACCGCCAGCTAAATTGACCCGAGGGTAGACATCTTCTTCCAAAATAAAGCGGATCAGGCGGGAAAGTGCAAACGCCAGCCAAACGGTAATGCAAAATATAAGTACATCGCCAAACGAAATCGCGATCGACCCGATTTCCAATCTTGACGTCAGTCCTTCTTTCAATGAGGTGAAAACCGCCTCTTTAATAGAAAATAGATTGAGGGTCAATATCCCCCAAGCCAGCACGCCCAACCATGTAATACCGCGAAATATTTTTCTTTCCAACATTTCCCGGCTGGTTTTGACCATTCCAAGAGTCGACAGCGGACGAACCCGGAAGGCAAAGATGATCAGACTTTTTAATATCTGCACGACCGCATAAAGGATGATCGCAATATATGAGCTTCCCAAAACACTATTTCCAACAATATTTGAAAGGCTGACATAGCCAAAAATATTTGCGATAAGGGCAATAGAAAATAAAGCAATGAAAAACGGTAATGCTTTTCTAATTGTCGTAAATATACGCTGATGTTTGACTTCGATTTTGTCGGAGAGACTTTTTGAGCGAAGAAACCAAATCAGAAAGATAATAGCTCCGAGCAACTCGACAGTAAATAAAATTCGAGAAAGAAGGGGCAAAGTGGCAGTTATTTGTTTAATAAGATCAACAAAATAAAAAACCATTAGTGCGTTTAGAATAGGAAATAAAGGTCTTTCTAAAATGCGCCGTAAATAAATGATACCCGGGATAAGTGCGGCAGCGCCGAGCATTGCGGAAAGCATTCGAGGCGCTTGGGGATAAAGAGAGCCGCTTAACATGATAGACAAAATAAGCGCCCCGGCAATCGGAAATTCGAATACGGAGAATGCAGGTTTTAGGTCAGGTTCTTCCTCTACTATTGGTCGAAGGCGTTTTCTAGCCCAAAATAAGATTCCCGTAAATAGAAGGAGAATAAGCGCATGTATGACAAACTTAACTCGCTTTCGCGAGGCATATTCGCTCAAGGTATTAAGCTGGGCCGTGTAAGAATCACGCGCCTCGGAAAAAATTCCGCCGATCGAATCCGTTGACCGACGAGCATTCCAAATTTGCGGGCTATCCTGAAAAAACAAATGCGATAAAGCTTCTTCGCGAACGTCAGTAATGGATCGCAAGGTTTCATTGATCCGCGATTCCTGTTTACTAACCTGCGTTTGAAGTGTCAGAAGCTGACCCCGGCTCGCTTCTACCTTCTTTTGTGTTTCCTGAATTAATCCGATAATTGCCGTAATTTTCTGTAGTATTTCAGCCGGAACTTCCGTTGCAACTTCTTTAGTTTCAGCGACCTCTGTGTTGGTGTTGCTTTCCGGAGACGAGGTCTCATCTGCTTCCGCCTTCGAACCCTTGAGATCGGCTAGCGTCTTCTCCCATAAATCCTTTAGATCTGTTAATTCTTTGACGTAAGTATCCAATGCTGTAATCTGCGCGGTTAAGTCACCTTTCCAAATTGGAACACTCTTCCCCAATGCTTTCCAATCCTGTTCAATGACACTGAGCGTATCCAAAGAAGGACGGGCACTAAGCAAACTCGTCGTTTCAGTAACGCGCAAATCAAGTTCATCCTTTAGCTTCGGCAATTCAGATTCGATTACCAAAACACTCGGACTCATCTTGAGACCTTTTTGAATATCCTCTAATCTTCTTGCCGTTGTATCGGATTGATTTGTAACATCAGAGATCGGCACAGGAGTCGGGATCGATGTAGGCGTCGGCGTAGGAGAAGAACCGGTGGATTGATTTGTATTCGACGTCGACTTAATAGTCTCTTGCGCCTGGTTAAAAACTCCCAAAACCAAAAACATTACAACGACTGCCGAAAATATCTTTATTTTCGGACACAATTTTCTAATTTTACTAACTGACATATTATTTTGGTTTAAAAGAATCGACCTAACGAAAAATAAAGTTTCTTGCGCCCGCCTTCCGCAAAACTTCCGCCCACAAACATTGGCCCAAATGGCGTTTCGAGTAAAACCCCCCCGGTCGCGCTCTGTCTGTAATTCGCGTCTGCGAATTTCTCAAACGAACTGCCGCCTTCATACCAGGCACCTAGATATATTTTCCCGCCGAAAAATGAAGGCAGCGCATAAGTCTCACGAAGAAATCCGAAACCGCCGCGCACGTAATTGCTGCCCCGAAATTCCTCGCTCCCATAGCCGCCGATGTTAAATAGGCCGCCAATCGGAAACTGCTGAAAAGGAGGCGCGGTTTTTCCAAAGCTTGTTCCGCCGCCGCCAAATCCAAACCCCAAGTAGCGCTCACTTAACGGGCGAACAGTGTTAAAACTCGTTTGCGCCTGAGGGAAGGCTTCCGCCGCCCCCGGCGCATTGAAAAAGTAGCTAAGCGAGCTATCCAATCTTACACCCCTCGTAGGGATTTGGGCATTATCCGCTCCATCATATTGAAATCCGAGCGACGCAACGCTGAAATTACCGCTCAATTGTGACAAAACCGGATCTCCGATCCGTCTTGATACACTCTGCCTTCCGATTTCATAACCTAGTCGAATTTCGCTTTCCCGGCTAAGTCTATAACCAAGGTCAACTCCGATTTTTGAAGTTTCAAAGGAGTATTCCGCGAGGCGTTCGCCGTCTTCATATAGACTAACCTTACGGTTGAGATATGATCCTCTCGGCGCAACAAAAAAGCCGCTTTCACCAACGGGACGAAAATACTCAGTTGCGATCAGGGTTTTAGACCCGATACTGAAATCAGTTCGCCAATCGGCGCCATAAACACCTACATCAAAAATGGTTAGTCGTCCGCGCCCATTAAAATTTGTCGTATCGGATTCGACATTATTTACGTCCAAACCCAGTTCGAGATTCGTGGTTCGCTCGGTTCGTTCTTTTGAGTCATAGACTCTGACCAATAAACCGTTTTTCCCATTCTCTTTCGTTGCTTCATAGCCCAAACTATCAAATCTTCGTGTTCCCGTCAGCTCCGTCAGATCCGCTTCGATTTCGCTGCTTTCAATAGGTTTATCCAAATACTTCTGACTCAACTTATCATCTACGATTTGTCTCGTCTTAGAAGATTCCGAGCCCTCAACCGCGATAAATTCAGTCGGCGGATTGACTTGCAGAATCTGCCTTTTGCGCCGCGCGTCGAGGTGCGCTTGCCATTGAGCCTCATCCAGCGAAAGACTCTTGAGCAAGGCAATTTTTTGCTTTGCACCCTGATACCCAAGCTCTATGATCGCCTTAGCTTCGCTAAAACTCGATGAAGAATAATCTTTCAAATCAGGTGCGATAATAAAATCCGCCTGGCGCAAACTTCTTCGGGAATTCTCAACCGTGGCAACAATAAAGGTCTGTCCTAAAACCCCAATCAAATTGTCGAGGGACGAACGGTCGCCGATCTGCGTTTCGATATTAATAACAAGCACAATATCAGCGCCCATGTCTTTGACGACATCGGTCGGGATATTATTTAGAATTCCGCCGTCCGCTAAAATTTTTCCGTCGATCTCAACCGGGGCAAATACCGCCGGAATCGCCATCGTTGCGCGCAAAGATTGCTGGAGTGATCCGCTTCTCAACACTACCGTTTCGGCGTTTAACATATCGGTTCCTACGGTGCGAAAAGGAATCGGCAGCGCGTCAAAATTGTTGATATTGCTGTACGGTAGAAAAATGCGGTCAATTGCCAAGCCAATTTCGTGACCCGGGTTTAAACTTGTCGGAAGTTTTAAGGATTGTATGTTTCGCCCCTTTAAGGTAAGACTTCCGGGCAAATTGCGCTGATCCTGCTTTCGACGGTAATCCAATTCTTCATATGAAGGGCTCGAGCTCAAAAGCTTTTTCCAATCAAGCGCTCCTACAAGCTGTTCCATCTCCGCCGGGCTCTTCCCTGTCGAATAAAGCGAGCCAACCAAGGCTCCCATGCTCGCCCCGGCAATATAATCCACAGGAATACGGTTTTCTTCCAAAACCTTGAGCACGCCAATATGAGCGAAACCCCTCGCCCCGCCGCCGCTTAAGACGAGCCCTATTTTTGGTCTCTCCTTTCTTGCATTTTTTGCGTTTGTGTCGGATACCTGCCCGAATATCCCGGAAGCGCAAATAAGAAAAGCAATAAGCACAAGTGGAAAGTTAAATTGAAACCCCGCAAATTTTCGCGATCGATCCTGATTTGATCCTTCGTCAGCTTTCATAATCTAATCCATTGTCTGAATATTTGTTGCTCTGATGCAAACAACCTGGTAATTCGAACGATGCTTATTTTAGATAAAGATCTTCACGATAAGAAGTCCGAATACGATCAATGCAATACTTCGCAAAGTTGTTTCAGAACAGTTTTGGCGAGCAATGAATTTTGAAGGAGTTCGTGTAATGATTGAATTCACCTTGCAATAATTGATAAGCTTTTATTATTGCGCGGGATTTTGATGTTTAATGCTGCGAGCATTTGTTTCGCAATACCATGCCTGAAACGGAAAAGTTTCTGCACGGAAAATGTCATTGTACGAGTTTGAGATTATTTGGACTTAATTAATCGGGCCAAATTTGGTTTGAAGTTTAATCAAAGGAGGTAGAAGTGACACGATGAAAAACGGACTTATATTAATTATTACCCTATTGTTTTTGGTGCTTACAACATTCGCACAGCCTAACTCTGGCTCTCTACGGGGACAGGTCAAGGATTCGACCGCTGCGGTAATCGTCGGTGCGACCGTTACCATTATTGATGGAAAAAGGGTCGAAAAAACTGCGCAAACAGACAAATCAGGCTCATTTAGTTTTGAAAATCTGCCTGTCGGTAAATACACAGTCCGGGCTGAGAATGCAGGGTTTGCCGCCTATGAAAATCCGACAGTGAACGTCGCAGCAAGCAGAAATTCCCCGCTTGATATCACACTCAAAATTGAGTCAATCGAAACAGAAGTGCAGGTAGGAGATGAGAATCGGCTAAGCCTGTCGCCGGATAATAACGCAAGCGCTATCGTCTTAAAACAAGAAGATATAGAGGCTCTTCCGGATGATCCGGACGATCTGGCGGAGGCATTGCAGGCACTCGCCGGACCCTCAGCCGGACCCAATGGCGGCGGAATTTACATCGATGGTTTTTCCGGAGGAAGCTTACCTCCGCGGGACACGATTCGTGAGATCCGAATCAATTCAAATCCTTTCTCATCGGAATATGACCGCTTGGGTTACGGAAGAATCGAGATTTTAACCAAACCCGGAACCGACAAATTTCGCGGTGAGTTTGAAATGGAATTTGAAGATGAATCTTTGAACTCGCGGAATCCATTTCTGGGTAATCGTCCTTCGTTTCAAAGGCGTGAAATTGAAGCACAAATCGGCGGTCCGATAATCAAAAAGCGTGTGTCGTTTTTCCTCAATTTTGAACGTGAAGATACCGATAATAACGCCTTTATAAATGCGCTTGTGCTTGATTCAAATCTGAATCCTTTGGGTCTGCAATCCTCCGCTCCGGCACCTTCGGCCGATACCGAATTCGACGGACGAATTGATTTTCAAATCAATGACAAGAATACGTTTATTGGACGGTATGCGATTGAGAAGGGAAATCGCGAGAATGCGGGTTTGGGCGGATTTAATCTACTTTCGCGTGCTTACCAAACTCAGGATAGAGAACAATCGATACGCCTGACTGAAACAGCGGTTTTGAGTCCGAAAATTATTAATGAGGCGCGTTTTCAGTATATTCGCCGGCGAAATTCCGAAGAAGGCAGTGACAATTCGCCGACAATTGAAGTTCTCGACGCATTTACGGGCGGTGGTGCAAACATCGGTCAGGCTTTTTCTAACGAAGATTTTTACGAATTTCAAAACTACACGTCGTTTATATTCGATCGACTTTCATTTAAAGTCGGCGGACTTCTGCGGCATATAAAATTGCTCGATTCTTCACCAAATAATTTCGCCGGAACATTTACATTTACAAGTCTTGACCAATATCGCGCGACCCTTCTCGAAAATGCAATTCCGACACAATTTTCAATCGCCGGCGGTGATCCTCAAGCGGGAATGTCGCAAACGGATTATGGCATATTTGCCCAGAATGATTGGCGCGTAAATCCCGAATTTACTCTTTCATTCGGTTTGCGATACGAAAACCAGACAAACATCTCAAGCCGCAATAATATTGCGCCGCGTATTGGTTTTGCGTACGCGCCCCGGTTTGGCGGAAAGGACGCAAAGACAGTTTTTCGCGGCGGATTTGGCATCTTTTACGACCGTTTTAGCGAGAATCTAAGTTTGCAAGCGGTGCGATATAACGGAATCAATCAGCAGAGATTTATTGTTGAAGATCCAGCTATTCTAGACAATATTATTTATACGCAAAACGGGATTTCAAATATCCCGACGGCAGCGGCACTCATTGGATTCGCTCAACCGCAGACGACGCGTATTGTTTCCCCCGGATTGCAATCACCATATACTGCTCAATTTGCCTTTAGTGTTGAGCAGCAATTGCCGTACAATACTACCTTTTCTGCAACATTTCTAAACGCTCAATCCAGACGACTTCTCCGCTCGCGAAACATCAACGCGCCAATGGGCGGTGTGCGACCGATTCCCGGTCAGGGAAATATTTTCCAATATGAATCGACTGGAAAGTTTAGCCAAAATCAGCTGATCCTCAATCTGCGGACGCGATTCAGCAAGTTTTCCATTTTCGGAAACTATTCGATAAACGATGCAAAAAGCGACACCGATGGTGCCGGCACATTTCCAATCGATCAATTCGATCTAAGCGGAGAATATGGACGATCAATGCTCGATGCAACACATCGTTTTGTCATGGGCGGAAGCTATGATGCGCCTTGGGGATTCCGGATCAGGCCGTTTATTGTTTTTCGTTCAGGCTCGCCGTTCAACATCACAAATGGCATAGACTCAAATGGCGACACGCTTTTCACCGAACGTCCGACATTTGCTCAATTATTTGCCAGATGCGGCGAACTCGGTTTAACAAATTCATTCTGCACCAGCGCTGGAGTTTCAGACTTAAATCAAACTATTCCGAGAAACTACGGCACTTCACCCGAATTTTTGATCGTCAACCTCCGGGCAAGTAAAGAATTCGAGTTTGGCTCGAGAAGCGGTGGCGGAGAACCGGGAGGCGGAGACAGAAGAAGACGGGGCGGACGCGGCGGCAGTCCGTTTGGTAATAGCGGTGGCGGAGGTAACGATAACAGCGGCGGCGACAAGGAAAGCCCGCTCTTTACTGTGGAATTTACAATTTCCGCCCGCAATGTATTCAACCGCACAAACTTAAATACACCTGTAGGAAATTTGAGATCTTCATTGTTTGGACAATCCCTCTCAACCGCCGGGGGATTTGGACGCGGAGGCGGCGGAAACTCAAATGGCGGAAACCGAAGGCTTGAGTTGGAAGTTCAATTTAGTTTTTAGAGATTACATGCATGATTCTGAATGAAACAATCGCTGGGGCTTGAGTGGGATCGCGACTTATATTTTTTAAGGAGATAAAATGAAGAAGAAAGATAATATTGACCCAAAAGTTTACGAACTCTATGACGAATACTGCCACAGCAATATGAGTCGTCGCGATTTTTTGAATAAAGCCGGTGCTTTATCGTTAGTCGGTGGTGTGTCCGGTCTGATGATGGCAAATGCTCTTCTGCCAAATTACGCCCGTGCTCAAACGATTTCTTTTACGGACGAACGAATAAAGCCAAAGTATGTAGATTATGTTTCGCCCGGCGGAAATTCAGGCAAAATGCGCGGCTATCTGGTGCAGCCAAAGGGAGATGGTCCTTTTCCATCGGTCCTGGTCGTTCATGAAAATCGAGGCCTCAATCCATATATTGAAGATGTTGCCCGCAGGCTTGCAACTGAAGGTTTTTTGGCGCTTGCTCCTGATGCCTTAAGTCCAGTCGGCGGCTATCCCGGAAACGATGATGAAGGAAGAGAAATGCAAGGGAAATTAGACCGCGACAAAATTCTTGTCGATATGGAAAACGGTGCCAAGTTCTTAAAAAACCATTCTCTCTCAAACGGCAACCTTGGAGTAACCGGCTTTTGCTTTGGAGGGGGTGTCTCGAATAATTTAGCTGTAGAGATGGGGTCGGATCTAAAAGCGGCAGTGCCTTTTTACGGAAGCGCCGCAAAAACTGCGGATGTAAACAAAATCAAAGCCTACCTTTTGATCCACTACGCCGAAAATGACCAACGTGTAAATTCAATGCAGGGTGAATACCGAACCGCATTAAAAGCAAATGGAGTGAAATTTGAAATGTATACGTATGAAGGCACCAATCACGGTTTTCATAATAATTCGACTCCCCGCTACGACGAAAAGGCAGCCAAATTAGCTTGGGAACGAACCATTTCAGCTTTCAAGAAATACTTGGTTTAATTTAAGTAATTCGCTTGACGTCGGAATGTCGTTTCAGAGGATGGATGCCTATCAGGCTTAAAGGACAGTCCCAGATACAAATGACGTAAAAACCCTTGAAATCCCACAATATATTGGCTCTGTCATGCTAACGAAGAGGTGGTTTCCGAAAATCATTCTTTCTATCCTTTTCGATTTGATATAACCTAACAACCCTGAAGACAATAATTAAGCAAGTTAAGGTTATTTACGGGGTGTAAGCACTTAACGAGGTTGAGCTTAGTTTCACATCGTACCAGCTCATCTCACTTGCTTCAGTGTGTTTTTGCACTGATTCGTACCCCATTTAGGAGGAGATTATGAAGAACTATCGCTTGTACTGTTTATGTCCGTATGTCTTTCGATGCTTGCTGTGAATGTAAGTGCTCAGTCAGATGAGGAGATTGCTAAGGCCGTTATTGCAATGGCAAAAGGGCAGTGGGCAACTGAAAATAAGGATCCCAAGAAGGCAGCTGAGGAAAACATCGCGGATGACTACACGGAGTTTAATCAAGATTTTCCTGTACGGCTAGATGGAAAGGTGCTGAGTTCAAGGTTTTACGAGTCCATGCAAAGCGACGGCAGAGCAGGATTGATTTCCGATATGGCAAACGTCAAGGTTCAAGTCTATAACAAGGACACTGCAATACTCACGTACAACTACATCGGGGTCAATAAAGGCGCCGATGGAAAAACGGTGCCATCGCTCGCGAAATCGACACGTGTTTATGTGAAGATTGGGAATTCATGGAAACTCGTGCACGCCAATTTTGCGCCAGTTACGCAGCCCGATAATTAATTGGAATTAGCGTAGGCAAGGGGATCGTATCGCGAGGTGCGATCCCCATTTTTTTTGAAAATAGACTCAAATCGATTCTTTATCCAGTTCGCATAGTTTTCTCTCAATCCCTTCTTTCCAAATCTCGAAAATACGCAAACGAAATCGAACTAATGGTAGAAAAAAAATAAGACAAAGGCGAGAGTATCCTTAAAAAATAGGTTAATTCTATTATTTGCTAGTTGGTTTGTTTTTGATGATTATCAGGAGTCACTTTCCGATACAGAAAGAGGGAACAAATCTTAACTTATTGAGTACATTACGCTTATTTAGTTAATCGGAAGCACAAGATACAAATGGGATACAATTACCGCAAAAAGGACTCAATTTGGCACGAAATAACGAACGGCTTAAATTGTCTCTTTATGTCATGAAATGGCACCATATGAAAGACCGCTCAATATGGAACGGAAAATGATAAAAATAAAAGTGTCTCGAATCCACGACATTTCGATCAACATCTTCACTGATTCTAATAGCCGATAAAAGCCAATATTTGAATGATCGTTCCGAATATCTCGGGTGTTATAAAACGTCCCCTAGAATTTCTAACTCTCTACCAATGTTTAATGGCTTTTTCAATTACAGATTTAGGTGCCAGAATACTAAATTTTTTTGGCACCTTTTTGATCTTGATAACGGCGACTATGTATTTCTATATATTACGTCATATTAAGTGAGATAACGTCTGAGTTATGCTTGCGCAGCGGAACAAAGATATGACTTTGCGCAGTCAAGCATTTCCCAAACAAAACTCTCGTCAATAACCATAAGCGAACCAGCTAATGCGATTCCCCTGATGGCCGAAATCTGTTTTATCAGGCGATCATCGTCCTGTAAATGACCACCATGATGTATAAGCTGATTTCGAACCTTTCGTAGATCATGCAGCCGTTGGTAGCTGACGTCTGCTGCCGTAAGATTTAGGGACGCATATTTAGTAAGAAATTTATGATAAGCCCGAAGGTCGTCGTTGGGCTCACACGTAATGACCTTTTGCATAAACGAAACTCCATATCATTTATCCTCTTTCAATTATCCTATTCTATAAACAATTTATCATGTCTAAAACAAACTCTAAATGATTGAAAAAAGGTTGGATAACTACTAGAATCGAGAAACTTCAAAACAATACTTATTAACGAACGAAAATTTATCATGTTTCGGACGAAGGTGAATCTCAGCTGGCATATTGGCGATCCTTTTTTGTAGGAGTTTCTTCGTTTGCTTGTCGAAAAAAGTTGATTTGGATACTCAATGCTTTTCCCTCTAATTCTTCCGTATTCTATTGCACAAGCCCAGAAAATCTACCGCCAGAGATCTTCGAACCGACTGGCAGCAGTGCGTGTATATCTAACTGTATGGGTAATGTTCTTATGCCCGAGATAATCTTGAATTAGTCGGGTATCATAGCCACGGTTCGCCAGATAAAATCCGGTCGAATGCCTGAGCATATGCGGATTAACGTCGAACGCAAGTTTTGCGCGTTTGCCGATCTGCCGGACTAAGTAGTTGATCGCTTGTCGAGTCAGGGGTCCGCGTTCGCTCAAGAACAGGTAGTTTGAATCCGCGTTTGGGAAAGTCTCTCTTTCACGAAGCCAAGCACGGATCGCCCTGAGTTCATCGCCGTCGATCGGTTGGTGGGTTGAAAGGCTGCCCTTGACCCGTTGGACAAAGATCCTGCCGATGTTGAAATCGATGTCCTTGAGCCTTATTGCAACGAGTTCTGAAACACGAAGCCCATGCCGGTACGTGAGCATCATCATGCAATAGTCGCGAACCGAGTGCCTACTCTTCTTTGTGGCTTGAAGGAACTTCCTCATTTCGGATTCTGTCAGGAAGTTCTTGTCGTGTGAATCAACAGTTTTTTGTCCTGATTTCTGTTTCATAATAATTAACTCTTTACATTACGAGTATCGGCGAGGGGTGTTTCACACCGCTCAAGCCGTGATTATTATTGTATCGGGATTTTGGACTCTTTACAAAAGGGACTTTCTGTAAAGAGTTAATAATGCGGTCGTCGAGCCGAGGGAGATCGAACCCCTGCCTTCATAACTGCGGGTTCTATTCAAGATTATTAACTAAATGTTACTGAGCAAAACAGACTAGTATTTACTGGGTTTCGTCGGTTGCTTAATCACTCGGTAACACTCCGGATATGCGAGAGGTCGTTACACATGTTTGGAGAATACCCTGATTTCGTGCCTCCGCTCGCCATAACTTCATTCGATCATGACTCAAATCGAAACATGAAAAGATCTATAAGTATTTGGAAGGGTGTCATAAAACATTACTGAGATTGGGTTTTATCGACCTATAACTTTAGGGGTTTCTCAATTACAGATTGCGTGACAGAAAACTAATGTTTTTTGACACCCATTATTTCGTCTAAAGGCGGGCTTATTATGGAACGATCTAGCTAATCAAAACCCTTAATTCAGATTTGAAATATATCCAGCGATAATCGAAGAAAGGATCCCCAAAAATAAAGCTCCTATTAACCCTCCAATTGTTTTGAATATGTAATTACGGTTTCGTCTTTCAGCGTCGGCAATTTCTTTTGCATCTCCTTTATTTAACTTAATGAAAGAAAGCTCCATATAGTTATCCAAACTGTTCTCTGAGAAGTCACCAAACCAACTCGCCAGGCGGAAACCCGCAAACAAACTTGTGAACGAAATTAATAAAACCTTTGCAAGTTCATTTTGGGTTGTTACAGCTACATCACCAGTAGGAGTCCCGACGTTTTCTAATTTAGGTTGTTTTGGCATAGTAGAATTTTGGATTAAGCTTAGTGCGAATATTACAACATATGAAAAATTATCAAAAACACGAAAACCAGACTGTTAAAAAATAGGACACCCAGCTTTCCACTTTCTCCCAACAACCTGTCCTTTTTAAATTGAAAGTAGATGCAGCTTGAACGCTTGGAAACCAACCCAAATTGACAAGTCAACATCTCAGTGAACATATTTGCTTGACCGGTTAGCCAGTTTATTTAGTTCCAGCTCATTTTTTAACAAACTAACACTCGCTAACATAAAGGTGACTATTTTGGAGAAAAATAAGTTAATCAAATATAAATCAACATTCTCGCTTACACTACCTGCGCTGGTTGTTGTTACGCTAGCCGTTTATGGTCAAGTCGGGACGCAGAATCAGGATGGTGGTGATGTGGTTTTGGATTATGAGACTTATAAAGAGAAAACTGTCAGCATTAAACGGAAGGAAAAAAGCAAAACATTCAACTCACCCAGTAAGCCCGCGTTCAAACGACCTATAAAAGAATTTCCGCCGGACTCTAACAGTATGCGGATAATCCATCTTGGCCGCCCAAATCGAAATGCACTTCCTATTGAGCGGTCAGCCGCAATTTTGCTTGGGATCGTAACAGATAAGAAAGTTCATATGTCTGACGACGAAACCCGGGTTTATACGGATTACGAGGTAAAGATCGAGAAAGTCTATAAAGATTTTAGTGAGTCGTTAAGACCCGGAAGTGTAACTACTTTCGCGCGTCTCGGTGGCGATGTTCGTTTCAAATCCGGCAGAGTCCAAAAATATAAGGTTGCTGGAAATGGAGTTGTGAAGAAAGGCCGCCGTTACCTTTTATTTGTAAAAAATCTAAACTTTGAAGATTTGGATATTTTAACTGCGTACGAATTTTCGGATAGAAAAGTCACAGCTGTAGACGAAAAATACCACGATAGACCTACGCCAAACCCATACTTGAAGTATGATAACGCTGATCAAACTAAACTCTTGCTTGATCTCAAAATAGCCTTACATGATGATGAACCAACCATTGTGAAACTCGGAAAGCCAACGAAAAAGGAAAAAGCATATAGCAAAAGGTATAGCGGTTATGGCAGCCCGAGGAATAAGCTCAGCAATAGCATTAGGTTAATGAAAGAAAGGGGTATGAAAAAAGGAGAGATCGGAAGGGCTACTCTACCTGAGATAAACTATGGACTTCTACAACTTCCAGTGCCGAAATTATTCGGTTTGTTAGTTTGCACATCCGATGCCATTGTATTTGGTTCACCAAGCAACAAAAAGTCTCATCTAACAGAAGATGAGGGTTGGGTTTATACCGAGTACGAGTTTTTGGTGAAAGAAATTTTGAAAGACAATCGGGATGCTCCGATAAAAAAGAATAGCAGCATTCAAATTGCGCGGACAGGCGGACTGGTCAAAGTCGATAGCATTGTGTTTCGAGTCAAAAACTACGAGATTCCTCAGTTGAAGAAGAATAACGATTACATACTTCTATTAAGTTATGTACCGGATGCCAAAGGCTATATTGCCGATAGATATTTCGGGGATTTTGTTCTAAAAGACAATCGATTTGTATCTGTTACAAACGTTTCATTGCCCAAAAAACTTCGAACCGAGAATGAGTATCAATCCATATTTGATACGTTTCGCATAGCGGTAAAAGATAGCTGTAAACCGAGTGCAAAGGCTGGGAATTGATGAAATCAGGATACAAAAGTGATCTTGGAATCGATAACAAGCTCGGAAGCGAAAGGGGGAAAAAGTATCTATCAAGGTAACGGGAGAACAAAGATGAAAAAACGCTTGTTGCAAATGCTGATCCTGGGTACCGGTATCACAGGATTGCTTTTGACTAATAACCCAGCTCAAGGACAGGAAAATATTGGATTTCAGCAAAGGGAGATACTCGTTGTAATAAAACCGCTGAAAGTGGGGGATCAAATAATCCCGCTAGAAATTCAATGCGAACCTTTATTTATCACTAGACCGGATACTTTAGAAAGATTTTCTTGTACGTTAATTAACAGGACCAATAAAAGCATTCGAGCTTACGGTTATATACATTCAATAATTTTCGACTCCAACGGTAAAGAAACACGGAGTGATATTATAAGTACGGCAAATACTTACATTCATCCGGATTTATCGGATGCAAAGAAACTAATCGAATATGGGGAAAAAGGACATTTCTCTTCCGTGAGTACGACTATACGTGGTGCCGTTATTAAAAAACTGGAACTAGAACCCGTTTATATCGAATTTAGTGATGGAACAAGCGCAGGCACACATGGTAAAAGTGCGGAGTTGATCGCAAACGTCCGAGCGGGTGCAAGAAGGTATAAAAATTATCTTCGTCAAGAATATAGAAATAGAGGAAGATCGGTTCAAGCAATTCTTCCACTTTTGGAGAAAGATGTGCCGCTTGGCTTGGAGAAAATGAGCTTCGCTCAAAAAGCTGGAGCAAAAGCTTATCGAAGATTTCTCCGTAATGAACACAAGAAAGGTGGCAATGCAGCTATTAAGAGGGTTATAGACAATTAGCAGTCATAGTCTTGTTAATACCACATAATGGATATTATCGGAATCAAAAATAGGTGTCAAAAAACATGGGTTTTCTGGCACCTTACTGTCTTTACGATTAGTACCAATAGCTGAAAGCACTTTCGGGTTTCTGACATAGTTTTTTGACACTTAGTTTGTAACCCACATTCCTAAACCATTTGCTTTTTGACTTTCAAGACTTGTTTGGCGGCTGGCGGGCAAATCAGGAAGAAAGTCTATTCCCGTGGCATCTTCAATTTTATCTATTGAAACTATTGTCCTCGTTAGATATTCATTCGTCGTGCCTGCCAACCTATCGATGTTATGCGGAAGTAGGAAAGCAATCACGTCAATCGTCCCGTTGGGTCGAATATTCAAGATTATCTTATAAAAATGAGTTGGAAAGCCTATTCGCATATTTGGTGGAAGTCTGCTTGCTTGATCGTCGCGGTCTCTTTCGTCATTTCGGTTTCGATCAAAGACGGCTCCGGAGATAATGTAGAGTCCAAGGGGTCGATTTACCCATGTCCTTACTCTCGTTTCGAGCGACTTCCAAATTCCCGAATTAAAATTGGCATATTGCGGGGCCATGTTCGACAACAAAAAACTGTTATCGGCGAAGGTTTGTGATCTTCTAAGACTTTCTATTGGAACCATATGTCCCCGATGTACAAGTGAATCATCATAATCCGAACACAGGGCTGCATCCTCCTGGCTTAGTCGCGAGTCTACCCGAAAGCAATCCTGTCTCGAAGCAATTTGTGATAGGTCAGCTTGAGTTAATTTATAAGCTGTCCAGAGCGGAATTCTTAGGTTCTTATCATATTGAGTAATCCAACCCATTTGGAAAAGAAGTTGTTCATTATTCGAGTTTGCCGAATTTGAAACAGGTAGACCAAATGGCAGGTGACTTGCTATAAGCGCGTCCCTTTGTTAATCGGCTTGTTGAAGAGAGGTTTCAGCCAACTGCAAGCGTGTCGCTCTTTGGGTCGAAGGAATCTCACAACCGCCGCACACCTGGGCGTATAGATTGGGTACCGCGAAGATAAACAATACTAGTGGAAGTAACATCTTCATTGGGTTCGTCCTTTAATTCATATGTTAAAGCTTAGGAAAATGAAATAAATAGTTTTTGGCTTCATTCATTAAAGCATTAACGCGATAATTGAGGGAAAATCGTACAATTTGTTCCAGCATCGTTTCATCTGGGGTTCATTAGCCTGTTAAAGGTTATCCCCGGAAAACAACCCAATAATTGCCCGACAAACCAGGTAATGGACATAAGAATGCTAAACCAGGCTACATCGATCCACGCACCTACCGCGCAGCCGAAGCCAAATAGCTCCATCGCACTTAAAATTGAGAGCACGAGTGCTATAACAACTGAAAGCGAATTGAGTACAGCGAGAATGGTCATGAGCAACGATAAAACACTACAAATTATATTTCTCATTTCTCCAAATGCGCAGCAATAGATCCACAAGATAAATGATATTAACGCTATTAGTATTAGCACAATCGACGCGATTATCATCCCTTTACTTAATACAGTTAACACCGCCCAAACTGCTCCTAGCGCACCTCCCGAGGCTATCGCCGCTACGGCGGACCAAACTTCGGCTTCGATGGTACAAAGCGTAATAAATACGAGCACACCGACCGCAGCGAACAACGTGACATTTATCCAAAACCAAATCCAGCAACCAGTTAGATCGACATCATCAATTTGTGGAGGATCGGGAGGTTGGGGAATCCGCCCGTTTCCGGGGCAAGGTGCAACTGAGATGATTTCGGTATTCGCTCCGCAGTAGTTGGGTCTAGTTATTTCGAGTCTAGCAATATACTCTCCGGGAGGTATGTCTATGGCGTTATCTAAACCTCCTAAACTAAATTCATCGGTTTGACCAAAAACTTCGTCAATGATCGCGACAGTTTGATCACTTGTGTCATTTAGTACGATTCGGGCTGAAACGATCGTGCCAGGTTCCGGCGTAACAACACCAGTAACGACCACGTTTCGCCGACCATCAACGCATTCTTCCGAAATCGTCGGCGACATCAACGATGTGCTAGGACAGATTTGGATTGGCTGCGATGGCGGTGGCGGTGGCAGTGGAACCATAGAGCCACAGTTAAGGTCTTTGAATTCTTCGCTATTACTACAGCTGTCGTCGGTCACACAGTCCGCACTGGCAAGAATCGCGCCCTCTGAAATTCTTCCACATACAAATAAACGTGGATCAAAATCATCAGATGCGGACTCGAATATCGCTCGCCATTGCCCAGCCGAATTGGCTGTCACAGTGATGTCAGACGTTGTGATACCTGAAAGCGTTTGAGTTACCCTAACTTTTATCTGGTTGCATTCTTCGGAGGTGCCGTCAACGATAAGCTGAGTTATCTGATCTGCAGTATCTAACAGTCCAAATATCTGGATTACACGAATTTCACACATAATGGCATCCTTTCCAAGAAATGGCTCCTTTGGTGTCCACGTTCATTCATCTAATAGCTTCACAATTATTCCCGTCACTTTAGTGTATCCCAAATCCGCGAAAAAGATTTTGGTCCGAGTCGAGAAACCCTGGCACGGTTTGTCGTTATTCATCCCTTAAGTTCGCCTGAGAAACTAATTCGGATCGCCTACAAGTGTATTTCTATCTGTTTTGCGGAGTCAAGAAAAATCAGTCCTGATGCCATTTCACTAAATTGGGTTTACGAAATTGGTGCGGGTATAATTGCCATAAATCTTTTTCTTTTGCTAACGGGGTTAGCGTACCTATTATATTTACGATTTTTCTAGCAGCAACACACAATTCAATTTTTTCAACGATTGTGGAATGTCGTTACATGATTGGGTAATTTAGGTTTCCCGGCTTTGTTGACTTTGTATTCGGAACAAAATATGGTTTTTAGGCATTAGGCATACTTCTTTCACTTATAAGAAGCTGACACATTAACCACGGGACCAACAAAGACATTGACTGTTTTGCGAAGTAACTATTGTTTGTGAAATGCCAAAACAGCACCTCTTCACCATCCTTCGCTCAGATCGTCCAGATCTTCACCATAATCAAAATCATCCGGGTCCGGCTTTATCTCATTACCGAATCGGTCGATTTCATACCCTTCCTTTCTCATTTCCTTGATAGCAAACAATCGAGCCATCTGTTGAGAAATGTCTTGAGCAGTCGTCATTTGTTCGGTTTGAGATCGATCGAAGTTTATCGATTCCGCAATCCGTCTTTGAAGCACCTCTTCAGTTGTATGTTCAATGTTGTTCAAAAGTCGCTTGAGATAAACCATTTGAAGCATCTGCCCGAAATCATCGTTTAACTTTTCCGGCTGATCGATTCTCTCACCTAATTCTGTGACCTTTGGCGGCAAAAATCTTCGGTTCATCATCTGATACCGAAACAGGGCCTCGTCGTGAAGATCATTGGGTGAAATTGTGTCCGGAAAAGGCGTTGGAGGATACATAAGAGCATTTCCAACTCGTTTAGGCCGCTGTGTACGATCGTCAGGACAGAGAACATACCATCGTGTGTATCCCATTTTGTCGGGATCAAATAAATGCTGCATAGTGTAGTCAACCCGCATTTCTAGGTCAATAGTTTCTAGCGCCTCCGTTTTCTTAGGATTTGACGGTATGAACGAGAAACCAAAGCCGATATTCAGCATTTCTCGGACCTTATCCTCAGAGTGCGAGTTTACACCCGTTTTTACCTGATATTTCGCTAAAACTGGACGTGAGTATTCAGCAATCGTATTCTGATAATAACGGCTTCTAAAAGCTAACCGGTCACCGACGGAGTCAAAACTAATATTGTCAGCCACGCGCTTCCATACAGAATCGATCAATTCTCTCCAAGTTAAATTATCTGATGCGAATGGCGTCAATCTCGATAGCAATCGTTCAGCAACATCCTCAGGTTCCGTGTCAGCAGGAAAGGAAAAGGGAACCAAGAACGTGAATCCAGGTTGCGGCGTGTTTTGTGATGAAACAGCAAGGTACCCCGCTACATTTGCATGATATTTTGTTTTAGTTCGTGCCCAATCATTTGCCGGCACTTTAAACCAGTGCTTCCAGGCATCCGGAGATCCGTATACCGACGCAAATTGCGAGTATGAGATCGCATGAACATTATCATCGTAAACCCTGTGCATCAGCCCTTCTTTTGATTGCTCGACCTCGTGCTGGCATTCCCGCAGGAATGCGGGAAACCCAAACCGGTTGATTTCCTTTTGGATCCGCTTATTATCCCAGACGTGCCAGGTAGGCTTTCCCGACACGAAAACATCCTGGATAATTCCGTCTTTTGTCGTCTGCTGTTCTACTTCTAGATTGAGAACGGCTGGGATCGGTTTTGTTGGCTTGCGTCCGGTCAAAACACGAGCCTGTTGTGAATAAATCCGATACATTGTCGAGTATCTTGAAATAAGGTTTTGCGCGAAGAAAACAAGCGAGTTTTCCTGACCCATCGCGAGGACCTCGGCTGTCAGCGCCTTAAAACGCCTTTCCGCCTGAATCGGCGAATCTTCCCGCCCGTCAATATCGTCAGGCACAAACAGGGTCACGCGGACGTCGGAACGTGTATCTCCGTCGCCATGCTCCTGAATATCTGTCTCGAGGTTTCCGCCAGCCAAACCTTCATCGAGACCAGCAAAATGGAAGATCGCATTCGCTTTTGTGTAGATAAAAGATGCTGTCCAGCCTTTTATCTGCTTTTTGAAATCCCACAATTTTCCGCTTCCCATGCTAAATGGAAGCGGTTAGATTCAGAATACGATTCTTCCTATCTTGGGCGATTTGATATACGCTTCCCCCTAAATACAATTATAGGCACGTTAAGTTTATTTACGGCGTGTGTGCCCTCAACGAGTTTGAGCTTAGGGTTATATTATTACAGGCTCATCTCACTTACTTTGGTGCATTTTTTGCGCTGATTCGTTCGATTTTAGGAGGAGATGATGAAAAAACTATCGCTTGTACTGTTAATGTCCGTATGTCTTTCAATGCTTGTTGTAAATGTAAATGCCCAATCCGATGAGGATATTGCAAAGGCTGTTATTGCAATGGCAAAAGGGCAGTGGGCAACTGAAAATAAGGATCCCAAAAAGGCGGCCGAGGAAAACATAGCCGATGACTACACGGAATTTAATCAGGATTATCCTGTTCGACTAGATGGAAAGGTGTTGAGCTCGAGATTTTACGAGTCAATGCAAAGCGACGGCAGAGCAGGATTGGTTTCCGATATGGCAAACGTCAAGGTTCAGGTCTATAACAAGAATATTGCGATCCTCACCTACAACTACATCGGGGTAATTAAAGACAACGCCGGAAAAACGGCGCCCTCACTCGCGAAATCGACACGCGTTTATGTGAAGATAGGGAATTCATGGAAACTAGTGCACGCTAATTTTGCGCCGGTAACGCTGCCCGATAATTAATTTTTTGTTGTCTAAGCGGGGTGATCGTATCGTAAGGTGCGATCCCTTTTTTAGTTTCCGGAAGAAAAACTCAAATAAACCCACACTCATTAAGTCAAAGATGTAGCCCAAATTAACAGGGTTCCGGCATGCGTTTTGTATTCGTCGTCGGGAACCCTCTTTTTTGGGAAAAGTTCGACAAATCTTTCGACGAATAAACTATACGCCTGTCATAATAGACAAGTCGTATTATTTAGTATTTGTTTTTTTTTGATGTTTATCGGGACTTACTTTCCGATACAAAACGTAGAAAATATTTCAGTTAGCATATCTTCGGTGGTTGTTTCGCCGGTGATCTCTCCGAGGTAGCGTATGGCGTTGTGCAGACCGATGAGCACGATCTCTTCGCTGCGTTTTTCTTCTAGTTGGGCGATTGAGGTTTCGATTTCTGCTTTTGCTCTCAAGAGAAGATCCTGATGTCTTGCGTCTGAAACTATAAATCCGGCTGCATCGATATCCTGGGGTGAAAACGGCTCAATTATAGATTGCTGGAGCTTATCCAATCCATCGCCGGTTTTAGCTGAGATGTGCAAGGCATTGGGGCTTAAAGATATTTCCTTTTGATCCAAGTCATTTTTATTTACGACAATAAGATGTTTTAGGTCGCCCACATTTGAGAGAATTTCTTTATCTTCTGCGCTCAACTCTTCGGAACCATCGATCATTACAATAACCAGATCAGCATCGGCCATTGTGCGTTTCGAACGCTCGACTCCTATGCTTTCGACAATATCCACAGTTTCCCGAAGCCCGGCAGTATCTATCAGCGAAATCGGGATGCTGTTAATTGTGAATCCTTCGCGGAGCTGGTCTCGGGTAGTGCCGGGAATTTCGGTTACGATCGCGTGATCCTGGCCAAGTAAAGCGTTAAACAGGCTTGATTTGCCGACATTCGGGCGTCCAACGAGTGCAACCCTTAAACCTTCGCGGAGAAGTTTCCCCGCCTTAAAGGTCTGGGTGAGTTTTTCCAGATCCGCACCGATCTTTCCGAGACTTTCTTTGATCCCTTCGACCTGCAAATCCGGCAGATCATCTTCCACAAATTCAAGGGCAGATTCGAGCACGACGATCACACTTAGAAGATCATCTTTTAGCGGTTGGAGTTGGTGGGAAAACTCGCCGCGGAGTTGGCGAATTGCCTGTCGTGTCATCGCTACGCTGTTTGCGTCGATCAAGTCGCGGATCGCTTCGGCTTGCGATAGATCCATCTGTCCATTAGCAAGTGCGCGGAGAGTAAATTCCCCGGGGTCGGCATGACGAGCATCGAATTTCAAGCAGATATCCAGCACGCGGCGAAGGACGACAGGCGATCCATGACAGCTTATTTCTATTACATCTTCGCCGGTAAAAGATTGCGGAGCCTCGAAATAGGTTATCAATGCTTCGTCAATAATTTCAGATGTTTCGGGATCGTATAGCTTATTTAGGGATACTACTCTCGGCTTCGGAGTAAAATTATTGTCGTTAACTAAAGACCTCGCAATTTCGCACGAACGCTTCCCGCTGAGCCGGATCACACCAATCCCACTTCTTCCAAGCGCAGTTGCCAATGCGACAATTGTGTCCATCTTTTTGCAAAAAATTAACAGGGACGGACAGGTTTTACAGGATAGAGTTTTTTATCCTGCTAAATCCGATCTATCCCTGTTCTTAATGATCTTTACTTTATGCGAACTTGTAAACGCCTGTCTCTTCCGTCGCCAACGGATTCTGTAAGCAAATCGTCATGATCCTGAAGGGCGAGGTGAATCGCACGCCTCTCTGTTGAATTCAATTCGCCAAATGTAAAAGGAATTCCTTTTTCGCGGACATTTTCTGCTGCATACTTTGCCATCGCGGTGAGCTCAGATTTTCTGGTTTTCCGAAATCCTTCGGCGTCACAGATAAATCTATGTTCGCGATCCAGCTCACGCCCAAAGAGTTGGAAAAGCAAGGTCTCAAAGGCATCGAGTAATTCGCCGTTATCACTCAAAACGAGCCCGACGTCTTCACCTTCAAAATTTACAATACAGCCTTCGCTATCATTCCACTCGGAAGAAACTTCGAGTTCAAAACCGAAATCTTTGACCACTCCGGTCAGAAATTCTTGTGCGTTTTCGCAAATTTCATTCATAATATTATTTTGCCGGAGCTAATTCCGCAGAAACGTCGTCCTTGTTCAGCCAGTTGATCAACATCTGCTGACCAAACATAATGATGTTGCCCGTAAACCAATAAAGCAGAAGACCGGAGGGCGCTCCCCACATAATCCAAAGCATCATTATCGGCATAATATAGGTCATCATCTTTTGCTGCATTTGCTGCTCGGGTGTTACCGCAGGCGCCGTCGGCGAAAACTTGAAACTCAAGACCATTGAGATCGCAAAGGCAAATTCTAAAATATGCCACGGATCGCCACCCGAAAGATCAGGAAGCCACATAAAAGATTCTTGTCTGAAACCTAAGTAAATCGAAACCGTGATATACAGCGCAATGATCAGCGGAAACTGCAAAAGCATCGGCAAACAGCCGCCGATAGGCACCGCGTCTTTGGTCATCTTAAGCTGATCCATCTGGAGCTTACGCATTGCAGGATCGTCCGCCGGAACGCCCTTTTTCTGCATCGCCTTCATTTTATCCTGAAGCTCTTTCATCTTCGGCGCATTTTTCTGAGCCTTCTTAAATGATTTCGACGAATACCAGCGCAGCGGAAAGAGAAGCGAATAAAACAGAAGCGTAAACAGAATTATCGAAATACCGTAATTATGCGTAAAACTATAGAAAAACTGTAAACAATAAAGAATTGGAACCGATAGCGGCTTGGTCAAGAACCTGAACCATCCGTAATTAATAAAATCCTCAATATCGATCGGTCGCCCGACGGTTTCAGAAAGACGCTTATTGTAATCGGTTAATACAAAATAATCCTTTGTTCCCGTAAAAATTCGCGAAGGTGAGCCGTCCGTAGGAATCGGAACATAGGCCGTCATCAAATGTTTTATCGACTTCGTGGTTTGATTTCGGGTGATCCACGCTATGATTCCATCAAAATGCGGAGCGGTTTCGACCTCATACTTCTCAGAAGTAAATTCGAGCCCGCTGGTCTTCTGCGAGGGAATTGCGGCCATCGCAAAATATGTATCACCAATTCCGGCCCAATCCATTTCACCATCCAGAGTTACTTTTCCGGTTTCTTTTCCGCTTTCAATGATCGAAGCTGCGTATTCCCTTTTGATCCCTCCGTCTACATTCGCAACTCCCTCGGGCTCTACTCGGTAGAAGTTGTAGCGTTCGATTCCGTGGTCCCCTATGCTCGGTCCGATCATCAATCTTGCACTCGGTACGGGTTTGCTGTCTTTCGTCAACTTAACGGAAAGATCCGTAACATAGCTGTCGGCTCTAAATACAAAGCTCTTTGTTATCTCCGCTCCATCGCTGGTCTTTAACGTAAAATCGATCTGCCTGGATTCAGCTCCTTTTAGCTCGATTTGCTCATCGGCTACGGATATCTGGTAATTTCTCTCGTTTACCGAAGTATCTAGTTTCTGATCTCCCGTAAAAAGCTTAAATGGAACCTGACGCGGAGAACGGGCTAAACCTTCAGGCGAAACCAGTTGGAGTGGTTTTTTAACCGAACTTGTTGATCCCTGCGCAAACTGAGGTTTTCGATCATCCGCATTTTGCGAATCATTTAACAACAATATCCAGCTCGTCGCGACAGCACCCTTTGAATCAAGCGTTGCTTCGTAAAGAGGTGTTTTGATCGTAATTGATTTGTTTGGAGCTTCGTCTTCAGCTACAACTGGTTCGGCTTCCTGAGCTTCGGGAGTTTTCTGCGCGTCCGGAGCCGGAACTGGATTTACATTGGAATTTGCGGTGTTAGTCTGGGCGACATTTGCATTTTCATTTGCCGGTTTTTCAGGAGTGAAAAAATAGCTATACCCCGCTAAAACAAGCATTGAAAGTACGATAGCTAAAAAAAACTTGCTTTGTGTCTGTTGTTTGTTTGGATCTTCCATTATTTTTTGTGCAGAAAATTCTGCTTAGCTAACCGGATCGTGTCCACCCTGACAAAAAGGCTGGCAACGGCAAATTCGTTTTACGCCCATCCAACTTCCGCGAAATATCCCGTGTCTTTCAAGTGCCTCCATTGCATATTCCGAACATGTCGGCGTAAAACGGCACGAAGGCGGCAAAAAAGGCGAAATAAGCTTTTTGTAGAGTTTTAATAAATCTATAAATAAAAACTTCATTATGATTTCTACGTGTGCTTAATCGCCTTTGTTTAGTTTCAATTCCTCTTCTTTCACCTTTTCAACGATCTGCCTGAATTCTTCCAATGCACGTTCGAGCTTAACGTCCAGTAAATTTCCGCGAGCATTTAAAACCCAATCGAATTTTGTTACGAGCTTATTAAGATCCGGTTTGCTTAAGCGAAATGCCTCACGCAAAAGTCGTTTAGCGCGGTTTCGTTTGACCGCATTTCCAATCGCTTTTTTTGAAGCAGTTATCCCAATACGCTGAAAAGACGTCTCTGACGGCATAAAAAACGCAGTCATAAAACGCCCTTTGATGCGTTTGCCTTTTGCATAAACCTTTTGAAAATCGCCTCGTTTACGAAGTCGATTTTCCTTTGGCAAACGGAAATTTAATCGTTGTAGTGAAACGGCGTCAGCCTCTTGCGACCCTTCGCCCGTCGGCGTTTGATTACGTTTCGTCCGCCAACGGTTCTCATTCTCGCTCTGAATCCGTGCTTCTTCGCTCTCCGGCGATTGTTTGGTTGATAGGTTCTTTTTGGCATACTTGTCCATCCTCTCACTCTAAAGTGAAACTCTAGATTCTATGTATATTTCGGGTCGATGTCAAAGGTTGGGTCGCCGCTTTTTATCTGATCAAAAGGGAGCGGAAAACTCTCAAAATATTTCCTCCTAATCTAAAAAAAAACTGCTACTATTCGAAGAATGGCTAACAAAAAGATATTTATCGGAATTGGATGCGGGCTGATTTTGATAATCGCGGCAGTCCTGACCATCGTCGGTTTTATTATCGGCGGATTGTATTATGCAGCAACGAGCAATGAGGAATTTTCATGTGCGATGGAACTCGCTCAGAAAAATGACGCCGTAGTTGAAATACTTGGCAACGGTATTTCCCATGGTTTTTTGGTGCTTCCGCAAATTACGATCGAAGGCTCTAAGCGAGAGGTCTATCTAACAATACCGGTTTCCGGTTCAAAGTCTTCGGGAAAGATCCTCGTCAGCTCATACCGTGACAACTTTCGCGATAATTTCCTTGCGACCTTCGAAGCTAACGGAAAACAAATACCGATTCATAAGGGCACATTTCCGTGTGGGGAATGAGCTTAGGCATTTACGCTAAAGACCTTGCGCCCACTCATTTCAATTTCGCCTGCCGCGATTCTTCTTACGGCTTCAATGTACGCTTCATGCTCGTATCTGATAATTCGTGTGGAAAGCGTTTCGGCCGTGTCGTCGTCTTTTACCTCGACCGCCTTTTGCAAAATAATCGCTCCGTGATCAAGGTGTTCATCGACAAAGTGAACAGTACAGCCTGAAACTTTAACGCCGTATTCGATCGCCTGTTCGTGAGCGTCTAACCCCTTAAAAGAAGGCAGAAGACTCGGATGAATATTTAATATCCGGTTTGGAAACGCTCTGACAAAGTCACCCGAAAGCAGACGCATATACCCGGCAAGACAAACCAGTTCGACGCCGCGCTTTTTTAGCTCATCAATTATTTCAGTGTCATGTGCCGCGCGGTTTCGCCCTTTTCGCGCGATGGTAAGCGTTTCTATTCCCATCTCGCTCGCCTTTTCCAGACCAGCAGCCTCTGATTTGTCACTAACTACGACCGCTAATTCAGAACCGGGAATCACTCCCGTCTGAACCGCTTCCGCGAGCGCGACCATATTCGAGCCGCGCCCTGAAATTAATATTCCAATTTTCATCTATCTCCAAATTTTTAAACTGTTCCAAATTTTTGGCAAAGGTTCTTTTAAATTTCTGCAAATCAAAATATTATACTTCTCATATCCCATCGAGTAAGGGTGGTTAACTTCTGCTTTTTCTTCAACGCTTTCGAAATACTTCTCTGAGCTTTCTTTTTCTCCGCCAAGAACGATCACCACGCTTCCATCATAATCTCTCGGTCCCCACATAAAATAACTTTGGTGCGGACTTATAGATTTTGGTAAGCCGTATTTCTTTCCAAAAAAATCGATTGCCGCCGCTTGTCCGTAATTACTACCGTAAATTGCAGCTTTTTCCCGTTCTTCTCTAGGTAACTCATTATAGACTCCGGCAACCTTCGCCGTCATTTCTTCCCAACCAAACATATCGCCGAATTGCTGCGGCAAAACGCCTTCATGATTTACTTCTGTTTTCGGCGGTGCAATTCCCAAGATTTCCTGATACATGAGAAACGTTTCAATCGGTAAGATCGGCATCGCAATCGGCGCAAACATAGCTCCAAAAAATATCAAGACCAATGGATACGAATATTTTACAACTTTTCCAAGGCGAATTTCTGACAGGAGTTCTTCCCAGAAAACGGCTCCCGCAGCAAAAAGAAATGGATAGATTGGCGCGAGATAATAATGCTTCGCTTTGAAAATTATCATCAGAAAGAGCGTTATCAGATAAGCTATTCCGAGCGTACGAAAACGTTTTCCTTTTTCATTAAAAATCAGATACCAAATTCCCGCAAACCAGATCGGAGCAGTAAATGGAAGCAAAATTAAGATTTGCTGCCAAATAAACTCAAGCGGAGAGAGAGCGACATTTTTTCCTGATTCCGAAACACTTCGAAGCAATTCAAGCGTCGCCCAATCATTTTGATACTGCCATATCAGATTTGGAAGAATTAATATAAAAGATACCAACCCGCCGAACCAAAGATATTTATTGGCAAAGAATTTACGATCTTTTGTCAAAGCCAGACCAGCAATAAATGCGATGCTGAAAAATACGATCGAATGTTTGTTCATCACACCCAGTCCGGCAAACGCCCCGAAAAGCAGCCAGTATTTTGGATTCTCACGGTTTTTCGCCCAAACGTAACTTAAAACGCAGCCGGTCCAAAAGATCGGCTCGTAAACATTCATCGACATCAGCGAATCAATGCCGAGATAAACCGGAGCTGCCAATACACAGAGACAAGCTAAAAAAGTCGCATAATGTTTTCCGCCAAATTCGCGAACCAGGAAACCCGTCAAGACTATTTTTAAAGCTCCGGCGAGTGCGGGTAGAAAATGGATCGCATAAAGTGAATCTCCAAAGATCAACAAGCTAAATTTAGCGATCCAAATGCTCAGAGGCGCATGATCGGGATACCCGAGTGCGATGTGGTTAGTGCTTTCGATAAAATAGAGTTCGTCACGAAAATAACCGTAGGCAGTTCCAGCAATCAGGAAAAGAAGTATCTTTATAGATGCAATTGCAACAGCAATGGACAGTGGGTTTTTGAAATAGTTTTTTATATTCTCAGCACTTTTCATTGTTTAAGGCTTAAATTATGTTCAATTATTCGAACCGCGTCCTGAAATTAGAATGCCAATTTTCATAAGAATTTTACCACAGAGGACACCGAGGTCACAGAGCGATTCTTTTAGTGCCGTCAACAATTGCAATTCAAACTCTTAAATTTATCGCGTAGCGATACTATGACTTTAGCCGTGTGTTTTAACGCACGGGATTTGAATATAAATCGTTTCTTGTCGCGTCAGCGACAAATGATTTCGACCAATTATTCAGGCATCGCTGACGCGACGCGGGTTTTTTAACGACAAACCGTGCGTTGAAACACACGGCTAAACTCAGTTCGTCGCAAACGCGACTAAGATTACAGGAGCCTTGCTGACGGCAGTGTAGTCTTCGGCTATTTTATCGAAACTGCTCCTTTCCCATCAATGACATTCCCGATCAGAAAACACTCTTCCCCGATACTTTCTACGTGTGAAATGATCTGATCCTTATCCCCTTCCGCGCAAACGACTGTCATTCCGATCCCCATATTAAAAGTCCGAAACATCTCTTTTTCTTCAACGTTTCCAAGCTTTTGCATCAGTCCAAAAACCGGAAGCTCATTCCATGTGCCTCGTTTTATTTCGACCGAAACATTCTCAGGAAGTATCCGTGGTATGTTTTCAAGAAGTCCGCCGCCCGTGATATGCGCGAGTCCTTTGATGATATTTTGATCAAGCAGATCTTTCAGAAACGGGAGATAACTTCGGTGCGGAGAAAGTAAAACTTCGCTGACAGATTTTCCGGCGAGATCGTCCGGTTTGTCATCGACAGAAAACCCGCCGATCTCCAAAAACAATTTTCGGGCAAGCGAATAGCCATTTGTGTGAAGTCCAACCGACGGAAGACCTAAAACCACATCGCCGGCTTTGATGTTTTTCCCGTCAATGACCTTTGATTTATCTACAATCCCCACAATAAACCCCGCCAGATCATATTCCCCGGCAGAATAAAACCCGGGCATTTCTGCGGTTTCACCACCAAGAAGCGCGCAGCCGTTTTCCCTACAGGCAATCGCCAAACCTTCTACAACCGAAGCCGTCACGTCTGCCGATAATTTCCCGGTCGCAAAGTAATCCATAAAGAAAAGTGGTTTTGCGCCCTGTACCAAGATATCGCCGACACAATGATTTACAAGATCCTGTCCGATCGTATTGTGGATACCTGTCTCAAACGCAATCTTTAATTTTGTCCCGACGCCGTCCGCCGAAGCCACAAGGATAGGATCCGACATCTCCGGAAACTTTGCGTCAAACATCCCACCAAAACTCCCGATATCTGTCAGAGTTCTCGCATTAAAAGTGGATTTCGCAAACGCGCTGATCTTTTTGACTGCTTCATTTGCGGTGTCTATCGAGACACCCGCGTCAGAATAAGATACTGGTTTTGTCATAATTGATTGAAATTATAGTGTGTTATTTATCCAAACATAAATGCCGAATCCAGATTGTTTATAAGCATCTAGGCGAGGAACGTAATGCTTTCACATTTTGAGTTTTGGAATGAAACTTACCCAGGAGAACGCAGAGTTTTGGCGAGACGAATGCTCATCTTTCAATATCAAACTCTCGTTTTAAGATCTCGTAAAAATGGGCGTCCGAAGTCACATTCGTTTCCTTTCGATTTCCATCCTCGCTCACAATAAACTTTCCCTCCGTTAAAGTTTTTCTGCCGTTTTCGGTCATTAGCGAGCAAAGTTTTCCTTTAGTAAAGTGAGATTCGGGCGATGTTTGGTTATGAACACACATTGCCGAAAACTCATTCAAGTCACGCCCGAGGTTTTTGAATATGTATTCACTTTTCCAGTAATCATCCAGTTTCTTTAAGACCTCGTAAGATTCTTTATCCGCTTTTCTTATCTTATAGATCCCGTTTGGGTCTAATTGTTCGATATCCATTTCAAACTTCAAAGGCTCGGCAATGAAATCGCCAAAACCTACATCGACCAAATATTCTTCTTTGCCTTCTAATTTAACGAGGATCGCCAGATGATCAAATTCCGCCCCGAATCCGCCTTCTCCATTTGCGACGCGCGCCGAAATAATTTTTGTATTAAATCCGATTGCTTTTAGAAGTTCATTAAAATTACTGTTTAACTCATAACAGAACCCGCCTCGTTTTTCTTTGACTATTTTTTTGTAAAACCGGTGCAGCGCGAGCGTGATATCTTTTCCCCAATGAATATCTAAATTTTCAAACGGAATGTGGAGCAGATGTCGATTTTGAAGGATATTAATACATGAAAGATCCACGCCCAGATCTTTGCCCGCGAGTCCGATTCTATCGAGATACATTTCCTTATTCATGGTGGTTATTGCAAGTATATCGAGCATTATTCTGCGACAAAAGTTAGGATTGCTTTATTGACTCTGTGTGCTATCGGCGTTTAGCATTTTCGTTAGGGGGAATTTTTATGAGTTTTACATTAATAGATTTAGGATCCGAAAATTTTGAGTTTCGCGCAAACGTCTGGAATTGGACGGCGGCGCTCGCGATCATTAAATCTTTAGATATCATCAGCGAGGGAAAAGTGCGCGAGATGACCAATAATGGCACCGGAACAACAGTTACGCCGGAAGAAGCCCAAATGATTGGAACTAAAATAAAAGAAAATATCCTTCCACAGCTCACCCCTAACAAACGTATGTTTTCCGATTTAAGCGTCACCGATAAACCTGACGACGGTACGATCCATAAAGGCGAAGATGAGCAATGGAAAAATTTCAGCGTAAAACGTGATTGGCTGGCAGAATTCGCAGACTACTGTATCGACTCAAAAGGCTTTCAGGTTTACTAAAATCATCAATGGATATTTGGCAGCAGCTCCAACCGATTCTCGGCAATATATGGTTTCAGATCGGCTCGCTTATTTTTATGGCGACCGTTCACGGTTACCTTGGTGCATGGTTGGCTGTCCGTATGCTTTTTCGCCCACGTGAAACGGTGAGATTCCTGGGAATTCCTGTTTTTCCGCAAGGAATGATCCCAAGACATCGTACGCGGATGGCTCAGGCAATCGGGAAAGCGGTCGGCGAAGAACTCGTTTCGCAGGAAACCGTCCTCGAAGAATTATTCGAGAAAGAATTCTTGCAGCGAAAAATACAGGGCGTCGTAAATTCTTATACGGAAGAATTGCTCTCCCAAAATTATCCATCGCTGATCGAGGCACTTCCGGAAAATCTGCGCCAGCCAATTTTAGATTCGGTTTCTACGATTCAGGATCGAATTGGTACTTATATACACGGGGTTGTGGGGAGCGAGGATACGCTTCTTTCGATCAATGCTTTTGTCGGACGGCGGGTCGATGAAATTTTAGCGCAAACTGTATCCGAGGCCGTAACAGACAAAACTTACGGAAAGATCCTGAGTTTTCTTGAAACACGCATCAGATCGGTCGTTAAAGAACCTGCGCTTGAAGAAAAGATCGCGGAATTTATCGGCCGGAGGGTTGATGATCTTGCCAATACGGAGACACCGCTTGCGGATATGTTTACGCCGGAAGCAATTGCGCTATTGAAGGAAAAAGCCGTCGAACAGATCGAGCCCGTTATACACCAGCTCTCGGAATTGGCTACCGAAGATCGCACAAAAAACCAGATAAGTTCTTTGATAAAAAAGGAAGTTCATACATATTATGAGCAGCTTCCTTTTGTTAAAAAGATATTTGTTTCACGGGAAAATTTACTCCGCGAGGTTGATGATCTCGTCGATGACAGCTTGCCGAAGAGACTTGAAGAAACGCTGAAGGGAGCTTTTTTTGCCGATGAAGCTGAGAAATTTGTCAGCAATACTATAGATAACACTCTGGCCCGCCCGCTGCCTGAATTAATCGGCCAAATTGCTCCCGAGCAATTGGACCGGCTCAAAGCGCAAATTACACGAAATCTTCTTCGTGTGCTTCAGGGCGACGAAATGCAGAAATCGATTTCCGCATATTTGACCGACTTGCTCGAACAAATTCGCCCTCAAACGATCGGTGAGCTCCTTTATTCTGCACATCCTGAAGCCGCTATTAGGATCAAAGAAACTCTTTCGCAAGCTCTCGTCAATATACTTGGCAATGAAGATACGGGGAAGATAATCAATTCCGTGCTTTCAAATCAGATCGAGACGCTGCTCCATACGCCGATCGGACGACTTTCAAATCATCTCTCGGAAGATCATCTGCGAAATGCCGGTGCTTCTCTCACCGATACAATTATTGCCGCGGCAAAATCAAAACTCCCCGAGGCAATAAAAGAATTCGATATCGGCGGTGTCGTCAAAGATAAGGTCAACAATTATCCGGCTGAAAAACTCGAATCATTGGTTTTATCGGTCGCTAAAGAACACCTCAGGAAGATCGAGCTATTTGGCGCCCTCTTTGGATTCATAATCGGTGTGCTGCAAGCTTTTCAGTTTTATTTCTTTTCCCAAAAATAATTCCCTAATACTAAAGAAAACTCCTCATTTCTTGAAATTCCAGATCTGAGTCGCAAATGACATCGGCGGAGTTCCATTCATTTATATACAAACCTACTACGCGGACACCCATTTTCCATGAGGAAACAAAATTCGCGCTTTTCTTGATCTGCTCAGCATGCTCTTTAAAGCTCACCGGATTTGCGGCGCAATCGAAATGTCCGGCAATCACAATAATTCGAGACTGATGTTTTTCTACCGTTATCCGAATTTTTTCATACAGTGCATAAACTATCTCCTTTTTTCCTTGCGATAGTTCTTTATCAACACCTGGTTCCGTGATCATATCGACATACCGAACGTGTCCGTGGAGCTTTACCCAATCAGCTACCGGACCCTGTACACGTCCATCAATGCAATTTATTGCCGTTCCAAAGTTTTTCATAATTTACCTTGAGGACTCATTTTTCCAGTTTTTCCGGGAAATGTTAAATTTGGATGATCTTTTCCTTTTGAGAGGCATTGGAGAATCAGCTTCTTTCGTCTGCTCTGATCCGCTGATTGGGAATGTTCTTACAGTATGTAAGACATGTCCATTTTTATTGAGTTTGTGGGCGGTTATGAATTCATTTAAAGGATTTCTACAAGTGCTTAAACGGGCCGGGTTTTCTTGGGATTTTTGAAACAGAAATTTTGCGTCATATTCGGTTAAAAATTCCCGGAGAAAAAGAAAATAAAGAAAGTTAAAAAAAAATTTTTTTGTCTGAAATCGTGTAAAGAAAAGGTTTCGTTTACTTTAAAGAATGTTTATTTTAAAAGCTGTGGATAACTACTTGCGTTTCTAAATATTGTCTGATAGTGTTTGACTCGTTTCCAGTACAAAAACTCTCGTAACTCGTTGAAAACACAAGCTTTAATGTATTACATTAACTTTTAAGCAAAATTTCTGCTACCTGTGGAAAAACCTGTGGAAAAAGTATTTGGATTTTTTATTAAAATCCGTTAAAGTTACCAAAATGTAACAACTTGTCATGATTGCCGGTGCGGTTCTTAAGACCCTTACGCCACCCCAAGGCGGCAAACTGCTTAAGAGTTTGTTTAGAGAAATATTTTTGATTTTGAAGATTGTGTTTGCGGAGAGAAAATGGGTGCGTCTGTAGAAAACCAAACCGTTTGGGATAGTATTCTTAATTCGGTTCAACAACATCTCAACAATCAGATATTCGAAACTTGGTTTCGTCCAATTCAATTCAAGGATTGCGATGAAGAAAATAAGATTCTTTATCTTAAAGCAACGGAATTTCATAGAGATTGGATCGATAAGAATTATCTACCCCTGATCAGCGACACGATGTCTGATCTGGATATGGAGAATTACAGTCTAAGTTGGACAGTTGAAAAACAAGAATTCGAGGAAAACAATCCGGAGCATGAAAACATCACTCACGAGCACCAAGGTGCCGGTATAAATACTCAACAATCTTCCGCTACGGCAACAAAATTTGTTGACCTTGAGCCGATCGAAGATACGCTTAACGCAAAATATACATTTGAAAGATTTGTCGTTGGCTCCTGCAATCAGTTTGCCCATGCGGCGGCGGAGGCGATCGTTGAATCACCGGGTAACGCATATAATCCAATGTTTATTTACGGCGGCGTCGGTCTTGGTAAAACCCACCTGATGCATGCTACCGGGCAGGCGATCAGAGAGCGAAATAAACATCTGCGTGTTGTTTATATATCTTCCGAAAAATTTATGAATGAGCTTATTAACGCAATTCGTTATGACAGCACACAGCTTTTTCGTGAGAAATATCGTTCAATAGACGTTCTTTTGATGGACGATGTACAGTTTCTCGCAGGGAAAGAGCGCACACAGGAAGAATTTTTCCATACATTTAATGCGCTTCATAATGAACAAAAACAGATCATTATTACATCTGATTGCCCCCCGAGAGAGATTCCGACGCTTGAAGAAAGGCTCCACTCGCGTTTTGAATGGGGATTGATCGCTGACATGGAACCGCCTGATCTTGAGACAAAGGTCGCGATCCTTAAAAGAAAAGCCGATCAGGACCGTGTCGATCTTCCGGATGAGATTGCGTTTTTTATTGCTAATAAAGTAAAGAGCAATGTGCGAGAGCTTGAGGGCACGCTTGTCAGGTTGATCGCCATATCTTCTTTACGAGGCCTGCCGATCTCAAAAATGCTAGCCCAGGACGCGATGAAGAAAATCATCGATGCCGAAACCGCTGACGGAATTACGATCGAGCGAATCACAAAAATGGTCGCAAATCATTTCGATCTGGCGCTTGAGGAAATAAAATCAAAAAATAATTCACGCAATATCGCCTTTCCAAGACAGGTCGCAATGTATCTCTGTAAACGTCTGACACAGCACAGCTTTCCCGAGATCGGACGCGCATTCGGCGGAAAGCATCACACGACCGTTATGCATTCCGTAGAAAAGATCGAGAAGAAAATTAAATCGGAAAGGGATTTCCACAAGGAGATCAGCGAGTTTATCGATACCCTTTGCAGCTAGCGCGTGAGTTTTTGAGGAAAACTTCGAAAAAGTTTTTCACAACGCACAGATATTTTGAAAATAGAATAAGGCTTTACCCATCACGAAAAGTTTTTGACTTTTCCACATTTCCACAGAAATTCATTTCCGGGCCATGTGGATATTCTCCGAAAACTTTAAATACGGAATTTTATCCACAAGGAAGTGTTTAACCGGCTTTATTTCCACACATCCTGTGGACGTGTAAACGATATGTTTTGAGTAGTTTAAGTGGTTTTTCCACTTTTTCACAGGCCCTATTACTACTACTAGAAATATTCATATATTTTATTTGTATTAGGAAGAGTAAAAAGGCGTGCAAATTAGTGAGAAAATATCCGATAGGTTTTTTGTAAAATTGATTTTCGTAAGATGATGAAATTTCTTGGATTAATATTAGCTGTTTTGATTATCTACGGCTGTCAGGGAAAATCATCGGAACAGGAAATAAAATTCTCTGACGGAGAAACCGGAAAGATCGAGCTAGAAACAAAACAGGAATCGAAAAATGAAAAAGTGCTTCATGTAACTTTTACAAATGACAAAATGGTCGTAAAAGAGAGCACGGTCGAAAAGCAGGTTGAGGAAATTTGGAATTCGGTAAAAGCAAAAGCGGAAAGCCAGGAAATTGACGAAGGATTGATCAAATATTTATTTATAGCGGGTTTGGACGAAGAGCATCAGAAACCGATCTATCAGATATTGCTTTTTGAAACGACCAGATTTGAAAACGGAAATTGGAAGATCAGGAAAATAAACTAAAGTTTTTATACTAACGAAAATCAGGAGAGCGAAATGGAATTTGTAATCAAGCAAAGTGTATTAAAGAAAGAATTGGGTTTTGTACAGGGAATCGTGGAAAAGAAATCCACCATCCCGGTTTTGTCTAATATTTTAATTGAATCGGTTGGGGAAAATACGATTCGCATCGTCGGGACCGATCTCGATGTGACGATCCGCTGCGAAGCTGAAGCCGAGATCAAATCACCGGGTGCGATGTGTATCCAGGCGCGAAAGCTTTTTGATATCGTGCGGCTTGCCGAAGACACCGATATGCACTTTAAGAAGCTTGATAATGATTGGGTTCAGCTTAAATTTGGCGATTCAAAAAAATATCGCCTGGCGGGCGTTTCGCGTGAGCAGTTTCCTGAAGTTCCTGATTTTAAATCGGCGAATATGTCGCTTCCTGCCGATATCTTTAACCATTTTATTACGACTACAAGCTTTGCGATCACCAATGAGCAATCGCGCTTTACGCTTTCCGGTGCAAAATTTGTCATCGATGGCGGCACCGCGCGTATGGTTACGACCGATGGTCATCGGCTTGCGTTTATCGAAAGAAAACTCGCTACCGCGCTTGAAACAAAAATGGATACGCTTATACCGAAGAAATCCCTCATCGAATTAACCAAGATCGCCCGCGAAACTAAATCGGACGTTCACTTTGGCGAAGATGAAAATCATATTTATTTCGAAGTTGACGGCCGTCTTTTGACGACACGAAAGCTCTCCGGGCAATTCCCGAATTATGAAATGGTGATTCCGAAAGACAATGACAAAAAAGCTATTTTTGATTCCGGCGAACTAAAACGCGCGGTAGATCGCGTTGCTCTCATGGCTGACGAACGCACACGTTCCATACGCCTTACGGTCCGCGAAGGTGAGATCGAAGTTACGGCGCAATCAAGCGAAGAAGGCGAAGGAAGAGAGCAGATCCCGGTAGATTATTCGGGCGAAGAAGTAACGCTAGGTTTTAATTCTCAGTATTTACAGGAATTTCTAAATATCGTCGCATCAAGCGAAATGGAAGCTACCGAAACCGAAAATGAAACCGATGGCGAAAAGGTCAAGGTTAAAGAAACAGGTGCTAAACCAAAAATTGCATTCGAATTCAAAGATTCAAACGGCAGCACCCAAATGAGCTTCGCCGGCGATACCGAATACGACTACAAATATATCGTTATGCCTTTGCGGATATGATAAGTCGATAAACATCGGCAATTCGAAATTAAGAATTGGAATGTTCGACAGTGGCCGCAACACCGATCATTGAGAAAGCCCGGTCGTTAACGGCTGGGTTTTTCGTTTATAAACCACATTCGAAGAATCGTTACCCAGTCATAAATGACTGGGCTAATCGCGGGTGCCGCTGGCACAATGGATGTTTAACTGAATCGAAACTCGGAAAAAAGCCGAAATCGGAATTTACGGGCAATTAATTCTTACAATGAAGATCTTAGTAACAGGTGCGACCGG